>JBBAPO010000032.1:0-67391 GCA_040400795.1 Rhodoferax sp.
TTGTTGATGTGCTGGCCGCCGGCGCCGCTGGCGCGGTAGGTGTCGATGCGCAGGTCGGCCGGGTTGATCTGCACCGCCGTGGCTTCGTCCGGCTCAGGCAGCACGGCCACCGTGCAGGCGCTGGTGTGGATGCGACCTTGAGTTTCGGTGGCAGGCACACGCTGCACCCGGTGGCCACCCGATTCAAACTTGAGCGCGCCGTACACCTGCGCCCCCTCGACCCGCAGCACCAGCTCTTTGTAGCCGCCGAGCTCGCTCAGAGATTCGCTGATGACCTCGGTTTTCCAGCCCTGCCTGTCGCAGTAGCGGGTGTACATTCGGGCCAGATCGCCGGCAAAGAGGGCCGATTCGTCGCCGCCGGTGCCGGCGCGGATCTCGACAAAGGCGTTGCGTGCGTCGTCCGGGTCCTTGGGCAGCAGCATACGTTGCAACTCGTCGTCCAGCACCTGCAACTCCGCCTGGGCGGCCTCAAGCTCTTCCTGCGCCATGCCAGCCATCTCGGGGTCGTCGGCAGAGCCGCTCAGCATCTCCTGCGCGCTGGCCAGATCGGCTTCGCGCTGGCCATAGCGGGCCCAACGCCCAGCCACCGCCGCTACCTCGGTGTGCTCCCGCGACAGCACCAGGAACTGAGCCATGTCCTTTATGATGTCTTCGCGCGAGAGCAAAAACTCCAGCTCCCCCAGACGGTCGGCATAGCGAGCGAGTTGTTGTCGAAAAAATTGTTTCACGTTCGGGAGGAGCGGTAGTGGCTTCGGGGGTGGGGCAGCGCTTGGGTGGGGGCGGTTGCGCTCAGCAACCAGAGGCTTGGGTATTGCCCCGGCATTTGCTGCCTGGGGCAGCGGAAAGGGTCGCTAACGTTCGCGGCGCAAAAAGAAATGCTGGATCGCCGAGCTGGCACGTTCGCGGGCCAGGTTGTCCCCGGCGTGCAGCTCGGCCAGTGCACCGTGCAGCATTTTTTGCGTCAGGCCGCGCGACAGCGCTTCCAGTACGGCCTCCACGTTTTCGCCTTTGGCCAGTAATTTGCGCGCCCGGGCAATTTCAGCTGCCCGCCACTCGTCGGCCTGGGCATTGAGCTGCTGAATCAAAGGCACGGCATTGCGTTGGTCTACCCAGTGCATGAAACTTTGTACGCCGGCATCCACAATGGCCTCGGCCTGCGCCACGGCCGCTTGCCGGCTGGCCTGGGCAGTCTGCACCACACTGGCCAGGTCGTCCACCGTGTAGAGGTACACGTCGCCCAGGGCCTTGACTTCGGGTTCGATGTCGCGTGGCACCGCCAGGTCGACCATGAACATGGGGCGGCGGCGGCGCTGCTTCAGGGCCCGCTCCACCGCGCCCAGGCCAATGATGGGCAGGGTGCTGGCGGTACAGCTGACAACTGCGTCAAATTCATGCAGCCGGGCTGGCACTTCAGCCAGGTGCATCACCTCCCCGCCGAACCGGCTGGCCAGTTTTTCGCCGCGCTCGAGCGTGCGGTTGGCAATCACCATGCGTTTGGGGCTTTTGGCGGCAAAGTGGGTGGCGCACAGTTCGATCATCTCGCCCGCGCCCACAAACAGAATATTG
The DNA here is from genome assembly GCA_040400795.1 of Rhodoferax sp. Taxonomy (GTDB): domain Bacteria; phylum Pseudomonadota; class Gammaproteobacteria; order Burkholderiales; family Burkholderiaceae_C; genus Rhodoferax. The sequence goes on from JBBAPO010000032.1 coordinate 1,567, forward strand.
ACCTTGCCCAGGTCTTCAAACAACTGGCCCGAGAGGCGCACCGCCGCTGCTGCCATGCTGATGGAGTGGGCCCCGATCTCGGTAGAGCTTCGCACCTCCTTGGCCACGGCGAACGAGCGCTGGAACATCTGGCTCAGGGTGCTTCCCAGGGTCCCTGCGGCCTCAGCGGCACGCACTGCATCTTTGAACTGACCCAAGATTTGCGGCTCGCCCAGCACCATGGAGTCGAGCCCGCTGGCCACCCTAAAAGCGTGTCGTGCGGCCAGGCCGTCTTGCAGGGTGTAGGCGTGGGAGCGGAGCGTGGCGGGTGACACTCCGCCCGACTGGGCCAGCCAGTCCAGGGTGCGCTCGAGTTCGGGCTGCTCGCCGGCGCAGTAAATCTCAGTGCGGTTGCAGGTGGAGATGAGTGCCGCCTCGGGAGGGCGCGACAAGGAGCGGCGCAGGGCCAGTAGGGTGGGCTCAATCTGCTCGATCGCAAAGGCGAAACGGCCACGCAAATCAAGCGGCGCGGTGGTGTGGTTTAGCCCAAGGGCCCAGACTGGCATGACCGGATTATAAAATCAGGCGGTGACGCAACCACCACTTACACAAATGTTTCACGGCTGATGGGCCCCATTGCTGCTTTGAACCACCTGTTGAACTTTGCCGCACCGGCAATCAGCCTTGCGCTGCTGGTCACGCTAGGTGCACATTTCTTTATGAAAAAAAGGCCTCTAGCCCTTGCCTTGTCTACACAGTTAGCTATAAATATAATAGCAAGTAGCCTGGTCTTTGTGCTGGGCTTATGGCTGGCAGGCCGGGACGGCAAGATGGTCAGTTATGCCGCCATGGCTGTGACATGTGCCACCAGCCAGTGGCTGATGGCACGGAGTTGGCAAGCGTAGCCCTTATTTGCCAGCCTTGAAGCTGGTGAAGGTGCGTGTTTGTACCCGGCGCGTGTCTTGTGGCAGCGCGTCTGGGGCAACCATGGTCTTTGTGGCAGCGGCGTCCAAGAAGATGGACTTGTTCTCGGCCACGTCTTTTTTCACGAACTTCAGCGAGGCTGCGTTCGGGTTGGCATAAAACACCTTGTTGGTCAGCGAGGCATGCACCTCGGGGCGCAAGATGTAGTTGATGAACAGGTGAGCGTTCTCTACATTTTTGGCGTCTTTCGGGATTGCCATTGTGTCAAAGAACAGGGTGGCGCCGGTTTTGGGCACCAGTGCCTCGATCACCACCGGCTCTTTGGGCTTGCCCTTGGTTTTGGTTTTGGCGTCGGTCGCTGTGGCGGCTTCAGCGGCACGGCTGCGCGCGATGTTGATGTCGCCCGAAAAGCCCATCACCAGGCAGGTGGCGCCGCCCACCATGTCCTCGATATAGCCTGATGAGGAAAACTTGGTCACAAAGGGCCGGATGGACTTGAGCAACTTGGCGGCTTCGGCGTAGTCAGCTGCGTCGCGGCTGTAGGGCGGCTTGCCCAGGTAGAGCAGCGCGGCTGGCAGCACCTCAGAGGCGGAGTCGAGCACGCTCACGCCGCAGCTTTTGAGCTTGCTAGCGTACTTGGGGTCAAACAGCAGGCTCCAGGCGTTCTCGGGCATGGGCATGTCGCCCAACGCCTTCGTCACTTTGTTGACATTGATGCCCACCGTGACATAGCCCCAGAGCCAGTCCACCAAGTGGGCGTTACCCGGATCCAGCTTGGCCAGTTGATCAAGCAGACTCTTGTCGAGGTTGCCCCAGTTGTTGAGCTTGCTGCGGTCCAGCTTTTGCAGAAGGCCGCCTTCGATCTGGGTTTTTGCAAAGTGCGAGCCCGGCACCACGATGTCGTAGCCAGTTTTGCCGGCCACCAGCTTGGCATGCAAAATTTCGTTGTTGTCGTAGGTGTCGTAGCGCACCTTGATGCCAGTTTCTTTCTCAAAATTCTTGATCGTGTCTTCGGCGATGTAGTCGGACCAGTTGTAGATGTTGAGCACCTTGGGGTCGGCCGCCTGAGCTGCACCGGCCAGCAGCAGGGCGCCGGCCGCCAGAGCCACGCCAAGTTGTTTGAGTTGGAATTTCATAGGGAACCACCTTTCGTAAATATCGAAAATCATAGCAAACCGACCAAAGTCTGGTGCCTGGCCGAGGGTATTCGGGTACGGACCAGTTCAGCCGACCTGGGCCGGTGGGAACAGGTCAACCCGGTCGGTGATGATGGCGTCGGTGCCCAGGTCAAGCAGGCGTTGCGTCGCCCATTCGTCGTTGACGGTGTAGCTCAGGGTGCGAAGGCCCGCGCTTTTGGCTTGCCGAACGCTGGAGGTGTCCCATAGCGCGTGGTTACACACGACAGCCACGCAGTCCAGCGTAAGGGCGGTTTCCAGCCAGCCGGTCCACAGGGTGTCGAGCAAGAGGCCACGCGGCAGTTCGGGCTGGGTGTCACGTGCGCCGGCCAGCGCCTCGGGCTCGAACGAAGTCAGCAACGGCGGTACCGCTGTGCCTGCCCAGAGCCGCGCGGCCTGCTGGGCCACCACCTCGCCGGTGCGGCGCGCCAGCCCCGGCGTGGGTTTGATCTCGATGTTCAGAAAAAAACTGTTGGCCAAGCAATAGCGGGCGATGTTGGTCAGCGTAGGCAACGGTTCGCCGGCATAGGCGCGCGAATGCCAACCGCCAGCGTCAAGCTGGGCCAGGGCGCTCCAGGGGTGGTCGCCCCCGATGGCGCTGACACCTCGGCCCAACTGGTGTCGGGCGTTGGTGGTGCGCCCCAGTGTGGCGTCGTGCATCAGAAACGCCACCTCGTCCGCGCTGAGTTTGACGTCGCACTCAAACATGCGGTAACCGTGCGCCGCACCCAGGCGAAAGCTGGCTAGGGTGTTCTCTGGGGCCAGCCTGCCGGCGCCGCGGTGCGCCACCCAGCGTGGGTAGGGCCAATGGTCTGAAGTGATGGGGGTCATGGGGTATCCTTTCGTTGGCCGCTGGCGGCGTCAAACCAGTGAATCTTGCCGGGGCGGGGCTGCACGTGGATGGTACGGCCCAGGCCGGGCACGGCGTGCGACTCGTCGGTCCGCAGCACCACCACCTCGTCGCCGCCGTGCTGCCAACGTCCGTACACCAGCCGCTCGGCGCCCAGCAATTCCACTGCCTCCACCGTGAGCGCCCAGCCGGTCGGCCCGATGTCCAGGTGCTCAGGCCGCACGCCGGTGATGGTGCCCGGGCGAGCGTCAGGCGCCTGTTGCAGCAGGTTCATGGGTGGCGAGCCGATGAAGCTGGCCACAAAGGTGGTGGCCGGACGGTTGTACACCTCCTCGGGCGTGCCAAACTGTTCCATCACCCCGTTGTTCATCACCATCATGCGCTGCGCCAGTGTCATGGCTTCCACTTGGTCGTGGGTGACAAACAGCGAGGTGATGCCCAGCTCGCGGTGCAGTTTCTGGATCTCCAGACGGGTTTGAGCCCGAAGCTTGGCATCCAGGTTGGACAGCGGCTCGTCAAACAAAAAAACCTGAGGCTGGCGCACGATGGCCCGGCCCATGGCCACCCGCTGGCGTTGCCCGCCCGACAATTCGCGAGGCTTGCGCTGTAAATACGGGCCGATCTCCAGAATCGCTGCGGCCTTGTCCACCCGCTGACGGATCTCGGCGGCTGGCACCTTGGCGATTTTCAGGCCGTAGGCCATGTTCTCGAACACGCTCATGTGCGGGTACAGCGCGTAGTTCTGGAACACCATGGCAATGTCGCGCTCGGCCGGCTCCAGGTCATTCACCACCCGATCGCCAATCTTGACCTGCCCACCCGTGATCTCTTCCAATCCGGCCACCATGCGCAGAAGCGTGGACTTGCCGCAGCCTGATGGGCCAACGATGACGACAAACTCGCCGTCGGCGACCTCGGCGCTGACGCCGTGGATCACCTTGTTGGCCGATTTGCCAACGCCGTAGTGCTTGATGAGGTGTTGCAGACTGATCGATGCCATGTTGAGTTGACCGGTTGCCGGTTTATTTTTCGGAGTCCACCAGGCCCTTGACGAACCATTTTTGCATCAGCATCACCACCAGCGCCGGTGGCAGCATGGCCAGCACGGCGGTGGCCATGACCACGTTCCACTCCACTTGGGCGTCGCCACCGCCGATCAGCCGGCGAATGCCCATGACGATGGGGTACATGTCTTCATTGGTGCTGATCAGCAAGGGCCACAGGTATTGGTTCCACCCGTAAATGAACTGAATCACAAACAGGGCCGCAATGCTAGTGCGAGACAGTGGCAACAGAATATCCCAGAAAAAACGCATAGGTTTCGCGCCATCCATCTTGGCCGCCTCGACCAGTTCATCAGGGATGGTCATGAAAAACTGTCGAAATAGAAAAGTGGCAGTGGCTGAGGCGACGAGCGGAATCGTCAGGCCAGCATAGGTGTTGAGCATGCCAAGGTCGGCCACCACCTTGTAGGTCGGCGAGATACGCACCTCGACGGGCAGCATCAATGTTACAAAGATTGCCCAAAAAACGGCCATACGCCAGGGGAAGCGGAAATACACAATGGCAAAGGCGCTCATCAAGGAGATCACGATCTTTCCCGCCGGTATCAGCAGAGCCATCACCAGACTGACCCACAGCATTCGTGAAACCGGTATTTGATTCGCCATTCCGGGCACGTTGCCACTGAGAATATTGCCGTAGTTTTCCCATGCGTGGCTGCCGAACCATATCGGCACGGGCGACTGCGCCATGTCTTCACCGGTGTGCGTCGAGGCCACCAGCGCAATGTAGATCGGGAAGACCACCAGCAACACCCCGATGAGGAGCACCAGGTGGGAGGCGACTTTCAACCATGGTTGACGCTGAATCATGTCAGTAGTGCACTTTGCGTTCGATGTAGCGGAACTGCGCGACCGTCAAAATTACGACGATGGTCATCAGTACCACGGATTGCGCTGCTGAGCCGCCGAGGTCCAACGCTTTGAAGCCGTCAAAATAGACCTTGTAGACTAGGATGGCCGTATCTTTGCCTGGTCCACCCTTGGTGGTGGCATCAACGATACCAAAAGTGTCGAAGAACGCGTAAACCGTGTTAACCACCAGCAGAAAGAACGTGGTCGGCGCGAGCAATGGCAACTGAATCGTCCAAAAACGGTGCCAAACCCCGGCGCCATCAATCGCTGCTGCCTCAACAAGCGATTTGGGAATGCTCTGGAATCCGGCTAAAAAAAACAGGAAGTTGTACGACACCTGCTTCCAGACCGCCGTGATGACGATCAGGGTCATCGCGTGGTTGCTGTTAAGCAGGGCATTCCATTCAAAGCCAAAGCGGGCCAAAACGTAGGCCACCAAGCCGACAGACGGTGAGAACAAAAATAGCCACAAAATGCCGGCCACGGCCGGTGCAACTGCGTAGGGCATGACCAGCAAGGTGCGGTAGACCCATGCTCCACGCTGAATGCGGTCGGCAAAAAAGGCCAGCAACAAGGACACCGCGATGCCAATGCCAGCCACAAGGGCAGAAAAAATTGCTGTGGTTTTGAATGACGCTAAATAGCTCTCATCCGCCCAAAGCGCTTTGAAATTGTCTAGCCCAACCCAATCGAACGAAGTGCCGAATGCATCCGATTGTTGGAAGGATTGAACCAGGGCCTGTGCCGCAGGCCAAAAGAAAAACACCAAAATGACGAACCCTTGCGGCGCGATCAAGGCCCAGGGGAGCCATTTGGAATGAAATACAACCTGCTTTTGCACTGACTACGCCATTGTTATTGTTGTCTCGACCGGGGGGAGGGCGCTAGGCCCTCCCGCCTTGTTGATCAGCCCTTCTTATTGGCTTTCTCGAATTTTTCCAGTTGCTCATTGCCGCGCTTGACGATGCTGTCCAAGGCGTCTTTGGCTGACTTTTTGCCGGCCCAGACTTGCTCCAATTCTTCGTCTTCAATGTTACGGATCTGCACGTAGTTGCCGAGCCGAATGCCACGCGATTTGTCTGTCGTCTTGCGGATCATTTGATTGACCGACACATCCGTGCCTGGGTTCTGCTTGTAAAAGCCGGATTCCTCGGTCAGTTTGAATGATGCCATGGTCACAGGCAAATAGCCTGTGCGCTTGTGGTTGGCCGATTGGATTTGAGGGTCTGACAGGTAGTCAAAGAATGCAGCAACGCCTTTGTATTCGTTGGCTTTTTTGCCAGACATTACCCACAGGCTTGCGCCGCCGATGACTGTGTTTTGTGGCGCGCCGGCCACGTCGGGGTAGTAGGGCAGGGTGCCCACGGCGAATTGGAATTTGGCATTCCGCTTCACTCCCGCGTAGGCTGCCGAGGAGTTGACGCTAATGGCGCACTCGCCAGACTCAAAAGGTGTACCCGCTGCGCTGGCGCGACCCTTGTATACAAACAGACCTTGTTGCGCCATGTTGCCCAGATTTTCTATGTGGCGGACATGCAGTGGCGAATTCACGACCATGCGGGCGTCCATGCCTTTCATGCCGTTGCCTTTGGTTGCCAACTCGGTGTTGTGCCAGGTTGAGAAGCTCTCCAACTGGGTCCAACCCTGCCAAGCCGTGGTGAACGGGCACTTGTGACCATTGGCCTTCAATTTTGCGGCCGCCAATGTGACTTCGGGCCAGGTTTGGGGTAACTTGTCGGTCGCGATGCCAGCAGCTTTGAAAGCGTCCAGATTGACCCACAACACGGTGGTGGAGCTGTTGAAGGGGAAAGACATCATCTGGCCATTGGGGGCTGTGTAGTAACCCGCCACGGCTGGAACATACGCTTTAGGGTCGAATTTGTAGCCTGCGTCACGCATGACCTGTTCGACCGGGACCACGACGCCTTTAGACGCCATCATGGTGGCAGTACCTACTTCGAACACCTGCAGTACATGGGGCGCATTGCCCGCCCGGAACGCAGCCACTGCAGCGGCCATGGACTCATCGTAGTTGCCCTTGAACACCGGCACGACCTTGTAGTCTTTTTGTTTGCCGTTGAAGTCTGTGGCAATGTCACCAACCCATTCGCCCAGTGCGCCAGACATGGAGTGCCACCATTGGATTTCAGTCTGTGCCAGAGCCGGTAGGCTCAGTGCGCTGACCATGGCAATGCTTGCAATTTTGAGTTTCATGTTGTTCCTTAGGGGTAAATCATCGGACTCTAGTCCTGCTTTATGACATCTTCACGACATAAATAAGTCATTCGCCAATGACCCTGATTAAAACAGGGATTCCGGCCGGCTTTATCAGGGTTTCCATCAGTGTCGCGGGTGAATGCTGCGCTGCGGTACCATTTGTCGATGAACGCCCCCCTGCCGATCCAGCACCTGATGGCCGGTGCCGCCGCTACGCCGCACCCGCATGAGCGCATCCGGGAAATCCCCTACAACTACACCTCGTTGTCTGACCGCGAAATCGTTATCCGGCTGCTGGGCGCCCGCGCCTGGGACTCGCTGAACCAGCTTCGTGATGAGCGTCGCACCGGCCGCTCGGCCCGCATGCTCTATGAGGTGCTGGGCGACATCTGGGTGGTGCAGCGCAACCCCTATTTGCAGGACGACCTGCTGGACAACCCCAAGCGCCGCCGCCAGTTGGTGTACGCCCTGCATCATCGGCTGGGCGAGGTGCAAAAGCGCCGCACCCCTGAGGTCGAGCCCCAGCGCGATGCCCTGGTGGGCGAGCTGCTGCAGGCCGCCGGCGTGGCCGTAGAGGCTTTTGACGCCGCGTTTGTGGAAGTGGCGGCGCTGCGGCGCAAGGCCCAGCGGGCGCTGGCCCGCTTGACCGCGCGCGACAACATCAAGTTCGATGGTTTGAGCCGCGTTTCGCACGTGACCGACGCCACCGACTGGCGGGTGGAGTACCCCTTTGTGGTGTTGGCGCCTGACAGCGAGGCTGAGATGGCCCGCTTGGTCAAGGGTTGTATTGAGCTTGGCCTGACCATCATCCCGCGTGGCGGCGGCACGGGCTACACCGGCGGCGCCATCCCGCTGACATGGAAAAGCGTGGTCATCAACACCGAAAAGCTCGAAGCCATGAGCGAGGTGGTGTTTTTGGCCTTGCCCGGGCTGGCGCAGCCGGTGGCCACGGTCTGGACCGAGGCCGGCGTGGTGACCCAGCGCGTGGCTGACGCCGCTGAGCGTGCTGGCCATGTCTTTGCGGTGGACCCGACCTCGGCCGAGGCCTCGTGCATTGGCGGCAACATTGCCATGAACGCTGGTGGCAAAAAAGCCGTGCTGTGGGGCACCGCGCTCGACAACCTGGCCAGCTGGCGCATGGTGACCCCGCAGGCCGAGTGGCTGGAGGTCACCCGCCTGAACCACAACCTGGGGAAGATTCACGACGCCGCGCTGGCCAGTTTTGAGCTGAAGTACTTCAAGGCCGACGGCAAGACACCGCTACGCACTGAGCGGCTGGACATCCCGGGCCCGTCATTTCGCAAAGAGGGCTTGGGCAAAGACGTCACCGACAAGTTCCTCAGCGGCCTGCCCGGCATCCAGAAAGAGGGCTGCGACGGCCTGATCACCAGCGCCCGCTGGATCGTGCACCGCATGCCGGGCCACACCCGCACCGTGTGCCTTGAATTTTTTGGCAATGCTCGAGACGCCGTGCCCAGCATTGTCGAAATCAAGGACTTCATGTTTGCCGAGCAAAAGCGCACAGGCGTGTTGCTGGCCGGGCTGGAGCATCTGGACGACCGTTACCTGAAGGCGGTGGGTTATGCCACCAAGTCCAAGCGAGGCGGCCTGCCCAAGATGGTGCTGGTGGGCGACATTGCCGGTGACGACGCCGACGCCGTGGCTCGCGCCACCTCCGAGGTGGTGCGGATTGCCAATTCCCGCAGCGGCAAAGGTTTTATTGCCGTCAGCCCTGAGGCGCGCAAGAAGTTTTGGCTGGACCGCAAGCGCACCGCTGCCATTTCGCGCCACACCAACGCCTTCAAGATTAATGAAGACGTGGTGATCCCGCTGCCGCGCATGGCCGAGTACACCGACGGCATCGAGCGCATCAACATCGAGCTCAGTCTGCGCAACAAACTGGCCCTGTGCGACGCCCTGACCGAGTTTTTTACCCGGGGCGGCCTGCCTCTGGGCCGGCAGGACGACGCCGGCGAGATTCCCTCGGCCGAGTTGCTGGGAGACCGGGTGGCGCAGGCCCTGGCGCTGCTGACCGAGGTGCGGGCCCTGTGGCAGGGCTGGCTGGACCAGGTGGACGCGCTGTTTGCCCAACTGCAAGACCACGCGCTGCGCGCCAGCTGGAAAGCCCAGCTGCTGGTGCCGCTGCAGCAGATATTTGCTGGGCGCGCGTTTGAGCCTATTTTGAAAGAGTGCATCACGGTGCACCAGCGCGTGCTCAAGGGCCGGGTTTGGGCCGCGCTGCATATGCATGCCGGCGACGGCAATGTGCACACCAACCTGCCGGTCAACAGTGACGACTACGACATGTTGCAAACCGCGCATGGCGCCGTCAAGCGCATCATGGCGCTGGCCCGCAGCCTGGGGGGCGTGATCTCGGGCGAGCACGGCATCGGCATCACCAAGATGGAGTTTTTGAGCGACGAGGAGCTGCAGCCCTTTGCCGATTACAAGGCCCGGGTTGACCCGCAGGGCCATTTCAACCGCGGCAAATTGCTACGAAATAAAGAGCAAAGTATTGAGGTGGGACAAGGGCTAGAGGCCGATTTAACCAATGCCTACACGCCCAGCTTCGGTCTGATGGGGCATGAATCCTTGATCATGCAGCAAAGCGACATCGGCGCCATTGCCGACAGCGTGAAAGACTGCCTGCGCTGCGGCAAGTGCAAACCGGTTTGCGCCACCCACGTGCCGCGCGCCAACCTGCTGTACAGCCCGCGCGACAAGATCTTGGCCACCTCGCTGCTGGTGGAGGCTTTTTTGTACGAAGAGCAAACCCGCCGCGGCGTCAGCATCAAACACTGGCAAGAGTTTGAAGACGTGGCCGACCACTGCACCGTGTGCCACAAATGCCTGTCGCCCTGCCCGGTGAACATCGACTTTGGCGATGTCACCATGGCCATGCGCAACCTGCTGCGCAAAATGGGCAAAAAGAGCTTTCGCCCGGCCGGCGCGGCAGCCATGTTCATGCTGAACGCCACCAACCCCGAGACCATCCGCTTGGCGCGCTCGGCCATGGTCAATGTGGGTATGAAAGCGCAGCGCGTGGCGCATGACCTGCTCAAGGTGGTGGCGCGCCGGCAAACCGCCGCGCCACCGGCCTCACTGGGCTCGGCGCCGCTGAAAACCCAGGTGATCCACTTTGTCAATAAAAAACTGCCCGGTGGCCTGCCCAAAAAGACCGCCCGCGCGCTGCTGGACATTGAAGACAGAGACTACGTGCCCATCATTCGCAACCCGCAGACCACCAGCGCTGAGACCGAGGCGGTGTTTTATTTCCCCGGTTGCGGCTCCGAACGCTTGTTCAGCCAGGTGGGGCTGGCCACCCAGGCCATGCTGTGGCATGCCGGCGTGCAAACCGTGCTGCCGCCGGGCTACCTGTGCTGTGGCTACCCTCAGCGCGCCGCCGGACAGTTTGACAAGGCTGAAAAACTCATCACCGACAACCGGGTGCTGTTCCACCGGGTGGCCAACACCCTGAACTACCTGGACATCAAAACCGTGGTGGTCAGCTGCGGCACCTGCTTTGACCAGCTGCAGGGCTACGAATTTGACAAAATCTTCCCCGGCAGCCGCATCATCGACATCCATGAGTACCTGCTGGAGAAAAAAATCACCCTGGCCAACGCCGGCGCCTTTTTGTTTCATGATCCCTGCCACAGCCCCATGAAGCAGCAGGAGCCGATCAAGACTGTCAAGGCGTTGCTGGGGGACCAGGTGCTGCAATCCCAGCGTTGTTGCGGCGAGGCTGGCACGCTGGCGCTGAACCGGCCCGACATCTCGACCCAGGTGCGCTTTCGCAAAGAAGAAGAAATCCGCAAGGGCGAAGCCCAGCTGCGCAGCCAGGGCCTGCTGGGCGAGCGCGATAACGTCAAGATCCTGACCAGCTGCCCGGCCTGCCTGCAAGGCCTGAGTCGTTTTGGCGACGATCTGCAAAACGGCCTGCTGGAGGCCGATTACATCGTGGTGGAGATGGCGCGCCAAATTCTGGGAGAAAACTGGCTGCCCAACTACGTGCGCGAAGCCAACCAGGGCGGTATTGAGCGGGTGTTGGTGTAGGCCATGGCCACGGTGCTGTGCGTGTGGGAGCAGGGTGGCAACCTGGGCCACCTGAGCAACCTGCGCCTGCCCATTGAGATCGCCTTGCAGATGGGCCACCGCGTGGTGCTGGCGGCGCGTGAGCTGCATCGGGTCCCCGAGGCATTGGGCGGTTTACGCATTGAGCTGCTGCCGGCGCCCTTCAAGCAAAACGTGCAACCGGCCGACCAGAGCGCTTTTTTAAGCTTTACCCACATCCTGGCGCGTCAATGTTTTTCTGGTGTGGCGGAGCTGGAGATGTACCTGCGCGCTTGGTCGTGCATTTTTGACTTGGTCAAGCCCGATCTGGTGCTTTATGACCACAGCCCAACCGCGCTGGTGGCCAGCCACGGGCGACCGTTCAAAAAAGTGTCGGTGGGCAGCGGTTTTTACAACCCGCCGGCGCCAGGGCCAGGCGCCCCCTTTGCGCCATTCAGCACCACAGCGCTTACCCCTGAGGTGCTGACCCGTCTGGCCATTGACGAGGCCCAGGTGTTGGGCATGGTCAACCAAGCGCGGGCCAATCTGACACTGGCGCCCTTGGCCGCCTTGGCCGACCTGTACCAGCAGCTGGACGAGCGTCTGTTTCTAACCTGGCCTGAGTTGGACCATTTTGGCGTGCGCCCCGGCCAGCGCTACCTGGGCAACCAAGCCTTGGCCACACATCAGGCCGCCGTGTGGCCAACCGGCAGCGGCCCCAAGGTCTTTGGCTACTTGCAGAACATGCCCTCATTGGAGGCACTGTTGCGCGATTTGCGGGCCAGCGGCGTTTGCGCCTTGCTGTGGGTGAACGACTTGCCGCCCAAATTGCGTCAGGCCTACACCAGCGAGCGCCTGCAGTTTTTAAGTCAGCTGGTCGACCTGAACAACGTGGCTGCGCAAGCCGACTGGGCCATCAGCCATGGCAACCACAGCACCGCCAGCACGCTGATGCTGGCAGGCCTGCCGCAGCTGCTGATCCCGCGGCACCAGGAGCAACTGTTGCTGGCCCGGCGTCTGGTGGCGCAGGGCAGCGCCCTGCTGGCCTACCAGGACCAACCCGGCTACGTCAAAGAAATCAATGCCCTGCTGACCAACCCCACCCTACGCGCCAACGCCACCGCCCTGGCGCACAGTTGCCGGCAACGTGGCGAACCGGATGCCAAGGGCTACATTCGGGCGGCGTTGCAAGCTTGGTTGCCTGCTACAGAAACGGGCAAGCTGTCGCTTGAAAAAACCTTTTCAGAAATGGCACAGGAACAGGCGGCCCAATCGGAAGATTGGAGCGATTTGGAGGGGCTGTCAGCGGATGGGTTGGACCGGTTGATGTGATCGGTGGGTACCAAATCCTGACCATCAGCAAATCCAGGCTGGCACGGTCCATCGGTCGGATAGATGCTGTCACACAGCAGGACTTGCGTCAAACCATTGCACTTCTCTACGTGAATAGTTAAGCCCCCTGCGCTACGTCAAACCCCAGTAGAGCACGCTGGTTCAGCAGCAACATTTCGGCTTGCGGTTTGTTCAACACACTTACGATTTGCGGTAGCATTAAAAGAAAAAAATCAAAATGTTTTGATTCCGCAATAGACAAGACACTTTGTAAGGGCGCATCTTGGGTAGTCGGGCCTCGTTAAACCACGTATACCGCACCATTTGGAACCAGTCTTTGGGTGCCATGGTGGCGGTGGCAGAAATTGTCCCCAGCCAGGCGTGCGGCAGCTCGCCTGGCAGCGGCCACGCGGCGCCTTTGCCGACGCCACAAGATGTCATTGCCCGCATCGGGGCCCTGGCTTTGAGCATTGCCCTGGTTTGGGGCGTGACTGCACCCGTGGTACAGGCCAACCCCACCGGGGCCGCAGCCATCGTCGGCAGTGCCAACTTGGCCACCCAAGGCAACAAGCTGACTGTCACCACCCAAAACGGCGTGGGTTTGCAGCACTCGGCCATCAACTGGCAAAGTTTTTCTGTACCTGCGGGCAACACCACCCATTTTCAGCAGCCCAGCGCGGCCAGCACCGTCATCAACCGGGTGGTCACCAACGTGCCCACACAGCTGTTTGGCACCCTGTCCAGCAACGGGCGGCTGGTGCTGGTCAACCAGGCCGGCATTGCTGTGGGCGCCGGGGCTTTGGTGGATACCGCCGGTTTTACCGCTTCGGCCCTGCGCATGACGGATGCCGACGCCCTGGCCGGGCGGCTGCGCTTTGGCGACGCCACAGTGTCCACCGCCGGCGTCTCGGTACAAGGGCGCATCCTGGCCCGCAGCGGCGACGCTGTGTTGATCGGCTCTAGCATTGATGTGGGTCAAGACGCGTTGATCCAGGCGCCCAACGGCAGCACCCTGCTGGCGGCCGGGCAGCAGGTTGAGATCACCGGGCGTGGGCTAGAAGGCATTAGCTTCCAGCTGCAAGCCCCATCTGACCAGGCGCTGAACCTGGGCAAGCTCAGCGGTAATGCTGTGGGTATTTTTGCCGGCACCCTCAAGCACAGCGGCCAGATCCGGGCCGACGCGGTCACGGTAGAGGGCGGCAAAGTGGTGCTCAAAGCAAGCCGCCAGCTTGACGTGGCCGGCCAAGTGAGCGCCCAGGCCTTGAACCAGCGCGGCGGCACGATTCAGGCCACCGCACCCGAGGTGCAGGTACAAGCCAGCGCCGTGCTAGACGCCAGTGGCGCCGCTGGTGGCGGCGAACTGCTGGTGGGCGGCGGCTACCAGGGCAAAGATGCCCGCCTGAGCAACGCCCAGAACACCACGGTTGAGATGGGCGCCCAACTGCGCGCCGACGCCACAACCCAGGGCGACGGCGGCACCGTCATCGTCTGGGCCGACGACACCGCCCGCGTGCACGGCAGCGTCAGCGCTCGCGGCGGGCCGCAGGGCGGCGATGGCGGCTTTATCGAGACATCAGGCAAACGCTTGCTGGACGTGACCCAGGCCGCCGATGCCTCTGCGCCGCTGGGCAAGGGGGGGACTTGGTTGTTGGATCCGTATGACATCACTATTGGCAGCAGTGGGTCTGGGATTCTTAGTGGTAGTAATCCCAAGACATTCACATCCTTTAGCCCAAGTTCCCTAATTAGCGCTAGCACGATCATGACTGCGCTCAATGCGGGAACTAGCGTAGAAATCAGTACCGGGTCGGGCATTGGTGATGTGGGAAACATCACAGTCGCCAGCCAGATCAACAAAACCTCCGGTGTCGACGCCACGCTGACCCTGACCGCCCACAACGACATCAAATTAAATGCCAATATCTCCAGCACCAGCAGCAAGCTGAACCTGGTGATGAATGCCGACAGCGACAACAGCGGCGACGGCGGTACGGTGCTGGGCACCGCCTCAGCAAGCCTGAATGGTGGTGCCTTCACAGCCACCAGCAACGGTGGGCGTGTGCGCATGAGCCCAACCGGCGCCTTCAATCTGAACAATGCGGTAGCCAGTCTGGGCGTGCTGTCTTTCGAGCCAAGTACGCAACTGGTGGCCAATGCATCGGGCAGCTTTGCTGTTGGTTCGGTCAACTTCAATGGCGGCTTGTTAGACATCCAGCCTGGCGGCACAGATACCGCCACCTATAACTTGAACAACTACGGAACACTTCGTTTTTCGAGTTTTTCGACACGGACTATTTCAGGCGCTATCAACGGTGATGGCACAGGCACACTGGAGACCCAGTTGGGCAAGACCCTGTCGGGGGTCAATATCAATACTAGTCTTACCCAAGTTGGTACATTGGCGTTCAGCGGCATCACCACACTGGGTAACGGCGTGACGGTCAGCAAGGGCAATAGCACCTGGTTATTTGAGGCCGGAGCCAGCATTGCTACTGGCGGGTCTGCCACCATCGCCAACGTCGGTGGTTCGATCTACGCAGCATACAACGCTGCTGGCGGGTTGACATTTGGCCAGGGTTTAACTGTACGGGGTTATGGTGCCATACGGGGGGACTGGGCATCGTATGCTGCCACCCTTAACAACCTTGGCACGATTTGGTCTGATACGCTAGGCCAAACGTTTACTGTCAACGGGAACAGTCTGTCGAATACCGGCCTGCTGAAGGCCACGGCCGGAACGATGAGCCTCGGTCCCTCCAGCGGGGTCACCAATGGCGGCGAGCTGCTGGTGAACGGTGGCGTCATGACGGTGAATGTACCGGTGAGCGGAACCGGGACTGCCACTGTTCAAAATGGGACGATGAATCTTAACGCTGCCGCAAGTGTGCAGACTATGAGCCTCACCGGCGGCACCTTGGGTGGGTCTGGTTCTGTATCGGTAACCAACAGCTTCACGCAAACTGGCGGTGTCATCAATAAAACCGGCAGTTTGTCGATTAATCAGGCGAGTGGTAATTTGGTGCTGGAAAATATTGCCGCGGGAAGCCTGACCGCTACGGCCAATAGCCACATGACGCAAACGCCTGGCAGTAGCCTGGTGATCAGCGGGGCCACTAGCCTAGCTGCGACGGGGGGTGACATCCTCCTTGTGGAGCCTGGTAATGATTTCAATTCGGTGGCGTTTACGTCAACCAAAAATTCGGGGGGCTACGGTGGTGCTGTAAGTCTGGTTGATTCAAATAGCCTTGTCATCGCCCCAATCGCCCCAAATCCGAGCATTGGTGAAAGTGTGAGCCTTGCCGCCAACCAGCTTTCCTTAGCCGCGGATGCTAGCGTCAGTGGTGGTTACATTGATGTACGAACCGATGCCCTGTCCTTAGCCGCGGGCAGCAGCCTGAACGCCGCCGGGGGTTCCTTGTTGATTCAGCCGCGCTCGGACAGTCGCTCAATGCGCATTGGCAATATTGACGCGGTTGATCCAGCCACGGTGTTGTACCTGCCTGCGGCTGCCATCGGAACGTCGATCGTGGCTGGCAGCCTCACCCTGGGGTCCGGCAGCTCCACATATGGTGGTACCACGACGGTCAGTGGGGGCCTGGTCAATCCGGCAGGCCCGGCAGGTTTCGCCCTGTTCCTGAATGGTGGCAGTGAGACAAGCACCGGCCGGCTGGTTGTTGATAGCGTGACGAATGCCGGGCGCAGTGTGTTCCTTTCGGCAGGCACAGGGGGCATTGCTGTGAGTGGGCTGATTGACACGCGAGGCCAGTCGGTTCCGGACGGCTCTGGTAGCGCGGGCGGCTCCGTCACAGTCGGCAGCAACGGTAACGTGGCCTTAAATGCCATCAAGACATCCGGTGGCGACGGTGGCAATGGCGGCGGCGGCAATGCCGGTAATGTCTACGCGCTGGCTGGTGGTGACATCTCGGTATCTGGCCCCAGCGCCGGCATCTGGGCCAATGGTGGCGCTTCATCCGGGAATAGCGGCGGCGGTTTGGCTGGCGGGATCGAATTAATCGCCGGGCAATATTCATACGGCGGCTCCAGTGGTGGCGATGTCACGCTCAGCGGCGCCACCATCAGTAACGTTGGCGCCAGTAACTCTGGCATCCCGACTCTTCATGTCAACGCGCGCCAGGGCGGCGGCAGTTCACCCACAAATGGCGCGGTCAACATAGCCGGCAGCACCATCACCACCAGCAGTGTCACCATCTATTCGGCCAGTAACCTGGACATCACGGGGTCTACGCTAGCAGCAACGAATGGGAACATCGCCTTGCGGGCGGGATGGGATCCAACAGGAAACGAGGGAAGTGGTGCCGCCGCCTCACCGGGCGGCAATGTCACATTGCGCAGTAGTTCTTTTTCGGCTACGGCCAATCAAGAAGCCGACGTGATGATTCACGCCTATGGCAGCAGCAGCACAACGGGCAATGTCGTTATTGAGCGCAACTCGGCTACCCCCCTGGTGGGATCGTCGATTACCGCTGACTATCTTGAAATCTATGCTGCCCGCGACATCGACATTCGCAAGGGCAGCGTACTGACCACGCGCCAGTTCGACCTCGACTTGACGGCCGGGTCCGTGAACGGGCACTCATCCAGCGGCCCAGGTGGTTATCTGACCGTAGAAGGCGCAACGATTGACGCAGGCAACACTGCCTATCTTGCGGCTATATCGGGTACTGGTATTAACAGTAGCAATGGCGGGGCTGTGACCATTAGCCAAACGACCGAGCCGAGCCCTGTCCGCAGCTTGATCAGAGCCGGATTCATTGTTGGCCAAGCGGACAGCCACCTTAGCATTACAAACAGTGATTTGGCTTTAACGACACTTTGCGCTGGCGTTTGTTCGGGTCCTCTTGTGGATTTGACGGCAGGGGACAAACAGACGCTTGGTGGCAACCTGGACTTGACCGGTTCGACCATCAAGGGGCAAATGATGGGTCTAACACGGTTGCCGGTACCGGGGCTGGTTGATCTGCGAGCAAATCGGACATCGCTTGGGGCTTTTGGCAATGTGGCCCTGGGCGCTATTCAAGCTGATGCGCTATCAGTCAGCGCAGGGAGTAACGTAACTCAATCGGCGGCGCTGGAGATAACTGGCGCTACCATTTTGGCTGCGGGAAGGCAGGGCTATGGTGGCAGCGTCACGCTGGCTCATCCAGGCAACAGCTTTGGCACGGTTGACGTGTCAGCACCTTATGGAGGGGCGATCAGCTTGGTTAGCAGCGGTGCAATGACCGTCAACAACTTGGTGAACACCCCGGGCCATGACGTCAGCCTGGTAGCCAGTGGAGCCTTGAACCTTGACTTTACTTTTGGTGTCCTTGATATCAATACCGGCAACGCTAACCTCACGCTCAGCAGCGGCAGCAGCCTGACCACACCACGCAACTTGTCTGGCGCGAATGTGTCACTGTCTGGCGCCACAGGCCTGACCCTAGCGCATGACCTCACGGCTACCGGCACCTTAAGCCTGAGTGCGGCCACAAGCGGCGGCATCAGCCAGAGCGGTGGGGTCATCACCGTCAGCGGCGCCAGCACCTTCACTGCGACGGGCGGCGACATCACGCTGGCCCAGCACAGTAACGACTTTGGCACTGTGGCGGCTACGGCGACGCGCAGCAATGGTTTGGGCGGATCGGTCAGCCTGAAGGATTTGAACGTGCTGAGCTTGGGTAATGTGACTGCGACCAACCTGACAGCTACTGCCGGCAGTGATCTTGTGCAATCGGTGGGCACGGCGATCACTGTCAGCGAAGTCACCAGTTTGAGCTCGGGGACGGGCGGTTACGTTGGCACAGTCACACTTAACCAGTCTGGAAACAACCAGCCGCTCAACAATTTCAACACGGTGGCTGTGTCTGCCGCTTATGGCGGCGCCATCAGCCTGTCAGATGCCAACGCACTGACCATCAGCAGCTTGACCACGGCCAGCGGCCAACTGGATCAGGCCATTAGCTTGGTTGCGGGTGGTGAATTGGTGTTGCCTACGGGTAATCTCAACACCGGCACCGCTGACCTCACGCTGAGCAGCGGCGGCACTTTGACGACACCGGGTAACTTGTCGGGTGGCAATATAGCGCTGACAGGCACCACAGGCCTAACGCTTGCACACGGTGTGGCCGCCAGTGGAACGCTTGCCCTGAATGGTGACGATGTCCAAGTCAACAGCGTTGTGTCGTCTGTTGGTGCCATGTCGGTCAACGCCAGCGGCAGCCTGCAGGTGTTGGCCACCAACGGCCCGGCCTCATTGCAAGCAGGGGGCAGCCAGACCATCGCGGCCAACTCTATGCTCCTGCGTGGTGGCGCCAGTGGTAGTGGACGCTCTGCGTTAATTTCAAGTGCTGGTGCGCAAGGGATCACGACTACCCAGGGTATTGCCTTAGAGGCTGGTGTGAGTGGCGGCGGCTTGGGGGCTGGCAATTCTGCATTCATCATGAGTGATAGCAACCAGAGCATCAGCGCTGGCAGCAGTGGCATCACTCTGACCGGCGGTGGCGGTAGCGGTGCTGACACGGATAATTTCGCGTTTATCTATCACACGGGTACTGTTTTGGGTTCCACTCAAACCTTGACCCTGGGTGGCGGTGGCACGCTGAGCCTGACCGGTGGGTCGTCGGCCTTGTCGTCGGTGGGTTCTACACATGGCAGCTTTGCGATGGTGCAAGGTGACGGCATTGCACAGAACATCAGCTTTACCAATGGTGGCGGCATCGCGCTGACGGGCGGCACCGCCGGTAGCCGCGCCCGGGCGATGGTCTACGCCGGGGGCTCGGCGTCGCAAACCATTACGGGCGGGCCGACGGTGGTTCTGACCGGTGGCAGTGGCAACAATGGCGTGACGGGTGAAGACAATCATGCCGAGATAGGTACCTTGAATGGTTCGCAAAGCCTGACGGTGGCCTCTATCGCATTAAGTGGCGGTGTTGGTGGCAATATGAACCGGGCGGCCATTTACCAAGGTGGTGAATTCGGTACCCAGACCGTTAATGTGTCGGCAGGGGGAGGCATTAATCTGCAGGGTGGCGCAGCAGGTGATAGTAATTTTGCAGTGATCGCAGCCCAGGGGGCCGGAGCCCAGGGGACCGTGCAAAACATCAGTTTGGCGGGTGGTGCGCTTAGCTTGACAGGCGGCACCGTTGGTACAAATAACTTTGCGGGTCTTATGTCCCAAAATTCTGGTTCGCAAAGGATTGCGGGCGTGACCAACTTATCGCTCGCTGGCGGCGCCAGTGGAGGCGCTGCAGGCTTGGGTAATCGGGCTGTCATCACCGCAAGCGGTGGTGCCCAAAATGTGACTGCCACCACCATCGCCTTGAGCGGCGGGGCTTCCGGGATTGAAAATGTCGCTCTGTTGACTGCTGGCTCTGACGGCAGCCAAATCCAATCCATTACAGCTGGCAGCATCAGCCTCATCAGTGGGCTAGGCGGTGTGAGTAACGGTGTCGCGTTCCGCGCACCCAACCAAACCATCGTTACTACCGGAAACCTGAGTATGACCGGCGGTGGATCAACTCAGGGAGTCTGGGCGGGGGCTGAGATCAGCGGTGCTCGCATTGGTGCGCCCGGCTCCCCGGGTGAGTCTGGTGCCCCACACACATCGACCCCTCTGGACCTGACACTTACTGTCGGTGGCAGTTTGCTCATGACTGGCGGAACCGTGGCTGATTCAGGCGTGGCCATCGGCAACTCTGGCGCCAGCACGGGTGCGGCCAAGATCGCCATAGAGGCAGCCGGTAACATCACCATGAGCCCGGGCAGTTCTGGTGCTCGCATTGGCAGTTCATCCGCGACACCACCAGGTGGTGATATTGCAGTGAGTGCCTTGGGCAATCTGGTGGTGAACAGCGTGGTGGTTAACAGCAATACCACGCTGCGGCCTATCATTGGCACTTCGGGTAATGTCAATCTGCAGGCTGACAGTCTGACGATGGGTGGCCGTGTTCGGGGCAGCAACGTGGCTATGGTGGGGACCAATGGCCTGGCACTGGCCGGCAACGTTACAGCCACAGGCACGCTGGGCTTGTCAGCCGTCACCGGCGGGATTACCCAATCCACAGGCGCCATTACCGCCACCGGCGCGACCACATTGACGGCTGGGGGCTCCGTTTCGCTGGCCCAAAGCGGTAACAATTTTTCCAGTGTGGCCGTTGCTGCACCCAACAGTGCGGTTGCCGTGCGCGACACCAATGCAGTGGTGCTGTCCACAACCACTGCCAACAGCTTGACGGTCATCGCCGGCGGCTCTATCAACCAGTCGGGTTCGATCACTGCCAGTGGGGCGAGCGCTTTCACAGCAGCAGGTGGCGACATCACTCTGGACAACGGAAGTAACGATTTTGGCAGCGTGGCTGCTACAGCAACGGTCAGCGGGGGTAATGGCGGATCGGTCAACCTTTTTGATGTCAATTCGCTGAATCTGACGGGCGTCACCGCCGGGCGCAACGTGTCGGTGACGGCGCAGAACAACCTCATTCTGGCTGCTAAGGTCAGTGCGCCAAGCGGAAGTAGTGGCGGAACTGTCCACCTAACGGCTACCTCTGGGGCCATTACCAAGACCCGTAGTCCCACCGACCTGGATGTTGAGGGGAAGAGCATCCATCTGACAGCTGCGACCGGCATAGGCACTAGCGCCTTGCCTGTCACGGTGTGGGAGGACAGTGGGTCTGGCCTGACCGCATCGCTGCACTTCGCCAATACGACCAGTAATGGTGTGTTCATCAGCAGTGACCAAAACCTTCACGTGGACGAGGGCAGCAATACGGGCGGCTCCATCACGCTGGCGTCCAATGCTGACCTGGTGATCAATGGCACACTGACCGCTAGCGGCTCGATCAATCTGTCTGCGGCTGGGGAGATGGTCGTGAACGCAGACCAATCCTCCAGCACGACCAACCTGGCTGTTACAGCGAATAAATTTACGTTGAATTTTGGCACGTGGCGGCAGGTGGCAGCTACCCTGCCGGCGTTCAACGTGACAGATTTCCGGATCGCCGGGGGCACATTTATCCGCGCCTTGGGTGGTGACGGTGATTTGGGCAGCCCTTACCGTCTAACCGACGTCTACGGCTTGCAGGGTGTCGGCAGTGCGGGCATGTTGAACAAGTCTTATATTTTGGCCAACAACATTGCCGCTTCGGGTACATCGGCGTGGAATTCGGGTGCCGGGTTTGTGCCAATCGGTTACACGCCCACAGCCTACGACGGAAGCAACTCCGCCTTAAACATGTCAGCAACGCCTTTTACTGGTAGCTTTGATGGAGGCTCCCGAACAGTTTCCAATTTGGTGATCAATCAGCCTACCGCTAACTTTCTGGGGCTCTTCAGTGCGGTTGGCAGTGAAAGTGTTGTTCGAAACATTGGCTTGATCGGCGCCAACGTGCAAGGGAACGCCGTTGTCGGCGGATTGGTTGGTTACAACGCAGGCACGGTCACGTCAAGCTATGCTGAAGCTGGCTCTGTGAGCGGCGGAAGAAGCGGAAACAACATATTTGGCGGATTGGTAGGCTACAACCGCGGGACGGTGTCGTCTAGCTATGCGACTGCTGCGGTTACGGTTGGATCCGGGGCAACTGCTGGTGCTGGTTTGGTAGGGTTAAACAGGGGCGGGACTATTACAAACAGTTTCGCATCTGGTGCTGTGATTAACGGTGCCGGACTTACGAGTGAAGGAACTGTTACCAATAGCTTTTGGGACACGCAAACGTCAGGTCAGCCGACAGGTTTAAGTGGCACCGGCCTGACCACTCTACAGATGAAGCAACTGGCTAGTTTTGCCAGTTGGAACACAGCCATTACAGACACTGGCGGAGGCGGCGCGGTTTGGCGCATTTACGAAGGCCAAACTTATCCTTTGCTGCGCAGCTTTTTGACCCCGCTGGATGTCTCTGCCGGAAATGGCATACATGTCTATGACGGTACGACTAATTTTGCTGGCTCATTGAGCTATCCGCCAAACACTGACCTCAGTGCCGTTCTGGGCACCGCTAGTTTTGTGCTCAACAGCAAGGATGCGGGTACCCGGGCGGTCACTCCCGTCGGCCTGTACTCTAACCAGTTGGGTTACGACATTCGTGCGGTGAGTGGGCTGGTGGTGGTCACGCCGAAGGAGCTGACCGCCATCGCCAGTGCGCCTAACAAGGTGTACGACGGCACCGTCACCGCGGCGCCGGCCTTGATGATCACCAGTGGCTTGGTTGACACGGAGAAGCTAGCTGTAACCGCAACGGGTAGCTTCAACGGCAAGGACGTGCTTACGGCCAGCCTGGTCACCGTGACCGGGGTTACTCTTGCGAACGGCGATAACGGCGGCCTGGCGTCCAACTACGTTCTGGCGGCCGGGCAGACTGCAAACGCCAGCATCACGCCGAAGACGGTGACCTTGAGCGCAGCGAAGGTGTACGACGGCACGACGGACCTGAGCGGCAAAGTGAGCGTGGTCACGGGCGTGGTCACGGGGTTAGGCCTGGAGACGCTGAACTACACGGGGGCGCTGTCCAGTGATGCGCACGTGGCCACGCAGAACAAATCCATCAGCGCCATCACTCTGACGGATGGTGGCTCTGGTGGGGTAGCGGGCAACTACCAGTTGCCGGCGCTTGGCAGCGCCACTGCGGCGGTGACGATCACGCCGGCACAGCTGACTGCGAATGCCGCCATTGGCGGCACCCTGAGCAAGGTGTATGACGGCACCACGGGCACGACAGCGAACGTGACAGGCAGTGTCAGCGGCGCGGTGGCGGGCGACAACCTGAGCCTGAACACGAGCGCGGTGAGCCTGGCCTACAACAGCAAGGATGTGGCCACGGCCAGCCAAATTGCGGTCACCAGCGGCAATGCTGCGCTGGTGATTGGCAGCAGCAGCGTGGGCAGCCAACTCAGCGACTACAGCTATAGCGCGCCGGACATTACACCGGTGGTGGCCAGCATCAGCAAAGCGCCATTGACAGTGACCGGCAACAGCCTGAGCGGCACCTACAACGGTGCCACGCAAAGCGTTGCCGGCTACAAGGCCACTGGCCTGGTGAACGGCGAAGAAGCGCTGAGCGTGCTCACCGGCGTGAGCGCCAGCGGAGCGAGCGCTCGCAATGCAGGCAGCTACACCAACACCGTCAGCGGCACGGACGCCAACTACGCACTGAGCCTGGTCAACGGCAGTCTGGAGATTGACCGTGCCAGCCTGACGCTGAGCACCAGCAACGTTGCCAAGACCTACGACGGCACCACCAGCGCTGTTGGCACGGCCACGGTCAAGAGCGGCCAGCTCTTTGGCACAGACACCATCAGCGGTGGCAGCTTTGCCTTTACCGACAAAAACGCAGGCACTGGCAAGACCGTCACCACCAGTGCGGTGAGCCTGAGCGACGGAGCGCAGGGCAACAATTACATCGTCAGCTACGCCGACAACACGGCCAGCAGCATCAGCAAAGCGCCATTGACAGTGACCGGCAACAGCCTGAGCGGCACCTACAACGGTGCCACGCAAAGCGTTGCCGGCTACAAGGCCACTGGCCTGGTGAACGGCGAAGAAGCGCTGAGCGTGCTCACCGGCGTGAGCGCCAGCGGAGCGAGCGCTCGCAATGCAGGCAGCTACACCAACACCGTCAGCGGCACGGACGCCAACTACGCACTGAGCCTGGTCAACGGCAGTCTGGAGATTGGCAAAGCGGCTTTGATCGTGAACTACAGCGGCGTCAACAAAACCTACGACGGCAGCACCACAGCAAGCGTCACCACCAGCGACAACCGCATAACCAACGACGATCTGAGCATCAACCGCACGGCCGCCTTCACCGACAAGAACGCGGGTGAGGCCAAGACGGTGAACGTCAGCGGCGTTAGCCTGAGCGGCACTGATGCGCAGAACTACACTGTGGCTGCCATCGGCAGCACCACGGCCAACATTGACAAGGCGGCGCTGACGGTGTCGAGTACGGCGGTGAGCAAGACCTACGACGGCGGCCTGAGCGCGGCTGGCACGGCGCAGGTCACGGCTGGCACGCTGTTCAGTGGCGACACGCTCACCGGTGGCCGCTTTGCGTTTACGGACAAGAACGCGGGGACGAACAAGACGGTGACGGCCAGCGCAGTGACGCTCAACGACGGCAACGGCGGGCTCAACTACAACCTCAGCTACGCTGACAACACGGCCAGCAGCATTGCGCAACGAGGCCTCTCCAACTGGATCGCCGGCACCACAGGCGCCTGGAGCAACCCAGCCAACTGGGATGCCATCCCTGACCGCGCCAATGTGCTGGATGTCGCCATTCCGGCTGGTGTCACAGTCCAATTTGACAGCGATGCCGGCGTGACGCAGTTGCGCAGTCTCACCAGCGCGGGCGCTTTGAATCTGACCGGCGGTAGCCTGGCTGTTGCGAACAGCCTGAGTACTCCAAGCTATATACAAACTGGCGGTGCCCTGTCCGGCACCGGCGCCCTGACGGTCAGCACCAGCTTCAGCCAAAGTGGTGGCAGTATTGATCTGGGCGGGGCAGTTGATATCACCCAGCTAACGGGTAATCTGAATGTGGGGGCCATTAGCGCCGGCAGCATTCGGCTCGCGGCTCAAAATGGCGCCATCAGCCAGACCGGCGCCTTGGTAACTGCTGGCCTGTTGGCCACTCAGGCAGCGGGGTCGACGGTACTGACCGATGCAGGCAACCGTGTCAGCGCGCTCTCGGCTAACAGCACTGGCGACCTAGTATTTACCAATACAGGATTGCTCGATGTGCGAGGGCTGCTGTCTAGCCTAGGGAATATCGTCATTGACAATACCGGTGGCATCAGCAGCAGCGGCGCGGTGGCAGCGCCCAGCGGTGCCATCGCCCTGACCGCCAACAGCCCCTTGACCGTGGGTACAGCGGGGGTGCAGGCGCTGGGCGACGTGAACCTCACGGCGACTGACCTCACCAGCGCAGGGAACATCACACTCAATGGCAGCATTGTGTCGACCAGTGGATCGGTCATCATGGCAGCGGCCAATAATTTGGTGCAAAACAGCGCCATCAGTGCCGCGCTGGTCGTCTCCGGCAGTGCCGGCCTGGCTGGATCGGGTGGCGCGGTGAGTTTTGGAGCAGGCGCCACCACCGACGCAAAGTCCGTCAGTTACCTGTTGAATGGTTTGGCCGTGACCGCCCCCTCCCAATTGACCAAGCCGGTGGTGGTGGCCCCCGCTAATTTTGTGACTGCTTTCCTTGAGGTGTTTGAAAAGGCCCTGAGCGAGCCCGTCGAGGTGGCTGCGCCCGCAGCAGCGGCTAAGAGCAGCACCGCCGATACCGAGCCCGATGGCAAAGGCAGCGCGGCTGATGCAGAAGGCACCGGTGAGAAAACCACTGACGCAGCGAAAGAAAAAGCCAAAGAGAAGGAAAAAGAAAAAGAAAAAGAGAAGACTGAAGTGGTGATTGGAGGCAACGCTTGCACGCCTGGATGAGCACCTTGCTCAGGCTGATCGGCCGTCTGCGGCGGCCGGCCCTTTGGTTGCCATTGCTGGCCGTGCTTCTGACACTGCCTCTTGGTGCTCACGCGCAGCAGGCTGGCGAGGTGGAGTTTGTACGCGGCGTGGCTTTTGCCCAGACTGGCGCTCAACTGCCTCGCGCCATGGGCAAGGGCCTGGCCCTCAGAGAAGGAGACCGATTGACCACGGGTGAGGGCGCAACGGTGATCTTTAAGCTGCAAGACGGTACGCGTATGACGTTGCGACCCAACTCAGAGATGGTGGTGCAGGCGTTCAAATACACCGAAACAGCCGTTGCCGAGGACAACAGCATGGTGCTGCAACTGCTGCGCGGCGGCTTTCGGACAGTGACTGGCTTGATTGCCAAGGGCTCGCCCGAGTCTGCCAAGATACAGACCGCCACCGCCACCATCGGTATTCGGGGGACCGACTTTGACGCCCGGCTATGCGGCCAGGATTGCAAGGCCGAGTCGTCCAAAGTGAATCAGCAGGCCAGCCCCAACGCCGTGACCGCCAGCGCCAAGCTGGTGGTGGCAACCGGTGATATTGCTGCGCTGGACTTGGCCGGCGCTCGCCGCCGGCTGGTGGTGGGTGGCAGCGTGTATGTGGGGGAAAGAGTGGAGACAGGTGCCGGCGCCAAAGCCGTGCTGGTGTTTCGTGATGACAGCCGGTTGACCCTGGGTGCCAGCACCCGGTTCGTGGTCGAAAATTTTGTCTATGACGAAAAGAATCCCGAGGACGGCCGCTTCTTTGTGTCCTTGTTGACCGGCACCATGCGCGCCCTGACCGGCTTTGTGGGCAAGGCCAATACGCGCAATGTCAATTTCAACACCGCAACAGCCACGATCGGCATTCGAGGCACCGGGCTGGACCTGGACTGTGGCAGCACTGGCAGCTGTAGTTTCTTCACTTGGTTAGGCTCGATCACGGTCACGCCCACTGGGCAGACCGCCCTGCAAGTGCTGCAGTCGGGCCAGGGCCTGTTCGTGAGCCCCACGGGCATTCGCCCCATCACCGCACCCACGCTGGAAAACCTGACCCGTCCAGACACGGTGCCAGTGAATACCAAGGAGCTTTTTAGCGCCGCTAAGGCGACACCGACATCGACAGCTGCGGCACCGGCTGACGGAAAAACAGCTCCCAAGACGGATGACAAGGGGGACACCCAGGCCAAGAGCGATACCCCTGCGTCTGGCACAGCGACGACTGGCGCGGCCGGCACGCCAGCCACCAGTACAGCCACAACCAGCACAGCCACAACCAGCACAGCCACAACACCGGCGCCCGCTGCAGCAATCTCACCCGATGAGCCTGGCCTGTTTGTTACCGTCCGTGATGGGCACGTGCAGGTGACCTCGCGCAATGAAACCATTCACCTGGGTCGCGGCGAGACCGGTTTTGCTGCATCGGACGGCCGCACCGGCCGACCGGCCAGCATCCCCTTGTTCATTCAGTATGACAAAGTGCCCCTGCCCAGCAATACGAATGCAGCCGTGCAGAGCGTCATCAAACAGCTGAGCGAGAAGCCCAGTAACCAGTGCCGTTGAGCCCGCAGGCACACAAGCTTCACACCCAGACCGATCCATGACCCAACCATCCCGCTTCAGGCCCTACCGACCCACATCAAGAGCGGTTGCTCACCGCGGTGGCCGGACACATGCTGCCCTGGCGCTGGCAGTGCTGATTGCTGGCGGGTCGGTGTTGGCGCAGCCGGCCCCTGCACCCAGCGCAGAGCCCGCGGCTGCGCCAGCCATGCCCCAGGCCACTGGCGCCACCAGTCGGTTTCCGATTCGCGGTTTTGAAGTGACCGGTGATGTGCCGCTCTCTGCTGCCCAGATCAGCGCCGTGCTGGACAGCTTTATTGGCGAGGGCAGTCTGATCACCCTGCAGCAAGCCACTGAAGAACTTGAAAACGCGCTCAAACTTGCCGGCTTCGAACTGCACCGGGTGTCGCTGGTGCCGCAGGATCTGGGTGGGTTGGTCAAGCTAGAGATTGTTAAATTTGCGCTTGGCAAGATCACTGTTGAGGGCAACAGCCGTTACAGCGAGGCCAATGTGCGGGCCAGCCTGCCCGAACTGCAGGAGGGGCGGGCGCCCAATTTCAAAACCTTGGCGGTGCAGACTGCGATCGCCAATGAGAACTCGGGCAAACAAGTGCAGGTTTCGCTGAAAGAGTCTGACGAGGCCGACCGCATTGACGTGAAACTGCTGCTCAAGGAAAGCGACCTGACGAGCCTGTCTTTTAGCCTGTCGAACACGGGCTCCGAGTCAACCGGCAACAACCGCGTGTCGCTGGTTGCGGCGCACGCCAATGTGCTGGGCATGGACCACCAGGCGTCGTTGGCTTACACCACGGCTCCTGAGCGCATCAAGGATGTGACCCAGCTTGGGCTGAACTACCGTATCCCCCTCTATGCCTTGGGCGGCATAGTGGGCTTCAGCTACACCCAGTCCGATGTGGTGGGCAGCTTTGGCGCCTTCACCAGCAGCGGTGCCGGCAGCACTTACGGCGTCAACTACAGCCACTACCTGGAGCCCCACCGTGGGCGGCGGGCCTTCCTCACGGGAGGGCTGGACCAGAAGAACTTCAATGTGGCGCTGATCAACGGTGTGGCTGATCCCACCAAGGTCGACCGGGTGAGCCGTCCGCTGACCCTGGGCTATAGCGCAAAGATTGAGGCTGATAAGGTGGCATGGGGTTACAACGCGGACCTCAGTTTTAACCTGCCAGGCGGTCCGGGCAACGACCTGCAGGCCTACCAGAGTGAGGACAGCAATGCCGCCACGAGCAGCCGCATCAGTACCGTGAACTGGAAACTGCTGCGCGCTGGCGCCAATTATTCGGCAGCCCTGAGTGGTGGTGGGCTGCTGAGCCTGCGTACGCAGCTTCAATACACGCCGGATGCACTGATCTCGGGTGAGCAGTTTGGAATTGGCGGCGCCAGCTCGGTGCGCGGCACAGGCGAGCGCCCGCTCTCGGCTGACAGCGGTGTGTTTGCCACCATTGAGCTCAGCACCGGCGAACTGGCGCCGGGTTGGCGCATGGTTGGCTTTGTCGATGGCGGCTGGTTGAGCAACAACAACGCCAATGCAGCGGTCGGCAAACCGGCTTCGGACCAACTGGTGGGTGCTGGTTTGGGCCTGCGATATGCCGGTGGCGCCTACGGGTTTAGCCTGGACTGGGCGCAGATCTTGACCGGAAGCGTGTTACCTTCTGCCCCAGGCTCGGGTATTCCGCAGGCTGGGGACCAGAAAATTCACCTCAATTTATCGGCCCGCTTCTAGGCGGGCCAGTCGGGCACAACATGGCAGGTTTTCAATCAGGCGCTCCAACGCCGCAATCGATCACGGTGCACAGTGCGTCCAAGGTGCTCGAGGTTGATTTCTCTGACGGTGCGGCGTTTCGAATTCCGTTTGAGCTGATGCGCATTTACTCCCCGTCCGCCGAGGTAAAGGGTCACGGGCCTGGCCAAGAGGTGCTGCAAACCGGCAAACGAGAAGTCGCCTTGACCGGGCTGGAGCCCGTGGGCAACTATGCGGTGCAGCCGGCGTTCTCGGACGGGCACGACACCGGTATTTTCTCCTGGGACTACCTTTATTTTCTGGGCTCGGAGCAGGAACGTTTGTGGGCCGACTACACAACACGCCTCGCAGTAGCGGGTGTGGAGCGGGATTCGCCCATGCCTGAAAAAGCCGGCCACGGCTGCGCCAGCCACTGAGATTGCGCCGACCATGACCAGTACTCATTTTGGTTACCAATCGGTTGACGAGGCCGACAAGGCGCGCCATGTACGCGGCGTGTTTGACTCGGTGGCGCCCAAATATGACGTCATGAACGACCTGATGTCGGCGGGTCTGCACAGGGCGTGGAAGGCCTTCACCGTGCTGGTTGCCGATGTGCATGAGGGCGACGCGGTGCTGGATATCGCAGGCGGCACAGGCGACCTGGCCATGGCGTTTGCCAAAAAAGTAGGCAAAAGTGGCCAGGTGGTCCACACCGACATCAATGAAGCCATGCTTCGCACCGGTCGTGATCGCCTGCTGGACGCTGGTGCCGCGCTGCCCACGGTGGTGTGCGACGCCGAGCAGTTGCCGTTTCCTGACAACCATTTTGCGGTGGTCAGCGTGGCGTTTGGGCTGCGCAACATGACGCACAAAGACGCAGCCTTGGCGGAGATGCGCCGGGTGCTCAAGCCTGGTGGCAAGTTGCTGGTGCTGGAGTTTTCAAAGGTGGCGCCGCCGCTGCAAAAAGTTTATGACTGGTACTCGTTCAAGGTGCTGCCACGGCTGGGGCAATGGGTGGCGGGGGACGATGCCAGCTACCGCTACCTGGCTGAATCGATCCGCATGCACCCCGACCAGCAGACCTTGAAGACCATGATGCATAAAGGTGGTTTTGGCCATGTGGACTATCACAACCTAACAGGTGGCCTGGTGGCCTTGCATGTTGGGATCAAGTGTTGATGCTGATGTTGATGGTTTTGACTATCATCCCAATTTCTGGATGATCAATTAGGAGACGGTATGAAAATCTGGACACTTGTATTGGCCTTGTGCCTGTCATTGGTGGGCTTCCATGCTGATGCCAAGCGCATGGGTGGCGGCAAGTCGGTTGGCCAGCAATCCAATAACGTGACTCAGCGCCAGGCAGCGCCTACCCAAAATGCGGCTAAACCTGCAGCGCCTGCGGCGGCACCCAAACG
The DNA here is from genome assembly GCA_040400795.1 of Rhodoferax sp. Taxonomy (GTDB): domain Bacteria; phylum Pseudomonadota; class Gammaproteobacteria; order Burkholderiales; family Burkholderiaceae_C; genus Rhodoferax. The sequence goes on from JBBAPO010000032.1 coordinate 32,172, forward strand.
GCCTTGGGGCGCCACGTTGGGCGGCCTGGCGGCCGGTCTTGGTCTAGCCTGGTTGGCGAGTTCGCTGGGTATGGGCGAGGGCTTTGGCCAGATGCTGATGTTTGGCCTGCTGGCTCTGGGCATCATGATGGCGGTGGGTTGGTTCATGCGCTCAAGAAAGGCAGCCCAAGCCCAAAATGGTGGCGCTGCCTCCCCCTTCGCTTTTCAAGGTGCCTCGACCGCGCCAGTCGCTGCCACCCCAGCGGCCTACAGCCCGGCCAACGTCGGTAACGATGCTTCCGCCCTGCCTTGGGAGCGCAACAGCATGGCGTTTGACAGCAGCCCTGCCGGCAGCGAGTCTGGCTCGATGATTGGCTCGGCCCTGGTCGGTTCCCATGGCTGGGGTGTGCCCGCCGGCTTTGACACTGAAGGTTTCTTGAACGCGGCCAAGGCCAACTTTGTCACCCTGCAAGCGGCTTGGGACAAGTCGGACATCCATGCCCTGCGCGCCATGATGACTGACACCATGCTGCTTGAAATCCAGACCCAGTTGGCTGAGCGCGAGGCCCACACCGGCGTACCCGCCAACCAGACTGATGTAGTCAAAATCGACGCCCAGTTGCTTGGCATTGAAGACTTGGGTGAAGCCTACATGGCCAGCGTCGAGTTCAACGGCATGATCCGTGAAGAACCGGCATCTGCGCCTAACCCATTCCGTGAGGTCTGGAACATGACCAAGCCTAAAAACGGCCAAAGCGGCTGGCTGGTGGCTGGCGTACAAGCCCTGCTGTAGGGTCTGGGCATCTTTCCGGCCGTCGGGCTGGAAATTCAGGGAATAATTGGGGACTATGGCAACACAGTCCCCCTTTCAATTGCTCGAGGCTTTTTTGCAGAAACTACCCTTGCCCAAGGTTCAGCCGCCCGCCTGGGCCGTGGATGAAGTCCAGCGCCGGCTGGTCTCTCTGTTGAACCATATTCTGTTGCAAGAGCCCGAGGCCCAAGCCCGACTTTTTAGGCAAAAAGGGCGTGTAGTCCAAGTCCAGTGGCGCTTTCTAGCTATCTCTTTGATAGCGACACCAGCCGGGTTGCTGGATCTGGCGCCGACCGGCGCCCGCACCGACCTGAGTCTCGTCTTGACCGAGGCCTCGCCGCTGGCCTTGCTGCAGCAGGTGATGAGCGGCGACAAGCCGGCGGTGCGGGTTGAGGGCGATGTGCAATTGGCGGCTGAGGTCAATTGGCTGGCCGATCATGTGCGTTGGGAGCTTGAGGAAGACTTGGCCCGCGTGATTGGCGATGTGCCCGCCCATGCGCTGGCAGAAGGGGCGCGCAACCTGCGCCTTGCGCTGCGGCAATTTCTGGTGCCTATGGCGTCAAGCACCCCGCACCAGGCCCCGACATGACTCGCCTCTTCCGAGGGGTCTACATTGTTTGGGTGGTGCTGCGCTATGGCCTGGACGAACTGGTACTGACCAGTTTTCAAAAGCCATGGTTGCGCGTGCTGGCGCGTATTTTGTCGATCGGGCGGCGGTTGGACGCGCCGCCAGGGCAGCGCCTTCGCGAAGCCTTGGAGCGCCTGGGTCCTATTTTTGTCAAATTCGGGCAGGTCTTGTCCACCCGTCGTGACCTGCTGCCGCTTGATATTGCCGATGAGTTGGCGCGCCTGCAAGACCAGGTGCCACCATTTGGCAGCGACGTGGCCATCGCCTCGATTGAGCGCGCTTTTGGCAAAAAAGTGGGCGATATATTTGAATCTTTTGAGCGCGAGCCGGTGGCCAGTGCTTCGATTGCCCAGGTTCACTTTGCCGTGTTGAAGGACCGGCAAGGGCGCCGCCGCGATGTGGCGGTCAAGGTGTTGCGGCCGGGCATGCTCAAGGTGATCGAAAAAGACCTGAGCCTGATGCGCCTGATGGCCGGCTGGGTGGATGGCCTTTCGGCGGACGGGCGACGCCTGAAGCCGCGTGAGGTGGTGGCCGAGTTTGACAAATACCTGCACGATGAACTCGATCTGGTGCGTGAAGCGTCCAGTGCAGCGCAACTGCGGCGCAACATGGCCGGCTTGGATCTGGTACTGATCCCGGAGATGATCTGGGACTACTGCATGACCGAGGTCATCGTGATGGAGCGCATGTATGGCATTCCGATCAGCCAGGTGGACCGGCTGCGGGCTGCCGGCGTCGATATCCCCAAACTGGCGCGTGATGGGGTCACCATTTTCTTCACGCAGGTGTTCCGCGACGGGTTTTTTCATGCCGACATGCACCCTGGCAACATCCAGGTCAGCATTGAGCCGGCCACCTTTGGGCGCTATATCTCGCTGGATTTCGGTATTGTTGGCACGCTCACCGGCTCAGACAAAGAGTACCTGGCCCAGAACTTCACAGCGTTTTTCAGGCGCGACTACAAGCGGGTGGCTGAGTTGCACATTGAGTCAGGTTGGGTGCCGGCCAGCACCCGGGTCGATGAGCTGGAGTCAGCCATCCGATCGGTGTGCGAGCCCTACTTTGACCGGCCCCTGAAAGAAATTTCCTTGGGCCTGGTGCTGATGCGTTTGTTCCAGACCTCGCGCCGCTTCTCGGTTGAAATCCAGCCGCAACTGGTGTTGTTGCAGAAAACCCTGCTCAATATTGAAGGCCTCGGGCGCGAGCTTGATCCAGAGCTTGATTTGTGGAGCACCGCCAAGCCGTTTCTTGAAAAATGGATGCTTGACCAACTTGGCCCGGCCAGGTTGTTCGAAGAGTTGCGCAATGAGGCGCCGCAGTATGCCAAGCTGTTGCCTGAGCTGCCGCGTCTTCTTTATGAGTTTCTCAAGGGCCGTAAACCGCAACCGGACCGGCTGATGGCGGACTTGCTGGCCGAACAAAAACGCACTAACCGGCTGCTGCAAGGCTTGCTGTATGGCGGTTTCGGTTTTGTACTGGGTCTGTTGGTGATGCAACTCTGGACCCGTTTGAGAATCTTCTAGGCGGGGCCAGCGCCCTATAATCACAGGCTTTGCAAGCTGACCCCGAGCCAAATCGTCATGCCAATTTACGCCTATAAATGCGAGTCCTGCGGGTTTTCCAAGGACGTGTTGCAAAAAATGTCTGACGCGCCGCTCTCGGACTGCCCGAGTTGTGGTGGCAGCACCTTCAAAAAACAGCTGACCGCAGCCGGCTTCCAACTCAAGGGCTCCGGTTGGTATGCCACCGACTTCAAAGGTGGCGGCGCCGCAGCGCCGGCCAGCACACCCGGTGGTGAGGGCGGTGGTACTGGTGGAGGTACTGGTGGTGGTGGTGACAGCGCCAAGCCTGCTGATACCGGCGGAAAAACCGAGACTGCCGCTGCAGCGTCGGCCGCCGCCAGTGGCTGCGCCGCTTCTTGTGCTTGTCATTGAGTGCTTGTCATTGAGCCCTTGCCATTGATCTTGCCAACGACTGATCCCTGACCTCAATATGCATGTCAAAAAATACCTGATCACCGGGCTGCTGGTCTGGTTTCCATTGGCCATTACCTTCTGGGTGCTGCTCTGGCTGGTGGGTTTGCTCGACGGCATTTTCGGTAGCTTCCTAACCGGGTTGTCGGCAGTCACATCAAACGCCACGGGTGTTCAGCTGGAACAGTTGCGCCACATACCGGGCCTGGGCGTGGTGCTGGTTTTCACCGCGCTACTTTTGACCGGCGCACTGGTCTCCAATGTGGCGGGGCGCTGGTGGCTCAAGCAACTGAACAAGCTGTTCACCAATATTCCGATCTTCAAAACGGTGTACACCAGCGTCAAGAAGGTGTCTGACACGCTGTTCTCCAGCACCGGCAACGCCTTTCGCACTGCTTTGCTGGTGCAGTACCCACGCGCCGGGGCCTGGACCATCGCCTTTCAGACCGGTTCGCCGATTGGTGAAGTGGCGGAGCACCTGGGGCAAGATTTCGTCAGCGTTTATGTGCCGACCACACCCAACCCAACCAGCGGATTCTTCCTGATGGTGCCTCGCTCAGAGGTGATAGAACTGAAGATGAGCGTTGATGAGGCGCTGACCTATGTGATTTCCATGGGGGTGGTGCCACCCTCTGAAGCGGCCAAAGCCGCCCCCCACTGATACTTATTGAAACCAGTCCCGGCGTTTTACTGGACCTTGAAAGCTGCTTATGGCCATGCGTTCCCATTATTGCGGTCTGGTGACCGAAGCCCTGCTGGGCCAGACTGTGACCCTGTGCGGTTGGGTCAACCGTCGTCGTGACCACGGCGGGGTTATTTTTGTGGACGTGCGTGATCGCGAAGGTTATGTGCAGGTGGTTTGCGACCCCGATCGGCCCGACATGTTCGCCACCTCTGAGGTGCTGCGCAATGAATTTTGCATCCAGGTCAAAGGTCTGGTGCGGGCCCGCCCGGCTGGCACCACCAACGACCAACTCAAAAGCGGCAGCATCGAGGTGCTGTGCCATGAGCTCAAGGTGCTGAACCCTTCGGTCACGCCGCCGTTCCAGTTGGACGACGTCAACCTCAGCGAAACCACTCGCCTGACCCACCGGGTGCTGGACCTGCGCCGCCCGTACATGCAAAACAACCTGATGTTGCGCTACCGGGTGGCCATGGAGGTGCGCAAGTTTCTGGACGCCCATGGTTTCGTGGACATTGAGACCCCGATGCTGGGCAAGTCAACGCCTGAGGGCGCTCGGGATTACCTGGTGCCCAGTCGTGTGCACGATGGCCATTTCTTTGCCCTTCCGCAAAGCCCGCAGTTGTTCAAACAACTGCTGATGGTGGCAGGCTTTGACCGCTACTACCAGATCACCAAGTGTTTCCGCGACGAAGATTTGCGCGCTGACCGTCAGCCTGAGTTCACGCAGATTGACATAGAGACATCGTTCCTGGCTGAGCAGGACATTCGCGATCTGTTCCAGGACATGATCAAGACTGTGTTTTTGAGCACGCTCAAGGTCGACCTGGGGGTGTTCCCAGTGATGACCTATGGCGAGGCCATGCACCAATACGGCTCGGACAAGCCGGATTTGCGAGTCAAACTGGCATTCGCCGAGCTCACCGATGTCATGACGGATGTGGATTTCAAGGTTTTCGCCGGCGCTGCCACCATGAAGGACGGTCGTGTAGTGGGTCTGCGCATTCCCGGTGGCGCCCGCGAAACCGGCGGCCTGAGCCGTGGCGAGATCGACGCTTACACCGAGTTCGTCAAAATCTATGGCGCCAAGGGCTTGGCCTACATCAAGGTCAACGATCGGGCGCGTGGCCGCGACGGACTGCAGAGCCCGATTGTCAAGAACCTCCATGACCGGGCTCTGGCGGCGGTGCTGGAGCGCACCGACGCACAGGACGGCGACCTCATTTTCTTCGGTGCTGATAAAACCAAGGTGGTGAACGACGCCATCGGCGCGCTGCGGGTCAAGATCGGGCACAGCGAGTTCGGCAAGAAAAACGGCCTGTTTGAGGCGGGTTGGCGCCCCCTCTGGGTGGTTGACTTCCCGATGTTCGAGTTTGACGAGGAAGCGCAGCGCTACACCGCGGTTCACCACCCCTTTACGGCACCCAAGGAGGGCCATGAGGATTGGATGGTCACTTCCCCCGATAAATGCATCTCCCAGGGCTACGACATGGTCCTCAACGGTTGGGAGATGGGCGGAGGTTCGGTGCGGATTCACCGCGCCGACGTGCAGCAAAAAGTTTTTGATGCGCTGAAGATCAGCCCGGAAGAGGCCCAGGACAAATTTGGCTTTCTGCTGGACGCCTTGCAGTATGGCGCGCCGCCCCATGGCGGCATTGCATTCGGCCTGGACCGCATCGTGACGCTGATGACCGGCGCCGAGTCGATCCGGGATGTGATTGCTTTTCCCAAAACCCAGCGTGCGCAGTGCCTGTTGACGCGGGCACCCGGCCTGGTGGACGAGAAGCAGTTGCGCGAGCTGCACATCAAGTTGCGCAATACCGAGTTGGCGAAGCCGGTGTGATTCAGCTTCTGTACAGGGCTTAAGGCAGAATAGTGGGGCGCTCTTGGAGCGCCCTTTTTCATGGCCCCAACCTACAAGATTCCCCAGTCGGTGCTGGTGGTGATTCACACCCCGGCCCTTGATGTCTTGTTGATTCGCCGGGCCGATGCCACTGACTTTTGGCAGTCGGTGACTGGCAGCAAAGACTCACCCGAAGAAAACTACGCGCAAACGGCGGTGCGCGAAGTGCTGGAGGAAACCGGTATTGACTGCGCGCCGGGGTCTGAGTTGGCGGATGCGCTGCTGGATTGGCAGCTGGAAAATGTCTATGAGATCTACCCCCGCTGGCGGCACCGTTATGCGCTGGGCGTCACCCAAAACACCGAGCACCTTTTTAGCTTGCGTTTGCCTGAAACCAGGGCTGTGCGCTTGAGCCCGCGCGAACATACGGCTGCGCAGTGGTTGCCATATCGGCAGGCGGCCAGCGCCTGTTTCTCGCCCTCTAACGCCGAGGCGATCCTGATGCTGCCGCGCTTTGCCACCCCTGGAGCAAACCTGTGAGGTTGATTCGGGTTGCCACCTACAACATCCACAAAGGCGTTCAAGGGCTAGGACCCCGACGCCGGTTGGAGATTCACAACCTAGGGCATGCGGTGGAGCAGTTGGACGCGGACATCGTCTGTTTGCAGGAAGTGCGCAAGGTTCACCGGCGCGAGCAGGCTTATTTCACCCACTGGCCAGATTTGCCGCAAGCCGACTTTTTGGCGCCAGAGGGCTACGAGGCGGTGTACCGAACCAACGCCTTCACCCGGCACGGCGAGCATGGCAATGCGATGCTGACGCGCTGGCCGGTGGTGTCGCACCAGCATGAAGACATGTCAGACCACCGCTTTGAGCAGCGCGGCCTGTTGCATGCCGACGTCTTGCTGCACAGCGTCTCGGTTCACGTCGTGGTCGTGCATCTTGGCTTGATTCGGGCCAGTCGGGTGCGCCAGGTCAGCCAGTTGCAACAGTTCATCCGCCGTGAAATCCCGCCCCAGGCGCCCCTGATCGTGGCCGGAGACTTCAATGACTGGGGCAACCAGGTCCAAGTGGCACTGGCACAGGCCAACTTGACAGCATTCAGCGGTCGGGGGCAGGCCACCTTCCCGTCCCGCCTGCCACTGGTGCAACTGGACTATGTGTATGCCCGAGGTTTGCTGCCTGTATCGGTGCATGTGCCGCGCGGCCGGATTTGGGGTCAAATGTCCGACCACTTGCCTTTGATCGCCGAGTTTGGTTTGTCCGACTGATTGGACCCGGAGATGGCACAACTTCAGCTCGGACACCAACTTCAGTTGCTTCAGGGAGGAAAGGATTTTTTCCCGGCGCTGATAGAGGCAATCGACACCAGTTTGCACGAAGTGCGCATGGAAACTTATATTTTCAATGCGGTTGGCAGTGGCGCGCTGGTGGCGGCCGCCTTGGAGCGGGCTGCTTTGCGTGGGGTGAAAGTTTGCCTTGCGATGGACGGCGTCGGCACGCCAGCGCTGGACCCGCACTGGTGCAGTCGGTTCCAGGCTGCGGGTGTGCTCTGGCAGATTTTTGCGCCAATGGGGCGATTCGGGTTGCTTATCCCGAGCCGCTGGCGGCGACTACACCGCAAGCTGTGTGTGGTGGATGGGCAGCTTGCTTTTTGCGGCGGCATCAATGTTCTGGACGATTTTTTTGATCCCAACCATGGCGCGCTAAGCTTGCCTCGCCTTGATTTTGCAGTGCGGGTGACCGGGCCGCTGGTTCAGGAGGTGCATGCTGTGCTGGCGCAGTTTTGGTGGCGCCTGCAAGCCGCGCGAACGGCTCAGCAGATCGACTTGCCGGCCACATGGCTGGCACTGCATCAGGCCATGACGCTGGCCGGGCCCAGTCAGCCGCCATCGCCAGCCCTTGCTGGGCCCGCCGCTGGGGCAAAGTCCCGGGCGGCCTTGGTGCTGCGCGATAACCTGCGCCACCGGGCCGAGATCGAGCGCGCTTACCGCAAAGCGATTGGCGAGGCGACTCGCGAAATCATCATCGCCAATGCCTACTTCTTACCTGGCCGTAAGTTGCGTCGCAGCCTGACCCATGCCGCCCAGCGCGGCGTGCGGGTGCGCCTGCTGCTGCAAGGCCGCTATGAATATTTCATGCAGTACCACGCAGCGCGACCAGTCTATGGCGTGCTGCTGGCTGCAGGGGTGGAAATTCATGAGTATTCGGTCAGCTTTCTGCACGCCAAGGTGGCCGTGATTGACAGTCGCTGGGCCACTGTGGGCTCCTCCAACCTCGACCCCTTGAGCCTGCTGCTGGCGCGGGAGGCCAATGTGGTGGTGGAAGACCCGGCATTTGCACGCGAATTGCGAGCTCAACTGGAGCAGGCGATTGACCATGGCGGCGTGCGCGTCGACCCCCAAACCTACGCGGACAGGTCTCGGCGCCTGCGCCTGTTGGACCGCGTGGCCTTTGGTCTGATGCGGATGGCGCTCTTTCTTACCGGTAATCGCTATTAAATAAATAGCTAACAATGACCGTGCGACAGGGGTTACAGCCAAGAAACCCTATTGTCTAAAGGCTGGTAACATTTACCTATGTTAATGTCAACTACCAGCCGTATGAATCCAGCCGACGCAGATGAGGGAACGCCTGTTTCCGTCAAGATCCGGGAGCGGCTGCAGGCGGCTCGCCGACGTTTTCATGCCAACGACAACATCGCTGATTTCATTGAGCCCGGTGAGCTCGAGCAGTTGCTCGACGAGGTGGAAAACAAGATGCAGGGGGTGCTCGGGAGTCTCGTCATTGACACGGATAACGACCACAACACCGGCCAAACGGCACGTCGCGTTGCCAAGATGTACCTGAATGAAGTCTTTCGTGGGCGCTATGTCAAGAGCCCCGCGGTGACTGAGTTTCCCAATGCAGAGCACTTGAATGAGCTGATGATCGTCGGCCCCATCACTGTCCGCAGCGCTTGCAGTCACCATTTTTGCCCGGTCATCGGTCAAATCTGGATTGGCGTGTTGCCCAACGAGCACACCAATGTGATCGGCCTGTCCAAGTATGCGCGTCTCGCCGAGTGGGTTATGGGCCGGCCCCAGATCCAGGAAGAGGCCGTGGTGCAATTGGCGGATTTGATCCAGAAAAAAACCCAGCCTGACGGGCTGGCTATTGTGATGGAGGCCACCCACTTTTGCATGGGCTGGCGCGGCGTCAAGGATGTCGACAGCAAGATGATCAATTCGGTGATGCGTGGTAGCTTTCTGAAAGACGCCAACCTGCGCCGCGAGTTCCTGTCACTTTTACCCAGGAAGGACTGATTATGTTGGTTCGTTTGCTCTATGCCAGTCGCGCCATTGACACCAGCCCAGGGGCGATCGAGACCATCCTGGCGCAGTCGCGTTCGCACAACCCCGGATGTGGAATTACTGGGATTCTTTGCTATGGCGGCGGTATATTTTTGCAGGCGATCGAGGGTGGTCGCATGCCGGTGAGTGAGCTCTACGGCCACATCCAGCGCGATGGCCGCCACAAGGATGTGGTGCTGTTGCACTATGAAGAAATCTCTGAGCGGCGTTTTGGTGGCTGGACCATGGGGCAGGTTGACATGTCGCGCATCAACGCCTCGATCTTGCTCAAATACGCCGAAAAACCCGAGCTCGATCCCTACTCGGTGTCGGGCAAGGTGTCATTGGCGCTGCTGGAGGAGCTGATGGCCACCGCCAGCATCATTGGTCGCGCCTGAGGCCTTGGGGCCCGGCAGTCCCGTGCCAACGCGTGCTGGCGCTCAGCCACGTGCTGATCTGGTCGGCTGTGACTTTTCCAGCAGCCCCTCGCGCCGAAAACCGATTGTGCTTGCCCGCGGCAGTCAGCAGGGCGGCCGGGTTCAGCTGAGCGGGCTGGAGCGGCTGGAATCACTCGATGCGTTCAGTGCCTGGCTACGACAGCCCCTAAGCTGGGTGGGCGGCTTTGATCTGCCCTTTGGCCTACCCCGTGAACTGGTGCAGACGCTGGGCTGGCCCTTGCAGTGGGAGCCGTGTATCCGTCATTACGCTGGCCTGACCCGACCAGACATTCGCCAGCAGTTCGCAGCTTTTTGCGCGCAGCGCCCGGTTGGCGGCAAGTTTGCCCACCGCGCGACGGATCGGCCGGCAGGCTCAAGCCCCTCCATGAAATGGGTCAACCCACCGGTGGCCTACATGCTGCATGCCGGCGTGCCGCGCTTGCTGGGGGCGGGTGTTTGTCTGCCCGGCCTGCACCCCGGTGATCCGCAAGACCGATCAGCCGACGGTCAGGCCCGGCGAGTTGCGCTGGAGGCCTACCCAGGTCTGCTGGCGCGCGAGTTGCTGGGAGTGCGCAGCTACAAAAGCGACGATCGGGCCAAACAGACGCCAGAGCGACTGATTGCCCGTAAGGATCTCATCACAGGTTTGGAAAACGGCCGGACCCGGTTGGGCCTGCAGCTCAAGCTGACTCACGCGCAACGCGATGTGCTGGTGGATGATGCGAGCGGCGACGCCTTGGACGCCGTGCTGTGCCTGTTGCAGGCTGCCTGGTCTCAGGTTCGACGGGAGCAGGGCGACCTGTCGTACGGCTTGCCGGCTGCGCTGGACCCGCTGGAGGGCTGGATCATCAGCGCATGATGGCTTCTTGCAACTTGCCCGCCAGCTGAGAAATGGCCAGCGCGGCAGGGCTACCTGGCATCGACTGCATCAGCAATTGACGTCGCATGATGGCCATTCGCACCTGCGGATCGGCGGGAATGTCCCCCATGTGGATCAAGCGCAATTGCCTGCCCGGTTCACTGGGCACAAAGCGGTCAAGAACCTGTTGCAGCTGCGCCGTGATGGCGCGGCCATCGCCCAGGCGTGCGGTCTGATTGACCACCAGTCGGATGTTCTGGCGTTTTTGTTGCCCGGCCAGTACCTTGATGGTGGCGTAGGCATCGGTGAGCGAGGTCGGCTCGGGGGTGGCGACGACCAGCACTTCAGACGCCAGCGACACGGCAAACAGGACGACATCGGAAATGCCGGCGCCGGTGTCTAGCAGCACGATGTCATAGTGCGGCGTCAAGCCATTCATGATCCGAAGAAAGTCGTCGCGCACCTCAGTGCTCAGCCTCGAGTACTCGACCATGCCCGAGCCTGCTAACAGCACAGAAAAGCCGCCGGGGGCGCGGACGATCGCGTCCTCTAGCTTGGCCTTGCCCGTGAACACATCGTGCAGCGTGACTTTGGGGTAAAGATTGAGCACGACGTCCAGGTTGGCCAGCCCGAGGTCGGCGTCAAGCACCAGCACGCGGTTGCCACGTTTGGCCAGGGCCGCCGCCAGGTTGGCAGACACGAAGGTCTTGCCCACACCGCCCTTGCCGCTGGTCACGGCCAGCACCTTGCCTACGGGCTTGGGGCGAGTCGGGCTGGCTGCGGGCAGGTCTTTCGGAGGATTCAGCACGTCGGTCATCGTCAATTTACCTTATTCATTGCGCGGCCCGCGGCAATTCGACCGGGGCATCGTTGGCCACACTCTCGATCCAGGCGGCATCGCCTAGGGAGAGATGCCCAAACAGCAGATTTTTTTCTTCCGCGCTGACCGAGATTTCCTGTTGTGCGTCGATGCAAACCCGGTTGCGGCCTTCTGACTTGGCTCGGTACAACTGCAGGTCGGCGCGATCTGTCCACAGTGCCGTAGTAGAACGAATCCACTCGGGCGCGAAGGCACCGCCAATGCTGACTGTCACCTGTAGCTCAATGCGACTGACCAGCGGTATGCGCAGGAATTCGATTTTCTCGCGAATTCGATCTGCCACAGTGTGGCCAAAGGCCACCTCGCAAGACGGCAGAATTACCGCGAATTCCTCGCCGCCATAGCGCGCCACTGTGTCCATAGGCCGCACACAATCTGCCAAGCACTGGGCAATCACCTGCAGCACCTGGTCGCCAGCCAGGTGGCCATGCGTGTCATTGACCTGCTTGAAATGGTCGATGTCAAGCATGAGCAACAGCGCTGGCTCACCCGAGCGGGCAACCGCATCGATTTCACGGCCCAGCACGTGGCGAAAGTGACGCCGATTAGCCAGGCCGGTCAGGGGGTCTTTCAGGGACAGTTCACACAACTGATCGATCATGCTCTGCAGAAAAGCCGAGGGCGAAATGCTGGGCTCTGGCAATCGGCTGGCTGGATCGTGCCCCAGCAAAGCGAGGGCGCCTTCCAGGTGCAAATCACTCAGATTGATCATGGGTTGTCGGGGTGGTTGAAGCCAGGGCGGGGCGATAGTAGGGGCGGTGCAGGCTGTTAAAACCAAGTCTAACAGCATGAAATTGCTGCAATCTCCCGAATTGGCGGCCAATGGCGGCGCATCCTCGGCGGTAGCGGTGTCGCACAGGTTTCAAGGCTGCGGTCCGCACACGCTGCACTGCGGGTTACGCGGCAAGCGCAGCTCTTGCCAAGCCATGGTCCGACCATCTAGCATCAACAGCCGCCCTGTCAGCGCTTGGCCCGCGCCGCTGATCAGTTTCAGCGCCTCAGCCGCCTGCACGGCGCCAATGATGCCTACCAGCGGCGCAAACACACCCATGGTCGCGCAACGGGTTTCCTCAAAGTCGAGATCGGGTGGGAACACACAGGCGTAGCAGGGTGAGTCTTCAGCGCGTGGGTCATAAACACAAATTTGACCGTCAAAGCGGATGGCCGCACCCGACACCAGCGGTTTGCGGTGCTTGACGCAGGCGGCGTTGATGGCGTGGCGCGTTGCGAAGTTGTCGCAGCAGTCCAGCACCAGGTCGGCCAGCGCCACCTCTCGGTCCAGCAGGGCCGCATCGGCGCGCAGGGGCAGAGGCCGGACCGTGACGTCGGGATTCAGGGCCGCCACGGCAGTTCGCACCGATTCGGCTTTGCCCTGCCCAATGCGATCTGTGGTGTGGGCAATTTGGCGCTGCAGGTTGGTGAGGTCGACCACGTCGTGGTCTGCCACCGTGAGGTGGCCCACGCCGGCCGAGCCCAGGTACAGCGCCACCGGCGAACCCAAGCCACCTGCGCCTACCATCAGCACCCGGCTGGCCAGAATGCGTTCCTGCCCTTCGATCCCGATCTCGTCGAGCAGGATGTGGCGCGAGTAGCGCAGCAGCTGATCGTCCGTCATGGGCGCTCAGTCCTGCTTCTTGTCTTCCTTGCGTTCAATCAGCGTCTTGCTGACCAGGACGGGGCGCCCTTTGAGCTGGTTGAGTGCCTGGGTCAGCTGGAAATCTTTGTCTGAGCCGTACTCTGGCAGTTTGCGATCCGCCACTGGTTTCTGCATTTCATCCTCGAGTTTTTTACGCGCTTCTTCACGCGCTTTTTCGCGGGCGACGTCTTTCACCTCAGCGCCTTGACCGCTGCCCAAGTGTTTTTCCAGGTCAGCCTCTCGGGTGCGTAGCGCCGCAAACAGGTTACCTTCTTCGGTTTCATCGAGCATGACGTCTGGCACGATCCCCTTGGCCTGAATCGACTTGCCGCTGGGCGTGTAGTAGCGGCTGGTGGTGAGCTTGAGTCCGGCACTGGGACAGTTGTCCATCCGGAAGGCCGGCTCCAGGCAGACCGCGGTCTGGACCGAACCCTTGCCGAAGGTCTGGTTGCCCATCAGCGTGGCTCGCTTGTGGTCTTGCAACGCACCAGCAACGATTTCGCTGGCGGAGGCCGAGCCTTCATTGACAAGCACCACCAGCGGCACGGTCTTGAACACACCTTTGGTCGCATCATGCAGGCGCTTGAGCGGATCAGAGCCACCGCGCCGCTGGTAAAACTCAGGCGCGGCCTTGTAGATGAACTTGCTCTCTGGTAACTGCCCGTTAGCTGACACCACGGTCACGTTCTCTGGCAGAAAGGCCGCCGAGAGCGCCACCGCGGCATCGAGGTAACCGCCCGGGTCATTGCGCAGGTCAAGCACCATGCCCTTGAGTTGAGGGTCCTGCTTGTAGATCTCCTCGGCCTTTCGGGCGAAGTCTTCCACCGTGCGTTCCTGGAACTGGCTGACCCGGATCCAGCCATAGCCGGGCTCAACCAGTTTGCCGCGCACCGACTGGGTGCGAATCTCGTCGCGGGTGATGGTGACCGGGAAACTGCGGTTCTCTGACTTGCGCAGAATGGTCAGGATCACCTTGGTGTTGGGCTCGCCACGCATGCGCTTGACGGCGTCATTGAGTGTCAGGCCCTTGACCAGGGTGTCGTCGATTTTGCTGATCAGGTCACTGGGCTTGAGCCCCGCGCGGTGTGCTGGCGAACCCTCAATCGGGGACACCACTTTGACCAAGCCCTCTTCCATGGCAATCTCAATGCCAACGCCTACAAATTTGCCGGTGGTGCCCTCGTTGAACTCCTTGAGTGCTTTCTTGTCAAGGTATTGCGAGTGCGGGTCAAGGCTGGACACCATGCCAACAATGGCATCGGTAATGAGCTTTTTGTCGTCGAGGGGTTCGACGTAATTGCTTTTGACCATGCCAAACACGGCAGCAAGCTGCTGCAGCTCTTCAAGGGGTAGCGGCGCGAGCGTACCCCGTGCCACGGTTTGCAGTGACACGGTTGTCAAAGCACCGGCCATAACGCCCAGTGCCACCCAGCCGCTGATCTTCAGTTTTTGTCCCATAGTCTTTCCTGTGCGATACCAATATACACGGTTGGATGCCGCAGACTTTGCGGAGTTCCCTATTTACCTAGGCTTTACCTTGCGAAGCCACGGCGGCCGCGGCTTGGGCGACGGCCTCAGCGTCACCTAGATAGTAGTGCCTGACGGGTTTGAGCGCATCGTCAAGCTCGTAAACCAGCGGAATACCATTGGGGATGTTCAGCCCGACGATGTCTTGATCAGAGATGTTGTCCAAGTACTTTACCAAAGCCCGGATCGAATTGCCATGCGCAGCCACAACCAACCGCCGTCCGCTCTTGAGGGCCGGGGCGAGTGCCTCGTTCCAAAACGGCATGACCCGGGCGACGGTGTCTTTGAGGCATTCGGTCAGTGGCACCTGCTCGGGCTTGAGCCGCACATAACGCAGGTCGCCGCGCTCGCAGCGTGGGTCGGCCGGGTCCAGCGGCGGCGGCGGCACGTCATAGCTTCGGCGCCAGGCCAATACCTGGGCCTCGCCGTATCGGCGCGCCATGTCGGCCTTGTTCAGGCCTTGCAGGGCGCCGTAATGCCGCTCGTTCAGGCGCCAGTTGTTGACCACCGGTAGCCAGGTGCGGTCCATTTCGTCGAGCACATGCCAAAGGGTACGGGTGGCGCGTTTGAGAACGCTGGTGTAGGCGACGTCAAAATCAAAGCCGGCGGCCCTGAGCAGTTTGCCGGCGCTCTTGGCCTGTTCCAGTCCGGTGTCTGTGAGGTCGACGTCGGTCCAGCCGGTGAAACGGTTTTCAAGGTTCCAGGTCGATTCGCCGTGGCGGATGAGAACAAGTTTATGCATTGACTGACTGAACAGAGTTGGCGTTTGTGCGGCCGGAATACGTGGCCCTGGCGTGTGGCCAAGACCAAGGCGCACTACACTGCGCAGCCCGCCATTCTAAAATGCCGGGGCT
The DNA here is from genome assembly GCA_040400795.1 of Rhodoferax sp. Taxonomy (GTDB): domain Bacteria; phylum Pseudomonadota; class Gammaproteobacteria; order Burkholderiales; family Burkholderiaceae_C; genus Rhodoferax. The sequence goes on from JBBAPO010000032.1 coordinate 47,613, forward strand.
GGGCCATGCGGCCTGCGTTGAAAGAAATGGACACAAGTATTATGAAATTCATTGTCGACAACTGGATGTTGATCAGCGTCGCGCTGGTGTCGGGCAGCTTGCTGTTGTGGCCGGCGATCCAGGGCGCCAGCGTCACCGGTCTGAGCGCGACCCAAGCCGTGCAGTTGATCAACCGCGAAAAAGCCGTGGTGGTGGATGTGTGCGAAGCCGAAGAATTTGCTGCCGGGCACGTGGTGGGATCCAAAAATGTGCCACTCAACCAGCTCGAAGACAAGTTACCTGGAATGGTTAAAAACAAGGCGCTGCCACTGATTCTGGTTTGCCAAAGCGGCGCGCGCTCGGGTCGTGCCCTGGCCGTGGCCAAGAAGCTGGGCTACGAGCAGGCACAGTCTTTGGCGGGTGGTTTGGCTGGCTGGCGCAGCGCCAATCTGCCCTTGGAAAAAGCCTGAGCCATCGCTATCCCCATCATTTTTGAGAGTCAGACCGAACCGCTACAGGAACTTAACATGCAAGCCGTCAAGATGTACACCACCGCTGTTTGCCCGTATTGCGTGCGGGCCAAGCAGATTCTCAAAGCCCGCGGCGTTGAGCAAATTGAAGAAATTCGAATAGACACTGACCCCGAACAACGCCAGCAGATGATGGACATCACCGGTCGGCGCACCGTGCCCCAGATCTTTATTGGGGCCACCCATGTGGGCGGTTGTGATGACCTGATAGCGCTGGACGGGCAGGGTGGGCTGTTGCCGCTGCTGCAGGCTGCGTAATTGGGGCTGAACCTCAGCCAGTCAATCATCTGATCCATCGCCCCCTGCGGGTTGGGTGGATCTGCCCTTACAGCCTGCCCACGGCGATTCGATCCTAATCACTGTCCATGGGTGCGTTCTGGCAAAACGACCATGGCGTTTCAGGCCTGGCGCGAAGTGCCGCCACAACGATGCCAACTTGAGGGCATCCGTTGTGGTGTAGGTCATGCCACCCATTGGGTCAGCCGTAGTTTTATTTGGCTCATGCTTTTGGGCTGTCGCGACCAGTCGCACTGCTCGCATCTTGAATACCAGCGTGTACTTGAACCGTTCTGTCCTTGCACGAGGCGGCAAGATTGGTGGAACAACTGATGAGGGTTTTCCCTTGTACTTGATTTAAGTCATACCTGGTATGCTGATTTTAAATGAGTAGTCCGCCACTGCCGCTGATGTCCGTGGTCGGCACTTCAAGTCCTTGCCGATCACGCAAAAACCCGAGACAACGTCAATGTGCCGCCATGGTTTTGACGATCTGAATCTCGCACGCATTCACTCGCAGTTAGAAGGGGCCGTGATCATCGGCATGGGTTCGGCGATGCACGGCAAGACGACCTTTAAACCATCACCCCCCCCCGAGCGGCATGGCCGCCTTTTTCAACCAACGGAGACCTCTATGAAAATAACCATGTTGAGTGCCTTGGCTGCAGGACTGGCCTTGGCCGCCGCTCTTGCAGTACAGGCGCAGACCCGTGAAGACCTCAAGCGCGACGGCGCGAACCCCGACAACGTGCTGACCTATGGCATGGGGTATGGGCAACAGCGGTTCTCCAAACTTGAGCAGATCAACAAGGGCAACGTCAAGAAGTTGTCGCCCGCGTGGTCGCTTTCGCTCGAAAACGATTTTGGCGAGCAGGGCCAACCCGCGGTGCTTGATGGCGTGATGTTCGTCAGCAATGCCAAGTGGACCGTGGCCATCAACGCCGTAACCGGCAAGCAATTGTGGCGCACGCCGGTGGACTTCGATCCCGACACCCCCCGCATTGTGTGCTGCGGCGTGTCCAACAAGGGCGTGGCGCTGTACAACGGTCTGGTACTGCGGGGTACGCTGGATGCCTATGTCGTGGCGCTCGATCAGAAAACCGGTAAGGAAGTTTGGAAGACCAAGGTCATAGAGTGGAAAGACGGCTACTCCATTACCAGTGCGCCGGTAGTGGCCGACGGTGTTCTGATCACCGGCATCTCCGGCGCGGAGTTCGGCATTCGCGGCTTCATCGCGGGTTACGACGCGGCCACGGGCAATGCCCTGTGGCGGCGTTACACCACCGCCGGACCAGGTGACCCGGGCGCCAACACCTGGGGCGTTGCGGACGCCTACCAGAGAGGGGGCGGCAGCACCTGGATCACCGGCTCTTACGACCCCGACCTTGACCTGGTCTACTGGGGCACCGGCAACACCGGGCCATGGAACCCTAATTACCGTTTGGGCGACAGCCTTTACGCCGCATCAGTGATCGCGGTGCGCCCCAAGACCGGCGAGATGGTGTGGCATTACCAGTTCACGCCCAACGACACGTACGACTACGACGCCGTGTCCGAACTGATATTGGGCGACATTCAGGTCGAAGGAAAAACCCGCAAAACGGTGATGCAATTGAACCGTAACGGTTTCGCTTACGTGCTGGACCGGGCAGATGGGAAGTTGCTTGCAGCCAACCCCTACGAGAAGGTCAACTGGGCGAGCAAGGTAGACCTGAGCACCGGTCGGCCGGTTGAAACCGAGGTGGCAGCCAAGTTGCGCGCAGGTGAGAACGTGGCACTGTGGCCCAGCATCCTGGGCGGCAAGAACTGGCAACATGCGGCGTTCAATCCGAACACCGGTCTGCTTTATGCGAACACCATTCACATGTTGTCGACGCAAAAACTCATGCCTCTGAAACTGCCCCACAAACCGGGTGACCGTTGGACTGGCATGCAGGACATCAAGTTCGACTACGAGCCCAATGGGCCACGAGGCTATATGTCCGCCATCGATCCGATGACGGGCAAGCCGAAATGGCAGGTGCCGCTGAACGACCATGCCAACTGGAGCTCGATGCTGGCGACCCAGAGCGGTCTGTTGTTCACGGGTCGCCACACCGGCGAGTTCATTGCGCTGGACGCAGACGACGGCAAGCAGCTGTGGCAATTTCAGACCAGTTCTGGTATCAACTCTAACCCCATCACCTGGAAATACAAGGGAAAGCAGTACGTCACCGTGTTGTCTGGTTTTGGCGGCTTGGGCCGGCGTTTCGTCGGACCGGCGGCAGCCACAGTTCCTAATGGCGGATCGGTGTGGACCTTTGCCATCCCTGAGTAAGTGAGCTTCTCCTGAACCGACCGGGGTGCGCCATGCCGCATCCCGGCCGGCTCTGACTTTTTGAAGGGAATTTTGAAGTGCGTTCAAATTTCGTATCGCGGCAGCTTCCTGCTGCTTGTGCGTTGGTTCTTTCTGTGGCGTACGCAGGTGCGCAAGCACAAGATGCGGCGACTTTCAAGCCGGAGCAAATTGCCGCCGGAGCGGCCTTGTACAAAAAAAACTGTGCCATCTGCCATGGTGAAAAAATGGTGGATACCGGCGGTGGATTCTTCAATCTGCTCACGTTTCCGCCCGCGCAGCGTTCCAGGTTCATGACCTCGGTTGGCAACGGCAAGAACAGCATGCCGCCGTGGAGGAGCGTGTTGTCGCAGGACCAGATCGGTGAGCTGTTCGCCTACGTCGTGGCCGGCGAAAAGAAACCCTGAAGGTCAGGTTATGCGCACGCCATTTTTCGACATCGTGTCCCCGCGGCATCTTCCCGTTGCGCTGTGCATCGCCGCATTGGCTGTGGAGGCCCCGCTTGCTTTTGCGGGCCCGGGCGAACTCACTGTGGTCAGCGTCGGCCCCGTCAAGGCGGCCTTGGCCGATGCCTTGGCCAAATACCGTGCAGAAACCGGCGAGGCCATCGTGGTCGTGAATGCCAGCCGTTCGCAACTCAAGGCCAAGGTGCATGGCGCGGACCATCCAGATCTGGTGATCGCCTCGCAAGAGGAAATGGACACCTTGGAGAAGGGCGGTCAGACGCAAACCGCTACACGCGCCACGCTTGGCCGTTCCGGCCTGGCGGTGGCAATGCGCAAAGGCGTGAAGGTGCCCGACCTCTCCAGTGCAGCGGCAGTGAAACAGGCCTTAACAAATGCCAAGTCGCTGTCTTACGCCGATCCGCAAGAGAACCCGGCGGGACTGCAAGCGGGTGCGGTGGTTGAGCGTCTTGGCCTGACCGACGCACTGAAAGCCAAGCTGCAATTCGGCTCCGGCAACAACCCGGTGGCGCCGGTAGGTTTCGGCGATATCGAAATCGGCATGTACCCCACGCCGCTGATCCTGCTTGCCAAGGACGTGCAAGTCGCCGCGCTGCTGCCGGCGGAACTGCAGCAGTGGACGCGTTATGACGCTGCGCTGATCTCCGGCGCGCCCAATGAGAACGAGGCCAAGCGGCTGCTGGTTTTCCTGCGCGGCACAGCGGCCAGAGCCAGCTTCTCCGCCAGCGGCTTCGAAACCGCACCGTAAATCAAAATTGATCACGTCAATTCCACATGACGCTAAGCCACGCATTTGGCAAGCCCGCCAGGTCATGAACGACACCATGCCAGGCTCGGCCACGCTGTCTATCAAGGGCATCACCAAACGCTACGGCAGCCGCAAGGCCGTGGACGACGTCAGCTTCGACCTGCGGCAAGGGCAATTCTGCGCGTTGCTGGGCCCCAATGGCGCCGGAAAGTCTACGCTGTTCCAACTGCTCACTGGCCTGTTCGTACCCGACCAAGGCGATATCACCGTGGACGGCATGGACTTGCAACGCAACCCCGCTGCGGCCCTGGCACGTATCGGCGTGGTGTTCCAGCAGCAAGCGCTAGATCTGGACCTGACGATACGGCGCAACCTCCAGTTTCATGCCGATCTGCACGGCCTAGGCCGCGCCACCACACAGCAACGCATCACCACCGATTGCGCGGCGCTGGGCCTGACAGCGGACATCGACCGCCCGGCGCGTGAGCTCTCAGGAGGCACTCGGCGCAAGGTCGAATTGGTGCGTGCCCTGCTGCACCGGCCTGGCCTGCTGCTGATGGACGAGGCCACCGTGGGGCTGGACCCGAAGTCTCGGCGCGACCTGCTGGGCGCCGTGCGCCGCGACGTGCGCGAGCGCGGTAGCTGCGTGTTGTGGGCCACTCACTGGGTCGAGGAAGCCGTGGACGCCGACCGCGTGATGCTCATGCACCAGGGTCAGCTGGTCACCGACGGCAGCCCGGCTGACGTGACGCATGCGTTGGGGCATGCCACGCTGGAGCAAGGATTCATTGCCCGAACCGCCCCGGCGACGGCGTCAACCAAGGAGACATCCACACAATGAAATCCGTTATATGGCCCACCCCCAGGCTCATCCAAACTTGTGCGCTGCTGTTCTGCGCGATGTTGGCTCATTCACCAGCCGCGCAGGCGCAAGGCGTCGCACTGGTGTCGAGCGAGAAAGACAATGCCATCACCATCGTCGATCTGCGTAGCCTCAACGTCCAGGGCACCATCGCCACCTGCAAGCGACCGCGCCACATGCAGCTGACGCCGGACCGCCAGCAACTACTGGTGGCCTGCAGCAATGACCACACCGCCGACGTGATTGACGTTGCCAGTCGCAAGTCGTTGCGGCGCATCCCACTGGGCGAAGATCCTGAGATGTTCGACCTGTCGCCAGACGGCAAGACCTTGTACGTCTCCAACGAGGACGATGCCGTGTTGTCGGTTATCGACGTGGCCAGCGGCAAACGCAGCGCGGAGATCAAGGTCGGTAAAGAGCCCGAAGGTGTGCGTACCTCTGCCGACGGCAAGACGGTGTATGTCACCTCGGAAGTCGCCAGCATGGTGCACGTGGTCGACGTGGCCAGTGGCAAGATCGTCAAGAACATCCCGGTGGGCAAACGCCCGCGGCGTCTGGCGCTCACGCCCGATGGCAACGAGTTGTGGGTTACCAACGAGCTTGGGGCGAGCCTCAGCATCATCTCGACGCGTGAGATGAGGGTGATTGCGACCATCAACTTCGCCATCAAGGGTGCACGCGCAAGCGACATTACGCCGGTGGGCCTGGCGATGGCACGCGACGGCAAGCGTGCCTTCGTGGGCCTAGGCCGTTCCAGCCATGTCGCCTTCGTGGACGTCGCCAAGCGTGAGGTGACCCAGCTCGTGCTGGCCGGCAAACGAGCATGGAACGTGGCGCTGACCAAGGACGAGTCGCTGTTGCTGGTCGTCAACGGCTTGTCCGACGACATGACCGTGGTTGACGTCGCCGGCGCCAAGGCCATCAAGACCATTCCCGTGGGCCGCGTGCCACACAGTGTGGTCATTCTTGACTGAGCCTTGACTTGTCCATGCGCATAGGCATTCTGTTCCGCACCCTGTTCCTGACGGGGGCATTGCTTGCGCCCAGCGCACCATCCATGGCGGTAACCTGGAGGGTCACGCTGATCGAGCAGGCTGACAACCCGGAGCTGAGCCGCACACGCCGGGAACGCGCCTACCTGGGGCATCCCGGCGGCCCCGCTTCCGACAGCGTCGCGGTGGCCCTGGAAGATGCGCAGTTCGAACTCGAAGCGGCGCAGCTGACCATCGATCTCAAGACCGAACTGGCCGCCAACATGGAGGCAGCGCGCCAGGCAGCGGTGAAGGCGGTGCAGGGCGGTGCACCAGTGCTGCTGCTTAACCTGCCTGCCGCATGGGTCGCTGGCGTGGCGGGTGCGGTGCGCGTGCCAGTGTTCAACATTGGCGCCAGCGCTGACAAGCTGCGTGAACGGGATTGCGCGCCCAACCTGTACCACGTTTTGCCCAGCGAACGCATGCGTGCCGACGCGACAGCGCAGGCGCTGACCGGTCGCAGGTGGAGTCAGGTGCTGTTGCTCACCGGCCCCAGCCCAGAGGACGCGCAACGGAGCCAGGTGGCGCAGATGGCCATCAAGCGCTACGGTCTCAAGTTGGTGGTCAACAAGCCGTTCAAGCTGTCCGCCGACCCACGTGAACGCGCACTGGCCAACACGACGCTTCTCACTGCGAACCTGTCCTACGACGTGGTGTGGGTGGTGGACAGCGACGGCGAGTTCGCGCGCACCCTTCCCTACAACACGGCCAGCCCGAGGCCCGTGGTGGGTGACGCCGGGCTGGTGGCCCTGGCTTGGCAGCCGCAATTCGAACGCTTCGGTGCACCGCAGCTGTCCCGCCGCTTTGCGCTGGCGGCCAAGCGGCCTATGACAGACCATGACTGGGCCGGCTGGATGGCTGGCAAGGCGCTGGTGGCGGCGGCGCTGGCCCAGCCGCGCGGCGAGCCCGTTGCCCTGGCCAAGGCCCTGGTGGCGCTGGACCTGGATGGCGCCAAAGGCATCAGCATGCAGTTCCGCCCCTGGGATCGCCAGCTGCGCCAACCGCTGCTGCTCACCGACGGCCAGAGCGTGGTCGGCACTATGCCGCTGGACGGCGTGCTGCACCCGCGCAACACGCTCGACACGCTGGGCGCCGACGATGGCGAGAAGCTGTGCAAGACCAAAGGCTGAACCGCGCATGAATTCCAACGCCTCACCCCGCCCCCGCTCGCGCACGCAGCACATGACGCAGGCACTACTGGCCATTGTGTCGCGGGAGCTGTTCAAGTTCTCGCGCCAGTACGGGCGCCTGGCCTCGGCGCTGGTACGCCCGCTGCTGTGGTTGGCGGTGTTCGCGGCTGGTTTTCGCAGCGTGTTCGGCTTGGCCATCACGGAGCCTTATGACACCTATGTCTCCTACGACGTGTACATCGTGCCGGGCCTGGTGGGTATGGTGCTGCTGTTCAACGGCATGCAATCGTCGCTGGCCATGGTGTACGACCGTGAGATGGGCCTGATGCGCCTGCTGCTGACCGCACCGCTGCCGCGCTGGTGGGTACTGGCATGCAAGCTGCTATCCACCGCCGTGTTGTCGATGCTGCAGGCGCTGGCCTTTGTAATAGTCGCTTCGCTGCTGGGCACCAGCCTGCCGTGGCTGGGCAGCCAGAGCCTGCATGTGCTGGTTGCCACCGCGTCGGCCGCGCTGATGCTGGGTTCTCTGGGACTCTTGTTGAGCGTGCACATCAAGCAGTTGGAGAACTTTGCGGGCACCATGAACTTCGTGATTTTCCCGATGTACTTTATGTCTACGGCGCTATACCCGCTCTGGAAGCTGGAGGAATCGGGGGCGCAATGGGTGTACCAGTTGGCGCGTTTCAACCCCTTCACGCATGCCGTGGAATGGGTCCGTTTCGCCCTGTATGGCAAGGACCCGGGCATTTCGCCCTGGATCGTACTCGGTACGCTGATCGTGTGCTTCGGGCTGGCGTGCTGGGGCTATGACCCCCAGCGTGGCTTCGGTGCGCTGGCCAAGCGGGGCGGTGGGCCATGAACACCCGCCACATCCGCCCATCCGGGCGCGGCCCGCTCTCAAGTGGTTCACCGGACTGCCCCAAGGACGACTGTACCCCGTCGGTGGATCTGGCGAAACCAAGGTTGGGGGCGATGACACGTCGTGTGCTGCTCGCATCTCTGGGCAGCGCGTGTTTACCTCTGGCTGGTCGGGCCCAGCCAGCGTTTCCAGTGAGGCCGATCAGCATGATGGTGCCATGGCCGGCGGCCGGTGCCACTGACGTGACCCTGCGCCTGCTCGCCGACCTCGCCGGGAAGCACCTGGGCCAGCGCGTCGTGGTAGAGAATCGGCCGGGCGCCGGCGGCACACTGGCGATGCCGATCCTGCAACATGCTCCGCCGAATGGCTACATGCTGGCGCAGTTGCCCTTCCCCGCATTGCGCGTGCCGCATCTGCAAAAGGTCGCCTGGGATCCGATCCGCGATACCACCCCCATCATCCAGATCTCCGGCGTCACCTTCGGCGTGCTGGTGCCGACGGCCAGCGCCTTCAGAAGCATGGAAGACCTGCTGCAATTCGCCGCGGCGCGACCCGGTGAGCTGACCATATCGACCAACGGCCTTGGCACCACACCACACATCGTGCTGGGCGAACTATTTGCCAAGAGGAAACTGAGCTACATCCACGTTCCCTACAAGGGCACGGCCGAACAGATGGTCGCGCTTGCCTCGGGCCAGTTGATGGCCGGCGTCAACTCGAACGGTTTCGCCCCGTACCTGGATTCGGGCCGGCTGCGCCTGCTGGTGACTTTCGGCGAGGCGCGCACCAAACGCTGGCCCGAGGTGCCGACCCTCAAGGAGTTGGGCTACGGCATTGTCGCCATGTCGCCGTACGGACTGGTCGGGCCGGCCGGCCTGGAGCCGCAAACGCTGGAAGTGCTGCATAGCGCTTTCAAGGCCGCGCTGTTTGATCCACAACACATCGCGGAACTTGCCAAGTATGACCAGGAACCCAGCTACCTGCCGCCTGAGGCCTATGCCGCGGCATTGCGCGAAGCCTATGCGGCCGAGCGCCGCAACGTCGAGCGGCTGGGCCTGACCCGCACATCCTGACGCACCATGCCCAGTAAGACACTGTTTAGTAACCGAGAGCCCCCTATGCCCATCATTCCGCCCCGGTTCCTCCCGACCCGGTTCCTGCTGCACACATTGGCAAGCCTGCTGCTGCCCACCGCCGCGATGGCGCAGGCCAGCGCGGAGCTTAGAGCCGCCCCCCGAATGTTGAGCCCGATCGTCGTGACGGCTACGCGCGTGGACGCCTTGGGCTTTGACGTGCCCGCATCCATTGACCGCCTGGAAGGCGACGACATCCGGGCCAACCGTGCGCAGGTCAACATCTCCGAGAGTTTGGGCGGCGTGCCGGGCCTCTTGGCACGTGACCGGCAGAACTACGCGCAGGACGTACAGATCTCGGTGCGGGGCTTCGGCGCCCGCTCAACTTTCGGCATCCGCGGCGTGCGCCTGTACTTGGACGGCATACCCGGGACGCTGCCCGATGGGCAGGGCCAGATATCGAATGTAGAACTGGGATCAGTGGATCGTATAGAGATACTACGCGGGCCGTTTTCGGCGCTGTACGGCAACTCGTCGGGCGGCGTGGTCCAGGTGTTCACCGAAGAAGGCTCAGGTGCGCCTCGGCTGCGCCTTGATGTCGTTGCGGGCAACGACGGCATGTCGCGCATCGGTGCTCAGGCCAGTGGAGCGACCAACGGCATAGGTTATGTGGTGGGCGCCAGCCATTTTCACACCGATGGTTATCGCGACCACAGTGCCGCCGACAGGAGCCTGGCAAACGCCAAGCTGACGCTGCGCCCGGACGACTACAGCACGGTGACCCTGGTTACCAACAATATGTCGCTGCCGCGCGCGCAGGATCCGCTGGGCCTAACGCGCGCGCAGTTCGATGCCAACCCGCGCGGCGTGGATGCATCCGCGTTGATTTTCGACACCCGCAAGACGGTGGACCAGACTCAGGCGGGCCTGGTTTATGAGCGACGCGTCGATCCTGCTAACACCTTCGCGCTCACGACATACCTGGGGCATCGGGGTACCCAACAGTTCCAGTCAATCCCCGTGAACACGCAGGCGGGCCCGCTGCATCCTGGCGGCGTTATCGCGCTGGGGCGCGACTATCGCGGGATCGATGCGCGTTGGACTTTGAAGACCCAGTGGCTGGATAAGCCGCTGACAGTGGTGGCCGGGCTCGCTTACGACGACCTGTCCGAAAGGCGGCAAGGTTTCCAGAACTTTATTGGACCGGTGCTCGGCGTTCAGGGCGCTTTGAGGCGCGATGAGCGGAACGACGTGTCCAGTTCCGACCAGTACTTGCAGGGCACCTGGAAGGTCACTTCAGATCTGAGCCTTTCTGGCGGCTTGCGGCACAGCGAGGTGCGCTTCCGCTCCACCGACAACTACGTCTTTGGTCTCAATCCGGACGACAGTGGTTCGGTGGCCTACAGCGCAACATCGCCGGTACTCGGTGCGGTCTATGCGCTCAGCAGCGACGTGCATGTGTACGCGACCGCCGGACGTGGCTTCGAAACCCCCACCCTCAACGAACTCGCTTACCGACCTGGCGGGGGCACCGGCCTCAACCTGGCGCTGCAGGCGTCGAGCAGCACCAGCTTAGAACTCGGGCTCAAGACCCGTTCAGCCGCCTGGGGTGAAGCCACTCTGGCCGTCTTCAGGACTGAAACCAATGACGAAATCGTCACCCAGACCAACTCCGGTGGCCGCACCACGTTTCAGAATGCCGGCGCTACCCACCGGAGTGGCCTAGAGTTGGGCTGGAACCAGTATTTTCAGAACGACTGGGTCGTACGAATCGCTTACACGCTGCTTGATGCGCGTTACCGCGATGCCTTCATCACCTGCACGACCACGCCCTGCGCTGTGCCCAACACGGTCATCCCTTCTGGCAACAGCATTCCCGGATTGGCGAGTTCGTCCCTGTTCGCTGCGCTGAACTGGGCGCCGGCCCAAGGCTGGCGCGGCGGCGCGGAAGTGCGCCATGTGAGCCGGGTATTCGTGAACGATACCAACACCGACGCTGCGCCCGGCTACAGCTTGCTGGCGGCCCACCTAGGTTACCTGGCGACTGCCAGGGCGTGGACACTCAACGGCTTCCTGCGCGTGGACAATTTGCTCGCGCAAGACTACGCGGGCTCGGTGATCGTGAACGAAGGGAACAGCCGCTATTTTGAACCCGCGCCAGGGCGAACTTGGCTGGCCGGCGTCTCGGCCACGTTAGAGTTTTGAGGGCTATACACACTTAATTCATGCAAGCCTAGTTCCCGCTTCATTGGGCGCAAACATGGAGGCCGTACCGTGAACAAGACCTCTTTCATCGCGCAATGGAGTAAGTGGGTCAGGGAGTAGGGAGTCGCTTAGTCCCCGGCTTGCACGCGGACAACGCTTGCAATCTTTTGGGAAAGCGCTTTCATGGCGGCTGTCTCTGGTCGGTCTCGCAGGCGACCAAGAAACATAGAGCGTTTGAGTGGCGGGTCAAGAGGCAGCGCGACGAGCTCACCGGCCTCGATTTCCGCCGCGCACGAGAGCTTGGGCAGGATCGCGCAAAAGCGGTTGTCGTGCAGCACTGTCTTGGTTATTCTGAGGCTGTCGAGTCGCAGTTGTGCATCCAGATGAATGCCGCCATCGGCGCAATAAGACTGAATACTGGCACCCGTTCCATGGGTCGCGATGGGCAGAATCAGCTCTATATCCGCCAATGCCTCGCGGGCGACGGAGGGGCGGCCTGCAAAGGGGTGCTGGGCACCCATGACCAGAAAAAGCTGATCGCTGAGCAGTTTCTGCATGGTGATTTTCTGGGACGTCGTTTCGTGCATCACGATCGCCAAATCAACCTGACCCGACGCCAGCATGTCAAATACCAAGTCCGTTCGCGCTTCGTGGGCCGTCAGGCGCACGCTGGGAAACTGGTCAATGAACCGTCGCACAACGTCGGGCATGAAGATATTGGCCGTGGCCGGCGGAAAAGCGATCGTGATCTCGCCTGCTTCCTCTTGCACCTTATGTTGCTCGATCAGACTGACGGTAGCAGCCATGTCTTGCAAAATGCCCCCAGCCTGGCGGAAAAGAATCTCGCCGGCTGCCGTCAGGGTCATCCCTCGGCCATTGCGCTGCAGCAGCTGTTCGCCCAGGTCGGACTCCAATTGCTGGAGGTGTCGCGTCAGCGCCGATTGGGCAATGTCAAGCGCTGCCTCGGCTGCGCTGACGCTCCCAAGCCGCGCCACATGGTAGAAGTAGAACAGCCTGCGCGAGTCAAGCAAACTCCTGGAGCGGATAGCCGCTATCTCGCTTTTGCCTCTTGATTTGCTCTTGATGACCATTCTTACCCAAGCCTATAAGTCACACCTGCTTTGTGTTGGCCGATGCCACAACTGATCAGGTACTGAGATGAATTTCTAAGACTCCATCACCATTAAATTTTAGACGGATACCCCTCACTGATGAAAATTGAAGGTTTAGCCGTCTTATGAAATTTCCGCTGGTTTGGGCGTGAAACCCCTAATTCGGTTCCGCGCCATCGTTCATCGGCGGACCTGCTGACATAATTCTCCCGAACCCCGCCGAGGGTCTGTCGTGACGGACCAAGGGCGGGCTTTTTAGTTTGACCAGAAAGTATCGCCATGTCAGAGCAACTCGACCCCGTTTTTCAGATTCAGCGCGTCTACCTTAAGGAAGCCTCGTTGGAGCAACCCAATTCCCCTGCCATCTTGTTAGAGCAGGAATCCCCCACGGTAGACATACAGCTGGGTGTGAATGCCAACCCGGTGGCAGAAGGCGTGTTTGAGGTCACCGTCACCGCCACAGTGCAGACCAAGATCAAGGACAAGACCGTGTTCCTGGCCGAGGTGATGCAGGCTGGTATCTTTGAGATTCGTAATCTGCCTGCTGAGCAGATGAGCCAAATCATGGGCATTGCCTGCCCGCAAATCGTTTACCCCTACCTGCGCGGTAATGTGGCCGATTTGATTCAGCGCGGCGGCTTTCCGCCAGTGCATCTGTCGGAGATTAATTTCCAGGCGATGTACGAGCAGCAACAGCAAGCGGCAGCAGACGACGCGCCGCGCATCGTCACTCAGTGATCATTTAGGCCCCTAGCCCTTGTACCACGGGCATAGTCTGCTATGAAAATAGTAGTGATCGGTGCAGGTGCCTGGGGCACAGCCTTGGCGGTGAGCGCGGCCGGCCACCGGCAGGCCGAGCACGCTGTGACCCTTTGGGCTCGCGACGCTGATCAGGCTGCAGCAATGCAGACCACACAAGAAAACCGCCGCTATCTCGCGGGCGTCGCCCTGCCCCCTGCCTTGCGCCTGATGGGGCCGCTGCAAGCCGGCGTTGATGCGCTGGCTGCAGACGCCGAGCTGGTGGTACTGGCCACCCCAATGGCCGGCTTGCGCGGTCTGCTGGCGCAGCTGGCCGACTGCCGTGTTCCCCTGGCTTGGCTGTGCAAGGGCTTCGAGCCCGGTGTGGCCGGCAGTGCTGGCCTAATGGCGCATGAAATCCAGAGTCAGGTGGCGCCAGCGGTGCTGGCTGGCGCCTTGAGCGGGCCGAGTTTTGCGCTGGAGGTGGCGCGCGGTCAGCCGACGGCTTTGGTGGCGGCCAGCCCGCACCTGGCTGTCCGTCAGGCTCTGGTGGCGGCCTTTCACGGTCCGGCGCTGCGGGTCTACGCCAACGACGACTTGGTCGGTGTTGAGGTGGGTGGTGCGGTCAAGAACGTGCTGGCCATTGCCACCGGTCTGTGCGACGGCCTGAATCTTGGCCTGAATGCGCGCGCGGCGCTGATCACCCGCGGCTTGACTGAGATGACGCGTTTGGGCGTGGCCCTGGGCGCACGGCCCGACACTTTCATGGGTTTGAGTGGTTTGGGTGACCTGGTGCTGACGGCCACGGGCAGCCTGTCGCGCAACCGGCAGGTGGGCTTGGCGCTGGCTACCGGTCAGAGCTGCGCGCAGGCCGTGGCGTCACTAGGTCATGTGGCCGAAGGCGTGTACAGCGCTCGTACGGTGGTCGAGCGGGCCCGTCAATTGGGGCTGGAGATGCCTATTGCGCAAACGGTGGTGGCGCTGCTTGACGGTGAACTGCTGGCGGCTGACGCGGTGGCACGTTTGATGGGGCGCGAGCCAACGGGCGAGACGGCTTGAGTCTTGCCGCGCCGTTGAGGCTCAGGCCGGTGTGTAGGCCAGCCGCACGTAGATCGGCGCGAAGGCCTCGGCCTGGGTGATCTCAACCAGGGTCTCCTTGGCCAGCTCCAGCAGGGCAATAAAGGTCACTACCAGCACTGGTGCGCCGCTGCTGGCGTCAAACAGGGCTTCAAATTCGACAAAACGGCGCCCCTGCAATTTTTTGAGGACCAGGCTCATGTGCTCGCGCACCGAAAGCTCGGCGCGGGTGATGTGGTGGTGCTGGACCAGCCGGGCCCGTTTCAGGATGTCACGCCAGGCCTCTTGCAGGTCAGCCAGGTGCACTTCGGGGAATCGGGGCTGCAGCGATTGTTCGATGAACACCTGAGCCTTGAGGAAATCTCGGCCTAGCTGGGGCAGCGCATTCAGGCGGGCCGCAGACAGCTTCATTTGCTCGTATTCCAGCAGCCGGCGCACCAACTCGGCGCGCGGGTCTTCGGCTTCCTGGCCCTCGGCCACCCTGCGCGGCGGTAACAGCATGCGCGACTTGATCTCGATCAGCATGGCGGCCATCAGCAGGTACTCGGCCGCCAACTCCAAATTGCGGCCGCGGATTTCTTCCACGTAGCTCAGGTACTGGCGGGTCACCCCGGCCATGGGAATGTCGAGGATATTGAAGTTTTGCTTGCGGATCAGGTAGAGCAGTAAATCCAACGGGCCCTCGAAGGCCTCCAGAAACACCTCCAGCGCATCGGGCGGGATGTACAGGTCTTGCGGCATGGCGAACAGCGGCTCGCCATAAAGCCGCGCTACCGCCACGTGGTCGACCACCTCCGGCATGGTGGCCACCTCGGCCATGCTCAGCCCTGGGCGCTGTCAGTCTGGTAGACGTAAGGCTTTTGTGCCACGCCACCCTCACGGTACTCGCCCTGCGCGCTGCGATCCACCACCTTGTCCCACAAGAGCTCGCGGCCTTGACGCTGTTTGCCTTCGAGCTTGGGGTCTTTGGCCTTGAGCGAGTCGATGAAGCGGGTGACTTCAGATTGGTAGGGGGTGCGGTAGAAGAAACTCATGGGTGTGACCTTTCAGCCTATTTTAGCGGCCCGCCAAGCCGCGCTGGATTCCCGTACTGCCATGGCCAGTAACTGGCGTCAGATGGGCTGCAGGTGCCGCCGCAGGTCGGTCCAGATTGGTCGGAGCACCAGTGCCAGCAAGACCAGGGCCAGCGGCAATGACATGATGAAACCTGCCTGCTTGAAGCCCATGGCCCCGACCAGTCCGCCCACCAGAAAGCTGGCGATCAGCTTGCCCTGCAGCGCCAGTTTGTGCCGGTTGGCAAGCACTGGGTTCGGGTCGTGACTGCCATTCACGTAAAGCAGTTTGCCCAACTCGATGCCGAAGTCGGTCAACAGCCCGGTCACGTGGGTGGTGCGGATTTCGGCGCGCGAAATCTTGGTGATCACGGCATTTTGCAAGCCCATGATGAAACACAGCAGCAGCACCGTCAGGGGCACAAAAATGGCCCCCGCCAGGTTGATGGCGCCACCAAACAGCCCGAAGATCAGCAGTAGCAGGGACTCCAGCAACAGCGGCAGGCCATAGGCGCTGAGCAGGGCGCGGCGCAGACCCCAGTTCACCAGCACGGCGGTGCACATGGCGCCGCCCAGAAACGCCAGCAGCATGCTCAGGCTACCCAGCGCCAGCAGCAGGTTGCCCAGCACCAGGGCGTCGGCAATGGTCGACACCACGCCGGTCATGTGCGAGGTGTACTGGCCCACGGCCAGAAAGCCGCCGGCATTGGTGGCGCCGGCTACAAATGTCAGGGTTACACCCAGACGGGTGTTCGCCTGGGGGGTGCGTTCTATGTCTGTCCAGCCGCGGATCCAGGGAATCATGGCGATCTCGCAGTCTGAAAGTAGGGGGAAGGGCTAGCGGACCCGCAAGCCGGGCGTGGCCCCCGGCCCTGGGTTCAGGATGAAGATACCCGGCTGGGCTTTTTCGTTGCCATGGCTGGCCGCCAGCACCATGCCCTCGGACACACCAAACTTCATTTTGCGGGGCGCCAGGTTGGCCACCAGCACGGTGAGCTGCCCGGTCAGCTGCTCGGGCCGGTAGGCGCTGGCAATGCCACTGAACACGTTGCGCAGCCGGGGCTGGCCGGCGGCGTCGGTCTCGCCTGCGTCCAGGGTCAGGCGCAGCAGCTTGCTGGAGCCCTCTACCGCCTCACACTGCACGATTTTGGCGATGCGCAGGTCCACCTTGGTAAAGTCGTCGATGCTGATCGGTGCGCCGATGTCTTCGCCACCCGGTGCTACGGATTCAATAGCTGGAACGCCAGTATCCACGGGGGCTGGGGCCTCAAACAATGCCTCAAGTTGTTTAGTGTCAACGCGCTGCATCAGGTGCTGGTAGCTGCCGATGCGGTGGCCCGCACCCAGCGCCACGCCGGCATCCGCCAGCGTCAGCGGGGCTACACCCAGCAGCGCCTCGACCTGGGCCGCCAGCGTGGGCAGCACTGGCTTCAGGTAGACCGAGAGCACGCGGAAGGCTTCGATGCACACGGTGCACACGTCCTGCAGGCGCGCGTCCATACCGGCCTGTTTGGCCAGTTCCCAGGGTTTGTTGGCATCCACGTACTCGTTGACGCGGTCGGCCAGCAGCATGGTGTCGCGCAGGGCGCGTGCCGTGTCGCGGTTCTCGTACAGCTGGGCGATGGTGTCTTGTGCGCTGCGCAGACTGTGCAGCAGCGCCTGCCCGTCGGCCGACACCTCGCCCAGTGCACCGTCAAAGCGCTTGGCGATGAAGCCGGCCGCCCGGCTGGCGATGTTGACGTATTTGCCGATCAGGTCGCTGTTGACCCGCGCCATGAAGTCCTCGGGGTTGAACTCGACGTCTTCGTTGCGACCGTTGAGCTTGGCCGCCAGGTAGTAGCGCAGCCATTCGGGGTTCATGCCCAGGCTCAGGTATTTAAGTGGGTCCAGGCCGGTGCCCCGGCTCTTGCTCATTTTTTCGCTGTTGACGGTCAGGAAACCGTGCACGTTGATCGCGTCGGGCACCTTGCGGCCGCTGAACTGCAGCATGGCCGGCCAGAACAGGGTGTGGAAGGTGATGATGTCCTTGCCAATGAAGTGCACCTGCTCGGTGGCCGGGTCGGCCAGAAAGGCGTCAAACTGCTGAGCGCCCAGCACCGCGTCACCCGCGCGGCGCACAAACAGGTTCTTGAGCGAGGCTAGGTAGCCGATGGGGGCGTCAAGCCAGACATAAAAGTACTTGCCGGGCGCATCGGGGATCTCGATGCCGAAGTAAGGCGCGTCGCGGCTGATGTCCCAGTCGCCCAGGTCGCGCTGGCCGTCTTCCTTGGGCAGCAGCCATTCCTTGATCTTGTTGAACACCTCGGGCTGCAGGTGCGGCACGCCGCGGGAATTGCTGCCCTGGGTCCAGGCCTCCAGAAAGGCGGCGCAGCGCGGGTCGGACAACTGGAAGAAATAGTGCTCCGAGTCGCGCAGCACCGGCGTGGCGCCAGACAGGGCGGAATACGGGTTTTTGAGCTCGGTCGGGCTGTAAACCGCGCCGCAGGACTCGCAGTTGTCACCGTACTGGTCTTTGGTGCCGCACTTGGGGCATTCGCCTTTGATGAAGCGGTCGGGCAGGAACATACCGCGCTCGGGGTCAAAAAACTGGGCGATGGTGCGGGTGGCGATCAGGCCGTTGGCCTTGAGGCTGCGGTAAATGGCCTGCGCCAGTTCGTGGTTCTCGGCGCCGTCGGTGGAGTGCCAGTTGTCAAAGGCGATGTGAAAGCCATCCAGGTAGGGCTTGCGGCCGGCGGCAATGTCGGCCACAAACTGCTGCGGCGTCTTGCCGGCCTTTTGCGCCGCGATCATGATGGGCGCGCCATGCGCATCGTCGGCGCAGACAAAGTGCACCGCGTGGCCCTGCATCCGCTGGAATCGCACCCAAATGTCGGCCTGGATGTACTCCATGATGTGGCCGATGTGGAATGTGCCGTTGGCGTAGGGCAGGGCGGTGGTGACAAACAGTTGGCGCGACATGGGGCGGGGGCTTTCAGGCGGTGAGAGGCTGATTTTAGTCAGCGGGGGTGGGCAGGGCCAGCGCTATCAGCCGGGTAGTTTCATGCTTTATTTGTATATCCTGTATATACTTTGGTGTCCAAGGAGGTAAGCCGATGTTGACCCGAGTTTTCAAGAGCGGCAATTCGCTGGCCGTGCGCATCCCCAAAGAGCTGGCTTTTGTAGAGGGCGCGCAGGACATTGACATCGAGCGTGTGGGCAACACGCTGGTGTTGCGCCCGGTGGTGCAGGCCACCATTGGCGATCTGACCCCCATCCTGTCTCTGTTCAGCCCCGACTTCATGGCCGAAGGGCGGGAGTTTCACGAACAACGCGAACGCGATTGGAGCGGTAACGGCCCCCTGAGCGTTGATGCAAGCCCTGGCTCGGTCATCGACAAAGCGCAGGGTTGAGCCCCATGCGCTACCTGCTTGACACCAATATTTGCATCTACATCATCAAGCGCCAGCCGCCCCAAGTGCTGCGGCGGCTTCAAGCCTTGGCGCAGGGCAGTGCCGTGATGTCGGTGGTGACTTACGCTGAATTGCGCGCAGGGCTGGAAATGCAGACCGCCAACCGGGCACAGGACGAAGGCGTGCTGGCCTTGCTAACACAGCGGATTCCGGTGTTGCCATTCAATGAGTCTGATGCGAAAAGTTTTGGCCTGCTGCGCGCCGCGGTGCGTGACCGCCGCCGCGACGCCCTGGACCAGCTGATTGCCGCCCACGCGCTCAGCCTTGGACTGACGCTGGTCACCAACAACGAGGCCGATTTCAAGGACTATCCCGGGCTGAAGGTGGAAAACTGGGTAGGGTGACAGACCCGTTTTCGTTTGGAAAAAAGGCCTCAATAACTGCGAGCGAAGAAAGCTTCGCCAAACCTGTCGAAAGTTAGTGGTGGGCACCGCTTCGCACCCTAGCCTCGCATGGGCAACGGCACTTCGCTAGACTACCCGTCAACAGGAGCAATCAATGGCAGTGACAGAACAGGTGGTGATGGCCGCACTCGCGGGTGTGATCGATCCGAATACGGGGCGGGACTTTGTCTCGTCCAAAGCAGTCAAGAATTTCACCTTGAATGAGGGCGATGTGGCCTTTGAGGTGGAGTTGGGCTACCCGGCCAAGAGTCAGATTCCGGGTTTTCGTAAGGCGCTGATTGCCGCTGCCAAGAGTGTGGCTGGTGTGGACAATGTGTCGGTCAATGTGGTCATCCGCATCGTGGCGCATTCTGTGCAGCGCGGTGTGCAGTTGCTGCCCAAGGTGAAAAACATTGTGGCGGTGGCCTCGGGCAAGGGCGGCGTGGGCAAGAGCACCACCGCCGTCAACCTGGCGC
>JBBAPO010000033.1:0-63145 GCA_040400795.1 Rhodoferax sp.
CACATGGCCCATGTGCAGCTTGCCGCTGGGGTAGGGCAGCATGGAGCAGGCGTAGAACTTCTTCTTGCCTGCGTCTTCGGTCACGCGATAGGCATCGTTAGCCGTCCAGTGGCTTTGGGCCGCTTGCTCAACGGCAATGTGCTTGTATTTTTCGTCCATGGGCATTCAATCATCGGCAGTCCGGTCGACCGCCAGCGTGTGATTTTAGGGTTTGGCCAGGGCACCAGGGTCAGCCACAAAGCCGATCCGGTGCAAGCCCGCTTGATGGGCCACGCCCATGACTTCCACGATGCGCCCATAGGGCACCTGCGCATCAGCGCGCAACCGCAGCTCGGTGTCGGGGTTGTCTTGTGCTGTTTGACGCAGCTGCTGCGCCAGACGCTCGGGCGTGACCGCCTGGTCGGCCAGAAAAACCTGCCCAGTGCGGTCGACCACCAGCGTCAGCGCGACGGGCGCTTGTACCGGCTTTGCCGCCGCACTTTGGGGCAAGTCCAGCTTGATGGCACTGGTGAGCAGCGGCGCGGTCAAGATGAAGATCACCACCAGGACCAGCATCACGTCCACCAGAGGCGTGACATTGATCTCGCTGATGGGTTGTGCGCCCTGCGAGCGCTCGAGACGTCCGAATGACATGGGTGGCTTTGCTTGCCGCTCAGTTGAGCCGGAACGAGGGGCTGACCGCCAGGTCAAGCAGGTCGCGCGCGAAGCCTTCGAGCTCGGCTTCGAGGCGCGCGATAGCCCGCCCCATCACGTTGTAGGCCAACACGGCAGGGATCGCCACCGCCAGGCCGGCAGCCGTCATGATCAGGGCCTCGCCCACCGGACCAGAGATTTTGTCGATACTGACCTGGCCGGCATCGGCAATGCCGATCAGGGCACGGTAAATGCCCCAAACGGTACCAAGCAGGCCCACGAACGGCGCCGTGGACCCCACGGTGGCCAGCAGCACCTGGCCGTAATGCAGCTTCGCCAGCACGCCGTGCAGTGCGTCGCGCAGCACACGGGTGAGCTGTTGTGACCGATCGCCGGCGGTCGCCAGGGTGTTGTTGGCTTGTGGTTGTATGGCCTCGATCAAAGGCAAGACCAGGGCTTCGCGGTCAAAGGCCTGAACCGCAGGTGTAGCAGCAGCCACTGACGCACCTTGCCAGAATGCGGCGGTACAACGTCGGATATCTGCGCCAGCCCGTTGCAGTAACCAGGTTTTCCAGACAATCACAACCCAGCTGCACACCGACATCAGCAGCAGCAGCAGTGTCACGCCTTGGCTGAGCGCGTCTCCCTGGTTGTAGAGCTGAACCAGGTTCATCGCAGCTGAAGCACGTCGAACATGTCAAACAGCCCTGACTTGTGCTGCCGCAGGAAGCGTGCGGCGCGCAGGCTTCCATGGGCATAGGTGGCCCGGCTGGAGGACTTATGGGTGATTTCGATGCGCTCGCCAGTACCTGCAAACAGCACCGTGTGGTCACCCACAATGTCGCCGCCGCGAATGGTGGCAAAACCGATGCTGGACGGGTCGCGCTCACCGGTCACACCCTCACGGTCGAAGACGGCACAGTCTTTCAGATCGCGTCCGAGCGCGGCAGCGATGACCTCGCCCATCTTTAGCGCCGTGCCGGACGGCGCATCGACCTTGTGCCGGTGATGCGCCTCGATGATTTCGATGTCGTAACCTGTGGACAGCGCTCGCGCAGCCATCTCCAGCAGCTTAAGCGTGACGTTCACGCCCACACTCATGTTGGGCGCCATGACAATGGCAATGTCGCGCGCCGCCTCAGCAATTTCGGCTTTTTGGGTTTCACTGAATCCAGTGGTGCCGATCACGGCGTTAACGCCGAGTTCACGGCACACCCGCAAATGCGCCAGTGTGCCCTCGGGTCGGGTGAAATCAATCAGGGTGTCGGCATGCGCCAAGCCCTGGCGCAGATCATCAGTAATGGTCACCAAACTGGTCTGCCCCAAAAATGCGGCAGCGTCGGCGCCCAGGGCTGGGCTACCAAAGCGATCCAGGGCGCCGCCGAGCATTGTGTCGGGAGCGGCGCGCACCGCCTCGATCAGCATCTGCCCCATGCGCCCAGAGGCGCCGGCGACGGCAATGCGATGCAATACAGGGTCGGTCATGGCGGGCCTTTTGGTTTAGCGCAGCACCGGCTCAAGCGGCGGATAGCTTGCAGGCAGGGGCGGCAGCGGCTTGGTTTCAGCAGGTTTTGCCGGTGTAGGCCGCTGGTTCAGGGTGTCGGAAGGCACCTCCAGCACTGGCACCTTGCCGATTTTGCGGCCGGAATCCAGCGACGCCACGAATTCAGCCTCAGTGGGCATGCTGTCTGCGTCGACGCGTTCCAGCGCATCGCCCTTGAAATACAACGTGACTTGCCGCGCCTGCAGAGGCGCGCCCTGACGCCGGAAAGTAAAGACGTAGTCCCAACGATCGGCATGGAAGATGCTGGCGAGTAAGGGCGTACCGAGCACGTCGCGGACCTGCAAGCGGCTCATGCCAGGCTTGACGGCAGCCAACTGCTCGGCAGAGACGAAGTTGCCCTGCACGATGTCCATCTTGTAGGGCGTCACCACACTAACGGCTCGGTTGCTGGCGGAATCCAGCGACCCACAGGCCATCAAACTGGCGCCGGTCACCAGCAGCAGGCTCAGTCGGGCTAGGCGGTGGTTGTGAGCGGGCATTGGCGTTGCATTGGCGATATGATGGATTCATTGTACTGGTTGAGCACACAGCTTGAGCCCTCAAAGGCGAACCGGCGCCGGCAACCGCCTGAGACCTTCATGACCAATATCGACGAACTAAAAAGTACCGGCCTGAAGGCAACGCTCCCCCGATTGAAGATCCTGGAGATCTTCCAGAAGGGCGCCCAGCGCCACATGACGGCCGAAGACGTGTTTCGGGTGCTGCTGGAAGACCGGTCCGACGTCGGCCTCGCCACCGTCTACCGGGTTCTGGCCCAGTTCGAACAGGCCGACATCTTGACCCGCAGCCACTTTGAGAGCGGCAAGGCGGTGTACGAGCTCAATGAAGGCCAGCACCATGACCATCTGGTCTGCCTTGATTGTGGCCGGGTGGAAGAATTCTATGACGCCGAAATTGAACAACGCCAGCATGCAGTGGCCAAGCTCAAGGGTTTCGCCATTGCCGACCATGCGCTGAGTCTCTATGCCCACTGCGTCCGCGAGCACTGCGGCAACCGACCGGCGACCGCTCAGACGCCCTGAGCCGGCGCCCTCTCATTCTTTCAACCCGGGGCGGGTTTAGTCTCCGGTGTCCATCGCGTTACGCTGGCGTTCGACAAACTCCTGGTAAGTGTCAATGCCGCGCAACTGCAAAATAGTGTTGCGTACCGCTGCTTCAACCAAGACGGCAATATTGCGCCCAGCCACCACCTGGATCACCACCTTGCGCACCGGCACACCCAGTACATCCTGTTTCAGCGGCTCATAGGGAATGCGTTCATAGTCACGCTCCAGCGTTTCACGGCGCACCAAATGGACGATGAGTTTGAGGCGCATCTTGCGGCGCACCGCGGTTTCGCCAAAGATGCAGCGGATGTCCAGCAGGCCGATGCCACGCACCTCCAGCAGGTTCATCAGGAGCGCCGGGCAGCGGCCCTCGATGGTGTCCTGGTTGATTCGAAACAGGTCCACCGCATCGTCCGCCACCAGCCCGTTACCACGAGAGATCAACTCCAGGCCAAGCTCGCTCTTGCCCAGCCCCGACTCACCGGTAATCAGTACCCCCAAGCCCAAAATGTCCATGAACACGCCGTGCATCGACGCCCGATCGGCGAAGTGCTTGGACAGGTAGGCGCGAAGCACATCAATGACGAAAGCCGATGACCCGTCTGTAGCAAACATCGGGATTTGGGCCCGCTCGCACATCGATACCAACGCGTCGGGGGCCAACTGGCCATCAGCGAGCACCAGAGCTGGCGGCTCCAGTGTCACGATCCGGGCAATGCGGCGTGCGCAATCTTCTGGCGTGGCGTTCATCAGATATGCGATTTCCCGCTCACCAAGAATCTGCACTCGGTAGGGGTGGATGTAATTCAGGTAGCCAACAAGGTCCGCGCCAGAGCGGGCGGCGCGCACAGCCACCTCATCGAAGCGGCGCTCAGACGCTCCCAGGCCGGCGACCCACTCCCACTTCAAGGTGCCACGGAATTCCTCAAACAGCACATCAGCACTGACAACGGTGGGTTTCACAGTGAATCCAGTGGCGCCTGGCGGAAGGTTGAGCGGCCTAGGCCGGCAGGGCCGACCGCCAGTTGGCGATCAGGCCATGCAGGTCGGCGGCATCGGTGCTGGCCGCCAGTTTTTCGCGCAGCCTAGCATCGCTGAGCATTTCAGCAATTTCAGACAGGATCTCAAGATGTTTTTGCGTGGCTGCCTCCGGCACCAGCAGGAAGATGAGCAAACCCACCGCATGGTCATCAGGTGCATCAAAGCCAATGGCGTGCGCTAGCTGGAACACCGCCGCCATGGGGGCTTTGAGGCCTTTGATGCGGCCGTGTGGGATAGCCACCCCATGCCCCAGCCCGGTCGAGCCCAGGCGCTCGCGCGAAAACAGGCTGTCGGTGACCAGGGCCCGGCTCAGGCCGTAGAGATTTTCAAATAGCAGCCCGGCTTCTTCAAACGCTCGCTTTTTACTGGTCGCGTCGACGCTCACCAAAACTTGAGCGGCAGGCAAAATGGATGCAAGACGGTTCATATCTGCCGGGATTATGCACCCAAGCTGACAGCCCGGCCCGACCGCTGCACCGAGGGGGCGAACGGTCCCGCCAGGCGCAGCGCGTGCGATCTACATCAGGCGTTTGGGCGCCTCATGGTGGTGATTTTGCAACCGGTCCTTGTGGCGCACCACCTGCCGGTCAAGCTTGTCCACCAGCTCATCCACCGCCGCGTACAAATCGGCATGGGCGCTTTCAGCGAACATGTCGGAGCCCTTGACACGGATGCTGCATTCAGCACGCTGCCGGCGCTCCTTTTCCTTCAGGTTTTCAATCGTCAGCAACACCTTGACATCCACCACCTGATCAAAGTGGCGCATGATGCGGTCGAGCTTGGCCGTGACATAACTGCGCAGGGCCGGGGTGACCTCCAGATGATGACCGCTGATTGTCAAGTTCATAAATAGCCTCCTGATGCTCTCGGGTTGAAAAGACTGCAATTCACTATGCACCCAGCGGCCCAGAAATGCAACCGATTTTTATTGCGGGAACGCAAGGGCATCGCCGATCGCTGCCATACCCAACGTCATTGCCAGGGCCGGGTCCTGTCGGCACAATCAAGCCATGAGCCTTGACACCATCCTGCATGCCAGTTTGCGCTCCGCCCCGCCCCAGGCCGCGGGCGCCAACACCGCGCTGGTGCTGATGGGCGGGGGCGCGCGCACCGCTTACCAGGTTGGTGTGCTTCGGGCCCTGGCCACCCTGCTCAAACTGCGGATCGGCCAGCCCAGCAGATTCCCATTTCAGGTGCTCATCGGCACCTCGGCAGGCGCCATCAATGCCGCCTGCCTGGCGGCTTACGCCACGCAGGGCCTGGACGCGTTCGAACGCCTGGCCGGCTTTTGGGCGCTGCTGCGCTCAGCCGATGTTTACCGCCTCAATGTGTCGCCCTGGGCCCGGCTGAACAAGTTCGTCACCGCCTGGAGCCTGTCACGGCAGGCCCGTCTGAACGGCGCGATTCTGGACAATATGCCGCTGGTCGATACGCTGCATCAGGCGATCTCACTGCCCGGGATCGAATCCGCCCTGAGCCAAGGGCAGTTGCAGGCGCTGGCGGTGACCGCTTCAAGCTACACCAGTGGCATTCACTGGACCTTTTGCCATACCCAGGCAGACGACCCGTTTCAGGGCTGGACCCGTCCCGGTCGCCGCGCGGAATTCCAGCCCGTCACCATCGAGCACCTGATGGCGTCAAGTGCCATCCCCTTCCTGTTTCCATCGACCAGCCTGTTCGTGGACGGGCGTCAAGAGCATTTTGGCGACGGCTCCATGCGCCAGGTCTCGCCGCTGTCACCCGCGATGCACCTCGGCGCCGACAGGGTGCTGGTGGTGGGCGTCGGTCAGCCCGAGCGTTCCGGACTGGCCGGCTCCAGCGCGCCGTCGCGACGCCGCCCCACGCTGGGCAACATCGCTGGCCATGCCATGGCCAGCGTGTTCCACGACACGCTGCAGGCCGATGTGGAGCAGACCAACCGGGTCACGCAAACCATCCGCCAGTTGCCGCGTGAAGCCGCCGCCGCCCTGCCCTACAGGCACGTGGATGTGCTGTCAATTCAGCCCAGTGGGTCGCTCGATGCACTGGCCCAGCAACACCTTAAAGAATTGCCAGGCAGCACCCGCAACGCGCTGGGGGCCTTGGGCGTGTTGCGAGGTGGCGGCGGCGCCCTGGTCAGCTACCTGCTGTTCGAGCCTGGTTTTGTCCAGGCCCTGATTGGCATGGGCGAGAGTGACGCCTATGCCCGAAAAGACGAATTGCTGGCGTTTTTTGACCCGCCCTAAGTGCCTGGAATGCGATAATTTGGCTATCGCGACTATCGGAGATGACTCCTTGGAAACCTACCCCAGTTGGTAGCTTTCAACTCCCATGACAGCATCGGCGTTGAAAGCGAACACCCCCCGCCACCAGATGCCATTCATTACAGGGAGTGAGCCATGCTCAATATCTTTTCGCTCGCCAATGGTCGACTCTTCCAGGAAGAAATCGAATCGCTGGAGGAACTGTCCAAGTTCCAGCCTATCTGGGTTGACCTTGAGTCCCCCTCGCTGGAAGAAAAGCGCTGGGTCAAACAGTACTACGGCCTGTCCATCCCCGAAGACGCGATGGACGAGGACATCGAGGAATCGGCACGCTTCTATAAAGAAGACAACGGCGAGTTGCACATTCGCAGCGACTTCCTGATTGCCGACGACGCCGACCCACGCACGGTTCGGGTGGCCTTCATCCTGAACCTGGAAAACCACGCGCTCAAGAGCCGGGGCGTGCTGTTTTCAATTCACGACGAAGACGTGCCAGTTTTTCGCCTGCTGCGCATGCGGGCCCGGCGAGCACCGGGCTTGATAGAAGACGCCAAAGAGGTGCTGCTCAAGCTGTTTGACGCCGACGCCGAGTACTCAGCCGACACCCTTGAGGGTATTTACGACGAGTTGGAGAAAGTCAGCAACAAGGTGCTGGCCGGCGATGTGACCGACGCCATGGCCGGCGAGGTGCTGGGCGCGATTGCCCACCACGAAGACATGAACGGCCGGATTCGGCGCAATGTGATGGACACCCGGCGCGCGGTCAGCTTCATGATGCGCAGCAAAATGCTCAATGCCGAACAGTTCGAAGAGGCGCGGCAGATCCTTCGCGACATCGACTCGCTGGACTCGCACACCGCTTTCCTGTTCGACAAGATCAACTTTTTGATGGACGCCACGGTCGGCTTCATCAACATCAACCAGAACAAGATCATCAAGATTTTCTCGGTGGCCAGCGTGGCGCTGCTGCCGCCCACGCTGATCGCCAGTCTCTACGGCATGAACTTCAAGTTCATGCCCGAGCTGGACTGGGCGCTGGGCTACCCCTATGCGCTGGCCCTGATGGTGGCCAGCGCGCTGGTGCCGATGTGGTACTTCCGCAAACGCGGTTGGCTTAAGTAAAAAAGGCCCCCAGCCCTTGTTCTGCTCGGGTTTATAGCTATTTATTTGGTAGCAATTCCAAGAAGGCCGTCATGATGGCGTGGGCATAGGGGCTGGCCACGTCGCGCACAAACCTCGGGAAGTCGACATGGGCCGCATCGTCCGCGCGGTCCGAGATGGTGCGCACAGCGGCAAAGGGCAGGCCGTAGTCAAAGCAGACCTGCGCCACCGCCGCACCTTCCATCTCCACCGCCAGAGGCACATGACCGCCCGCCAGCAGGCGCTGCTGCAGGCCCTGCAACTCGGCCGCGCCCGAAACAAAGCGGTCGCCACTGGCGATCAGCCCCGCATGCACGGTCGAGCGCTCCGGCCCGATAATTTGGTTAAATTGGCTTGTAAGCCTTGTCGCAGCTGACTCTAATGCTCTTAAAAGCAGAGCAGTGATGACGGGATCACAGGCCAGCCGGCTGCGGCCGTAGAGGGGTATTTCGAAACGAGGGAACAGCGGAGAGGCGTCCAGGTCGTGCTGCACGAACTCGGTCGCCACCACCAGGTCGCCCACCCGCACGCCGGGGCCTATGCCGCCGGCCACCCCAGTGAACACCACATGGGTGGCGCCCAGGCCTTCGATCAGGGCGGTGGTGGTGGTGGCTGCCGCCACCTTGCCGATGCGCGACAGCGCCAGCAGCACCTCATGCCCCTGCCACTGGCCGCGCCAGACCTCGCGGCCGGCCCGGCGCAGGCAGACCGGCTGTGACAGGCAGGCCAGCAGGCCCTGTTGCTCCTCGGCCAGCGCGCTCAGGATAGCCAGCGTCGCCACGAGCTCACCCGGCGCCGGTACTGCTTACTCGATCGCCTTGCCCATGTCTTCAACCACTTTTTTGGCGTCACCGAACACCATCATGGTCTTGTCCATGTAGAACAGCTCGTTGTCCAGGCCAGCGTAGCCGGCGGCCATCGAGCGCTTGTTGACGATCACGGTCTTGGCTTTGTAGGCCTCCAGAATGGGCATGCCGTAAATGGCGCTGCCCTTGACATGGGCCGCAGGGTTGACCACGTCGTTGGCGCCAAGAATGATGGCCACGTCGACCTGGCCAAACTCGCCATTGATGTCTTCCATCTCGAACACCTGGTCGTAGGGCACCTCGGCCTCGGCCAGCAGCACGTTCATGTGGCCTGGCATGCGCCCGGCCACCGGGTGGATGGCGTACTTGACGGTGATGCCTTTTTCGGTGAGTTTGAGCGCCAGTTCCTTGACGGCGTGCTGGGCTCGCGCCACGGCCAGGCCGTAGCCGGGCACGATCACCACGGTCTCGGCATTGCTCAGCACAAAGGCGGCATCGTCGGCGCTGCCACTCTTGACTGCGCGCTGTACCGCCGCCCCGGCGGTGGCCGTACCGGCCTCGCCGCCAAAGCCGCCCAGAATCACATTGAAGAAGGAGCGGTTCATAGCCTTGCACATGATGTAGCTCAGAATCGCGCCCGAGCTGCCCACCAGAGAGCCGGCCACGATCAGCATGGCGTTGTTCAGGCTGAAGCCGATGCCGGCTGCTGCCCAGCCCGAGTAGCTGTTGAGCATGGACACCACCACCGGCATGTCGGCGCCGCCGATAGGGATGATGATCAGCACGCCCATCACAAAGGCCAGCGCCAGCATGGCAAAGAAGGCCGGCCAGCTCTCGGTGAACGCAAACACCAGGCCCAGGCCTAGCATCGCCAGCCCCAGCACCAGATTGAGCTTGTGCTGGCCCGCAAACTGCACCGGCGCGCCTTGGAACAGGCGGAACTTGTACTTGCCCGACAGCTTGCCAAAGGCAATCACCGAACCGCTGAAGGTGATGGCACCAATGGCGGCGCCCAAGAACAGCTCCAGCCGGTTGCCGGCCGGGATACTCATGCCTTTGGCCACGATACCGAAGGCCCAGGGCTCAGCCACTGCCGCCACGGCAATGAAAACCGCCGCCAAGCCAATCATGCTGTGCATGAAGGCCACCAGTTCGGGCATTTTGGTCATCTCGACGCGTTGGGCCATCAGAGTGCCGGCAGCACCGCCGACCACCAACGCGCCCAGCACCCAGGCCATGCCCATGGCACCGCCCTGGCCGGTCTGCCCGGCGATCTTGACAATCAGCGCGGCGGTGGTGACCACCGCCACCGCCATGCCGACCATGCCAAACAGATTGCCGCGGATCGAGGTGGTGGGGTGGCTCAGTCCCTTGAGCGCCTGAATAAAGCAGACGCTGGCAAACAAATACAGCAGGGTGACGAGGTTCATGCTCATTTGGTGTCTCCCTTGGCGGCAGCGGGCCGCTCTTTCTTTCTGAACATCTCCAGCATGCGCCGGGTCACCATGAAGCCGCCAAACACATTGACCGCCGCCAGCGCCACCGCCAGCACGCCCATGGTCTTGCCCAGCGGGGTTTCAGTCAGAGCCGCCGCCAGCATGGCGCCGACGATGACGATGGCCGAGATGGCGTTGGTCACCGCCATCAGCGGCGTGTGAAGGGCCGGCGTCACGGTCCAGACCACGTGGTATCCCACGTAAATGGCCAGCACGAAGATGATCAGGTTGGTGATCGTGGGAGAAAGAATGTCCATGGTGTGCAGTCCTCTTGTTCCGGGTTATTTGCGCTTGACCTCGCCGCCCTGGGTCATCAGGCAGGCAGCCACGATGTCGTCGTTCAGGTCGACCTGCAGGCCGCCGTCCTTGCCCAATACCAGCTTGAGAAAATCAAGCACATTGCGGGCGTACAGGGCCGAGGCGTCGGCCGCCACCAGCGCGGGCAGGTTGGTTTCACCGACCAGTGTTACGCCGTGCTTGACCACGGTGCGGTCGGTCTCGGTCAGCGGGCAGTTGCCACCGCCGCCTGGCCCGCGCCCGGCTGCGAGGTCAATGATGACCGAGCCCGGTTTCATAGACTTGACCATGTCTTCGGTCACCAGCACCGGGGCGGGACGCCCCGGAATCAGCGCGGTGCTGATCACGATGTCAGCCTGCGCCACCCGCTTGGCGACTTCCACCTTCTGCCGATCCAGCCAGCTCTGCGGCATCGGCCGGGCATAGCCGCCCACGCCCACTGCGGCTTCCTTTTCTTCTGGCGTGTCGTAGGAGACCTCGATGAACTTGGCGCCCAATGACTCCACTTGCTCTTTAACGCTGGGGCGCACGTCGGACGCCTCGATCACCGCGCCCAGCCGCTTGGCGGTGGCAATCGCCTGCAGGCCAGCCACGCCGACCCCCAAAATCACCACCCGCGCCGCCTTGACGGTGCCGGCGGCGGTCATCAGCATTGGGAAAAATCGCTGGTACTTGTCCGCCGCCATGACCACCGCCTTGTAACCAGCGATATTGGCCTGGCTGGACAGCACGTCCATGCTCTGCGCCCGGGTGGTGCGCGGGGCAGCCTCGAGCGCAAAGCTGGTCAGGCCGGCGCCAGCTAGGCGCTGCAGACCCGTGGCGTCAAAGGGGTTGAGCATGCCGACCAGTGCCGATCCCGCCTTCATCTGAGCCGCCTCGTTATCAAACGGGGTGCGGACCTTGAGCACCAGGTCGCAACCCAGCGCGCCAGCCGCATCGGTAATCTCAGCGCCGGCGGCGACATAGGCTTCATCGGTCACACTGGCGGCCACGCCGGCGCCGGCTTGAACCCGGATGGTGTGGCCCTGAGCCTTGAGCTTTTTGGCTGTTTCAGGGGTGACAGCCACGCGGGTTTCGCCCGTGGTGGTTTCAGTGGGTACGCCAATCAGCATGGGCGAGTCCTCGCGTTGGGTTGGGTAGGAGACAAATTAGCAACTTCTAAGAGTTTACATGGGGATAATCTTGGATGGACATTCGATGGAAACCCAGCGTCACCGTGGCCGCCGTGATTGAGCGGGACGGTCGCTTTTTATTGGTCGAGGAGCACACCCCCGAGGGCCTGCGCCTGAACAACCCGGCCGGCCACCTCGATCTAGGCGAATCTCCGGCAGAGGGCTGTGCCCGTGAAACCCTGGAAGAGACCACCTATAGTTTCCGTCCGACGGCGCTGGTGGGGGTCTACCTGTCGCGCTTCCAGCGACCTGACCCCCAGGCAGGCACGGTGCAAGACATCACTTACCTGCGCTTTGCCTTTTGCGGTGAGCTGGGCGAAGCCCAAGCTGGTCGCGCACTGGACACCGGCATCGTGCGGACCCTCTGGATGAGCCCTGACGAGATTCGCGCCAGCCGGGAGCGCCATCGCAGCCCCTTGCTACTGCAATGTATGGAAGATTATCTGGCGGGCCAGCGCTTCCCGCTAGACCTAATCTACACCGACGTCGCGGTCAGCGGTCTGGGCCGCTGACCATAGCGGGCCTCAATCGGGCAGGCCCAGGGCACTGGGAACGCGCTTCTCTACGGCGTAGCGAATCAGGGCTGCGGTTCTGAAGACCCCATGGGCGAACTTGCCATAAGGCAGCGTGGCAAACAGCGCCATCACCACGCCCAGATGGACGGCCAGCAAGACCGGCAGGGCTGGCGTGCCCCGGGCCAGCCACAGGGCCAGGCCGGTGGCGCTGGTCAAGAACAACAGCGCCGTGAACCCGAGGTCCATCGGACGCTGCGCCGCATCACCGTGCGCGGGGTGGCGTCTGAGGTTGAGGTGGAACAGGGCCGCCGTGCCCAGCAACAAACTGACACCACCAGCAGCGCCCAGCACCTTGGGCAAGCTGGGCAGATCGTAGGGCGCCACCCAACTAAAGGCGTAGTGGTAGACCGTGGCCAGGCTGGTGGCTGCCAGGCAGAGCATGAAGCCGTAAAAAGTCAAGTGGTGGGCGCGTCGGCGCGTCGGGGTGGGGGCGTCGTCTTCGTTGTGGCAGCCTTCGCCGTGACCACCGTCCAGGTAACGAAGCGTCAGGGCGTTCTGAGTTGCCTCAACCCTAGCCGGTCGGCTGGCTGGCTGGGCACTGGTGGCCGGCGTCACCTCACGCCAGAACCGCCGCAGCCCCAGCCCCAAGGCCAACACAGCCCACAAAAACACAGGTCCAAACAGGCTGACGAGCAGATTGTGCGGAAACAAGGCATAAAAATTACCACCGGGTTGTGCGCCCCATAAGGTGCCCTGGCGGGCCAGCGCCAAAAGCAGAAACAGCGCCAGGCCGGCCGCCAGAGCCAGACTGAGCACCAGACCGTTGCGCTGGTAAAGCCGCCCCAGCGCAGGCGGCCAGGCGTAATCGGCATAGGTTTGAACTCGGACCTGGGCCATGCTCTTGGGCACGTTCACGGCAAACGCATGGGGCGGCGCGTACTGGCAGGCGTGCAGGCAGGCGCCACAGTTGTGGCACAGGTTGGCCAGATAGTGCAGGTCGGCCTTGCCGAACTCCAGTCGTCGCGTCATGGCAGGAAATGCGGCGCAAAAGCCTTCGCAGTAGCGGCAGGCATTGCAGATCTGCATCTGACGCGCCAGCTCGGCTTCGGTTGCCGTCAGCGCCAGTGCCCCGTTAGCCAGGGCGCGGGCCTCGCGGGTCAGGGCTTCAAGCTGCTGCATGAGCGGCTCCGTGTGCAGCATTTGACAGGGCGGCCCGGGCGGCCTGCGTCCCGGCAATGCGGCCAAAGGCAGTGCCGATCGACATGCCCACGCCGGCGGTATAGCCCTGGCCCAGCACATTACCGGCCATCATTTCACCAGCCACAAACAGGTTGTCACTGGGCACACCTTTGAATCGCACCGCCGCCGTTTCATCCGTCTTGAGGCCCAGGTAGGTGAAGGTAACGCCCGGTTTGAGGGCGTAACCGTAAAACGGGGCGGTATCGATGCGCCGGGCCCAATGGGTCTTGGCGGGCACCAGGCCCTGGGTGTGGCAGTTGTCCAGCGCCGTGTGGTCAAACTGGCCGGGCTGGCAGGCCGCGTTGTAGTCGTTCAGGGTTTGCATGAAAGCGGCCTCCTCCAGACCCAGTTTCTGGGCCAGTTCGGGCAAGGTGTCGGCCATGACACCGGCAAACACCGGCGGCATGAAGCGGCCGATGGCCTTGGCGTCGATCACACAGTAACCGACCTGACCGGGCTGCTGGGCGACCAAGCGGCCCCAGATGGCGTAGCGCTTGGGCCAGAAGTCTTCGCCCTCATCGTAGAAGCGGTGACCCTCCCGGTTCACCACAACCCCCAGGGACACGCAGTCGATCCGGGTGCAAATACCACCGTCATACAGCGGCGCACGCGCGTCAATCGCCACCATGTGCGCCTGGGTCGGGTCACCAATGGCATCGGCGCCGTGTGCCTCGAGCAGGTGCCGAAGCAGCGTCCCCTGGTTGAAGCGGGTGCCGCGGATCAAGAAGTTGTCGGACGGCCACTCCCCCCGATCATTTTGGCCCCAGGCCTCGCGCAGCCAGTCGCGATTGGACTCAAAGCCCCCGGCGGCCAGTACGCAAGCTCTGGCCTGAATGCGCTGACCCTGCATGTAGGCCGCGACAAAGCGCCCACCGACAAGTTCGATTCGGTCTACCGGTGCGTCATAACGCACCTGCACCCCCAGGCGCTCGGCACTGCGGAAATAGGCATTCATCAAGGCCTTGCCACCGCCCATGAAAAAAGCGTTGGTCCGTGACAGGCTCAGTGTGCCCGACAGGGAAGGCTGGAAATGCACGCCGTGGCGACGCATCCAGGGCCGGCAAGTGGCCGTGTGGCGGATCACCAGCCGGGCCAGGGATTCGGTGGTACGCCCGCCTGTGACTTTGAGCAGATCTTGCCAGAACTCCTCCTCTGGGTAGGCCTCTTGCAGCACATCCTCTGGCGCATCGTGCATGCACCGCAGGTTGCGGGTGTGCGCCGAATTACCGCCACGCCAATCCCGCGGCGCCGCCTCCAGCAGCAACACGCTGGCACCCGCCTCGCGCGCCATCAGCGCGGCGCACAGGGCAGCGTTGCCGCCGCCGATCACCAACACATCGACCTGCATACCTTTGTCCACGTCCACCTCCCCCGACACAACCCGACTCAATCGGGCTTGATGTTGGCCCGCTTGACGATATCGCTCCAGATCCGCTGCTGGTCTTTGACAAAGGCAGCGTATTCGGAGGACGGTCCACCACCGCTCACCGCGTTGTCGGTGGCGAAACGCTCGGTGACCGAACTGGCCCGCAGCGCCTTGTAGCACTCCTCCTGCAAGCGTTTAACCAGCTCAGGTGGCGTGCCCGCCGGCGCATGAATGCCGTACCACTGCGAGGTCTCGAAGTCCTTGTAGCCCTGTTCGGCCACGGTGGGCACGTCGGGCAATGCCGGAATCCGCTGCTGCGTACCAACCGCTATCGCGCGCAGCTTGCCAGCACGGATTTGTGCGCCGAGCGCGGGCATACCGGCCGAGGAGGCGTCGGTGCGGCCGGCCAGCAAGTCGGTCAGTTGGGGGCCAGTACCGCGGTACGGAATGTGGGTGATCTGCATGCCGGTCGCCAGCTTGAGGCACTCCATGGCCAGGTGTCCCGCGCTGGCATTGCCGGCAGACCCGTAATTGAGTTTGCCCGGGTTCTTGCGCACGTGATCTACAAATTCCTTGAAATTGCGGGCGGGTACATCCGGATGGATCACAAAAACGTTGGGCACCTTGGCCAGAAGCGTCACGAGCACGAAGTCCTTGTCCACATCAAATGGCTGGTTGGTGAGCATGTAGGGGTTCACGGCCATCGTGCCCACATGCGACAGGATGATGGTGTAGCCATCCGGTGCCGCCCTAGCCACTTCGGCCATGGCCGTCACACCAGCGCCGCCCGGCTTGTTTTCCACGAACACAGTCTGACCAAGCTGCTTGGTCAATTCGGCAGCCACCGAGCGGGCCACGATTTCACTGGTGCCCCCGGGTGCGAATGGCACCACAAAGCGGATGGATTTGGCAGGCTAGGCCGACTGCGCGTGGATGGCCGGGGCACCCACCAGGGCGGCGCCCGCCGCGCCAGCCAATACTTGTCGTCGATTCAATATCATGCTCAGTCTCCTCGGGGTAGTTGTTGTCAAAGTCACCAGGCGCATCATGCCCCGGGTGCGGCCTATGTGGGCTCAGAATTGGTACTTTCGCAAACCGCCGTCCACGGGAATCACCGCGCCCGTAATGTAGCTGGCCCGGGGTGAAGACAGGAAGGCCACCAGGTTGGCCAAGTCTTCCGGCTCGCCGTAGCGGCCTGCAGGAATCTCGTTCTCGCACTGCCACTGTCGGTATTCCGGCGTGTAGTTGCGGTAGATTTGTTCGGAATGAATGCGGCCTGGCGGAATGCATTCACCGTGATGCCATGCTTGCCCACCATGCGCGACAGTCCCTTGGCCCAGCTGTGCATGCCGGCCTTGGCGCAGAAGGCGCCGTTGATATGCTCGGGCTCGCTCTTGCCCGTGATGTTGATGATGCGGCCCCAACCCCGGGCGATCATCTGGTCGATCAACACATCGCCGAGTTGGCGCGGGCGGTGAAAGTTCAGGGTCATGGCCTCCTGCCACTGGGCCTCGCTCACGTGCAAATCCTTGAAGCTGCGCGATCCGCCAGCGTTATTGACCAGAATGTCCACCTGGCCCAGGCCCGCCACCGC
This sequence comes from Rhodoferax sp., assembly GCA_040400795.1. Taxonomy (GTDB): domain Bacteria; phylum Pseudomonadota; class Gammaproteobacteria; order Burkholderiales; family Burkholderiaceae_C; genus Rhodoferax. The sequence goes on from JBBAPO010000033.1 coordinate 16,153, forward strand.
AGCGTCCGCAATCCGTTTGGCGGCATCGTCGGCGTACATATTCTGCTCGATCAGCACCGGCGAGGGCGCACCCAGCGCCACCAGCTCATCAGCCACTTCGAGCAACTTGTCTATGCGGCGCGCGGTGATCGCCAGGCGCACGCCCTCGGCAGCCAACGCTAGGGCAATGCCCCGACCGATGCCAACACTGGCGCCAGTGCCCAGTGCGGTCTTGTCCTTGAGTAGCAGGTCCATCTCGTGTCCTTTGTGCTTTGGGCCTCTACCCTAATGTAGATGGACTTGACCCAGCCGGGGAGTCGATCGGCAAACCCCGCGTCCCAAAAATCGCGCTGCCCACCCGGACCATGGTACTGCCGGCGTGGATGGCGGCCTCCAGATCGGCGCTCATGCCTATGGACAGGGTATCAAGTGCCAAACCACTGGCATTCAAGGCATCAAATAGGGCTCTAACCCTCATGAATACTTGCGTTGCAGCTACAAAATCAGGAGCAGGCTCGGGAATACTCATGAGGCCACGCAGGCGCAGGCCGGGCAGCGCCGCCACCTGCTGCGCCAGCAACAGCGCGTCCTGCGGCAGCGCCCCCGACTTGGTGGGGCCGCCATCGACATTGACCTGGATACAGACCTGCAGCGGCGCCAGGCCGGTTGGCCGCTGCTCGCTCAGGCGCTCGGCGATCTTGAGCCGGTCTACGGTCTGCACCCAGTCAAAATGCTCGGCCACCAAGCGGGTCTTGTTGCTCTGGATCGGGCCGATGCAATGCCATTGCAGGGGCGTCCGGGCAAGGTCAGGCGATTGGCGCAGGGTGATGATCTTCTGCACCGCCTCCTGGATGTAGTTTTCGCCAAAGGCGGTCTGACCCGCAGCCCAGGCAGACTGCACCGCCTCGGGGCCGAAGGTTTTGGATACGGCCAGCAGACTGACCGTACCCGGGTCACGCCCTGCCACCTGACAGGCCGCCGCCATGCGGGCGTGAACTTGCTGCAAATTGAGCTGAATCATCGTCATAATTGCCCCAAGCGTAACAAACCATCGGAATTGCTGTGGATATCACCCAATTGTTGGCCTTCAGTGTCAAGAACAAGGCCTCGGACCTGCATTTGTCAGCCGGCCTGCCGCCCATGATCCGGGTGCACGGGGATGTACGCCGCCTGAATGTGGAGGCGCTGGACCACAAACAGGTGCACGCCATGGTGTACGACATCATGAACGATGGTCAACGCAAGGTCTTTGAAGAATTTTTGGAAATCGACTTTTCCTTCGAGATCGCTGGCTTGGCGCGTTTTCGGGTCAATGCCTTCAATCACCAACGCGGTGCCGGCGCTGTGCTGCGCACGATCCCGAGCAAGATCCTGTCGCTGGAACAGCTCAACGCACCCAAGATCTTTGCCGAACTGGCGCTCAAGCCACGCGGCATGGTGCTGGTCACCGGCCCGACCGGCTCAGGCAAATCGACCACATTGGCAGCCATGGTCAATTACCTCAACGAAAACGAATACGGTCACATCCTGACAGTCGAAGACCCGATCGAATTCGTGCATGAATCCAAAAAGTGCCTGATCAACCAGCGCGAGGTCGGCCCGCACACCCTGAGCTTTGCCTCGGCACTGCGTTCGGCGCTGCGCGAAGACCCCGATGCCATCCTGGTGGGGGAAATGCGTGACCTGGAAACCATCCGGCTGGCCATGACGGCCGCCGAAACCGGCCACCTGGTGTTTGGCACGCTGCACACCTCCAGTGCGGCCAAGACGATCGACCGGATCATTGACGTGTTCCCCGCAGAAGAAAAAGAAATGGTGCGGGCCATGCTGTCGGAGTCGCTGCAGGCGGTGATCTCGCAGACGCTGTGCAAGACCAAGGACGGCCAAGGCCGGGTGGCGGCGCACGAGATCATGCTGGGCACCAACGCCATTCGCAACCTGATCCGCGAAGCCAAGATTGCGCAGATGTACTCCAGCATCCAGACCGGCAACAGCGTGGGCATGCAAACGCTTGACCAGAACCTGACCGACCTGGTCAAGCGCAATGTGGTCAGTGCCGCCGAGGCGCGGACCAAAGCCAAAATTCCTGAAAACTTCCCGGGTTAAGACGCGGTTGACGTCGACCACCCCTATGAAGGCTTTTTTCACCCACCTGTTGCAAAAAATGGGGCTGGACGAGCCGACGCAAGCCAGCGACTCCAGACTGTTTGACGCCAGTGTCAACGGGCTGGAATCGGACCCACGCACTGTGGTGCCGTGGTCTGCCCGGGCGCTCCAGATCGATGCATCCGCTCTGGATGCCGACCGCGCCATGCGGCGGTTGCAGGCGCTCTGGAGTGCAGACAAGCAGATGCAGCAGATGCCTGAGCAGACCGTGGCCCGCCTGAAAAAATACTTGCATTTCGCCCAGGTCCCAGCCAGGCAGGAATTCATTCATCAAGACGAGCATGGCAACTTCCTGGTGGTCCTGCTCAAAGGTCAGGTTGCGGTGGAACGAACCCAAACCTGGGGCGAACGCCTGCGTTTGTCCGTGGCTATACCGGGCGAAATGCTGGGGGAAATGTCGCTACTCGACCAAGGGCTGCGCTTTTCCGCCTGCATCACGCAGACCCAATGCGACGTGGCTGTTCTGACAACCGACGCCATGAACGACATGGTGGCTGAAGATGCCTACTTGGTCGCCTGCCTGATGACCGTCTTGGCCCGCAAGATGTCACTTCGACTGCGAGTGGTCGGTGCCCGCCTGAGCGAACGAACCTAAACCCTGGAGCCCCTGCCATCATGGAACTCAACCAAGCCGGACAGTTTGTCGGAGAATTGCTGAAGCTGATGCTTAGCCGCAAAAGCAGCGACATGTTCATCACCGCCGACTTTCCACCTGCGATCAAGATTGACGGTAAGCTAACCAAGATGTCGCCGGACAGGCTGTCTGGCGAGCAAACGGCGGCACTGGTCCGCTCCATCATGAGTGATCGCCAGGCCGCCGAATTTGAGGCCACCAAGGAATGCAATTTTGCGATCTCGCCAGAAGGCATCGGCCGCTTTCGCGTGAACGCGTTCGTGCAGCAGGGCAAGGCCGGCATGGTCATGCGCATGATCCCGACCACCGTGCCCACCATCGATGGGCTGGGCGTGCCACAGGTCCTCAAGGAAGTGGTCACCGCCAAGCGTGGCCTGTGCATCCTGGTCGGCGCGACAGGCTCAGGCAAATCGACGACCCTGGCCGCCATGGTGGACTGGCGCAATGAGCAAACCTACGGCCATATCATCACGATTGAGGACCCGATCGAATTTGTACACCCGCACAAAAACTGCATGGTGACCCAGCGCGAGGTCGGGCTCGACACCGACAACTGGGACGCCGCCCTGAAAAACACACTGCGCCAAGCCCCAGACGTGATTCTGATGGGTGAAATCCGTGACCATGAAACCATGGAGCATGCCGTGGCCTTTGCGGAAACCGGGCATTTGTGCCTGGCCACGCTGCACGCCAACAGCGCCAATCAGGCCCTGGACCGAATCATCAACTTCTTCCCAGAAGAACGGCGCGGGCAACTGCTGATGGATTTGTCGCTTAACCTCAAAGCCGTGATTTCGCAGCGCCTGGTGCCCAAGCAGGATGGCAAGGGTCGCGCTGCCATCGTGGAAATCCTACTCAACTCCCCCTTGATTTCCGACTTGATCTTCAAAGGCCACGTCACCGAGATCAAAGAGATCATGAAGAAAAGCCGCAACATGGGCATGCAAACTTTTGACCAAGCCCTGTTTGACGCCTTTGAGGCCAACAGCATCAACTACGAAGACGCGCTGCGCAATGCCGACTCGGTCAACGATTTGCGGCTGCAGATCAAACTCAACAGCCAACGGGTCAAGTCCACCGACCTGAACGCCGGCACCGAAAATTTCGCGATCGTTTAAATACCCCCGCGCGCGGCAATCTTCGACGGGTTGCGGCCAAAACAATAACTTTTGAACTTCAACCTTTGCAAAGAGCGCCCATGAGCAGCATTAATCTTAAAGAGTACGCCAGCACCCCGAGCCGCAAAACCGCCTTCCTTGGCCTGGGCGTCATGGGTTACCCAATGGCGGGCCATCTGGCGCAAGCCGGCCACCAGGTCACGGTCTACAACCGAACTGCTGCCAAATCGATCGCCTGGTGTGCTGAATTTGCCGGGTCTGTGGCCCCAAAACATGCCCAGACCCCAAGACTGGCGGCACAGGGGGCTGACCTGGTGTTTTGCTGTGTCGGCAATGACGATGACCTGCGCAGCGTGACGCTTGGTGCCGATGGCGCTTTTGCCGGCATGGCGCCGGGGGCCATCTTCGTCGATCACACCACGGCATCGGCCAGTGTGGCACGCGAACTTTGCGGCGCGGCCAAAACCCTGGGGCTGCAGTTTATTGATGCTCCGGTCTCAGGCGGCCAGGGCGGCGCGCAGAACGGCCTGCTGACCGTGATGTGCGGTGGCGACGCGGCAGCCTTTGCCTCAGCCCAGCCTGCGGCCATGGCGTTTGCCCGCGCCGTCACGCTGCTGGGCGAGAGTGGCGCCGGTCAATTGGCCAAAATGGTAAACCAGATTTGCATTGCCGGACTGGTTCAGGGCCTCAGTGAGGCTATCGCCTTCGGTGAGCAGGCAGGCCTGGACATGCTCCAGGTGCTGGACGTGATCGGCAAGGGGGCGGCACAAAGCTGGCAAATGGACAACCGGGGCAAGACCATGGTCGCCGGCAAGTTTGATTTCGGCTTTGCAGTGGACTGGATGCGCAAGGACCTCGGTCTGGTGCTGGATGAGGCCAAACGCAACGGCGCGCGTTTGCCCGTCACCGCGCTGGTGGACCAGTTTTATGCCGATGTGCAGCACATGGGCGGCAAGCGCTGGGACACCTCCAGCCTGATCAAGCGCCTGAAGTAGGCTTAGCGCCCTCAGGGCGCCGACTTGGGCAACAGGGCCTTGAGTTCATCCTCGCTGATGATCTCCAGCAAACGAACCACTTTTTGCACACCTGGGGTGTTCCGTACCACCTCGGTGGCACGATTGGCTTCGCGCTGTGTCACCCGCCCCATCAGGTAGGTGGTGCCCCGCTCAGTCACCACCTTAAACGAGTTGGCAAAAAGATCCCTGGCATCCACCAGGCCGGCCCTAACCCGAGTGGTGACCAGTGCGTCGGACCCGCGTTGCGTTAGGCCGCTGTTGCCCAGCACGGCCAATTCATTGACGATGCTGCGCACATTTTCGACTTTGGCCACGATTTGCTCCACCAGCACGCGGTCCTGCGCGCTGGGCACCTCACCCGTTAGCAGCACCTGCCGGTTGTAGCTGGTGACACTGATATGGACCCGATCGACCAGATTGTCCCGAATGCGGCTGGCAGCCCGCAGCTCGATGCCTTCGTCCTCCAACTGCGCACCCGGGGTGCGCCGGTCCGTCGCCACCAATGAGCCCATCAAGGCGCCGCCTACCACCATCGGGGCACAGGCGCTCAAGGCAGCGCTAAGGCAGGCCACTAGCACGAGTTTGTGCAGTAAAGGGTGTTTCAAATGAATCATGGGGAGGTCTCCTGGTCGCCAAGTAACTGGGCATCAACGGCATCGCAAATACAGTGCAATGCCAAAATATGAACTTCTTGAACCCGCGCGGTGCGCTCGTGCGGCACACAAATATGGACATCGGTATCGCGCAAGATTTGGCTCATTTTGCCTCCGCCGCGCCCGCTCAAACCCACAACAACCATCTCACGTTCGTGGGCGGCCTCAATCGCCGCCAGCACGTTACCCGAGTTGCCGCTGGTAGAGATGGCCAGCAGCACATCCCCTGGCTGGCCCAAGGCACGCACTTGGCGCGAGAAAATGATGTTGAAATCGTAATCGTTGGCAATGGCGGTAATGATGGAGCTGTCAGTGGTGAGGGCCAGCGCCGCCAGCTCGGGCCGCTCGCGCTCAAAACGCCCGACAAACTCGGCCGCAAAATGCTGGGCATCGGCGGCCGAGCCGCCATTGCCACAGGCGAGCACCTTTCCGCCGCTGGTGACACAGGCCAGCATGGCCTGTACCGCCGCTGCAATCGGACCGCTCAGGACTTGGGCTGACTGGTACTTCAGGTCAGCGCTGTCAATGAAGTGTTGTTGAATTCGTAACTCAAGCATGGACTGATGATACCCGCCCTGCATGACATCAACCCGCATCAAACGCCGCCGGCAGCCACTGCAGGCCCTGTGGCTCCAGCAACACCACATCAAAGCGGCAAGGCGGCGTGACCGACAGGCGCATCAGGTAATGCCGGGCTGCAAAGATGATGCGCCGTTGCTTGGTGGCACTGACGCTGGCACCCGCCCCACCGTGGCTGGCGCTGGCCCGTCGCCGCACCTCGACAAACACGGTGGTGCCGTCTGCGGTACGCATGATCAGGTCGATTTCGCCACCGCCGCGCCCAGGCGTCCGATAATTGCGTTGCACCAGCCGCAGGCCGGCTTGCTGCAAATGGCGCAGGGCAGCGTCTTCGGCGGCATCGCCGACGCTTTTGGTGCTCGCCGAGGCACCCGCAGTCCTGTCATGAGGAAATACCATTGAGCTCCACCTATGCCCATGCCTTAAGCGCCGCCGCTGACGCCGCTGCTGGACAGAATTATCCGCCCGGCGCGCTGTATGTGGTCGCCACCCCGATCGGGAACCTGGCCGACATCACACTGCGCGCCCTGCACGTGCTGGCGTTGGCGGATACGGTCGCCTGCGAGGACACCCGGCACACCCAAGCCCTGCTGCGCGCCTATGGCATTGACAAATCGGCAGCCCAATTGCTGGCAGTGCATGAGCACAATGAGACACAGGCCTCTGAAGAACTGGTGCAACGTATGGTTCAGGGGCAGCGGGTGGCCTATGTCAGTGATGCCGGTACACCCGCCATCAGCGACCCCGGGGCTCGCCTGGTGGCAGCTGCGCGAGCGGCGGCCAGGCCAGTGGTGCCGCTGCCGGGCGCCAGCAGCGTCACAGCGGCGCTCAGCGTGGCAGGCATGGCTAGCACGGAGACAGCCGCGAGTGGCTTTGTCTTTGCCGGTTTCTTGCCCAGCAAAGCCGGCGAACGCACTCAAGCCGTGGCAGCGCTAGCCCAACAGACCCGCGCCGTGGTGTTGCTAGAGGCACCCCACCGCATTCAGGCCCTGGCCGGGGCGCTGGCGGTGCTGGGAGATCGTGGTGTGACGGTCGGGCGCGAACTGACCAAACAATTTGAGGAGATCGCCCAATTGCCAGCGGCGAGCTTTGGGGCTTGGCTGGCTGCTGATCCGAACCGGTGTCGCGGTGAATTTGTGCTGGTGCTGCACCCGGTTGCGGTACCGGCAGATAGCGGCGATGACCAGCGCGTGCTGCAATTGTTGCTGGCCGAGCTACCCTTGAAAACGGCCGTTCGGCTGGCCGCCGAGATCACTGGCGCACCACGCAATGCCATCTATGAGGCTGCGCTGAGCCTGAAGAAGAGCGCGTCATAAAGCCTGGTTGAGACGGTTGGGAGCAACGAGGCCGGGTACCAAGGCGGCGGCTCGCTGACCGGTCAACGAGCGACGACCTTGGTCTCACCCAACATGCCGCGCGGACGTAAAACCAGCATCAGCGCGATCAGGCAGCCGATGAGCACCACTTGCAAGGCGGCCGCCCGGGCCTGTTCAGCCTGCGGGATCCAGCCACGCATCAGGCCACCCGCGGCAGTCCAGAAGCCCCAGACCACATAGGCGCCCAAAATGGCACCACGGTTGTTGCCCGAACCACCGACGATCAGCATCGCCCAAAGCTGAAAGGTCAGGATCGGCAAAAAATCATCGGGTGCAATGAAGCCGACAAAGTGCGCGTACAAGGCACCACCCAGACCCATCAGCATGCTGCCAATCACAAAGCTTTGCAGCCGGAACGCGAATGACCACTTGCCCAGGGCGCTGGCAGCGTCCTCGTCCTCACGGATGGCGCGCAGCACGCGCCCCCAGGGGCTGTTGACCAGTTTCTCGATGGCCAGATAGGCCAGCAACAACAGCGACAGCGACAGAACCAGGTAGGCCAGTGTCCAGGGCAGGCCGGTACCCAGCCAGGCCTGCATCGGCTTGGGGATAAACTGCACCCCAAAGGGGCCGCCAGTCAGGGGTGTGGCATTGTTGGCCACCAGCTGGATGGTGACGGCGATACCAAAGGTGGTGATGGCCAGGTAGTCCTGCCGCAGGCGCAGGGCCAGTGCACCGACCAGCAAACCCACCAGACCGGTGACTGCCATGGCCGCCAGCATGCCCACCGCCACCGGCAGGCCCAGACCGGCCAGCCGGTCGCTGGCAGCGGGGGTGGTGAGCAGGGCCGTGGTGTAGGCGCCAATCGCCACGAAACCGGCCACCCCCACATTGAACAGGCCGGTGTAGCCCCATTGCAGGTTGAGCCCCAGGCTGATGATGGCGTAGGCGGTGGCAAACACCAGAAAGAAACTGGCGTAGGACAGCGCGCCGGTCAAGTCCAGCATCAGTGTTGCTCCCCGAACAGGCCCTTGGGCCGCACCATCAAGATCGCAATCAACACCGCAAAGGCCGCCGCAGAGCGGTATTCAGCACCGACCAAGGTGACTGAGGCACTTTCGGCCAGCCCCACGATCAAGCCCCCCAGCACAGCGCCCCAAATCGAGCCCACCCCGCCCAGGATCACGGCGGCAAACAGGGGCAGCAGCAGTTCCACGCCCATGTTGGGTCGCAGTTGAACCGTCAGGCCGGCAAACACGCCCGCCACGGCCGCCAGCACCCCGCCGATCAACCATGTGGCGCGCAGCACCCGCTCCGGGTCGATGCCGGTGACCCTTGCCAGGCCGGGATTGAGGGCCGTGGCACGCATGGAGCGGCCCAGCGTACTGTGGCGCAAGGAAAGGTGCAACCCGGTGACGGTGAGCAGCGTCAGTGCGAGGACAAAGATCTGATCCGGCGTCACCCGCAAGCCACCCCAGACGCTGCGAGGCAGAAAAGCCACCGCGATCTGCAGGTTGTCCGAGTAGTAACGCGGTATGCCGCCCTGCCAAAACAGGAGCAGATTGCGCAGCGCCAGCGCCGCGCCGAAACTGGCGATCACCAGGGTGATGGCGCCTGCCTTGCGCAAACGCTTGAACAGGATCGTGTCCAGAGCCAGGGCCAGCAATGCGGTCAGGCAGCAGGCCAGCAGTAGGCCAGCCAGCAGCCCCCAGCCGAAGGAGAAGGGTGCGATCGGCGCCGTCAGCGCCTGGCTGGTGGTCGTCAGGGCAGTAGCGGCCACGAACGCCAGGTAGGCACCCCAACCCAGCAGCTCACCATGGCTGAAATTGGAAAAGCGCACGATCGACAGCGTCATGCTCAGCCCGATGGCCCCCAGCGCCACCACCGAGCCGATGATCAGGCCGTCCGCCAAAATTTGCAGCATCAGCGGGGGCCCTCGGCAATGGGCGAAGCCGCATGGCGGCCCAGGTACAGGGCGGCGATGCGGGCATCGCCCAGCAGTTCGGCGCTGCTGCCAACAATACGCTCCTTGCCCTCCACCAGCACGGCCGCACGGTCGGCCAAGCCCAGCGCGGCCTTGACGTTCTGCTCCACCAGCAAGACAGTGATGCCGGCATCGCGCACCTCGCGCAGTTTGCCAAACACCTGGCCGACCAGCAGCGGGCTCAAGCCGGCCGAGGGCTCATCCAGAATCAGCAGACCGGGCCGCGCGATCAAGGCGCGCGCCACGGCCAGCATCTGGCGTTGCCCGCCCGACAACTGGCCCGCCGGCAACTTGCGCTGGCGCAGCAGGTCGGGAAACATGGCGTAAACCGGCGCCAGGCTGTCGTGGCGCGGGGCCTTGACGATGGCGGCCGCAAGTTCCAGGTTCTCGGCCACACTGAGATTGATGAACACATTCTCGGTTTGCGGCACAAAAGCCAGCCCTTCAAAGACCATGCGGTGGGCCGGGGTACGGGTGATGTCGCGGCCATTGAGCAGCACGCGGCCGCTGCTGATCGGCACCAACCCGGCCACGGCTTTCACCAGCGACGATTTACCCGCGCCGTTCGGGCCAAGGATGGCGACGATCTCACCGGCGTGCACTGTCAGGCAGGCGTTTCGCACAATCGGCAGGCCGGGTTCGTAGCCAGCCTCCAGCGATTCAATGACCAGGACCGGGGGGCTGCTCATGCCGGACTGCCCAGGTAGGCTTCCACCACCCGCGCATCGCTGAGCACCGTCTGCGCCGCCCCAGACAGCAGCAAACGGCCTTCAGCCATCACCATCACCGGGTGACACAGCGTGGCCACGAGATCCATGTTGTGCTCGATGATGAGGAAAGTGGTGCCCTGCGCGTTGAGCGCGCGCACCTTGTCGACGATCTGGTCCAGCAGCGCCGGATTGACGCCAGCACCGGGTTCGTCGAGCAGCACGATCTTGGGCTCGGCGACCATCACGCGCGCCAGCTCCAGCAACTTGCGTTGGCCGCCCGACAGAATGCGCGCCGGCTCATGCGCCAAGCTGGACAGGCCGACAAAATCCAGCCAATGCCGCGCCGCCGCCAGCGTTTGGCGCTCCTGCCGGGCCACCAGCGCCGGGCGCAGCCAGTTGGTCCAGAAGCGCTCGCCAATCTGGCCGCGCGGCGCCACCATCACGTTCTCCAGCACAGTCATCTCGGGGAACGGGCGCGGGATCTGGAAGGTTCTGGCCAAACCGGCGTCAAACACCGCGCTGGGGGGACGCCCGGAGATGCGCACGCCATCCAGCAGCACCTGGCCGGACGAGGCCGGCATGAAGCCGGTCAGACAATTAAAGAGCGTGGTCTTGCCCGCCCCATTGGGGCCGATCAAACCGCCAATGACGCCTGCCTTCAAGGCAAATGAGACCTGGTTGACCGCCTGGTGGCCGCCGAAATTTTTGGACAGGGCGTCCACCACCAGCAGCCCATCCTCTGACGGCCCGTCTGTGTTTGCCGGCCTCGTTTCAGCCATGGCCGATCAGGCGGCTCCCGCTGCGAGCACAGCCTCGGCCTCAATCTCGACCAGGTAGCCCTCGCCAATCAACGCCGAGACCTCCAGCAGGGTGTTGGCCGGGCGGATGGCACCAAAGTACTTGCCGTGCACCCGGCTCACCGCTTCGCAGTCGGCCGCGTTTTGCAGGTAGACCCGGGTGCGAACCACGTCCTGCAGTTTGCCGCCCAGCGCCTTGATGCTGGCCGCAATCTTGTCGAGGATGTAGGTGGCCTGTACGGCAGCGTCGCCGCGGCCGATCAATTGGCCCTGGCCATGGGTGGCGGTGGTGCCCGACACCAGGATGCGATCACCCAGACGCACCGCCCGCGAGTAGCCGGCAATCGGCTCCCAGGCGCTGCCGCTGTCAATTGTCCAGCGCTGGCTGTAGCCCGGCACCGGCTGACGTGGCCACAGCGGTGCCACCGTATCAAGATGGTGGCTGAGGTCGCCCGAGGCGGTCAGGAACGGCGGTTGGCGGTATTCGTCACCGCAGTCACCGCTGAGGCGACGGGTCATGGCAAAGGCCTGATCGAGTACGGCATGGTCGTCGGCGTCGAGCTGAAACTCGAACGGCCGCAGGTTGTCGGCCCGGTGCTCGGACTCACCCAGCCGCGCACCCACAATCACGGCAGCCACAGCTGCTTGCTCCAGCACCCAGCGGGTTGCCACATTAGAGACTGACACCTGGTGCTTGCGTGCAATGGTCTGCGCGGCCTTGAGCACGGTTTGCAGCGCGTCCCAACCGCCCACAGCCTGGATAAAGCGCTGGTACTTCATCTTGCTCCAGTCGCGCACTTCGACCGGTGGATTGGCGCCGACCCAGCGCTCACTCAGGAAACCGCCACCGAGCACACCATAGGTCAGCAGCTTGACGCCGGCTTGCAGGCACAGCGCCGTCATGTCTTCGGTGCCACGGCGGTCCAGCAGCGACATGCAGACCTGGTTGCTAGCCACCGGAATACCTTCATTCAGCAGCACCCGCAGGTGCGCCGTATCAAAATTGGCCAGCCCAAGGTGCGCAATCAAGCCTTGCTGGCGCAGTTTGGCCAGCTCCTGCATCGCGTCAAGGTAGCCAGGATGCTCAAACGTCCACCAATGGAACTGCAACAGGTCGATGCAGTTGACCTGCAAGCGGTCCAGCGAGCGCTGCACGCCCTCGCGCACCACGGCCGCCTTCATCGGTCCCGGTGGCGGGCACCACTTGGTGAAGGCCCGGGCCTGCGGCTGTGCATTGGACGCCAGCAGGGTGCCGGCGATGACCTCGGCCGAGCCGTAGTGATCGGCCATGTCAAAGGTGTCAAAGCCTTGTGCGGCATACGCCGCAAGATCAGCGGCGCCCTTGACCGGATCGATCAAGGTGCCATCTCGCTCTATGTCTGCCACCTGCCACAGGCCGGTGACCAGGCGTGAAATCTCCAGGCCCGGGGCCAGCGCCGTGCGTTGTGGCCGACCAACCGGTTTCAACGCAGCGATGCCCTGAATCATTTGACCATCTTGGCCTGGATGGCTTGCACGTCTTCGGTGGATATCTGACCCGCAGTGACCACCTCGCCATCGGCAATCTTCCAGGTGCGGAACGGACCGGCAATGTCACCATTTTTGTCAAACTGGACTGGGCCAATCACCCCCACATAGCGGATGGGCTTTTTCTGTTTGATCAGTTCCAGCGCGCGCGCAAAGCCCTGCGGTCCCGCGTAGATCACCTCGCCACCCGAGGCCGTGACCTTGCGGATGCCATCGCGGATCGAGGCAGCGTCAAACTTACCGGCCTGGGCGACCGCCAGCCCAAGGATGGCGGCGGCGTCAAAGCCCTGTACGGCAGCCGGCGCGCCGCCGTCAAAGCCACCGCTCATGGCCGGGTAGGCCTTGTCAAAGTAGGCGGTGGATTCGGTCTTGGTCGTGCCGGAGGATGTGCCAATGGCAGTCTTCAGGTACTGCGCGCCCACGCCCTTGATGAAATCGGCCGAATTCATGCCGTCGTTGAAGAGGAAGCGCTGTGGCCCGCCCTGCTGCACCCAGGTGCGGATGATGGTGGTACCGTCGCCTGGATAGCCCACGAAATAAAGGGCCGCCGGATCGCCCTTGAGTGCCTTGGTCACCTCGGCGTTGTAGGAGGACTGCTCGGGGTTGTAGGGCGTGACGTCGATGATCTTGCCGCCCAGCGCCTCATAGGCACGGCGGAATTCCGCCAGCATGTTGACGCCGAAGTCATTGTTCACATGGATCACGGTGAGGGTCTTCATGCCCTGGTCCAGCGCGTACTTGGCCGCGGCCGTACCCTGCAATGCGTCGCTGGTGATGGTGCGGAAGAACCAGCCATTGGTCTTGCCCTCCACGGCCAGTTTGGTCAGGGTGGGTGACGAAGAGGCCGGTGAAATCTGCACCACGCCAGCCGGTCCGGTGACTGAGGTCACGATCGGGATCGAGACCGAGCTGATGATGCCGCCAATGATGGCTGGCACTTTTTTCAGGTCAACCAGCTGGCGGGCCTGGTCCACTGCCACGGAACCCTGGCTTTGCGCGTCGCGCAGGTCAAAAGCGAGCTTGCAGCCGGCAATGCCTTGCGCTCCGGCCGCCTTGTTCAACTCACTAAAGTCCAGCTCGACCGATTTGCTCGCGGCCTGACCGAAACGACCAGCGGCCCCGGTGAGCGATACCACCATGCCCACCGTGTGGGTGCAAGACGGCGTTTGGGCAAACGAGGACGAGGTGCCCAGCGTGGCAAGCACGGCGAGCGCAGTTGTAGAGAGCAGGTGACGCATGGTGAAAATCTCCAGGGTGGGTTGAAATCAGGTTTTGTTCAGTTCGTACTTCATGATGCGGCCGTGTCGGCCCGTCTTGTCGCGCTCCAGACTGTAGGGTTCGCCCGCAGGGCCGGGCGCTGCGGCCAGCAGCGGCGCGATCAGAGCATGGTCAGCTTGGCTCAGTTGGAAGGTAAACACCTCCAGCGTACTGGCGAGCTTGTCTGCATAACGGGCCCCGACAATGGCAGCTGCCACACCGGGCTGGTCCAGCACCCAGCGAACGGCCACGCTTGAGAGCGCAACCCCATGCCGATCGGCGATGGTTTTCAAGGCCCGCAGCAGTGCCTGAAAGGCGCTCCAACCGCCGAACTCGTCGATGATCAATTGGTACTTCACCAAGGAGCGGTTGGTGAGCGTCTGGACTGGCTCGGACTGTCCCAACCAGTGCTCAGTCAGAAATCCGCCGGCCAGGGTGCCGTAGCACAGCAGGTGCATGCCGTGCTGCGCCGCAAGGTCGGCCAAACCGGTGCGGGGGCGCCGGTCCAGCAGTGAGTACTGGGTTTGCATGCTGGTCAGGGAGACGCCTGCCTCGATCAGAGCCCGGGCGTGGGCGGTATCAAAGTTGGTGCCGCCAATTCGGGCAATCAGGCCCTCCTGTTGCATTTGCTGCAAGGCTACCGCGGCTTCAAGGTAGTTGCCCCGGTTGTAGTCCCACCAATGGAACTGCACCAAGTCGAGCCGGTCTGTGCGCAGGCGCTGCAGCGAGCGTGTGATGGTACGCCGCAAGTCGGCAGCGTGGAGCTGGTCAAGGTCGGCGTAATCAGGTACGCATTTGGTGTGAACCTGCATGGTGGCCAGGCCAGCCGCACGCTGGTGGGCGTTGAACTCACCATACATGTCCTCGACGCCGGTGTAGATGTCAGCACCATCCACCGTGTTGAACCCGGCCGCGAGAAACGCGGCCATGTCAGCAATGGCGCGGTGGCGCTCAACCGGGCCATGGTCACCAGCGAGCTGCCAGCCACCACGGATGACGCGGGGGATCCGGTAGCCGGGTGCGAGCGTGACGGTTTCAAAAGCGGCGGCAGTCATCTTCACAGACCAGGTGGCAACGGCACCGCTGTGGTGTCACTGTGTTTGAACAGGCGCTTGCCCAGCCGGGTGATGCGAAAGCGGGTGGGGCAATGCGGGTCCGGACAGGCCACTTCAGCATCGGTGCTCATCCAGTCTGCCGGCTGCGTAACACGCTGCTTAGCGGGTAGCAGCGGCAGCAGCGCTGCCAGTGAGTACAGGGAAAAGCCCTGCCCTGGCGGGAAGTGCAACATCTCACCACGCGCCTCGAAATAGTCGCCCGCCTTTGCCCCGCACTGGATCTTGCGGTCATCATGGACGACCACTTCAACCCTCAAGTCGTACAGCTCAAATTCATCGGCAGGCAAGATCAAGGTCGAGTCTTCCAGTTTGGGCCGCTTGAACCGACCATGATTTCGATGTGTTAATCGTCTGAATTTGGTATTTTTATATACCAATGTTAGCCATTATTTGATGCGGCGCCCACGCTGTCAAGCTCTTTTCAAGGCGCTCGGCAGGATCGCCCGGCGGCGCAGTGGTTTGCCCACGGCCTGCTCCCAAGCGGTTTCCAGCAAGCCGATGCGGGCCAGCGTGGCTGCGTCAATTTGGTCCGGGTCCCCGCTTTCGATGGCCAGCAAACTGTCGTGGAGGGTCCGGGTCGATAGGGCAATGTCACTGAGTTCGCGCACGGCCAGGGTACGTACCAGCTCAAGGCGCCGCAACATCACCTCCATCATCTGAACGATCATGGTGTTTTGTGTGGCTCTTGCAACTGCAATATTGAAGCGCGTGCTGGCCATGGTCATGACTTGCGCACCGGCTTGGGTGATCTTCCTCTTTTTAAATTGAACCACCGTTGCTTCGCTGAGCCTGACCGCGTCGCGCATACGTTCAAAATCAGTCGGCGTCGCGTAGATCGACGCCAGTCGCGCAACGCGGGGCTCAAACAAGCGCCGCGCCTCCAGCACACTGTCGATGTCATCCAACGGCAGGTTGGGCAGGGGGTAACCGCACAGCTCGGGAGGCACCGCTTCACTGATGACAAAAATGCCACCTGACGAACCAGGCAATACTTGGACAACGCCCGCTTGGGCCAGCAACTTGGTTGCTTCGCGCAGCGTCGGCCGACTCACGCCCAACTGCTCGGACAGACTCTGCTCCGACGGCAGCCGTTCGCCTACCTTAACGTCGCCCGCCCGGATGGCCTCGGTGATGCGGTAGGCCACCACTTCACAGGGCCGAACCAGTTGCACGGCTTGAAAAACGAAGCGAGTCGGCTTGATGCGGGGCACAGTACCTCCTCGACGCGATTCCTTGGCAGAGGAGGTGCGCCCTTCAGGGGGCTACTTCCTTCATGCCAGTGACAAAGTACTCGGTTTCGCCAAAGCAGCTGGTAGGCAGGCCTTTGTGCTGCTCGTAGTTGAGCGTCACCCGCTTGCCCATAGCCGCATTCAGTTGCGCCACAACCGCATCGTCACGGACGGTAAACAGGAACTTTTCGGGCGTAGCCCCGGGCAGTGACACCAGAGACTGCTCGCCCTCCCAGGTTTTGCAAATCCAGCCCTTGGACGACAGTTTCTGCAAATAGCCCGCGCGCTCGCCCGTGGAATAGCTCCAGGTCAGGGCGATGGCCACATAGGCTGCAAATAACAGGGCGACGCCCACGACAAACCCTGCCAAAACGACAATAACCCGTTGTTTGCTGATAGCCATCACTTACTTTCTTGAATTGAATCTGGACTCAATAGGGCTCTAATGCCCAGACCCATGGTTCTGCAGCAAAGCCCACATGCGCGCAGATGTCAGCGGCATCTGCAGCTGTGCCGCGCGGTGGCCGTGGCCATGGCGGGCCAGGGCATCCGCCACGGCATTGACCACACATGGCGTAGCGCCAATCGTGCCGAGCTCGCCAACACCCTTGACACCCAGCGGGTTGTTCAGGCAGGGGGTTGACTGGTCCATCGCGGTACGAAAAGGTGGTGTCATGTCAGCGCGCGGCGCGGCGTAGTCCATCAGGCTGCCTGTCAGCAACTGGCCGCTTTGCGGGTCGTAGACCACCTGCTCAATCAGCGCCTGCCCGATACCCTGCATGGCGCCGCCGTCGAGCTGCCCGATCACGATGGCGGGGTTGACCACTTTTCCCACATCGTTGACCGACGCGTAGGCCACCACGGCGACCTCGCCGGTCTCGGGCGTGAGCTCGATCTCGCACACGTGGCAGCCATTGGGCCATGATGGACCGCTGACTGCGCTGGTGGATTCGAAGAAAATTTTGCCGTCGGGCTGCTTAGCCGCCAATTCAAACAGGCCAACGCTCAAGTCCGTGCCCTTGACCTGGAAACGCCCTGCCAGGTAGTCGATGTCTTGCACCGCGGCTTCCAGTGTGCTGGCGGCCATGGCGCGGACATGTTCCACGGTGCGCTGTGCGCCCACCTTGACCGCCGAGCCACCGACAAAGATCGAGCGCGACCCGGCGCTGCCAAAACCCTCACCAAGGTCGGTGTCGCCCAGCACGACCCGCACTTGCTCGATGGGTACGTCAAACACGTCCACCACCAACTGCGCCAGCGAGGTCGCAATGCCTTGCCCCATGCCATTCACGGCAGAAAACACCTCAATCACACCCTCTGCCAGTACCGTGACCGTCATGCGTTCTTCAAAGACATTGCCGCCGGTCCACTCCAGAAAAGTGGCAATGCCCAGCCCACGCCATTTGCCTTGGCGCGCCGACTCAGCCTCCCTAGCAGCAAACCCATTCCAGTCGGCCAGCGCCAGTCCCTGGTCCAGCACGTGCTCAAAGCGGCCGCTGTCATAAACCTGTGCCATCGGGTTCTTGTAGGGCATTTGTTCAGGACGGATCATGTTGCGCCGACGCAGCGCAATGCGGTCCATACCGGTCTGGCGCGCCGCCTCGTCCATCAGGCGCTCCATGATGTAAATGGCCTCAGGCCGGCCGGCACCCCGGTAGGCGCCCACCGACGCGGTATTGGTGAGCACCGCCTTGAAGTAAAAATCAACGGTCTGGATGTCATAGACGCTGGTCTGCACCCAGGGACCAATCAGTAACTGGATCGCGACACCAGTGCCAGTGGCATAAGCGCCGACATTGGCCAAAGTGTGCACGCGCAGGGCCAAAATACGGCCATCAGCCGCCAATGCCAATTCAGCCTTGGTGTCGATATCACGGCCAGGGGCGCCGCTGAGAAACTCTTCACTGCGTTCAGCTATCCATTTCACTGGGCGTTTGAGCGTCCAGGCACACCAAGCGGTCACCGCATCTTCGGGGTGGATGCCGCCTTTCATGCCAAAGCCACCGCCCACATCGCCCACCGTTACACGCACCTGGTCGCGAGACAGGCCCAGCACATCCTTGCACAAAGAGGTCTTGATGCCCGAGGGCATCTGGGTGCTCATACGCAACACCAGGCGGCCATCGCTCGGGTCGACCAGTGCCAGAACCGATCGCGGCTCCAGCGTCAACGCCGCGAGGCGCTGGTTACTGAGCGAGAGTCCCACCACATGTGCCGCACCGGAGAAGGCCTGGTCGGTAGCCGCAGCATCACCGTGGCGCATTTCGGCAGAAATATTGTCAGGGGCCTCGTCGCAGACTACGGTCGCGCCAGCGGCCACTGCCTCATGCAGGTCCACCACCATCGGCAGTTCATCGTAGTCGACCATCACCGCTTCGGCGGCGTCGCGGGCCTGCTCCAACGTGTTGGCGAGCACCACTGCCACCGCCTCGCCAACGTAGCGCACCCGCTCGAATGCCAGCGGCCGGCGCAAAGGGGTGACACTGGGCGCACCACCAGCGCGTTTGAACGCGGCCGGGCCGGGAATCGGTTTGACCCCGGCAGCCACCAGATCGGCGCCGTCAAAAACGGCAACCACCCCGGGCATGGCCAGGGCGGCGGACTTGTCAATGCTCAGAATGCGGGCGTGAGGGTAAACCGACCTGACAAAACACAGGCGCAGGTGATGTGTGTAGTTCGTGTCGTCCGTGATGTCGTCAGTGAACCGCCCCTGCCCCTTGAGCAGCTTGTCGTCTTCGATGCGGAGTACCGCGTGGCCACTGCCAAATCGGGCGTTATTGCTATCCATGTCGCTGTCCCTAGGCTAATTGGGGTTTGCGCAGGCAGACCCTATCTATGATTCTAATGAAGCCGATGGCGAAGCCGGCGGCCATGCGATGAAGCTACACGAGCTTGAGGGCGCCAGTCGCATTTTGAAGCAGCCTGCCCTCCGCCAGTAGCTTGCGAATGGCAGCATTGATGGAGCCCTTGG
This sequence comes from Rhodoferax sp., assembly GCA_040400795.1. Lineage (GTDB taxonomy): Bacteria > Pseudomonadota > Gammaproteobacteria > Burkholderiales > Burkholderiaceae_C > Rhodoferax. The sequence continues at coordinate 35,204 of JBBAPO010000033.1, forward strand.
GCAGGCCCGCGCTCAGCGCGAGCCTGGAGAGGTTGAGTTTGACAAAGTCCTGGGCGGCCAGCACCTGCTGCAGTTGATGTAGTAATTTGGCGCCATTACCGGCCAAAACTGGCGCCTTCCTGCTGCGGCGCGGGGCCTTTTTAACGCGAACGTCGGTTGCATCAAGCGCCTGAATCAGATCAGGATGTTCGGTCGCCCTGACGTGTGGCCCGGATGATGGTCCAGCCAGCGCCTGCAGGCGGGCTAAACCCATAGGCTCACTGTCATTATTCAGGTTGCTGGCCAGTTCATAGACCTGCTTGAGTTCACTTTCGATTCGGGCCAAGGCCTGGCTCAAACGAGCGACCGACTTCCAGTCTTCGAACATGCTGTCATTGGCAAGATCGAATGGGTTGGTCTGCATCGCGCTATTCACGCGCTCGGCATAGGTCTGGGCGACAGACTTAAGTTGGCCATCTGCGGCAAATACGGCTGCGCCAGCGGCCTGAATGGCAGCGAGAGCTTTGGGGGGAATTGGCATGGTGGTTCGTGATTGGAGTGAGCGGTCAGACGAATTCCAAGCCAGCGCATCGTTCGCGTGGCTCGGATGGCTCAGTGTATCGGAGCGTCTTCGAGCCGGGGCTTGGCCTTACTTGGCCGCGGTTTCAATGGCTTTCTTGAGGTCCCGGTATTCCTCGCAGGAAAACAGACACAGCTTGTCCAGCGCACTAAGGTGCTGCCGGGCCTTGTCCATTTGGCCCAGCTGGAGGTAAGCCATGCCGATGTATTCGTGCGCACCACGGTGGGCGGGGTCGAGACTCAGGGCCGTCTTGTAAGCCACCAAGGCCTCATCAAGTCGCTTCAGATTACGGTAACTGTAGCCAAGCAGATTAAAACCGTCGGCACTTTTGGGCTTGGTCACCACATAAGGCTCCAGCACGACGACCGCAGCAGGCCAGTTTTTTTGACTGATCAGGGTGCGTGCCCGCTGCAATTCGCCGTCAACCGGCGTCGCCGGCGGCGTGTCTGCACTTTGGGCTAGGTTAGCGAGGGCCATTAGGGCCGCCGCGAGAATCAGTTTCAACATGATTTTTCCTTTATGAAAAGTGATGCTAGCCCCCGTCTTTATTGGGTTTATAGCTATATTAAATATAGCAAAATTCATGGGCAGAGTGCCAATAAATTTTGAGCCTTGGCAGGTCAAAGCAGCTAGATTTTGCGTCGATTCAGCATTTGCCCGCCAGCAAGGCCGCAAGATCACCGATTCATGCGGCAGAATCGGCGGCTTGACCCCACTCGGCTGGCCGGCTCTAACGACCGCTGCAACACTTGGAGTTCCTTTGCTCTGCCTCGTGTCATGACAGTCCGGCCACGTGCCCTCAGCGGCACAGCATTTGCAACCCTGCTGCTGATCGCTCTGATGATGGGCGCCAACCATGTGGCCGCGCGCCTGGCGTTCAACCATGGGGTAGACGTCGCTACCGCCGCGGCTTTTCGAAGTATGACCACGGCGCTGGTTGTCACGGCCTTGGTGCTGGTGCAGGGCGTCTCGCTGCGGTTGACGCACCGGCACCGCCGCTTTTTGCCACTGATCGGCCTGTTGATCGGGGTACAGGGTCTGTGTCTTTACTCTGCAGTGGCTCGCCTGCCGGTGGCGCTCGCACTGCTCGCCTTCAACAGCTACCCCTTGTGGGCAGCGGTCTGGGACAGGCTGCTCTACCAGCGTCAGCCAGAGCGCGCCGTGTTGCTGGCCATGCCTGTCATCCTGTTGGGGTTGGCCATGGCGCTTGATGTGTTTGGTGCGGCCTCGGGCCTGGGCGCCGCTGGCCAATGGGGGCAAATTGGCAGTGGCGTCGCCTTTGCGCTGGCAGCTTCGGCCACCTTTGGCCTGGCCATGATCCTGACCCAGCACGAAGCCGGCGACCTTGATGGCCGACTGCGCACGGCCTCCACCATGGCCATGGCAGGCCTGGTCGCCCTGACGACCGTGGGCTTTCAAGGCGGCTTTCATTTCCCTGTGGCCGCGCCAGGTTGGTGGGGCCTGGCCGCGCTCACCTTTTTGTACGGCACGGCCTTTACCATTATGTTCACGGTACTGCCCAAACTGGGGGTGGCCGGCAATTCGGCGATCATGAACGTCGAGCCAGTTTTTGCCCTGATCTTGGCCTGGCTGATTTTGGGCCAGACCATTGCGCCACTACAGGTCGCCGGCGCACTGCTGGCCGTGGGCACCGTCATGGTCCTCGGTCTGCGCCGGCGTTAGCCAACATTATGGTTTGTTAGCATGCTGCCAAGTTTGGAGATTCCCTATGCAACCCTTTCACCTCGCCTTTCCCGTCACCAACCTTGAAACCGCCCGCGCCTTTTACGGCGGCGTGCTGGGCTGCCCGGAAGGGCGCAGCAGCGCGGATTGGGTGGATTTTGATTTTTACGGCCACCAAATCGTGGCCCACCTGTGCGTGTCGATGGACGCAAGCTCGGCGCGCAGCGAGGTCGACGGGCACGGCGTCCCGGTGCGCCACTTTGGCATGGTCTTGACCATGCCCGACTGGGAAGCGCTGGCCAGCAAGCTCAAGGCGCTGGGTACCAAGTTCATCATCGAACCGTACACCCGTTTCAAGGGGGAGCCCGGAGAGCAGGCGACGCTGTTTTTTCTTGACCCGTTCGGCAATGCGATCGAATTCAAGGCATTTCAAAACCCACAATCCCTGTTTGCCAAATGAGGTCGCCCGCCACACAACTGGCCATCAACTACGCCGATGTGGCCGCGGCACACGCCCGACTACAAGGCGTGGCGCACCGCACCCCGGTGCATACGTCCCAAACCGCCAATTCGCTGACCGGGGCGCAGCTGTTTTTTAAATGCGAAAACTTCCAACGCATGGGCGCCTTTAAGTTTCGCGGCGCCTACAACGCGCTGGCGCAATTCACGCCAGAACAGCGGAAAAGCGGCGTATGCGCGTTCAGTTCAGGCAATCACGCGCAGGGCTTAGCGCTGTCTGCGCAATTGCTGGGCATTCCGGCCGCGATCGTCATGCCGCTGGACTCGCCTGCTGTCAAGATGACAGCAACACGCGGCTATGGTGCCGAAGTGATCACCTATGACCGCTACACACAAGACCGCGAAGCGATCGGGCGGCAACTGGCACAAGAGCGGGGCATGACGCTGATACCGCCCTATGACCATGCCCACGTGATGGCCGGCCAGGGCACGGCCGCCATCGAGTTGTTTGAAGATACGGGGCCGCTGGACCTGTTGCTGGTCTGCCTGGGTGGTGGCGGGCTGCTGTCAGGCTGCGCGGTGGTGGCGCAGCAGCTGAGCCCGGATTGCCGGGTGATCGGGGTCGAACCCGAAGCCGGCAACGACGTGCAGCAAAGCAAACAGCTGGGTCGCATGGTGAAAATCGACACGCCCCGAACGATTGCCGACGGGGCCCAGACGCAGCAGGTTGGGCAGCTCACCTTCCCGGTAATTCAAACCCTAGTGGATGACATCGTGACTGTCAGCGATGCACAACTGGTTGAAGCCATGCGCTTTGCAGCAGCGCGCATGAAGATGGTGGTCGAGCCCACGGGTGCACTGGCCATGGCCGCAGCCATGCAAGGCGTGGTGGACGTGCGCGGCAAGCGCGTGGGCGTGCTCATTTCAGGCGGCAACATCGACATTGCCCAGTTCGCCAAGTACCTGGCCTGATCTGTCTATCCCTGGTGCACAGGCATCAGGGCCGCTCCAGATAGCTCTGGAACACCCCAACATGCACAAACGCCGGGTCGGCTGAGTCGGGCCACAGGTGCAGGGCGTCAAAACGCACATCGTAGGTCGGCTCATCCGATGCCGCTACACCATGAGCGTGCGCGTCTGGGAACGGGTAGGCTGGCGACTCCCCCACCACCACGCCGACCTTGCCGCGGATGTAGGCCGGCATGCGCACATGACCCGGCACCAGGTCGGCTCTGACCCGCACCGAGTCACCCAGTTTGAAGGCCTCACGGTGGGCCACATTACTGCGCCCACCAGCACTGGGCAGCGCCAGCGGAAATGCGCCCTGAGCGAGCTGCTCTAGCTCACCCAGGCTCACCACCGATTTTTCAACGCACAAAGTAGCCAGGCTGGTCAGGGTCCGCTCGTAATAGCTGGCATTGAGGTAATGGCGCGGCTCCATGCGTTCGATCGCATGCCGGTACTCGTCCATATTGAATAGCCCCCGCCGGACCGCCAGTGAGTACAGCGCATTGACTCGCCTCTCCCAAGGCGCATGAAAAGCCGCCGCCCCTGGCGCATAACGAACCGGTCCAAAACCCTGTTTGCCACCTAAATCATGCATACCGTCCATGGTCTGACTCCTTTTAGAGGCGCGCCACGCCGATCATGCCGTCACGGGTGACTAATTCGGCCAGCCGTTCCAGCGGCCAGCCCAGCGTGTTTGGCGGCTGTTCGGGCAACACGATGTAACGGGTATCGGCTGTGGTGTCCCACACCCGGATTTCAGTCTCGGGCGGCAGTATGAGGCCCATCTCTTTGAGCACCGTGCGAGACTGGCGCACCACGCGGGCCCGGTATTCAAGGTCTTTGTACCAATCGGGTGGGATGCCGATGATGGTGAAAGCCGTGCACGAGCACAGGGTGCAGCAGATCACGTTATGCACGGTGGGCGTGTTCTCGAGCACCACCAAATGACGGTGGTGCAGCGGCATGCTTAGCCCCAATTCCGCCACTGCCGCGCGGCCATTGCTGAGCAAGCGTTGTCGAAACGCGGGATCGGTCCAGGCCCGGGCGACCACCTTGGCCCCATTTGCCGGCAACCACTGCTCATCAATCTGAAGCCCCTGCTCCTCAACAAAGTTTGCGGGCTCCCATCCCCTGGCATCCAGGGCGCGCTCAATGGCAGCAGCACGGCCTTCGACGGAGGCGTTGCCGTGTTGCGTTGGGCTTGGTGGGGTCATGGGCAGGTCACTCTTTGCTTGGTGATGCAAGTATAGGAGTCCCCTTGCACCGGCGGGCGTACTCATGACATCATTGCGCCATGCATGACACATTGAACTCTGGCCTGGCCCGATACCCAAACCTCCTGGCGCCGCTTGATCTGGGCTTTACACAGATCAAGAACCGGGTGTTGATGGGTTCGATGCACACGGGCCTGGAAGAAGGGCGCGACCTGAGCCGGCTGGCGGCTTACTTTCGGGAGCGGGCCGAGGGCGATGTCGGCCTGATGGTGACCGGCGGCTTTGCGCCCAATATCGTGGGCTGGGCCAAGCCCTTTGCCGGCATGATGAGTACCTCGGGCGCAGCCCGACGGCACCAGGTGGTGACGCAAGCGGTACACGCGGCCGGCGGCAAGATTGCGCTGCAAATTCTGCACACTGGGCGTTACGCCTTCCACCCATTGGCGGTGGCACCCAGCCGGCTCAAGGCGCCGATCTCGCCGTTTACCCCGTTTGAGCTGTCCAGCCGGGGGGTGGAGCGGCAGATCCGCGCCTTTGTGAACTGTGCCGTCAAAGCCCGCGAGGCTGGCTACGACGGTGTGGAAATCATGGGCTCGGAAGGCTACTTCATCAACCAGTTTCTGTCGCGCCAGACCAACCAACGCAGTGACGAGTGGGGGGGCGATTACAGCCAGCGCATGCGACTGCCGCTGGAGATTGTGGCGCGCACCCGCGAGGCAGTAGGCCCGGATTTCATCCTGATCTACCGCCTGTCGATGATCGACCTGGTGCCCGGCGGCAGCAGCTGGGACGAGGTGGTGACGCTGGGCAAGGCGGTGGCTCGCGGCGGCGCCACGCTGATCAACACCGGCATTGGCTGGCATGAGGCGCGCGTGCCCACCATTGCCACCAGCGTGCCGCGCGCCGCCTTTGCCTGGGTCACGCAAAAAATGCGCGCCGAATTTGCCGCTGCCGGCATCCACACGCCACTGGTGGCCAGCAACCGCATTAACACCCCCGAGGTGGCCGAGCAACTGCTGGCCGATGGCTTTGCCGACATGGTCTCCATGGCGCGCCCGCTGCTGGCCGACCCGCATTTTGTAAAAAAAGCCGCCGCTGGCCAGGCCGACCAGATCAACACCTGCATCGCTTGCAACCAGGCCTGCCTGGACCACATCTTCAAAAACCGGCTCACCAGCTGCCTCGTCAACCCGCGCGCTTGCCACGAAACAGAGCTGGTCTACCGACCAATCGCCAGTGCGGCGGCGCGCCGGCGCTTCGCCGTGGTGGGCGCCGGCCCGGCCGGCTTGACGGCCGCCACCGTGCTGGCCGAGCGCGGCCATGAGGTGCACCTGTTTGATGCCGCCAGCGAGGTGGGTGGCCAGCTCAACATGGCCAAGGTGGTGCCGGGCAAGGAAGAGTTCCACGAGATGCTGCGCTACCTGCAGCGCCAGGTTGAGGTGACCGGGGTGCAACTGCACCTGGGCCGGCGGGTCCAGGCGCCTGACCTGCAGGGCTATGACCAAGTGATCATCGCCGCCGGCGTGGTGCCGCGCGACCCGCGCATTCCCGGGCAAGAGCACCCCAAGGTGCTGAGCTACATTGACGTGTTGCGACATCGCAAGCCGGTGGGGCCGCGCGTGGCGGTGATCGGCGCCGGCGGCATCGGCTTTGATGTGGCCGAGTTTCTGGTCAGCGAGGGCCATTCCACCACCACCGATTTGCCGGCCTGGCAAGCCGAGTGGGGCGTGACCGACCCGGCGCTGGCCGCCGGCGGCCTGCACCCGGCCGGACCTCAGGTGGCGCCGCCCGGGCGCCAGGTGACGCTGCTGCAGCGCAAGGCCGGCAAGTTGGGCGATGGCCTGGGCAAGACCACCGGCTGGATCCACCGCACCGCGCTCAAGATGAAACGCGTGACCATGATCGGCGGTGTCAACTACGAGCGCATTGGCGACGAAGGCCTGCTGGTCAGCGACGGTGAGAAGCGTGAGAACCTGCGCTGGATTGCCTGCGACACGGTGGTGCTGTGCGCCGGCCAGCTGCCGCTGCGTGAACTGGCTGATGCCCTGCTGGCGAAGGGGCAAACCGTGCACCTGATCGGCGGTGCCCACGAGGCTGGCGAGCTGGACGCCAAACGAGCCATCGACCAGGCGGCCCGGCTGGCGGCGGCGCTCTAGGGCTTGCCAAGATGACAACGCCACCCCCGATCACTTAGAGGACCACTTTGACACACGACATCCCGAGGATCGACATCGGCGCCCTGTTCGGGCAAGACCTGGCGGCCCGCTCTGCGGTGGATCAGGCCATTCTTACGGCCGCCCGATCGGAGGGCATGCTGGTCATCACCGGCCTGCCGCACTGGGCCGTGCTCAGCCCCGCCCGGCGGCGCCTGCTGCTCAGCCTGTTCGCACTGCCCGAAGCTGACATCCGCAAATTGTGGCGCTGGAACTTCGACCCGGCGCAAGCCAATGTCTACCGGGGTTGGTTTCCGCTGCAGAACGGTCTGCCCACCTACAAGCAGGGTATCGATATGGGACCGGACATCGCCTACGGGCCCGGTGTGGTCGATCCCCGCGATCCGCTGCGCGAGGCCACGCCCTTGCCGCCCGAGGATAGTCTGCCGGGTTGGCACGCCTGCGCCCGGGACTACTACCTGGCCATGGTCCGCCTGTCCGAAGCGCTGATGCACTCGGTAGCGCGCGGCCTGGGGCTGCCCGAACACTGCTTTGACGAGGCTTTCAAGGGCGGTGTTTCCACCTTGCGCCTGCTGCATTACCCGGTGCGGCCGCCCGAATCATTCGAAGGTGCCGCCGCCGAGGCCTGGGCTGTCCATCAGGGCGAGTCCCATTACATGCTAGCCCGGGCCCACGTCGACACCGGTTTCATCACCCTTCTGGCCCAAGACGGGGTGGCTGGCCTGCAGGCGCAGCACCTGGACGGCACCTGGATGGACGTGCCGCCTGAGGAGGCCACCCTGGCGGTGAACTTTGGCAAGGTGCTGGAGCGCTGGACCGGCGGTGCCATCCGTGCGACGGTTCACCGGGTGCTGGGCAATGGGCGTGAACGGCATTCCATCCCGTTTTTCTATGAGGCTGGGGTTGACGCCGTGATTGCGCCGCTGCCGCTGGCAGGGGGCAAGCCCTTCGCCCCTTTCTACTTTGGTGACCATTTGTGGGACACCACCACCCAATTCGTGGAACAGCGCGGCATCGCGCACCTGCGCAAGCCACTCGGGCCTCCCCCCGCGCCGGCCATAACGCCGCATCTACCCGCCGCCAATGCCTGACGGTGCCGGGGCTACTGCTCAGCGCTGAGCCAGCTTGATTACCAATTGCCGCTGCCGGGTCCGCCCTTGAAGGGCCCGGCCAAGTCGGGGGTGATCCAGCCGCCATAAAAATCGCCTGCCTGGGGCGTTACCCTGGCGCCACCAACGCTGCAGTCGAGATGGTGGGCGTAGAAGGCCACGCAATCGGCCAGCGGCTCTGCGCCCGGCAGGGGCTGCGGGTAGCTCCAGGCGACCAGGGCCAGGCGGCGATCGCCGTCCACCAGATGCCAGTAGCGCGCCGGGCCTTTCCACTCGCAGAACGAGCCATTACCCGCAGGCTGCAGCAGTTCACGCGCCACGTCGGCCAGTGGCAGGTAGAAAGTGGGCGGGTGGGCAGTCTCGCGCACTGCCCAGGCGCCGCAGGTACGCGCAATCTCGCGCTCGCCCCAGTGCACCACGATATCCCGCGGGTCGCGCACCAGTTCTGGCGGGCGCGGAAAGTCCCAGACGGACACCTGCCCCGGACCGGGTGGGTCGGCGAACGGTGGGCGCCCCGTTCCTCGCCAGCGCCACTGCGCACGAGCCATCGCCAGTCGGTCAGGATCCATCATCGTCATGGGCTTAGAGGATAACCGGGTAGGCCAGCGGCACCAATGGCTCAATCATTGCTGTGGCTCATGGCAGCACTCAGGACTCTTAAGGCATTGCTTGCGAACCTACCCGTCTTCCAAGGCTGCGAGGCGTTGCGCTTTGACGTTTTCGCGACCGATTTGATCATCGCATCCCTCCAGCCGAAGGACTGGCGACATAGGGCATATTCCCCGACCAGACTCGCAGCCTGCAAAGCGGGGGTTGGTTCGGCCGGCTGCGGCCTCATTATTCGGTCTTGGCACATTGCGCGATGGTCATCGCCTCAAAACAGCCTTCCAGATGCAGATGAACTTCCGCCTTGAGAATCGACTTCAATCGACCGGGCTCAAGTTCATGGTGTTTTGTGTTCATTCAGGGGATTGTCCATGCCCGCCTGCTCAAACACCGGCAATACCCCCACCACTGAATTACCCGTTTTTCCCCAAAGTTGCTCGGGGCATGAACGCACATTCTTCCTTTGCTTTGGCGTCTGAGTGGCATATCAATGCATACTTGCAACTGGTTGTGCAACTCCAGAATGGAAATTTTGAATTGAGCACACTCGGCAACAACCTCTGGTTCATCTTTGTCGGCATATGACTGGCGATCGACCACGTGGTCACCGCACTGGTGCTCTTCCTGACCATCATCGGGAGCCCCTTCGGACTGCAGCACCTGAAGATTACAGTGTTGGCCTTAGCACCCATTGGGAAGCAGATTGTGGCAACGCGAAAGATGATGTAGCGCGGTGGCACCCCGAGCGCTGCGACCCCAACGCCGACACGGACCCAAGGGCAGCCATATTGCCGTCTGACCGTTATATAGAGGCCAAAACGAAAGCGCCCCTCATTGAGAGGGGCTGCTAAGTTCCGCTTTGTTGCCCATGAAGAGCCTATCTACATCACCGCCTTATTAGAAAAAGCAGGTTGGTGCAACCGGGTGATTTACCATTCATGTGGATGAAATAGTATGTTCTCCCACGAATTCCGCAGGCCTGACTTGATCAGACCGCGAAATCTTGTTTTGACTTACCTTCGGCAACCAGCGCCTTCATCCACTTTGGCATTAGCCCACGTCCGGACCAGCTTTCGCCGTTGGGACCACGGTATTTGGCTTCAACTGGCTTGGCAGTCTTTTTGGCACCACTGTCAGCTTTGCTCGCTCGTACGGTCTTGGCAGCCTTGCCTCGGCCTTTACCAGCAGTTTTTGTCGCTGTCAGGTCTTTGACGGTGATACCGAAAGCCAGCATCTGCGCCTTGATCTCGGCAACCGTCTTGTCAAACTCGCGGGCCTTGATGTCATTAGCCTGCTTTTGTAGTTTCTCGATCTGACCCTGGAGTTCTATTAAATTGCTCATTGAGGTTTCTCTTTTAGTTACCAATATTAATTAATTTTAGATGCACTCGCCCGCCCGGTATTATGTCTTACTCGTCTAAAGTTGGCACCATCCCAGATAGACTTATTGTGCGCCATGCCTCAGAGGCTGCCATCACCGCATAATCCGAAATACTCAAATTAAACAAGCTATTTTTGCCGTCTCGATCAGTATGGTCACCATGCCTTCGGACAGTTTGTATCAATCGGTCGCTCCATGTTAATTTTTCGTGCCTACCAGCACGGGTTTGGTGCGGTAGTGCTTGGGGAACCAACTTTTTAGTTTGTGGACCTTCGGCAAGTCGTAGATGACGATGTAGGGTTCTTCGGGGTTCAGCGTCAGGTAATCCTGGTGGTACGCCTCGGCATCAAAGAACGATTTGTTCAACTCCACCGTGGTCACGATGCCTGCGCCGAAAACGTTTGTCTGATTTAACTGCGCAATATAGGCCCGAGCGACATGTCCCTGTTCAGCGTTCTGCGCAAACACGGCAGAGCGGTACTGCGTACCGCTGTCCGGCCCCTGGCGATTGAACTGAGTTGGGTCGTGCGCGACAGAAAAGTAGATTTGCAGCAGCTGCGCAAAACTCACCTGTCGCGGGTCAAAGCTAATGTGCACGGCCTCGGCATGACCGGTGCGACCGGAACCCACGGCATCGTAGTTGGCGGTGCTGGCATCGCCACCGGCATAGCCCGAGACAGCGCGGGTCACGCCCAAGACGTGCTGGAAGACGCCCTGAACGCCCCAAAAGCAGCCGCCAGCGAGGACGGCGGTGTCAGACGTGCTGGTGTCCGCTGCAGGTGAACGCTCAGCCGTGTCAATGAGTGGCGGGACAAGAACGGCCGCCTCACCGGCCCGGCCCGGCAACGCCTGCCAGCCGACGGCACCAGCAAGGAGAGCGAGCCCGGCGAGCATCGTGCGCCGCGCCAGGCTGGAGCTGGAAGTTTTGATGACTGTCTTCATGGTGTTGCGCCATGCAGGATAGACCAATTTCGGACCTGGCCGCGTTTTGGGTCTTTGGCCCTAGACCAGCGGCGCCTGATCCCTCAAACCATCGGCCATCACGGCATGCGCCTTCACCGGCGTCGCCTTGGCCAATGCCATCCAGACGCCAAAGGGCAAATGCCGCACCGATCGTTTGGGCGCCGCCCGCAGCACGCTCAGGCGCTGGTCTTTGCACAGCATGACCCCGCATTCGAGTGGAATCTCATCGGCACTGGCGATCTCTCGGCCACGACTGTCGCAGCCCAGCACGTACCAGCACTGGCCGCCCACATCCAGATAGGCCTGGCGTTTTTGCGGGCGTTTGAGGTCACCCAGCAGATCGGCCCGGCTGACCTTGATCTCGTGCACGATGGGCTCCAGGTAGTCCGGGCGCGAGCTGTTGCGGATGGAGAACACGTCGGGCTTGCAGGTCTTCCAGCCCGAGGGCGCATCCGGGCTGTCGGGCAGCCGGGCCCGCAACTCCAACGCCGTCCAGACCAGGCGGCCGTCGCGCAGCATCGCTTGCGCCACATGGGCCACCAGCGCCTCATGCGCCGAGAACGCCTGCCGGTTGCCCGCCAGCGCATCGGCCAGGTAGATTAGCCCGGCTTGCGTAACTCGAATCAATTCCTGACCTTGGCCGTCGCCCAGGCGCTCCAACAAACCGGCCGCCAGCAGCTCGATCTCAACCGTGTCCTGGTAGGGCCAACCGGCTGAGCGGTACACCTCACGCAAGCGCTGGGCGTGTACCCGCTTCAGATTGACAGGGTGTTCTGCTGCCATGCTCAGTCAATCAAACTCAAGCCCGCGCCACCGGAATGTCCGCCCAGCAGGTGGTGTAGGCCGGTGTGCGCCGCTCCTGCTTCATCGACCAGACCCGGCGGTCCCCCTCCAAGCCGGCACTGGCCACTTTCATGGTGCCCTTGCCAAAACGCTGGTTGATGCTGTCCAGCGCGCTCATGAGTCGGGCCTTATCGTCCTGTTTCATCAGACTGGCACCTTCTTCGCCGTCTTCATCGCCACCCCAGTCCAGTTCACCTTGGAGCACCGAGTCCGGCTGCAGCGCCAGCAGCATGACACCGGCCTTGGCGTACTTGAAGCCCTCCCGGTAGATGGCGCGCAAGCCCAGCACGGCAGCCCGCACGATGGCGCCGGTGTCCGCCGCCGGGCGCCTCAGCGGCACCACCACCGAGCGGCTGTACTGCGCATCCTGCCGGAACGGGCTGGTACGGATGAAGACCATGACTTCCGAGGCCAGCGAGTGCTGTTTGCGCAGCTTCTCCGCCGCCCGGCTGGCAAACTCCGTCACGGCCTGGGTCAATCCAGCCAGATCCAGCACTGGGTGGCCGAAGGAGCGGGTGCAGGCGATCTCTTTCTTGGGCTGGGGTGCATCGTCCAGGCCGATGCAAGGCATGCCCTGCAACTCGCGCACCGTGCGCTCTAGCACCACCGACCAGGCCCGCCGAACCGTGGCCGGGTCCATACGCACCAGGTCTTGTACCGTCTGGATGCCGCCTTCGCGCAGCTGCTGGCTGATGCGCCGCCCAATACCCCAGACTTCGCCGACGTCGGTGGCCTCGAACACCACCTGTAATTCGGCCGGGGCCAAAGCGGCCAGGTTGCACACCTGGGCCAGGTGGTCCGGGTAGACGCCGGGTTTACGCTCCGCCGTCTTGGCGATGTGGTTGGCCAGCTTGGCCAGGGTCTTGGTGGCGCCAATGCCGATGCCGCAGGGAATGCCCACCCACTGCAGGATGCGAGACCGGACCTTGTGGCTGCGTGCCACCAGATCGCCACGCACCCCGTCCAAGCCGATGAAGGACTCGTCGATGCTGTAGACCTCCTGAGTTGGCCCTAAGCCGGCGGCCAGGCTCATCATGCGGTCGCTGATGTCGCCGTACAGGGCAAAGTTGGCCGAGAGCGCCACCAGGCCGTCGGACTCGACCAGATGCCGGATCTGAAACCAGGGGGCACCCATCTTGATGCCCAGCGCTTTGGCCTCGTTGCTGCGGGCAATGGCGCAGCCGTCGTTGTTGCTCAGCACCACGGCGGCGATCCCGTTCAGGCTGGGCCGGAAAATGCGCTCGCAACTGACGTAGAAGTTGTTGCCGTCAACCAGGGCGTACACCAGAGGACCCCATGAAAGCTTGATTGCTGAATGCTGTGCCGCTCAACCTTGGTCCGCTAAACCGTGAACTGCTTGATAGCACTCGTCACCACGCCCCAGATCTCGATCGTCTGCCCGTCCTTTGGCGTGATGTCCGGGTAGGTCGGGTTGGCGGCCTTGAGCTTGACGCGCCCGGCGCGCTGGTACAACTGCTTGACGGTGAAGTCCCCGTCCACGATGGCCACCACGATGTGGGTGTTGCGCGGCTTGATGGCACGGTCCACCACCAGAATGTCGTTGTCGAAGATGCCGGCCCCGGTCATGGAGTGGCCGCTGGCGCGCAAAAAGTAGGTGGCCTGGCTGTGCTTGATCAGCAACTGGGCCAGGTCAATGCGCTGCGCCCCCAGGTCTTCCGCCGGGGAGGGAAAACCGGCCTGGACGCTGCCGCGCAAAAAGGTGGCTGGCAGTGCCGCGTCACCCGCCAGGACGGGTATGGCCGAAATCAATAAGCTGTGCATTCATACAGTATAGATGCGGCAACTGAGGAATGTCACGCGGTCTGGCAATCCGCAGTCCGCAGGGCAATAGAGGAGCGGGCGCTAACTTTGCCAGACACCAAAGCCCTGGGCCCGCAAGCGGATGCCGAGGTCGACCTCCATGTACTGGGCGTCGCCATAGGGCATTGGGTTGAGGTGATCAAACAGCGCCGTCATCAATCGAAGCCCGAATCGCTTGGCGTATTTGTTGGCGCGGATTCCCGCCTTGTGGTTGTCAAAGCGCACATCCGGGTCCAGCCCCGTCATTCCGACGTAAACACAGGGCATGCCCGGTAGGTACCCGGGGTTGGACTTCATGAACTTGGCGTCGAAGAGGACGTCTTTGGACAACTCGATCACGTAGACATGGTGGGTGTCGCGCATGGCGACATTGTGGGCCTGCAGGATGACGATTTAGTGCGCAGACCCATAAGCACCCAGCAAAGCGACTACAGCAAAAACCTCATCGTTGCGCAGAATGTAACGTCAGCCCAGTACGCGCCTTGCACCACAGCGAGTCCCGCTGATGAGTTTGTGTTTAGTGCGCTGGCGGGCATCGAACCCACGGCCCTTGGCTTCGTCTGATCTTGGTCCGACGCGCGAGGCAGCAAACGCGCGGTTGATTTGTGCCGCATACTCCGTCCAAGGATTTATAAATGACCTCAATTCATCATCTCTATGGCGACGAGCCAGGTTTCGGCCCCGCCTTCCCGGCGCTTTACAACGTGGTTTATTGCAGCCGCGCCACCCCCGACGTGGACGAAGCCGCTGTACAGCGCATCATCGCCACCGCGCGCCGCTGGAACCCTGAGCATGGCGTGACGGGCATGTTGGTCTTCGGCAGCGGCATCTTTTTTCAGTGGCTGGAAGGCCCGCGCGACAACGTCATGGCGCTGATGGCTCGGTTGCGCACCGACCGCCGCCATGACAGCATCGTGCTGCTGAGCGAGGTGGAAGATGTCCGTGAGCGCCTGTTCCCCGACTGGGATATGGAACTTGTTACGAGCGACCATATTCGCGATGTGCTGCAGGATGCCCTGGACAGCGCCACCGACGCGCAGAACGCGCAGGCGCTGGGCGTTCTGCTGACCGAACTCGATGCGGGACGCTTACGCGACCTCGACACTGCCTGAGCCGACGACGACGCGCGTCACCCCCGTTCCGGGGGCGAGGGCTCTAGTAGTTCACGCTGACACAATGCAGATGCAAAAAGGACATAAATAAGCTGATGGCAGATACAATGTGGTCACATTTACTGGAGGCCCAAAATGTCTGTTGCTGTTCGCGAACTCAAGGCCAGCCTCTCGCGGGTGCTTTCGCGCGCCCAGCATGGCGAAATCATCGAGGTGACCTCGCACAACAAGCCCATCGCCCGCATCATCGGTATTCCTGAGCAAGCCAAGGACGGACTCCGCAGGCTTATTGCCAGCGGCGCCGTGTCCTGGAGTGGTGGCAAGCCTGGGCACGAGTTGCCGGTGCAGGTGACATCACGCGGAGCGTCCGTCAGTCAAATGGTGCTGGAGGACCGTCGGTGATCCTGTTCTGCGACACCTCTGCACTGGTAAAGCTGTACATCCTCGAGGATTCGAGCCGCGAAATGCAGGCTCTGGCTGGCGCGGCCAGCGCGATTGCGGTCTGTCGGATTGCATGGGCAGAGATGATGGCTGCCCTGGCGCGTCGCGACCGCGAATTCCCGAACGACGCCGCTGCGATCGAAGTGGTCCGAAAACGCCTGAGAACTGACTGGCCGAGGTATGTCGTCGTTGAGGTAACTCAAGCGCTCGTGGAACTGGCCGGTGAGTATGCCGACACTTTCGCCTTGCGCGGTTACGACAGCGTGCAACTCGCGGCCGCGCGAACTTTGCAGGACATGGCGGGGGAAGAAGTTCAATTTGCCTGCTTCGACATCCGCTTGGGCAAAGCGGCGCGGATGCTCGGGATGCCAGGCTCCGCCTGATTGGACAGTCGGAGGCCACTTAGGCGCCAAGACGTGAGGAGCCTATCCGGGATGTGAATTGACACCATCGCCAGGGACACGACAGCGTCGTTGCCACGCCTTGACGTGTGCATGAACCTGCAGGCCCGGCCGAGCACGCCAGAGACCGCTCATTTTGGGGCCCGCCGAAGGTGCTGCCAGGCCGATTAGCCAATCGTTTCGCCAGGCCCGTGCAAACTTCAGATTTGTACCGTAAAGTAGCGTATTGAACTGACAAGGAGACTGCATGCACCCAGCCGCCCGACTTTCCAAACGCAAAGTCCTCGCTTTCACTGCCGCCAGCGCGGCGCTCTGCAGTTTGCCCTTGGCAGCATTCGCACAAGCCATCCCGTGGCCCAACAAGCCGGTGCGGATTTTTTTCCCAACTGGCCCTGGCGGCGCGAATGACGCCATCTTGCGGGTGATCTCAGTGAAATTGCAGGAGATCTGGAAGCAGTCGGTCATCATTGATTTCAAGGCCGGTGCGGGAATCATCATAGGCACTGATTTCGTGGCCAAGTCGCCACCCGATGGCTACACACTGGGGATTGCCTTCGGCGCGCTGATGAGCACGCACATCCTGCAAGGTAACAAGCTGCCTTACGACACGCTCAAAGACGTCACCGGCGTCACCGAAATTGGCAATACACCGTTTGGCCTGTATGCCCACCCGTCTTTCGCACCCAACACCGTGGCCGAGGTGATCGCCTGGGCGAAAGCCAACCCCGGCAAACTCGACTTCACCGCCACACCGACCACCGGCGCCTCGCACCTGGCGGGTGAGTTGTTCAACACCATGGCCGGTATCAAGATGACCCACATCGCCTACCGTGGCACGGGCCCCTCGCAGATTGACGTGCTCAGCGGCCGCGTGCCGCTGTGGTTCTCGTCGATTGGCGAGGAGTTGAAGGGCTTGGTCGCCAACAAACAGCTTAAAGCCATCGCCACCACCGGGGCCACCCGCTCCACCAACTTTCCGAACACGCCGACGATTGCCGAGACCCTGCCGGGCTTCAATGTGGTCGGCATTCTGGGGTTGATCGCACCCTCGGGCATTCCGCGCGAGGTTCGGGCCAAAATCAGCGCTGATATCCAAGCTGCCATCAATTCACCGGAAGTGCGCGATCGCATGGTGCAACTGGGTATGACCCCGCTGGGCTCAACACCGGAGCAGTTCAACGCCCGCATCGCCAGCGAGATCGAGCGTTGGAGCAAAGTCATCAAGGAAGCGGGCATTACGGCGGACTAACCCGGGCCCATGGCCTGGCCCGTGCGTTTGCGCGGGAATTGGCCACTATCCTGGCCAATTGACTTGCGAATTTTTAAGGGAAACGTATGGGCAGTTCTGAGCAAAAAATGTTTTTCGCGGGCCGACAGCAAGACGGCTCGGCTTATGGTCGCCCGCCGCATTCGCCCGATGAAGACCTGGTGCGTGTCGGACCAGGTACCCTGTGCGGCGAATACATGCGGCGTTACTGGCAGCCGTTCGCCCAGTCCAAAGACCTGACCACCACGCCGAAAAACTTGCGCATTTTGGGTGAAGACCTGATCATGTTCCGCGACGGCCAAGGCCGCGCGGGCGTGCTTACGCCGCGCTGCATTCACCGCGGCACCTCGCTGTATTACGGCAAGGTCGATGACCACGGCATCCGCTGTTGCTACCACGGGTGGCAGTTTGACGTTGAAGGCAAATGCCTGGATCAGCCTTGCGAGCCCAAAGACAGCCATTTCAAAGACAAGGTGCGCCAGCCCTGGTACCCGGTGGAAGAGCGTTACGGCCTGGCCTTCATTTACATGGGGCCGCTGGACAAACGCCCGCTTTTGCCCAAGTGGGATATTTTGGAGAACCACGTCCCTGATGAAATGGTGATGGCGATTGGGCCCAGCGGCACTGGTGTGGGCGGCGACGAGACAGTGGTGTCCGTGCCCTGGAGCTGGCTGCAGGATTACGAAAACACCATGGATCCCTTTCACGTGCCGATCTTGCACGCCAGTTTCACCGAGGTGCATTTCGACCCCCGCATGGCGATCTTGCCCGAGGTCAGCTACAACCTGACCGACATCGGCATGAACTACAGTGCCTACCGCAAACTGGACGATGGCCGCGAGATGGACCGCGTCTCGCCCTGCATGTTGCCCAACGTGCGTAGCGTGCCCGATGTGCGCCTGCAAGCGGGCCTCTCCAACCGTATCGGCTGGGTAGTGCCAATGGACGATGCCAACCACTTGCTGTTCCACGCCTTCCTCACGCCCGTGGCCAACCCCGGCTGGGTGCGCGGGCGCCTGCAAGACTGGGGCCAGATGAGCGAAGAAGAGCGCCAACGCCGCCCCGGTGACTGGGAGGCGCAACTCGGCCAGGGCGCGATCACCTTGCACAGCGAAGAGCACTTGGGCGCGAGCGACAAGGGCATCATCCAGCTGCGCAAGCTGCTGAAGCAGCAAATGCGCCTGGTGCAGCAAGGCGGCGACCCGATGGGCCTGGTGTATGACCCTGCCAAAGTGGTGCTGACAGCAGGTAGCGGGAACTACTACCGTTGAAGCATTGAGCACTCGCTGGCCAATCCACCCGGGCGAACTGGCCGACAAACTTCTCTTTTTAACTTTACATTCTGTTGGCCCTGACAAGGGCCGACCTGACTACGTCATCATCGACCTCGGAAAAAGGTCCTGTCGCAGTAAGCGTAAAAGACAATCCCGGCCATGCTTGACTTCCGCCAAAGCCTGATTGTTCGCGCCGACGCAGATTTGACCCAGGGTCAATTTGACGTCGGCGCCAACAGTTAGGATGCTGCCGCTGGTTGCGCAAATGTTTCCGGCACCCGCAGGCACATGAGTGCACCCAGGCCGGCAGTGCAAGCTGCACAGAACATGGGCGCACCCACCCCATAGGTATCCACAAGCCAGCCGCCGCAGGCAAATGCAGCGCCCAGTGCCACCATAAACAAGGTCATGCTCCAAGTGAAAGCTTCGGTCGTGTACTCGACCGTGGTCAATTTGCCCAACTGCATCTGGCTCGCAGTAATGGCCGGCCCAACCGCCATGCCACACACCGCACAGCCCAGCGCAAACACCCACAGCGAGGACACTTGGGTCAGTAACAAACTCAGCACGGCGATCCACACATGCCCCAAGGCCATTTGGCGGTTGAGCGGCCAGGAAAACTGGCGCGTACCGTACATCAAGCCGGCAATCGCAGACGGTACAGAGTAGGCAGCGAACAGCCAGCCCACAGCAGCCTGGCTGCCAGCCGTTTTAGCCGCGGCCATCATGCCGATTTCCTGCAAGCCAAAACTGGCCCCCAACAGCATGGATACGACCAAGGCGCGGCGTACGCCCAAGAGCTTGAGCGGCCCCAGCCAATGCCGCTCACCCAGCTCGACCTCACCCCAGCGCTCAAGCGCACCCGAGCGCGCAAACAGCACAATGCCCAGCAAAGTGGCGCAGGCAGAAAACATCAATGCAACAGCGGGAGCCTCAAAAAACAGAAAAAAGCTGACGATCAAGGGACCGCACACAAAAATGGTTTCCATGATCACACCCTCCAACGCAAACCCCAACTGCTTGGTGGCGTCGGGCAATTTCGACTTGCGCCACATCGCACGTACGGTCATCGATACCGGAGGAAACGACATCCCGGCTAAAAGCGCAAACACCATCAGTAGCGACGGCGATACCCGCTGTAGCGCGGCAATCACCAGCAGCACTAAGGCAATAGCGTGCGCAATACCAAACGGGAGCATGGCCGCACGAGGGCCACGCTGGTCCACGAATCGCCCTAACAAAGGCGACGCCACGCCCAAGGCGATCAAGTAGGCGGCGCTGACGCTGCCACCGATGGAAAACGAGCCGTAAAGCGATTGCAACATCAAAGTCAGCGACAGGCCATTGATGCCCGCCGGCAGGCGCGGCAGGATGGAGGCCAACACAATGCGCTTGAGTTCGCGGTCAGAGAAAAGGGTTTTGTAGGGGCCGAGATTGAGCAATGGGCTAACTTCTAAGGGTTGGTTGGAGGGTCGGTTCGCAATAAACCCTGTACTACGACGAGCAACTGCAGTGCGAGGTACCGCCTAAGTCAAAGTACTCATCCCGCTTCTTGGTGTAGTACAGCGCGGCGAGTTCTGGCGACTGTTCGCTGTAGGGGTCTGCCAGCAAGGCGTGCAGGCGCCGCACCAGCGTGAAGTCTCCAGCGTCCGTGGCGCTGCGGTAAGCCTCTACCAGCATCCACTCCCTTGCGATGTACTTGGGGTTGATCTGCTTCATGGCCACCGACACCGCCAGGGGATCACGTCCTTCTTGCATTAATGCCGCGTGCCACTTATGCAGCCACGCGCCCCAGCGGGCCTCCATCACCGCCGGGGCTTGGCCATAAGCCCCACGGCTTGCGTAGAAGCTGGGACGCAAGTCCGCCACCTGCTTGGGTAGGCTCGACAGCTCCCGCCAGAAGATCGTGTAATCCACCGGGGTTTGTGCCATGAGGGTGCGTAACTCGGCAAATAACTCCGCACGAAATTCGGTCAAGCCCATTTTTTGTGCCCACATGCCATGCAAAGTCACCGCCATGCGGTCCGGCAGCGCCTGCATCACCGCGTCCATTGCCTCAATGGCGCGGGTGTCCTGTCCCAGTAAGGGGGCCATGGCGGTGCAGAACATCTTGAAATTGACCACTGCGGCCACGGGCTGGTTCATAAACGCGAAATGTTCCCCGCCACCAATCCACATTTGAAACGCGGGGTCATAGGCTTCCATGAAACCAAAGGGCCCGTAGTCCAGCGTGCGCGCCCCCAGTGCACAGTTGTCGCTGTTGAAGTTGCCTTGGCAGTACCCCACTCGAATCCAGTGGGCCACCAAATGCGACAAACGCGCACCAAACTCACGTGCCACGGCGACGACCTTGTCCGCTAGCGGCACCTCAGGGCCGTGCAGGGCGGCGGCCAAGTCTGGATACTCGCGGTCGAGTGCATGCAGAAAAATCGCCTCCAGTTCGGCCAGCGCGCGCGGGTGCGCGTTGTGCCTGGCCCGCCGACCAAACAATTCGACTTGACCGACCCGTAAGAAGGATGGGGCTGCACGGGTAGTGATAGCCGCCGGCTCGTCCACCATGCGGTCCGGCTCCTCGGTTTTGGCACCTGGTGAATACCAAGGACGCATGACCGTTTCGCTGCCCGAGACAAAGAGGCACAGGGCCCGCGCGCTTGGCACTCTCAGGGCCGCCATGGCTTCCGAGGCCAAAAACTCACGGATGCTGGAGCGCAGCACAGCACGGCCGTCGCCACCGCGGCAATATGGGGTGGTGCCGCCGCCCTTGAGCTGAAACTCCCAATGCTGCCCATCGGCGAGCAGCACCTCCAGCACCGAAATGGCGCGTCCGTCGCCGTAGCCGTTGCCGGTTCTGAAGGGGCAGTTGTTCACCATTTCCTGCCCGTAAATGCTGAGTGCGTAGCCGGTCGCCCAGCCTTTGGGGCGCAAGGTCGGAGACAAGCTGTCGGCGTTGGTTGCCTCAACGCCTGCGTCCAGATCACCCGTGAAGAACTGCATAAACGCCGGGTCACTGGCGACCTCTTCTGTCAACCCCAATGCCTGAAAGAAGGCTTGGCTGTGAATGACGTAGCGGGGCGCTGGTAGTGAGGTCGGGCGTACCTCAACGTAATGACCGGACCTTACCTGGCGTGCGGTCTTATTGGGCGCATGGCGGGCCTGCTCTGGGTCCGGGGTGAGGTTCATCAGCAAGGCGGGGTGCGCCCGTTGCATTAGGGCAGTGAAGGAGAGCGCAGGGGTGCTATGCATACAACTGGTTGCGAATTTTTCTAAAGTTGGAATTGTCTGCCTTTGAGAAAAATAAATCTGCCACTGCAGCAAAGGCCGATATCTGGCTGCATTTTGTAAGCCAAAGACGGCACAGGTGATGGCCGTGCGGTCTCGTTGTAAAAGCAGCAAACATTGACATGCTGCAGGCTGGTCCATGGGGCGGTTGTGATGGGGGCCAGTTGGCCTCGGCCGCTGGTCAGGACGTCACGCACATGGCACCCCGTGGTCGGTACCGGCTGGCATGTGCCGATTAACAGCGGACCGAGGCGCGCACCCACTCAGGGATGGTGCCAGGCAGTATTAAATAAATAAGTTCATCATGAACTAAAGTATTTTATGATTAATGCTTGCAACCACATGTATTTTGCGCAGACCCCTGGTGTCAGCGCCCACCCCCTTGAAAGGTAGATACCGATGCTCCCGATTAAACATACGACCTGCGGCGCTGTGCTGGCGCTATGGCTGACGGCGAATTCCCTGGCTCAACCTGCGCCGCCTGCGCTGGACCCGGCCCAAGGCGCAGAGATAGGCGTCCGCTACCAGGCCTGGTTGAGCCCCCATCAGGAAGGCGGCGAAGAGAAGGACACCCCGGCGGCCGTACCCAAAGCGTTCCGGTCCACCACCCCCTCTGTCAACCGCGAGCAGCGCCCGTCGCGCGGGCACGGCATGCTGCGCTTCAGCAAGGATCTGAGCCGCGCCTATGTGGACATCCGCATCGAGGGCGTCGATCCAAAGACCATCAACATGTTCCATATTCACTGCGGCAAGCCGGGCATTCTGGGGCCCATCCTCGTGGACTTCGGCCACAGGAGCGACCTGAAGGCGGCGTTCGCCGGCAACACCTTCAGCGCGGTTGTTCGCAACGACGACTTGGTAGCCGTGACCGCCCACAGCCATGGCCTCATCGGGTTTGCCACGGCGGGCTGCCCCATCCTGGCGGCCAACCCGTTCGATCGCGTCAAGACGGTGGCCGGCATGGCCGCGATCGCGCGCGAGGGTGAGCTTTACTTCAATCTGCACACCACTGGCCAGTCCTACTTCGGCGACATCCGTGGGCAACTTGACGTAGTCCCGGACTGAGCAGGTGGAGCTGACGTCCATGTTTTCCACCTTATTCCAACCGACGCCGGTGTCGCAGGCGTTAGCCTGGCACTACCGAAGCGACTTGGCGCGCCACAATGGCCAGACATCCTGACGTGTCGGAGGCAGCGCCCAACCGCGCCGATGCCGATCCGCCAGTGAACCAACGATATAGCCAATGTCCAAGAATCTTGGACTGCCGGCAAGGCACCAGCAAGCCGATGGCGACGGACCAGCTGCTAGGCGTCAGGTGTCTGAGCGACCAGCAAACGGGCAACGATACCGCTGTCTGGGATCCTGGGATTAGCCAACCGCATCTTGGAGATGCCCTGGGCATCGTCAGAGTCCACGCCTAGTCCACGCAACATGCTGAAGGCAGCTTCGTCGGGATAGCTCTTGCTGGCGCCAATGCCCATGCTGTGGATGCCACCGACCATGCAGCCGGCGACCATATTGAGCGCAACGGGCAAGCTGACCTTCGAAAACCGCCCTTGGCGGATACCTAACTCGATGTCGCGCGCCAACGCCGCAAATACAGGGTGAGACTTGTCAACATTGGGCCATCCTGACTGAGCCAATATGTTGCCCAACCTAGGGTGCCTGCCTGCCAGGCGCAAGCTGATCCGAAAACCACCTGAAAGCCGAGCCGCGGGGTCGGGGGTTTGGGTCACCAAGGGGTCAAGAACGCCCGACAGTTCGTACGCCACTGCAGCACCCAACGCGTTCATGAGGTCGGGCACGGAATCGAAGTACTTGTAAAAGGTGCCGCGTGAGGCACCTGACTCGGCCAGTACCTCCTCGATCGTGGGGCGCACAAAAGAATTACGCGCGGCCAGGATGAGGACGGTTTCCATCAAGCGGGCGCGCATCAGCTCTCGCCGCTGCGCAGCGACCCGGGGCCGATGATCGATTTTCGTGGACATTGTCCGATTATCGGCGTCGGGCGGGGCGGTCTACCGAGCGCGATATTCTTGCACTCAGTCAGCGATCAAACTGCCCTATGACGTATCGGCGATGGCGCAGATTGAGTAAAGGCGCCGACTTTTAACTGATCCCAAATGGTCAAAAACCTATCCGCACCTATTTCCAGAACAACAGTGCGTTAACAGTTGCCGCTGCGAACCCCGTGCCCAGCTGCTCAACTCAGCCTGGGGCTGGGGCTGGGGCAACTATTGCTGTGGCGTGATCCATGCAACAACGCCCCCGATGGCCGAATTTGCACAAATCTTACCGGCGGGCCACATATGTCTCAATCAGTCCGATTGAGATTGCCAATCAGGGTTTTCACTTACAGGGTTTACCATACAAACCCATGAGTATTTCTGATTCGATAGCTCTTATTTACCTTTCCCTGGAATTCACATGTCCCTGATCAACACGCAAGTTCCCGCGTTCAAAAACCAAGCTTTTCACAACGGCAAGTTCATTGAAGTTACAGAAGCCAGCCTCAAAGGCAAGTGGAACGTGCTAATTTTTATGCCAGCCGCCTTCACCTTCAACTGCCCCACAGAAATCGAAGACGCAGCTGACAACTATGCCGCCCTCCAAAAAATCGGCGCTGAGGTGTACATCATTACCACCGACACCCACTTCTCACACAAAGTGTGGCACGAGACTTCGCCCGCTGTGGGCAAAGCCAAGTTCCCATTGATGGGTGACCCAACACACAAGTTGACACGCGCTTTCGGCGTGCATATCGAAGAGGACGGCCTGGCCTTGCGCGGCACCTTCGTGATCAACCCACAGGGCATGATCAAAACGATGGAAGTTCATTCCAACGAAATCGCTCGTGACGTGTCTGAAACACTGCGCAAGTTGACAGCCGCTCAGTACACCGCAGCCAACCCGAGTCAAGTGTGCCCAGCCAAGTGGAAAGAGGGCGCGAAGACTTTGGCGCCGTCGATCGACTTGGTCGGCAAGATCTGATCTCTGCGTCTCAACCAGGCCCTGCTTTTGCAGGGCAGTCAAAGATAAACACCTGCAAGTGCAGGTCGTGGAGCGCAGCGTAAATTGCTAGGCCAGCGTGCGTTGCTCTCAATGAACGCCACCCCGATAAACCACCCAAGTCAGCGCCACAAGCGCGCGGCTTGAGGTATTCACCCCCTGAAACTGGAAAATACCTTGCTCGACGACGCACTAAAAATACAGCTTCAACAATACCTGAACATGCTGCGCCAGCCCATTCGCTTGGTTGCTGCATTGGACGACAACGAAACCGGCAGAGATATGGGCGAAATGCTCAACACTATCGCCGGTTTGTCTGACAAAGTCTCGTTGGATAACTCGGGCAGCGATGCTCGCAAGCCTTCATTCGCGGTGGTTCGTGATGGCGAAGCACAAGGCGTTCGCTTCGCTGGCCTGCCACTCGGCCACGAGTTCACCTCCTTGGTGTTGGCCCTGTTGTGGACGGGCGGCCATCCACCCAAGGTGGAAAAAGAGGTGATCGACAGCATCAAGGGGTTGGAGGGAGACTTCAACTTTGAGGTCTACATATCCTTAAGTTGCCACAACTGCCCCGACGTGGTGCAAGCGCTTGCGCTCATGGCAATAGTCAACCCCAAGGTGAAAACGGTAGTCATTGAAGGTGGCGCGTTTCAGAAGGAGGTGCAAGAGCGCCAAATCATGTCTGTACCCATGGTGTTTTTGAACGGCCAGGTTTTTGGCTCGGGCCGAATGAATGTAGAAGAAATCATAGCCAAGCTCGACACCAACGCCGCCGTACGCGACGCGGCGAAGTTGAGCGACAAATCCCCATTTGACGTCCTTATTGTCGGCGGCGGCCCCGCAGGCGCTGCCGCCGCGGTGTACGCGGCACGCAAAGGCATTCGCGTGGGCATCGCGGCCGAACGTTTTGGTGGCCAGTTGAACGACACCATGTCGATTGAAAACTATATCTCGGTACGTGAGACGAACGGCCCCAAGCTTGCTGCCGACTTGGAAGCGCAAGTTCATCAATACGGCGTGGACGTCATGAACATGCAACGCGCCAGCCACATCGTGCCCGCGCCCAAAACGGGTGGGTTGACCGAAGTGCATTTAGAAAACGGCGGCGTACTCAAAGCCAAGAGCGTCATCTTATCCACAGGCGCACGCTGGCGTAATGTCAACGTGCCCGGTGAGGCTGAGTACAAAAATAAGGGCGTGGCCTACTGCCCCCATTGCGACGGTCCCTTGTTCAAAGGCAAGCGCGTGGCTGTTATTGGCGGTGGAAATTCGGGAGTAGAAGCCGCCATCGATTTGGCGGGTTTGGTCGAGCACGTGACTTTGATTGAGTTTACTGACCAACTCAAGGCCGATGCCGTGCTGGTTAACAAGCTGAAAAGCTTGCCCAATATGACTATCCACGCCAACGCCCAAACCACCGAAATCACGGGCGAGGGCGGCAAAGTCAATGGCTTGCGCTACAAAGACCGCGCTACCGATGCCGTGTATCACCTGGAACTCGCAGGTGTGTTTGTGCAAATTGGCTTGGTACCCAACACCGAGTTTTTACAGGGCACGTTGAACTTAAGCAAGTTCGGTGAAATCGAGGTCGACGCCAAAGGACACACCAACTTACCCGGCGTGTTTGCGGCGGGTGACTGCACCACCGTACCCTTTAAACAAATCATCATCGCAGCGGGCGAAGGCTCAAAGGCCGCTTTGTCCGCGTTTGATTATTTGATTCGCCAGCCCGCATTCGTTTAATGTGAAGGTGTCGACTTGAAAGAGGAAGTGGCAGATTTATTTGCTGCTAATGCGAATTTTTTGAAACGCAAACGATCATCTCAGACCCTTTGGATTCTGTGTACAGCGGGCGCGGCTCAGCCTCAAGACTGCGGGGGCTTGAAAAATACCTGTTGACCTGATGCGACCAATCAAGCCCAACAGGGCGGGCTACGATCACACGGCCTACACTGGCGTCCGATAAACGACAGGAAACGTGTATGGATTTCACGGTAGGTGTTTTGTTAGGCACATTTTTGCTGTCAATCTTGGCGCTGTTTGTCTTTATCTGGTCGCTGTCTACCGGCCTTTTCGGCGACGGCACAGCGGCTGCCACTGAAATTTTTGCTCCCAACGAATTGGGTCGAACTGATGATCCCGCTGCCACCATAGTTCAGGCGGGCAAACTTCAAAACGCCATGGACCCGCAGGACGAGGCGAAAACCATGTCGGCGGCTGAACTGGAAACCCGTAGCCAGGCAGACAAGTCCACCTCGCTGGTTGTAGGCGTTTGCTTGACACTGGCGGTGCTGTGGTTGGTTTTGGCGTCTTTCGCGGGCCTGATTTCGTCTATCAAGCTGCATGCACCCGACTGGTGGGTGCAATACGAATGGCTGACCTTTGGGCGTATTCGTCCCATTCATTTGAACCTTGTCGGTTATGGCTGGTGTTCACTTGCGGGGATAGGGGTGGCTATCTGGCTTATTCCGCGTCTGCTAAAAACCGAGCTGGTGGGAGCTAAATACGCGCTGGTAGGTGGCGCCATATGGAGTATTGGCGTCACCGCTGGCTCAGTGGCGATCGGGTTAGGGTACTCTGACGGGCTCGAGTGGCTTGAGTACCCGTGGCAAATCGACATACTGCTGGTGATCGCGGGTGCACTGGTGGGTTTTCCGCTGTGGTTGACGCTGCTCAAACGCAAGGTCAAACACCTCTATGTGTCGGTTTGGTATATTGCCGCCGGGCTTCTTTGGTTTCCTATCTTATTTTTGATTGCTAACTTCCCGGGCTTGCATTTTGGTGTGCAACAGGCCACCGTGAACTGGTGGTTTGGGCATAACGTGCTTGGCCTTTGGTTTACGCCGCTGGCATTGGCTGCGTCCTACTATTTCATTCCCAAGGTGCTAGGCAAGCCGATTCACTCTTACAACCTGTCCCTGTTGGGTTTTTGGTCCCTGGCGTTTTTTTACAGTCAGGTTGGCGGCCACCATTTGATCGGCGGGCCTGTGCCTTCGTGGCTGATCACGATTTCAATTGTTCAAAGCATGATGATGCTGATTCCGGTGTTTGCAGTGGCCGTGAACCAGCACATGACCGTGGCAGGCAACTTCAGGGCGCTTTTGTATTCGCCCACATTGCGCTTTATTGTGCTGGGGGCGGTGATGTACACCGCAGCTTCAGTGCAGGGTTCATTTCAGGCGCTGCGCTCGGTCAACACCCTGACACACTTCACCCACTACACCGTGGCGCACGCACATCTCGGGCTGTACGGCTTTTTCACGATGGTGATGTTCGGTTCGATCTACTTCATCATGCCGCGTGTCATGAACTGGGAATGGCCGTACCCGCGCCTGATCT
>JBBAPO010000034.1:0-61563 GCA_040400795.1 Rhodoferax sp.
GGCTACGCCGCCTTCGACTCCTCACCACCGGCCAGGATGTTTGTCGTCAGACCGGACAGAATGATTGTCGCGCCCCATGACCTTGACCCCAAAGCCATTGGCGACTTTGAAGATGGTGTACAGACGGCATATGGCTGGCAAATCAACACCGGCGCGATCCTTTCCCCTGAGTGGACTGACGACACAGCGCTGCGCCAAGCGATTGAGCTGGCGGCCAGTCGTCTCGATGCAGCCCAAAAGCATCAGGACAGCGCTAAGGGAGCACTGAGCGACTCCAGTGGTAAATTGGCCTCAGCCAAGCAGGCGCAGGAAGTGGCGCAGGCGAGATTCTCTGTGCTTGCTGGCCAAATGAAAGAATTGGAAACGGCCGTGGGTGTTGCCGACCAACGGGTTCAAGCAGAGAAGAAACAAGCCAAAGCCAAGGCGGAGTCGGAACTGAATCGAATTCGGGGCGAAATACAAGAGATTAAGCACCAGATTAACAACCTGTCCCAGGCCAAAAGCGTGCGCGACAAGGCGATCCGGTCAACTCATGAGGCGTTGCGGACCGAGGCCAAGACGCTTCGTGATGATGCCATTCGCGGTATCGACATCAGCATCCAAGCACTCAAGGACGAGACCTTCAGTCGAGTTCAGCAAATCCGCCAGCAGTTGAACGACCATTTGAGTGAGGTTGGCATTGACGTGGCGCACCTGGATGACCTGAAAAAGCTATCCAGGGAGGTTGGCAATCGGATCGACGATGCCGAAGCCAAGCAATCGCTGACCCGGCGTTGGCATGACTGGCTGTCTGCTGGAGGCAACACCCTTGTCGAAACGCTGAAAAGTGCAGCCTTAGCGGCTGCCGAAGCTGCGAACACGCACAGCACGGTGCTGAATACGTTCATCGCCAGCATTGAAACTTCGCGGGCTGAGTTTGAAGCGGCGCTCAAAGCCAAACAGGACAGGGCCAAGACCGTCGAAGACGACATTGAGATCTTGACGACGCTCCATGAGCATGATTTTGGCGCCTATCAACCGCTGCACACGTCCTTGATTGATCCGAGCGAGTCGGTGAAAGAGCTGCGCGCCAAGGTGAAAGTCGAGAGTATTGAGCTAAAAAAGCTGGCTGCTGATATCGACACTCGGTTTACCGCACTCCGAGCCGCATTGACGAGCAAGGACAGCGCGGTCAGGGAGCTTGTCGAAGTTAGTTTGCTCGATACCGCCACCTTCTCTGAAATTGGCAGGGCGGAAATCCTGTGCAGCTGCTACAAACTCATTGGGCCGCAGGTTGTTACCGATGTGAACACCACGTTGCGCACGCTGGTGGCCAACATCGGCGCTTTTCAACGCGAGTTTGCCTCCTTTGAAACTGAGGTGGCTTCGTTTAACAAGCTCCTGCAGACAGGTCTTGGTGAAGTTCGTCGTTTTGAGCGCATCAAGGATCTGCAGCTCCATTTGGTCACCAACTTTGAAGGCCTTGGCTTTTACAAGAGCCTGTCCAAGATGCAGGACGTCGTGCGTCAACAGAGCACCGAGTTCGGCAAGGATTACAGCCGGGACCTGCCAAGCGACGAGACCGTTCGGGCCCTGGCCGATTTTCAGAACAAGATTGGCAACGACGGCAATCTGGAAGTCAATCTGGCATCACACATCACCCTGAAGGGCAGCGTCACTGATAACGGCGTCTACAAGGAGTTCAAACGTTCAAGTGAACTTGAAAGCATTTCTTCCGATGGCCTGACCTCTCTGATTCTGATTACCCTACTGACAGCGTTACTCAATACCGTGCGAAAGTGCGAACCGGTCCACGTTCCGTGGGTCACGGATGAGGTCGCCAGGCTGGACTCCAAGAATTTTGTGGGCCTCATGAAGATGCTGCAGGAGAACCGCATCGACGTGGTGACTGCCTCACCCGAGCTGGGCATTACCCAGCTGGCCATGTTTTCGCACCACTACCTGTTTGAAGACCGAGGTCGGATTCGCGAATACGACCCTTCAATCTACAAGCCCTTGGTAGCCAAACCGAAAACTAGTCCACTTTAGGAGGTCGCATGAACGCAAAGGCACTCAAGCTCTTGTTGGCGGGGGAGTACATCTGCCCGATACGCTACCGAGATGAGTTCGATGCCATCAACTCACCGTCCGACTCCGAGGAAGTGGACAGCTGGCTCATGGGAATGGGCATGCGCCTGGCGCGCATCGGGGATGAAGGGGCCTTCTTCATGGCACCTGATTTCATTGGCCCTAAAGAACTGATGCAGATGAAGGCTGAGTTCTTGAAGTTTCGCGACGAATACGGCCCAGCGGTTGTCCTATTGGACTTCATCCGCCAGGTGAAATCAGATACCTTGCATTTGAGTCCGGGTGAGTACGTCCAGCTCTACGATCTGGATGCGGCGGTGGCGCAAAGCAGCACGATTGAGGTGCAGCTGAAGGGTTTGATTGGGCTTATTCACAATGGTGCCCAGCGAAACAGCAACCACGAGAACCTGATCCGCCTCATGGCCCATCTTTGCAAAGACGGCTACCTGATGCTGGCTAACAAGGACACCGGTGCCTACCAGGTGACTGGAAAAATCGAACAGTTGTACGCTGTGCTTCAGTTTCTGGATGAGCACCAGGTGATTCCCGACAGTGAAATTGATGACCGATCCGATCCACAGGATGACCTGGTTGACGATGCCCAAAACGACCCGGGTATGCCGAGTGACCAAGACGGTCAAACCACCGGGGCACCTGCATGAACGAAAAGGGAGTCCAGGTCCAACGCTTGCTGGCAGGGCTGGACAAGCATAGCGACCTGGTGGCAGAAGCATTCGAGGGATCGGTCTCCGGCGGCGACAAACCGCGCAATGCCAGCATCGAAGCGCTCAGTGGCATGAATGCACTGAAACCGCACGACGAGGACGTCTTTACGCTCAATCCCCGGCTGCGGGAGTTCATTGCAGACCATCTGTCGAGCTACCAGGCGTTCCAGGCATTGCGTCAGGTCTCTGGGAGCATGCGTCAAGCCCGCGAGCAGTGGAACGAGCTGCGGCGGTTGAAGCTATCCGGCGCAGTTCGCGACATGGTCAGGCTGGAGTCGGCACTGGAAGAATCTGTGATCGACATTGCGTATTCAATCGAGCACAACTTGGCCCTGCTGCATTCTTTGATTTCGACCCAATACGGAAACGTGGATGACTTGGCCTCCAAATTCCGTCAAAACAAGTATTACGGGCGCCAGATTGACACCTTCCTACGTGATGTCAGAAGCATTGATGCCATTGTCGAAACGATTGGCGACGAAGCGATTACCAGCGGCCTGCCGCACATTCGCCACTTGGTGGTGCGCCGATTGGGTGTCAAACGCCTCCAATGGACTGCGCACATCAAAGACGCTCAATCCCTCATCAGCAAACGACTGTTCGATGCCAAGTTGATGGAAGCCCGCATGAAGCGGCTGTCTCGCTTCGCCCTGTGGCTGGTCAGGAACAAGACCACCGACGGTTGGGACCTGAACGTTACGGAAAGCGCCGACCGCGCGCTATTCCGGCCTGACCCCATTCTTCTTCGTCCGCAGCCCGATGTCGGTGACACCGATCCAGCGGTAACCAACAGCCTGGTAGCGGCCATGGAAAGAATGCCGCGCAAGGTTGCAGTGACGGCGCGCCATGACGATGTGGGCTCACAAATGGTCATTGTTGAGTCGGATGAGCCCTTAAATGTGCTGAAACCTGAGCAAATGGCACTGCGGGAGCTGCTCGCAGAAGCCGCCGTCGCCATGGAACCAATTTCCCTGGTCGCATGGAAGTCGGTCAAACCCGCTGTCGCTGACATACCGGACCAAGCCTGGCTGATGTATGCATGTACCCAGCTGCTGGGATCGGGGTTGAATTTGACTTTCGTTGGCGGTCCGGTACCAGAGGCGTTCGAAATCAACGAAGGATTTCACGACATCCAGGTCTACGCCCGAGCCCAGGAGCTGGCCTAATGGCATTCACGACGACAGAGGTGTCATTTCTGCAGCGCCTTGTTACTGAGCGTCCAACGACGCGCTCGTCTGGCGCCGCAGCAACCTTCTTCTGCGACAACCATGGTCTCGGGGTTTGTATCAAACGTCGGATTGAGTACCAGGAGAAACATTTCGAGGCAGCTGAGCGGCTGCTGCGATTGCATGACCTGCCAGTCAGCCCACTGGGGTCGAATTCCACGAGATCTGATGTCGCCCAGTTCGGCGGGCTCTCTGAGAAAAGTTATAGCACCGCGCCGCATGCCAACTCAGTCAGCGTGAAGGTCCGTGGTACCTGCTTTTTGGACGACCATCTCCTGTACACCCCAGCTGGCGCTCATTTGGTACTGACCACAGAACAAGCCCTTCAGGTCACCTGCGAGCGCCTCATGTTGATTGAAAACCTGGAGACTTTTCGGCATCTGGAAGAGTACTCGTGGATTGATAGTCAGAATCTCAATGTGCTTGTGGTCTACCGTGGTGATAGGCATGCGCCTTTGGGCGATGCCGCATCGGTATTGGTCAACCGCTGCGAGCCTGTATGGTCTTTTACCGACTTTGACCCAGCCGGGCTTGCCATGGCCAACGCGATGGCACTTGACCGACTTGAAAGAATCTGGCTCCCGACTCAGGACTGGCTGACAGCTGCAGCCAATACCGCTCGGGGACGAGAACTGTTCGACACCCAAGAAGCGCAGTATTCGGCAACGCTGGACGCGAGTTCAATCCCAGCAGTCATGCGTGCCTGGGCATTGATGAAACGACTCCGCAGCGGAGTCACTCAGGAACGGATGCGGCAATATCGGCCATGAAAGTTAGCAAGAATTGGAATTCAAAGCGGTGAACCCCCGCCGATATCTCAATTACCCTCAAATCGCCTTCCTTCTGTCGTGCTTCCAGATACCGTCCATTCCTGTAGGGCCGCATCTGGCTCTTGGCGGGTGCTCGAATTGCTGAAATCATCGCCAGAAAGCTGACCCTGAAACACTGGATTGAACGGCCGGTATGGAGTAGGCAAATCGAAAACCTCTAAGACCGGTATCAGCCCATTGCTGTCCTTCGGCCAGAGTCGGCCAGTGACCGCAGATGGCCCGCCGCAGCTCTCGCGGCAAACTTGGCGTGGCAGTCGACGCACCTTTGTGCGGCTGATGCACGACAACTCGTAAATTACTGAGCTGTGTGGACCCAGTTCTCTGCTTGCAGCGCAGGCACCCGTGCGAACTCCCCCATGTTGTTTGTCACCAGCACTAGGCCTTCGCTGCGGGCGTGCGCTGCAATGTGCATGTCGTTCACACCGATAGGCTGGCCGAGTTTTTCCAAGGCGGCGCGAATGGCGCCGTAGTGCTGCGCGGCCTTGGGGCCATAGGGCAGAACTTCGAGGCGACTGCAAAAGTCCTCGATAGCGGCTAGGTTCTCGCTTACCCGGCTGCTTTTCTCCGCACCGTGCAAGAGTTCGGCGAGGGTAACGGAGGAAATTGCCATGCGGCTGGTGTTGGCGTTGAAGGTGGAAAGCACCTCGACAGGTCGCCGCTTCAACACGTAGATGACGATGTTGGTGTCCAGCAGGTAACGCAGCATCAGAGCGCCTCTCGCTCCGGTTGGTGCTGGGTGGCGCGCTCGGGCAGGAAGTCGTTGCTCACTGTGGGGCCACCCAGAAAGAAGCTGTCCCAGGTTTGGCCTAGGGGGGCGATGATGCGCTCGTTACCTTTGACGCGTATCTCCACCTTTTGGACACCCTCGGGTAGACGCACGTCCAAAGGGAGACGAACGGCCTGGGTACGGTTATTGACGAAAACAGTGCCGATTGACATGATGACCCCCAAGAAAGGTATATAGCAATTGTATATGGCGGTTCCGCAGTTGTCAATTGGGCGTTTTACAAAGGTCTCGGTTCCGCCACAGCACACGCTTTAGGAACTCCAGCGTGAGTCAATTCCCGCTTCCCGATTCCCGATTCAAGCCATTGACCACGAACCTACCAGTCTTTCAGGGCTGCCAGGAGTTGCGCTTTGACGTCTACGTTGGCGAAACTGGCGTCGATGGACGTTTGCGCAACCGACTTGGTCATCGCATCCGTCCAGCCGAATGTGCGACGGCACAAGGCATATTCCCCGATCAGGCTCGCGCCCAGCAAGGCCGGGTCATCCGTGTTGACGGACACGCGCACACCCGCTGCCCGAAGCTTCTCGATGGGGTGGTCCAGTATGGACGGGTAGACACCCAGCACCAGGTTTGATGTGGGGCAAATGCCAAGGGGAATTTGTCGGTCAGCCAGCATGCGGACCAGCGCGGCATCTTCAATGGCCCTGACCCCATGGTCGATCCGGTCAGCGCCCAGTACGTTCACCGCATCCCATACACCCTCGGGCCCGCTGGACTCGCCGGCGTGGACGGTGCGGCGCAGGCCAGCTTCACCTGCGCGCCGAAACGCTTCGGCAAATCGGGGGCCGGTCCGACCGGCCGTAGCCTCATTGCCATCGACCGACAAGGCCACGACCCTGGGATGGCGCCGGGAGCGCAATGCATCAATCAATTCGATGGCTTCATCGGCCGACTGGGTTCGCAACAAGCTCACGCACACACCCACACGGGGCAGCCCATCCTGCTCGGCCGCTTTGAAACCCGCGTCCATCGCATCAAGCATGGCGCCCAGCCGCCCATGCCAAGCATGCCAGTGCGTCGGGTTGAAGATGACATCGGCATAACCGGTGCCGTTGTCAGCCAGTCGCTGGCACAGGCCATAGCTCAGCGCCACCAGCCGCTCGGTCGTGCAGGCCAAACCGCACGCCAGGTCAAGAAAGCCAAGAAAGTCAGCCAGCCCTGAAAACTTGAACAAGTCTTCTTGCGGTCTGGGTAGTGCAAGGCCTTCGGTCTTGGCCCATTGCGCGATGGTTGCCGCCTCAAAACAGCCTTCCAGATGCAGGTGAACTTCTGCCTTGGGAAGCGACCTCAATCGATGAGCCTCAAGTTCTGGGAGCGATGTGTTCATTCTCCGGATTGTCCATGTGGCACGAGCTGTAGCTCTTTTGCGTCATTGCGCCCCGGGTTGAATTGATTCACAGCGGCGTCTGACGCATAGCCCATTGAGAGCCCGCAAATCAATTGGTATGGCGCCGGAATCTTGAATTCGGCCCGGATGGGGCCTGCCCATGTCGCAAGTGCGCCTTGGGCGCACGTGGCCAGACCGTGAGCATGCGCTGAAAGCATCAGTGTGTTCAAGAATATGCCAGTGTCCAAAATGGAAAACTCGCGCAACCCTTTGTGCGCAAACACAAAGATGGCTGTAGGGGCGCCGAAAAATTCAAAATTACGCCGCATCTGGCGGTCGCGTGCTGCCCTGTCTTTGCGTCCAATGCCGAGCACGTCGTAGAGCCCGGCCCCTGTTGCCCGCCGCTGGGCCTGCAAATCATCCGGGTAGGGAAACTGGGTTGAGAAGTCGCCGTCTGGCAATCCCCGACGGGTCAATAAGAGCCGCAGCTTGCCCAGAACGCCAGCGTTCTGGGCTGCCATGCCAAGATCAAAGAGCGTGAAACACGCCCCGGAGAGACAGCTGTTCGGCTGGGCGCTCAATGGCCACTGCTTTTTTCAAACCAGGCCAAGGCGTCGCGCCACAAGGGTTGCGCCTGGCGCCGGAAGTAACCCATGTGACCAATGCGCTTGAGCCCCAAAGTGGCAGGATCAATGTTGACACCCTGCCAAATGCCTGCCGGATAGCCCGACATGAATGCATCGCGTGAAGCAGGCAAGGCCCACAGGTCATCGATGGCGTTGGCCGCCATGATGGGCGTGCTGACAGACCCGAACTTCTCCTGCAGATCGAGCATCGCCGGGTCGTCAAAAAAATACCGTGGAAATTGACACCAGTGTTTCCAGTCGCGAAACACCCCCAGTGGAAGGTCGACCCCCATGCCCAGCTTGGACCACGCGAGGTAGCCCTTCCAGCGCACCAGCAATGGCCCGATGAAGTTCCACAAGATCAGCACCCTGACCTGCTCTGCTTTGGGCATCCAGCCGTGCCACCCGGCGCCTGTGGCGAAGGTGTAAAACTTGGCGACTTTGTGGTGGTTTGGCAAAAGGCCGAACGCGTGCCCGCCAAACGAGTGGCCGAGCATATAGAGCGGCATGGCCTCTGTGTGCATGCAGTCGACGGCCGCTGCAAGGTCCTGATAAGCCCAGTCCAGATAGGCCATCCTGAACCCTCTGAGGCTTGCCGGTTTGGAAAGCCCGACACCACGGTAGTCCAGCGTCAAGGTCTCATACCCTTGTGATGCAGCAAACTGCGCAAAGGCTTGGTAAAACGTCTGTGGCACACCCGTGGCGCCCGCAACAATCAGTCGCGCGCGTGCTGGCCCATCGCAGCCATAAAGTAGCGCGTTGATGGCATAGCCGTCGCCGGTCTTCAAACTAACAGGCGTCGGGCCTGTTGGGCATTTATCCACCACTGTAGTCATGCGCGACCGCCCGCGCTACCGTGCTTCAAAAGACCCGCCCGAATAAGACCGATCAACGCTTCGGAGGTTTCACGCATGATGTCCCCGCTCTCGGCAACACGGGACTGCAGCAGCGCCCCTTCATAGGCAGACACGATGAGGGATGCGGTTGCTCGCGCGGCGGGATCAGACATGCCAGCTGCGCCAAGAACCTGCGATATTTTGGCGCGCAGCAAGGTGAACGCGTTGTTCAAGGCAACGCGGATTTCCGCGTCTTCACCCGTTGACTCCAAGGCAATGGTCGCCAGTGGACAACCTGCTTGAAAATTACTTTTTTCCAGCATCTTTTGGGCCGAGCCCATCCACAGTGTCATAGCGTCCACCGGGTCCGCCGTCCGCTGAATGAGCTTTTCCAGGCTGCTGCCCAGTTGCTCCGCAACGGCCTCAATGGCTTTGACTGCCAGTTCAGATTTGCCACCCGGAAAGTGGTGGTACAGCACACCCTTTGGCGTTTGAGCGCTTGCAAGCAAATCGCTGATGCCAACCCCGTGGTAGCCCCTGTTTCTGAGGGCATCGACCATGGCTGAAATCAAGCGATCCCGGGTACCAGAGGGAGCAGTTTCTTTGGTCATGATGCTTTATTCTATAGACCAGTCGGTCTAGTGTCAAAAGCCTTTCATGGGGCGTCACCAAGCAAGCGGGTGTCAGGCAAAATTCACCGTGACAACCGCCCAAGCGGGGTGCTTGGTGCGTGGGCAGACGAGCGTGTGTTTCGCCCAACCCAATTTCCACTCGCAGCCCGATAAAAATATGCGTATTGAGCCGTTGGCTGACCACCAGTATTTGATCGGAGAGATTGCCAAGCTTCTGCACGAAGAATGGGGCGCCTTCCCACCATGGGCTTCGTTAATTGCCATCGAGGCACGACTGACTGCGGGCGCGCAATTGCACCGTGCACCATTCACAACGGTGGCCTTGTCCGCTGCGGACGAACTTCTTGGGACTGCGAGCGTGAAGCTTTTTGAGTTGCCAAACCATCATGACAAAAGCCACTGGCTCGGAGAGGTATTCATTCCGAAGCCCCTCAGGGGGCGAGGGGTTGGCGCCGCCCTGATCAACGATTGCGTCAGGCGGAGCATCGATATCGGCATTCAAGCGCTCTACCTCTACACCCCCGATCAACAAAAGCTGTACGAACGGTTCGGGTGGCGCGAAGTGGAGCAGGCCATGGTAGACGGCGAGGCGGTCAGCGTCATGGTTCGGCTCGCAGCGCCTAACGCCCCTGGCCCTCAGTGGTAATCGTCTTCACGTTGGTGGCGAATGGCGCCAACGATGACGGTGTTGCTGTCCACAATCTCGAACAGCGCGACATAGCCCCTGTGGCCAAACGGAATGATCAGTTCACGCACAAAAGAACTGCTGCCGGCCTTGCGGCAGGCAAACGGCGAAGCTGTCAAAAATGCAATGCCGTCCTTGATGGCCTGAACGGCCCTGTC
This sequence comes from Rhodoferax sp., assembly GCA_040400795.1. Taxonomy (GTDB): domain Bacteria; phylum Pseudomonadota; class Gammaproteobacteria; order Burkholderiales; family Burkholderiaceae_C; genus Rhodoferax. Next base: position 9,903 of record JBBAPO010000034.1, read on the forward strand.
TGCGATGCCGAGGTCGCCCGTTTCACTGTCCGATTCGCGTTGCAGCGCAAAGTCAAACAGTTGCTCCAAGTCTTGGGCCGCCGCTTCGCTGAATACAACCCGGTAGGTCATCCGCCGCGCAGCGCCTTGACCTGCCTGGCAGCCGCCAGTTTGGCTTCCAGCTTGGCAATGACCACTTCAGCGGGAACGCCGTTGCCGTCGCGCTGGGTCGCCTCGATGGCGGCAATGCCGCGCCGAATGAACTCGGCCTGATTCTTGCGCTTGGCGACCGTGTTTCGAACCGCGTTTTCGACAAATTGCGACAAAGATTCACCTTGCTCCAGCACGCCTTCAAGTTCGAGCCGGAAATCAGGGGCAACACGAATGGGGGGGAGAGTGGCGGTTTTCATTTGATGATTGTATTGCAGATGCAATGCAATTCCAGCCATAACAAGCGCTACGCTCATTGCAATGAGCAGCCTCAAACCTCAAAGCAACGCATCGGGTCAAAGCGGCCCTGTTCGCCCTTGCGGGCATAGCCCAGTGGGTTGGCCAGCACTTGGCAGCCAAGGTGCTGGTAGCTGCTAGGCGCGTGCAGGTGTCCGTGCAGCCAGAACTGCGCCTGGGCTAGCAGGCCGTCCAGCGCATTGCAAAAGCCGGCGGTACCGGGCGTCAGGCCGTAGCGCGGGTCGGCGCTGCGCAGGCTGGGCGCGAAATGGGTGACCACCACGGTGGTGCCAGCAAAGGGTTGCGCCAGCGCCTCGGCCAGCCAGGCCTGGCAGACCAGCGCCTGCTCGCGCACCTGCTGGGCCAGCATGGGCGCGCCGTGTCGGGTGGTGGCGGCTTTGCGCAGGTAGTAGTTGGCGGCGCGAAAGGCCTTGTCCCGCGCCTTAAGTTGCTGCGCCAGCGGGTTGCCGCTGAGGGTGGGGGCACCGGCCTCTGGCGCCAGGGCGTCGAAGTCGGTCCACAGCGTGGTGCCTATGAAACGCACTTGGCCGGGCGCGGATGCCGCGCCATCGCCCCAGACCAGCACCTCGCGCTCCAGCCAGCGGATGCCCAGCCGGGCGCAGGTCTCGCGGAGCCGATCGTGGGCCTGGTCAAAGTCCAGCCCGTCGTACTCGTGGTTGCCCGGCACAAACAACACCGGCGTCGGCCAGCCCAGGCGCGGTGAAAAACGGCTTAGTCCGAAGTCGGCGTCGGTCAGCAACGAACCGCTCTGGTAGGAGCCGATGTCGCCCGCCAGCACCAGCAGCTCGGCGCCTGGCGCCGGACTAGGCTGCCAGTGCGGGTGCGCCTCCAGGTGCAAGTCTGACAAAAGCTGGATTTTCATGGGGTTGCAGCTTGGCTCAAGCGTCAAATGCCGAGGCGCCAATACCCACCAGCGTCTGGCGTAGCCACTGATGGGCTGTTAGGCGGTGCACCCGGTGGTGCCACAGCGCGTCCACATGGACCAGCGGCATGGCAAAGGGCAGCTCGCGGATCACCAGCTGATCCGCAAGCCCCGTGGCGTTAACAAAATGGCGGGGCAGTACCGTCAGTAGGTTCGAGCCAGCCACCAGTTTGCCCGCGGTGAAAAACTGGTTCACGGTCAGCACAACTCTGCGTTCCTGCCCGATCGCCGCGAGTGCCTCGTCCACAAAGCCGAACGGTCGCCCCGAAAAACTCACCAGCAGGTGGCGGGCAGCGCAGTAATTGGCCAGGGTCAGCGCTTCGTCGGCCAGGGGGTGGTCGCGCCGCATCACACAGACATACTCGCCGCTGTACAGGCGTTCATGGCTGAACGCGACAGCCGCACCGGATTGGATGCGAGAGGTCAGGTCGGCCATGGTGGCCGGAAAATAGCCGATCGCCAGATCGATGGTCTCGTTTTCGAGCAGACGGCGGGGATCACGCGTGGTCAAGGGCACCACGCGAATCGACACGCCTGGGGCGGTTTGGTCCATCGCGGCCAATAGGCCGGGCATCAGCTTGGCTGCGGTGGCATCGGCCATTGCCAAAATAAAGGTGTTAAGCGCCTGGGCTGGAACAAACTGACCGGGCACCAACGCGCCCTCGAGTTGTCCGAGTGCTTCGCGCACTGTGGGCCAAAGTGCCAGCGCGCGCGGCGTGGGGCTCATCTCTTGCCCAGAGCGCTTCATCAGATCGTCGCCCAATGCCTCGCGCAGCCGTTGCAAGGCGTTGCTGACTGCCGGTTGCGTGAGCGACAGCTTGTGCGCTGCGCGGGTCAGGCTGCGTTCGGTCATGACCTCGTCAAACACGCGCAGCAAGTTGAGGTCCAGTTGCCGGAAGGCAGGCCTGTGGTCAGAGCGAGTCATCATCAGCCTGAATATACGCCATTAGTATTCTAAATTTGGCAAATAACAGGGTAAACCCTAATATGTGGTCTGTAGCCAGCCCAATGCTGGTCATTGAAGAAAGACCACTCCATGTCAAACGTCACGCGCTATCCCTTTCCCGGTTCCAATTCAGGCCATCAGCAGTCACCCACGCCTCAAAGCGACAAACGGTCTAAACGAAGGGTGTTTGACAGTGCCCGTGGCTTGAGTGCACTGCTGCTGGGCGCCATGGTTTCCGCCATGGTGGTGGTGGCCGATCAGTTGATTGAAACTTGGGCTGACGGCCACTTGCTGGTTGCCTGGGTGGCGCTCTGGTTGGTTAGCTTTACCGCCTTGGCCCTATTTGCAGGCTCCGCCCACAAGCTGTCGAACAGCGTCGCTGATGCGCTAGACGCCATGGCCAAGCGCCGGGCCGGCAAGCGCGCTGACGAGCATTTGTGGGCGATGGCGCAGGCAGACCCGCGCCTGATGGCCGATCTGCAGGGTGCCATGGCTCGCCGAGAAGACTGAGCCCGCCCTGGCGCCACCCAGCGCCTCAGACAGCGGCCAGGCGTTGCCCAATCGCGGTTCGGGTCTGCTCCAATGCCGTTGGCAGGTGGTGCGCCAGTTGTTGGAACAAGGTCTGGTGAAGTGCCAGCTCCTCGGTCCAGGCCGCCTTGTCGAAGCGGGTCACCGTGTCAAACTGAGCCGGGCTGAAGTCTAGTCCTGCCCAATTGATCTCGTCGTAGGTTGGGCTCACACCAAAAATGTTGTCCGCGCCCTGGGCCTGTCCTTCAAGGCGGTCGATCATCCATTTCAGCACGCGCATGTTGTCGCCGTAGCCAGGCCATACAAACTTGCCGTCCTCGCCCTTGCGGAACCAATTGACGCAATAGATGCGGGGTAAGGTCGCGCTGCTGCCCACCCGCTGCGCCATGTCCAGCCAGTGCTGAAAGTAGTCACTCATGTTGTAGCCGCAAAAGGGCAGCATGGCAAACGGGTCACGCCGCACCACGCCCATCTGGCCGGCCGCAGCCGCTGTGGTCTCGGAGCCCATGGTGGCGGCCATGTACACGCCCTCCGTCCAGCTGCGGGCCTCGGTCACCAGAGGGACGGTGGTGGAGCGGCGCCCGCCAAAGATGAAGGCGTCGATCGGCACGCCCTGTGGGTCGTCCCAGGCCGAATCCAGCGCTGGGTTGTTGGTGGCCGCCACCGTGAAACGGGCGTTCGGGTGCGCTGCTTTGGCGCCGGTTTGTCGCGCCAGCTCAGGAGTCCAGTCTTTGCCCTGCCAGTCGATGGCGTGCGCCGGCGCCTGGCCCATGCCTTCCCACCACACATCGCCATCGTCGGTCAGCGCCACGTTGGTAAAGATCGTGTCCCGCGTCAGGCTGGCCATGCAGTTCGGGTTGGTCAGCGTGTTGGTGCCTGGGGCCACGCCAAAGTAGCCGGCCTCGGGGTTGATGGCGTACAGCCTGCCGTCGGCGTTGGGCTTGATCCAGGCAATGTCGTCACCGATGGTGGTGACCTGCCAGCCGTCAAAGCCACGCGGCGGAATCAGCATGGCAAAGTTGGTCTTGCCGCAGGCGCTCGGAAACGCCGCTGCCACATGGTACTTTTTGCCGCTGGGGGCGGTCACCCCAAGAATCAACATGTGCTCGGCCAGCCAGCCTTGGTCGCGCCCCATGGTGGAGGCAATACGCAGCGCAAAGCATTTTTTGCCCAGCAGTGCATTGCCGCCGTAGCCCGAGCCAAAGCTCCAGATTTCACGGGTGTCGGGGTAATGCACGATGTACTTGGTGGGGTTGCAGGGCCAGCTCACATCGGCCTGGCCGGCTGCCAGCGGTGCGCCAACCGAGTGCACGCAGGGCACAAACTTGCCGTCAACGCCCAGCACGTCGTAAACGGCGCGGCCCATGCGGGTCATCAGGCGCTGGTTCACCGCCACGTAAGCGCTATCGGTCAGCTCCACCCCGATGTGCGAGATGTGTGAACCCAGCGGCCCCATGGAGAAGGGCACCACGTACAGGGTTCGCCCGCGCATGCAGCCGGCGAACAGGGCGGGGGTGCCATCGGCTTGGCCCAGTTGCAGGATGCCGCGCATCTGCGACGGCGCCATCCAATGGTTGGTGGGGCCGGCTTGATCCTGGCTGGCCGAGCAGATGAACGTGCGGTCTTCAACGCGGGCGACGTCGCCTGGGTCAGAGCACGCGAGAAAGCTGTTAGGCCGCTTGCTGTCGCTCAGCCGCTTGAAGGTGCCAGCATCAACCAGCAACTGGCAGAGCCGCGCGTATTCGTCCGCAGAGCCATCGCACCAATAGATATCGGCCGGCTGGGTCAGGGCGGCTACTTCGGCCACCCAGGCGATCAACTGCGCGTTTTTGACATAACTGGGTGTATTGAGGTGTATGCCCTGCATCACGGGTGAATTCATGAAAAGCTCCAGAATAAAAAATCGACTTTTCGAAACCAGCTGCGCTGCTGCTTTGGTTTTGAAAAGGCGATTCCCGCTCTTTTGGCGCGGCCGACCCGAAAGCCGGAAGGCCGATTCTATGAACTCGTCCGCCGGTTACCAGTGGGTTACCGAGAAATGTTATGCATAACTTGCATGCAAATATGCGGTGTCTGGCAATGGCTTGCGCTTGCCCGGTCGGCTCGGTAAAGGGAAAACGCAGGCCAAATCATGGCCCGCGCAAAGCCGCTGCGCTGCAGGGATGGCAAGGTAGGGTTTGGTGCCCGGCCACTGCCGGGTTGCCCGAGGGCTGTTGCTGTCCGAATTGCTATTGAATAAATAGCTAGAAAGTCAAGCTGGACAAGGCTTGGTGGCCAATTAGGCCATAGATACGGCAATGAAGGCGAGCAGGAACATCAGCACCCCGCCAACCAGAGGCAACACAAACGGGATGGCCGAAACGATTTCTTCCACCGGGTCTTGGGGGTGGTCGTCGTGTTGCGGTGCGGGTTTGGACATGGCAGTTCCTTAAAGGGATCGGTTTCGCGGTAGTCGGATTTTACCTGTGCCGGTGCATGGGGCTGAGTCATGGGGCCAAGCCAGGCGCTAGTTCAGCATCGTTTGACCTGCATCAGCGTTCTGAGCCCGTCGGGGCGCGGCTTCGGCCTTAGCATGAACCTGTCCTAGCCAAACCCTCTCAATGACCCCTATGAACTTGCCTCCCCTGCGCCGAGCCTTTCGAATCCTGGCGACCCTTGGCCTCGCCGGTAGCGCTTGGTTGGCGAACGGACAGGCCGTTGACCTGGCCGCCGCTGAAGCCTTGGCCAAGAAAAGCAATTGCACCAAGTGCCATTCAGTCGACAAGAAAAAGGATGGCCCCTCTTTCAAGGAGACGGCCGCCAAGTACCGGGGGCAGCCGGACGCAGAGGCTAAATTGAGCAAGCACATCACCACCGGCCCCAAGATCAAGATTGACGGTGTGGAAGAAGAGCATCAGATGGTCAAGACCAAGGACCCGGCAGAGATCAAAAACCTGGTCCGGTATGTGTTGTCGCGCTGACCTGAACGCCCTGAGAACCGTCGTATGAACTTCGGCACATTCCTAAGGAAACTCAGGGCCCGATGGCTGCTCTTGCTGGGCTTGGCCTTGGGTGGCTTTGTGGTGTCTGCGGTCTTGATGACCGCTGGTGCGGCTGGACTGGCCTGGACCAACACCGAGGAATTCTGCATTGGCTGCCATGAAATGAAAGACAACGTGTACGCCGAGTACAAGGGCACCATTCATGACCAAAATCGAACCGGCGTCAGGGCGATATGCCCGGACTGCCATGTGCCGCGTCAGCCAGGCCCGATGATGGTGCGCAAGTTGCAAGCCAGCCTTGAGTTGTACGGTCACTTCATCAGCCACTCTATTGACACGCCGCAGAAATTTGAGGCCAAGCGCTATGAATTGGCGACCCACGTCTGGACAAGGATGAAGGAAACCGATTCGCTGGAGTGCCGCAACTGCCACAAGGAATCCCAAATGAGCCACGACCTGCAATCGCCGAAAGCACAGGTCAGACACGCCAAGGCACTGGTCGACAAACTGACCTGTATCGACTGCCACTTCGGGATTGCGCACAAAGAACCGAACGGTCCAGGGCCGCGTGAAATGAAGATGGGCAAAGCCCCCTAAGCACCCCATATCAAACTGAAAGGACGATCGCAATGGTCATAAAAACAATTACTTTGGTGGCGGGTCTGTCGTGGGCACTGGCTGGGCTAGCCGCCGACGTCACCTACCGTGGCGAGATCCAGCCATTGATCAAGGCACAGTGTGCCGAATGCCATGGCGATGACTCGCCCACGCTGGCGGAATTCAACCTGGCGCCGGAAAAGTACACCAAGGAGAAGCAGGGCCCGCGCACCAGCACCTACGAGACGCTGCTGCAGTTGGTGGGGTGGCCGGACACCGGCGCCCTCATGCGCCGGCTCGATGACGGCAGCCAGACCGCCGACAAGAAGCCGGGCAACATGAACAAGCACTTGGGCGACACACCGGAGCTGCGCGCCGCAAATTTGAAACTGCTCAAAACCTGGGTTGGCGAGGGCGGCTGGAATCTCAACCGCTGGCAGAAGCGTGGTGATGTGCCGGCCATCAGCAAAGAGCAGTTGGACCTGCTCAAGCTCAAGTACTGAGCTAGGCCCCTGGTTTGGCGCGAGTGCCCAGCAGTGCCGCGCCGACAATCATCAAGGCGGCCAGCCCGATGTTCCAGGTGAAAGCGCGGTCGCCCACCAGCACCAGCACGGCGGTGGAGGCCAGCGGCGTCAGGTAGCTCAGGATGCCAATTTGGCGCGTGTCGCCCCGCTTGAGCGCCATGTCCCACAGGAAAAAAGCCGCGCCCATAGGCCCGAGACCCAGCGCGCCGATCAGCAGCATGTCGCGCCCGTTCAAGGCCACAGCGGGTTCCAGCAGGGCGTGGCACAGCAGCGACAGCAGGCCCGAGAGCAGGGCAAAGCCACCAATGGCTGCGGTCGGGAAGTGCGGCACGCGCCGCGTGAGCAGCGAGTAACTGGCCCAGACCAAGGCCGACAACAGTGCCAGCAAGTAACCCCATGACCAGCCGCCAGTCTGCTGCCCGGCCCCTGCCGGATCGCCCAAAATCACCAGGGCCGCACCGGCAAAGCCAAGGAGTGCTGCCGCAATATGCACGGCTTGAAGCCGCGTGCCTGGCAGCAGCCAGGGCGATAGCAGCACCATGAACAGCGGCCACAGGTAGTTGATCAGGTTGGCTTGCACCGGCGGCGCCAGTCGCAGTGCCATGAACAGCAGGAAGTGAAAGCCAAACAGGCCACCCACGCCCAGTGCCAGTGTGGGCAACGGCACGCGCCAGCGGCTGACTTCAAATCGGGAGAGCGGCAAGGCCAGCAGGCCACCGACGCACAGGGCGAGCCCGGTCAGCAAAAAAGGTGGCACGTGCGCCAGCGCCACACCCAGTGCAGCCAGCGTACCCCATAGGGCGATCGCGCCGAGCGCCAACAGCGCGGGCGGTAGCGTGCGGCCCGGCCTCAGACCGGGCGAGCTGGGCATGTCACTCAAGCCGGACGCTGGTCGGTCGAGGGCCGTTGCCAGAGGTTGATACCTCCGTCCACTGCGTGCTGATCGATCGCCGCCAACTCGTCGGCAGAAAACTCCAGCCGCTGCACCGCACCGGCGAGCTCTGTGATTTGTTCCGGGCGACTGGCGCCAATCAGCGCAGAGCTGACGCGCGCATCTCGCAGCACCCAGGCCACGGCCATCTGAGCCAGGCTCTGTCCACGGGACTGCGCGATGTCATTGAGTGTGCGCACGCGGGCCAGGTTGGCGTCGCTCAGGTGTTCGGCCTTGAGCGAGCCGCCGCCCACACGGTTGATGCGCGCATCCTGCGGAATGCCGGCCAAGTACTTGTCGCTCAGCAGGCCCTGCGCCAGTGCGCTGAATGCGATGCAGCCCATGCCGGTGTCCGCCAGGGTGTCCAGCAACTCAGCCTCGATCCAGCGATTGAGCAGGCTGTAGGACGGTTGGTGGATCAGCGGCGTCACGCCCATGCCGCGCAACTGAGCGGCCACCTCGCGTGTCTTGCCGGCCGAATAGCTGCTGATGCCAACATAAAGCGCCTTGCCCTGCTGAACCGCACTGGCTAGTGCACCGCAGGTTTCCTCCAGGGGGGTGTCTGGGTCAAAACGGTGCGAATAGAAAATGTCCACATAGTCCAGGCCCATGCGCTTGAGGCTCTGGTCCAGGCTGGCCAGCACGTATTTGCGTGAGCCACCCCCGCGGCCGTAGGGCCCCGGCCACATGTCCCAGCCGGCTTTGCTGGAAATGATGAGTTCGTCCCGATAGGGCTTGAAGTCGCGCCGCAGATGCTCGCCAAAGTTGGTCTCGGCGCTGCCATAGGGCGGCCCGTAGTTGTTGGCCAGATCAAAGTGGGTGATGCCCAGATCGAACGCGGTGCGCAGCATGGCTCGTTGGGTGGCCAAGGGCGTGTTGTCGCCGAAATTGTGCCAAAGCCCCAGCGAGATGGCCGGCAGCTTGAGGCCGCTGCGTCCGCAAGTGCGGTAAGGCATGGTGTCGTAGCGTGTAGGGCTGGCGTGATAGGTCATGGTGCGATACTCAAACGGATGGCTATGAGTTTATAACGGGGCAAGCATGACGATCTTGAGTGGCCGGCTAAGGCTCGTCGGTGTCCTGCTGCTGCTGGGCACCGGTTGGGGCAGCACCCAATCGCTGGGGAAAATGGCGGTGTCCAGCGGCCACCAGCATTTCGGGCTGATCTTTTGGCAACTGGTGATCGGCGCAGTTTTGCTGGGTGTGGTCAATGTCTTGCGGCGGCGCTCTTTTGCCATCACTGCGGCCGGGCTTCGCTTTGCGGTGGTGATCGCCCTGATCGGCACCTTGATCCCGAACTCTACTTTTTATATGTCGGTCGCGCACTTGCCAGGCGGTGTGATGTCCATCCTGATCTCCACGGTCCCCTTGCTGTCGTTTCCGTTGGCGCTGGCGCTGGGCATGGACCGCTTCAGCTCGCTGCGCCTGCTTGGGCTGTGCTGTGGCTTGGTGGGTGTAGCGCTGATTGCCATTCCTCAGACCAGTCTGCCCTCGCCCGAGATGGCGGTCTGGCTGCCGGTGGCCATGGTCGGGCCCCTGTTTTACGCTTTGGAGGGCAATTACGTGGCCAAGTGGGGAACAGCGGGTTTGGATGCAGTGCAAGCCATGTTCTGGGCCTCGACGGTGGGCGCTGTCATAGCATTGCCACTGACCTTATGGTCGGGGCAGTGGATCAACCCCTTGTTACCCTTGGGCGTGCCAGAGCTGGCGCTGATCGCCTCGTCCTGTGTGCATGCCTTGGTCTATGCGGCTTACGTCTGGCTGGCTGCCCGCGCTGGCGCCGTATTTGCCACCCAGACTTCTTATTTTGTTACCGGCTCCGGCGTGCTATGGGCCATGCTGCTGCTGGGTGAGCGCTTTAGCGCCTGGGTCTGGGCGGCACTGGTGGTGATGTTGCTGGGCCTGTTTCTGGTGCAACCCCGTGAACGGTCGCGGTCTGCGGTGGCCTGAGCCGCGATCATGCAACGTGCGACCCTGCCTTCGTCCTGGTTGGGTCCGTCATCGCTGGCCAATAAGCTCATGCGCCTGGGCGTTGGCATGCTGCTGGTGGCCCTGGCGTCAATCGGCTTAACGCTTTGGGTCACATGGCAGTTGGAGGGCGGCGCCGGCGCGGTCAATGAGGCTGGGCGCATGCGCATGCAAACCTGGCGGCTGGTCAGCGCGGCGCAATCGGGCGTGCCCCAGCCCGAGATTCGTACGCTGGTCGCGCAGTTCGACCAGAGCCTGGCGCTGCTGCGCCAGGGTGATCGGGCCCGGCCGTTGTTTGTGCCCTGGAGCGACGAGGTAACTCCCCAGTTTGAATCGGTTCACCGGGTCTGGACGCAGCAGCGCGACCATTGGCTGGCGCCACCGCTCCCTGCCGCAACAGACGCCTTGCGCGAGGCCGAGGCCTTTGTCACGGCGATCGACGTGTTGGTGTCGTCGATGGAGCATCAGCTGTCGCGCCTGACCGCCATCTTGAACCTGTTCCAGTTCGGCATGATGGCAATGGCCATCGGCGGTTCAGTGCTCATGCTGTACACCGGCTACTTGTACGTCATCAACCCGCTCGGTCAATTGCAGCAGGGTCTGGGCCGCATCGAGGCGGGCGACTTTGCCGCACGCATTGAGGTCGACACCCAAGATGAATTTGGCCAGGTGGCAGCGGGTTTTAATGGCATGGCGGGCAAATTACAAACCCTGTATGAAGGCCTTGAGGCGCAGGTGGAAGCCAAGACCCGGCGGATTGAAGCCCAACGCGCCCGCATTGAAGCCTTGTACGAGGTGAGCGCCTTTCTGGCCAGTGCCAACACCATCGAGGAACTGTCGCGAGGCTTCGCTCAGCGAGTTAGGGCGGTCATGAAAGCCGATGCCGTGGCCGTTCGTTGGTCGGATGAGGCCAATCAGCGCTACCTGATGCTGGCTTCTGACTGCTTTCCGCAGGAGATGGTAGATGAAGAGCGCAGCCTGATTGTGGGCGCCTGTGCCTGCGGAAATTTAAAACCCGATGCCCGCACCCGGGTCATCCCCATCATGAGCCATGAGGCGGCCCCGATGAGGGATTGCATCCGTGCTGGCTATCTGAGCCTGGTGAGTGTGCCGGTCCGCCTGCAGCAACGCCTGATTGGCGAAATTGATCTTTTCTTCCGCAGTGAGGTGCAGCTGTCGTCTGAAGAGGTGGAGCTCCTCGACGCCCTGTCCAGCCACTTGGCCAGCGCCCTGGAGGGCTTGCGTGCAGCGGCGCTGGAGCGCGAAGCGGCCGTTGGCGAGGAGCGCGCGCTGCTTGCCCGTGAGCTGCATGACTCTATTGCCCAGTCGCTGGCATTTCTGAAAATTCAAGTGCAGTTGCTGCGCAGCGCCTCGGACAAAGCGCAGGCCAGCCAGGTGCAGCTGGCCTTGAACGAACTCGATGTCGGCTTGCGCGAAAGCATCAACGACGTGCGTGAATTGCTGGTGCATTTCAGAACCCGGACCAACACCGACGACATTGAAACTGCGCTGAAGGAAACCCTGCAAAAATTCAAGCACCAAACGGGCTTGCCTGCCGTGCTTGAAGTCACGGGCCATGGCCTGCCGCTCCCAGCCGATGTACAAGTTCAGGTCCTGCATGTGCTGCAAGAAGCCTTGTCGAACGTGCGCAAACATGCGCAGGCCAGCCATGTGAATCTGGAGGTCTTGAAAGGCTCGCAGTGGCGCTTTGTTGTGCGGGACGACGGCCAGGGCTTTGACACGCAGGGCTTGCACGGGGAGTCGCATGTCGGCATGAAGATCATGCATGAACGGGCGCAACGTATTGGCGCAACCGTGCTGGTGACGTCGTGCGTCGGCCAAGGCTCGACCCTGACCCTCACGCTACCGGAGCACCCGGTGACTGCCCAAATGGCCTGACAATGGTGTTCATGCAGCCAATCAAACTGATGGTGGTCGACGACCACAGCCTGTTTCGTCGCGGCCTTTTGTCTTTGCTGTCGCAAGATGGTCGCTTTGTGGTCGTCGGTGAAGCGGGTGATATGGGTGAGGCTTTGCGTCTGGTCGCGCGTGTCAGCCCTGACCTCATTCTGCTGGACAACCATTTGCCTGGTGTGCGCGGTGTTGACGGCATTTCTGCGCTCAAGGAGGCGTATCCAGGCACGCGCATTCTGATGCTGACAGTGAGTGAAGACGAAACCGATCTGGCTGCCGCCATGCAGGCCGGTGCGGATGGCTATCTGCTCAAAACCGTGGAGTCTGACCAACTGTGCGACGCCATCGTCAAGGTGTTGTCCGGCGAGTCGGTGATCAGCCCGGACATGATGAGCAAGTTCGTCGCCGCTTTTCGTGCCAAGCCCATGGCAGATAAACCTGGTGAGGCAAGCCCAGTGCCGGCGGCTGTTGATCAAAGCGGCGTGGCCTCTTTGTCCGCCCGCGAAATGGAAATCTTGAAGTTGATTGCACGTGGCGACAGCAACAAGCTGATTGCCCGCGCACTGGATATTGCCGAGACCACCGTCAAGGTACATGTGCAGCATATTTTCCGAAAGCTGCAGCTCAGCTCTCGCGTTCAGGTGGCGGTGTACGCCGCCGCCCATCGTTTGGTTTGATCCAAATCAACACCCGTCACCTTTGACGGGCTGTTACTACTTTGGAACTAGAGCACCCTAGCGCGTCCTAGTTCTTTTGAGGCCATTGCGGCATGCCAATGGTGGATGGTGATCCACCACCAAAGCAGCGACATTGTGTGCATTCCTTTGGAGAAGCACCTATGGCCTCTGAGATGATTCAGTCGAGAAAAGCATGGTCGGTCCTGATTGTCAGCACCCTGGCGTTCACCGTCTGCTTCATGGTCTGGATGATGTTCGGCGTCATTGGCATCCCGATCCGCAAGATGCTCAACCTCAATGCCACGCAATTTGGCCTGTTGATGGCCACACCCGTCCTGACCGGATCGCTGATCCGGGTGCCGCTGGGCATCTGGACCGACCGCTTTGGCGGGCGCGTCGTCATGGCGGTACTGATGGGCCTCACCGTGCCCGCCATCTGGCTGATGAGCTACGCCACTGCCTACTGGCATTTTTTGACGATTGGTCTGTTCGTGGGCCTGGCCGGCGGTTCGTTCTCGGTGGGCACGCCCTACGTGGCGCGCTGGTTTCCGAAAAAACGTCAGGGCATGGCCATGGGCGTCTATGGGGCTGGTAACTCGGGCTCTGCTGTTAACAAATTTGTGGCGCCGGTGCTGCTGGTGGCTTTTGGCTGGGCCATGGTGCCGCAGGTTTACGCCGCCATCATGTTGGGCACACTGGTCCTGTTCCTGATGTTCAGCCACAGCGACCCGACCCACCTGGTCTCGAACCAAGTCAGCTTCAAGGATCAGCTCAAGGCTTTGAAAGATCCCAAGGTGATCAAGTACTGCCAGTACTACAGCATTGTGTTCGGTGGCTATGTGGCCCTCTCGCTCTGGATGGTGCAGTACTACGTGGGTGAGTTTGGGCTGGATATCCGTGTTGCGGCCTTGTTGGCAGCCTGTTTCTCGCTGCCAGGCGGTGTGCTGCGGGCCTTTGGGGGCATCTTGTCCGACAAATATGGTGCGCATAGCGTGACCTGGTGGGTGCTGTGGGTGAGCTGGATTTGCCTGTTCCTGTTGTCCTACCCACAGACTGACTTCACCATCATGACCATCAACGGACCGGCGACCTACCACATGGGGTTGAACGTCTACATGTTCACCGCATTGATGTTTTTGCTCGGGATTGCCTGGGCCTTTGGCAAGGCCAGTGTCTTCAAGTACATCAGTGACGACTATTCCCACAACATCGGTGCCATCAGCGGCATCGTGGGTCTGGCGGGTGGTTTAGGCGGCTTTGTGTTGCCCATCTTGTTTGGCGCCTTGTTGGACCTGACCGGCATTCGCTCCAGCGCATTCATGTTGATGTACGGCGTGGTCTGGGTCTCGCTCATCTGGATGTACTGGACCGAGGTTCGCAAGACTGAGCTCATGGGTCAGAACGCCACCAATTTTTCCCTCCAGAACTAGGACCCACACCATGACCACGCAAGGCCAAAGCAACGCCGACATTGCCGACTGGCGCCCTGAAGACGAGCGCTTTTGGGAGAGCACAGGCAAGCAGATCGCCTATCGCAACCTCTGGATATCGATCCCCGCGCTGTTATGCGGCTTCGCGATCTGGGGTATGTGGGGCATCATCACGGTGCAGATGCTCAACCTGGGCTTCCCGTTCACCCAGGCCGAGCTGTTCACCTTGACCGCCATTGCCGGCATTTCTGGCGCGACCATGCGCATTCCGGCTTCTTTCCTGATCCGCATGGCGGGGGGCCGCAACACCATCTTTTTGACCACCGCCATGCTGCTGGCCCCGGCCATTGGGACTGGCGTTGCGCTGCAGCACCCTGAGTGGCCGCTGTGGGTGTTTCAGCTCATGGCCCTGTGGTCGGGCGTGGGCGGAGGTAACTTTGCCTCGTCGATGTCGAACATCAGCACCTTCTTCCCCAAGCGCCTGCAGGGCACCGCCCTGGGGCTCAACGCCGGCCTGGGGAATTTTGGCGTGACCACCATGCAGATTGTGATCCCGTTGGTCATGACCATGGGCTTGTTCGGTGCTTTCGGCGGTGAGTCCAGGGCGCTGGTCAAAGACAGCGGCTGGATTCTGGGCAAGATCGCTGCGGGGACGCCGACCTGGATTCAGAACGCCGGCTTTGCCTGGGTGCTGTCCTTGGTTCCGCTGTCCCTGTTGTGCTGGTGGGGCATGAGCAACCTGAAGACGGTATCGCCCGCTACCGGCAGCCCCGTGGTGGCCTTCGCCAAGATCACCTACCTGTATTCGCTGGCCTTTATTCCGTCGGTCGGCATGCTCTACCTGTACCTGCCGGCACCTACGGGGCTGGGCCTGTTGAACATGTGGGTGGCCATCCCCCTGGACATCATCGCAGCCTTGCTGATGATGCGCCTGGCCGCCTTTGGAGCGATGAAGGAGAACGTGCAGAAGCAGTTTGCCATTTTCAGCAACAAACACACCTGGAGCATGACCGCCCTGTATGTCGTGACCTTTGGCAGCTTCATCGGCTTCTCCATGGCCCTGCCACTGGCCATTACCGTGATTTTTGGCTACCAGCACACGCCCGATGCTGCCGGTGTGTTGCAGCACACACTGAAAAACCCCAACGCGCCCTCAGCGCTGACCTATGCCTGGATCGGCCCCTTTGTGGGTGCGGCGGTCAGACCCTTGGGCGGCTGGATCTCAGACAAGGTCGGGGGCTCGATCGTGACGCAAATCATCTCGGCCATTATGGTCGTGGCCTCGGCTGCGGTGGGCTATGTGATGCTGCAAGCCTATCAGTCCGCGGCGCCGGAGCAGCATTTCATGACCTTCATGGGCTTGTTCATTGTGCTGTTTGCCGCCAGTGGCATCGGCAACGGCTCCACCTTCCGTAGTGTGGGTTTCATCTTTGACCGCCAGCAGGCCGGTCCCGTCTTGGGTTGGACCTCGGCGGTGGCGGCCTATGGCGCCTTTATTGCGCCGGTGTTGATCGGGCAGCAGATCAAAGCCGGCACGCCCCAATACGCTTTTTACGGCTTTGCGGTCTTCTACGCCGTGTGCCTGGTGCTGAACTGGTGGTTTTATTTGCGCCCGGGCGCGGAGATCAAAAACCCGTAGCTTCAGTCAGTCGCTACTAAATAAATAGCGAACTTCCTATATCCCACAAGGGCTGCGGCCTGATTTCATCCAAAAATATCACTACAGAGGCAACCCGATGAGCCACTTTCTTGACCGACTGAGCCACTTCTCCGCGCCAAAACAAACATTTTCTGAGGGCCATGGTGTGGCCACCGGCGAAGACCGCACCTGGGAAGACGCCTACCGCGACCGCTGGGCGCATGACAAGATCGTGCGCAGCACACACGGCGTGAACTGCACCGGGTCTTGCTCCTGGAAAATCTATGTCAAGGGCGGCATCGTCACCTGGGAAACCCAGCAGACCGACTACCCGCGCACCCGCCCCGACTTGCCCAATCACGAACCGCGTGGTTGCGCCCGTGGCGCCTCTTACTCGTGGTACCTGTACAGCGCCAACCGGGTCAAGTACCCGCTGATCCGGGCGCGGCTGCTCAAGCACTGGCGTGCTGCGCTGGCAGTGGCCAAGAGCCCGGTGGACGCCTGGGCCAGCATGGTGCAGAACCCCGAGGCACGCCTGGAGTGGCAGCAGCAGCGTGGCCTGGGCGGCTTTGTGCGCAGCACCTGGGACGAGGTCAACCAGCTGATCGCCAGTGCCAATGTCTACACCGCCAAAGAATATGGGCCCGACCGCGTGATTGGCTTTTCACCCATTCCGGCCATGTCCATGGTCAGCTATGCCGCGGGCAGCCGCTACCTGTCCTTGATCGGTGGCGTCTGCATGAGTTTTTACGACTGGTACTGCGATTTGCCGCCGGCCAGTCCGCAGGTCTGGGGCGAGCAGACCGACGTGCCCGAGTCCGCCGACTGGTACAACTCGACCTTCATCATTGCCTGGGGCTCCAACGTGCCCCAGACGCGCACGCCTGACGCCCACTTTTTCACCGAAGTGCGCTACAAGGGCGCCAAGACGGTGGCCATCACCCCCGACTACGCTGAGGTCAGCAAGCTGGCCGATCTGTGGATGCACCCCAAGCAGGGCACCGACGCTGCCCTGGCCATGGCCATGGGGCACGTGATTCTGAAAGAGTTTTACTTTGACAAGCGCAGCAGCTACTTTGACAACTATGTGCGCCGCTACACCGACATGCCCAACCTGGTGCAGCTGGAGACCCGCACCCTGCCCGACGGCCGAACGGTGCTAGTGCCGGGCCACTACCTGCGCGCCAGTGACTTCAATGGCAAGCTGGGACAGGCCAACAACCCAGAATGGAAAACGGTCGCCCTGGATGAGCACGACAAAATCGTGCTGCCCAATGGCTCGATCGGCTTTCGCTGGGGTGCTGAGGGCCGGGCCGATGTCGGCAAGTGGAACCTGGAGAACAAAGAGGCCCGCGACAACGGGGAGGTCAAACTCAAGCTGAGCCTGATGGAAGGCGCGCAGCCTGATTACGAGGTGGGAGCGGTCGGTTTCCCGTACTTTGGTGGCATTGCCACACCGCATTTCAAGGCCAATGAGCAGGTGGCGGCGGTGGATGACATCCTGGTTCGCCAGGTGCCGGTGCGGCGCATCAAGCTCGGCAAGGCCGGGGACGAGCGTTATGCCCTGGTCGCCACCGTGTTTGACTTGACGGTGGCCAACTACGGTGTGGCGCGTGGTCTGGCGGGTGAGACCGCTGCCCAAAGCTATGACGACGACACCCCCTACACCCCGGCCTGGCAAGAAAAAATCACCGGCGTCAAGCGCGACCAAGTGATCGCGGTGGCGCGCCAGTTTGCCGACAACGCCGACAAGACCCAGGGCAAGTCGATGGTCATCATTGGTGCTGCCATGAACCACTGGTACCACAGCGACATGAACTACCGCGGCATCATCAACATGCTGATGATGTGCGGCTGCATCGGCCAGAGCGGCGGCGGTTGGGCGCACTACGTGGGGCAAGAGAAGCTGCGCCCCCAGACCGGCTGGACCGCCTTGGCCTTTGCGCTGGACTGGGCCCGGCCCCCGCGCCAGATGAACTCCACCAGTTTCTTCTACGCCCACACCGACCAGTGGCGCTACGAGAAGCTGGGCGTGGCTGAAATCCTGTCGCCGTTGGCCGACAAATCCAAGTATGGCGGCAGCCTGATCGACTACAACGTGCGGGCCGAACGCATGGGCTGGCTGCCCAGCGCGCCACAGCTGGAAACCAACCCGATGCAGGTGGTGCGGGACGCGCAGGCGGCGGGCATGGACCCGAAAGACTATGTGGTGCAGTCGCTCAAAGACGGCTCGCTCAAGATGAGCTGCGAAGACCCGGACAACCCACGGAACTGGCCGCGCAATATGTTTGTCTGGCGGTCCAACCTGCTGGGCTCCAGCGGCAAGGGTCACGAGTACTTCATGAAGCACCTGCTGGGCACCACCCACGGCGTGCAGGGCAAAGACCTGGGAGTTGACGACGCCAAGCCGCTGGAGGTGCAGTGGCATGACAAGGCGCCAGAAGGCAAGCTGGACCTGCTGGTGACCCTTGATTTCCGCATGAGCACCACCTGCCTGTACTCCGACATCGTGTTGCCCACCGCCACCTGGTACGAGAAGAACGACCTCAACACCAGTGACATGCACCCCTTCATCCACCCGCTGTCCACCGCGGTAGACCCGGCCTGGCAATCGCGCAGCGACTGGGAGATCTACAAAGGCTTTGCCGAAGCCTTCAGCCAGGTGTGTGTGGGCCACCTCGGTGTGGAGAAGGAAGTGGTGTTGACGCCCTTGATGCACGACACCCCGGGCGAGCTGGCCCAGCCCTTTGAGGTGAAAGACTGGAAGCGCGGCGAGGTAGCGCTGATACCGGGCAAGACGGCGCCCCAAATTGCGGTGCTGGAGCGGGACTACCCCAATACCTTCAAGCGCTTCACCGCCCTGGGGCCCCTGCTGGAAAAGGTGGGCAATGGCGGCAAAGGCATTGCCTGGGATACCAAGACCGAGGTGGCCCAACTGGGCGATCTCAATGGCCGCGTCCACGCCGAGGGCGTGACCAAGGGGATGGCCAAGATCGAGACCGACATCGACGCCTGCGAGGTGGTGCTGCAGCTGGCGCCCGAGACCAATGGCCATGTTGCCGTCAAGGCGTGGCAGGCCCTGTCAAAAATCACCGGGCGCGAGCATAGCCATCTGGCGCTACACCGCGAGGACGAAAAAATCCGCTTTCGCGACATTCAGGCGCAACCCCGCAAGATCATTTCCAGCCCGACCTGGTCGGGCCTGGAGAGCGAAAAGGTCAGCTACAACGCCGGGTATACCAATGTGCATGAGCTGATCCCCTGGCGCACCCTGACGGGTCGACAGCACTTCTACCTGGATCACCCCTGGATGATCGCCTTTGGTGAGGGCCTGTGCAGTTACCGCCCACCGGTCGACCTGAAGACCATCGACGACATCATCGGCCGTAAGCCCAACGGCAACAAGGAGATTTCGCTCAACTTCATCACGCCGCATCAGAAGTGGGGCATCCACTCCACCTATACCGACAACCTGATGATGCTGACGCTGAACCGGGGCGGCCCGGTGATCTGGCTGAGTGAAGACGACGCCAAAGTGGCCGGTATTGCCGACAACGACTGGGTGGAGCTGTTCAACACCAATGGCGCTATTGCAGCGCGGGCGGTGGTGAGCCAGCGCGTGAACCCCGGCATGGTCATGATGTACCACGCCCAGGAAAAAATCATCAACACGCCGGGCGCTGAGATCACCGGGATTCGCGGTGGTATTCACAACTCGGTCACCCGGATTGTGACCAAGCCCACCCACATGATCGGCGGTTACGCGCAGTTCAGCTATGGCTTTAATTACTACGGGACCATCGGCACCAACCGTGACGAGTTTGTGGTGGTCCGCAAGATGCGCAACATTGACTGGCTCGACGGCGAAGCCCCCGCCACCGTCCAGGCCTGAGCGCCTGCCTGCCGCGCCGCCCCCCACTGGAGATCAATCATGAAAATACGCGCACAAATTGGCATGGTGCTGAACCTGGACAAGTGCATTGGTTGCCACACCTGCTCAGTCACCTGCAAGAACGTCTGGACCAGCCGACCCGGTATGGAGTACGCCTGGTTCAACAATGTCGAGACCAAGCCGGGCATCGGTTACCCCAAGGAATGGGAAAACCAGGACAAGTGGCAAGGTGGATGGAGCCGCAAGGCGGTCGGCAGCATCGAGCCGCGCCAGGGCGGCAAATGGAAGCTGCTGATGCGCATCTTCTCTAACCCGAACATGCCGCAGATTGACGATTACTACGAGCCCTTCACCTTTGACTACGACCACCTGCAGTCGGCGCCAGAGTCCAAGGCCTCGCCCACGGCACGTCCGCGCAGCCTGATTACCGGCAAACGCATGGAAAAAATCGAGTGGGGTCCGAACTGGGAGGAGATTCTGGGCGGCGAGTTCTCCAAGCGCAGCAAGGACGCCAACCTGGCCAACTTTGACCAGGTTCAGAAAGAGATGGTCGGGCAGTTTGAAAACACCTTCATGATGTATTTGCCACGCCTGTGTGAGCATTGCCTCAACCCGGCCTGCGTGGCCTCCTGCCCCTCTGGCTCGATCTACAAACGCGAGGAAGACGGCATCGTGCTGATTGACCAGGACAAGTGCCGCGGCTGGCGCATGTGTGTGTCGGGCTGCCCCTACAAGAAGATTTATTACAACTGGAAAAGCGGCAAGGCCGAAAAGTGCATCTTTTGCTACCCCCGCATTGAGGCGGGCCAGCCCACCGTGTGTTCTGAGACCTGCGTAGGCCGGATCCGTTATTTGGGCGTGGTGCTGTACGACGCGGACCGCATCCAGGAGGCCGCCAGTGTTGAAAACGACCAGGACCTGTACCAGGCCCAGCTTGACATCTTCCTGGATCCGCACGACCCCGCCGTGATCGCGCAAGCCCGTCTGGACGGTATCCCGGAATCATGGCTGGATGGTGCGCGCAACAGCCCGGTCTACAAAATGGCCGTGCAGTGGAAGGTGGCGCTGCCGCTGCACCCGGAGTACCGCACGCTGCCGATGGTCTGGTACGTGCCACCGCTGTCGCCGATCACCTCTGCCGCCAATGCCGGGCATATCGGCGTCAATGGCGAGATTCCTGACATCGCCCAGATGCGCATTCCGGTGCAGTACCTGGCCAATTTGCTGACGGCGGGTGAGACGGCACCGGTGGTGCGTGCGCTGGAACGCATGCTAGCGATGCGCGCCTACCAGCGCAGCAAACATGTGGATCAGGTGCAAAACCTGGCGGTGCTGGCGCAGACCGGCTTGACGGTGGCTGAAGTGGAGGAGATGTACCAGATCATGGCCATTGCCAACTATGAAGACCGGTTCGTGATCCCCAGCACCCACCGCGAATATGCAGAAAACACCTTTGACCTGCGCGGCGGTTGCGGATTCTCGTTTGGCAACGGTTGTTCGGACGGCGCCAGCGAGGTGAGTTTGTTTGGCGGCACCAAGACCCGCACCATTCCCATCAAAGCCACAGTCTGAGGACCAGGAGATTCCCCATGAAAGACAGTCGATATTCCCTGCGCGCACTGGCCTTGCTGCTGGCCTATCCGGATCAGGACCTGCGCAGCAAAGTGCCCGAGTTGATTGAGGCGATAGACCACGAAGCGCAGCTTCCCGCCTCTCGGCGCGACGAGCTTCGGGCGCTGGCATCTGATTTGCTGGGCCTGGATCCGATGGCGGTCGAGGTGCGCTATGTCGAGACCTTCGACCGGGGTCGGGCCACGTCGCTGCACCTGTTTGAGCACATCCACGGCGACTCGCGTGACCGGGGCCCCGCCATGGTCGACCTGATCCAGACCTACGAGAAAGCCGGCCTGTACCTGGGCCCCGATGAGCTGCCCGACCACCTGTGTGTGGTGCTGGAATTTGCCTCCACCCAGCCGCCGAAGGTGGCGCAGGCGTTCCTGGGTGAAATGACACACATCCTGTCAGCCATCTTCAGCGCCCTGTTGCAGCGCGGCAGCCCCTATGCGGCGGTGGTGGCGGCGGTGTTGGAACTGGCTGGGCAGCGGGTCCAGGCGGTCCCGATCCAGGCGGACGAGCCGATGGACGCGCTATGGGCCGAGCCGCAGGCCTTTGACGGCTGTAGCACCAAGGGCCAAGCCCGCCCTGGCGATCCACAGCCGATTCATATTGTTCGCCAACAGCCCAAGGCACAAGGAGTTACCGCATGAACTACCTGGACCATGCCCTGTTTGGGCTTTATCCCTACATTTGCCTGAGTGTTTTTTTGTTGGGTAGTTTGATCCGTTTTGACCGTGATCAATACACCTGGAAGAGCGATTCGTCACAGTTGCTTCGCACCGGACAGTTGCGTCTGGGCAGCAATTTGTTCCATGTTGGCGTCTTGTTTCTTTTTTTTGGGCACACCGTCGGCATGCTGACACCTCACTTTCTGTATGAGCCGTTCATCAGTGCGGGGGCGAAACAATTACTGGCCATGGTCTCGGGTGGGCTGTTCGGCGTACTCGGTTTTGTCGGCGTGACGATTCTGTTGCACCGCAGGCTGAGCGACGAACGCATCCGCATCAACTCCAAAACCAGCGACATTGTGCTGCTGGTGTTGTTGTGGCTACAACTGCTGTTGGGCTTGGCGACCATTCCCTTGTCAGCCCAGCACCTTGACGGCAGCATGATGATGCGTCTGGCGGAATGGGCGCAGCGTATCCTGACATTTCGAGCCGGTGCGCCAGAGTTGCTGGCCGAAGCGGGCCCCATCTTCAAGCTGCACATGTTGCTGGGGATGTCGATTTTTCTGGTCTTTCCCTTCACCCGTCTGGTCCATGTGTGGAGCGGTTTCGGCGCGGCAGCGTATCTGGTTCGGCCCTATCAGCTGGTGCGCAGTCGCCGCATTGGCCTGACCGAGCGCTGAAGATGCTTGTGCGAACACCTATGGACACCACTACCGCCCCGGTCGCCAGCATCAATGGCATTTTTCTCCGCGCCAGTGACGCAGCGGTACCCCTGGTCGAATTGGCTTATGCCGAGCTGTTGCGGCAGCAAGCTGTGCGGGAGGGTTTGCTGCCCGATCATCCTGGCTTAAACGCACCGGAACTCAGCGAAGCACAGCGCGCCGTGATCGAGACCATGGTCGATCAGGCCGCAGCCAGCCCACAGCCCACGGCCGAGGAATGTCAGCGCTATTTTGACGCCCACCGGTCGAAATTTGTGGTGGGCCAGGCCGCGCATGCGCGGCACATCCTGTTCGCCGTCACGCCAGGTGTGGATGTGCAGGCGCTGGCCGTGCATGCCGAAAAAGCCTTGCTCAGTCTGCTGGGCAACCAGGTGCCGGAGACGCGCTTTGCCACGCTTGCAGCAGAGCTGTCGAACTGCCCCAGCCGCTCTTCAGGCGGTGATTTAGGCTGGCTAGCACCAGGCGACTGCGTGCCGGAGCTGGCCCAAGAGCTCTTTCATCAGACGCAAGGTGCCGGTGCCCTGGGCGTGCAGACGCGGCTGGTCCACACCCGCTTCGGCTTCCACATCATTGAGCTGCTGGCCCGGCGCGAGGGCCGCCAACTCAGTTACCAAGATGTGCGTACCCGTGTGGCGGCTCAAATGGCGAATCAGGCCCGCGCCAAAGCCTTGCAACAGTACATGCGCCTGCTGGTCGGCCAAGCAAGCGTGGAAGGGCTGGCGCTGGAGGGTGCCGACTCACCCCTGCTGCAGTGACCAGACCAAGCCAATTCAAAACGAGTTCATGAAACCCGACATCGACAACCCTCCCCCTGCCCTGCGTGGGGAACAAGCCATCAGCCTGGATGTGCTGGCTGAGAAATACCTGAAACCCGGCGAGACCACGGTTGATGACGTCTACCGGCGGGTTGCCCGTGCTTTGGCCAGTGTCGAGGTTGAGGCGGAGCGGGCCGACTACGAGGCCCTGTTTTTAGCCAATCTGCGCGCTGGTGCCATTGGCGCCGGTCGTATCATGAGCGCGGCCGGGACCTCGATCCAGGCCACCTTGATCAATTGCTTTGTACAGCCGGTCGGTGATTGCATACAGGGTGTGGACGATGACGGCTACCCGGGTATCTACGAGGCGCTGCGGGAGGCGGCGGAGACCATGCGCCGTGGCGGTGGCGTGGGCTATGACTTTTCGCGCATCCGTCCCCGTGGCGCGGAAGTCAAAGGCACCGCCTCCATGGCGTCGGGGCCGTGCAGCTACATCAATGTGTTTGACCATTCCTGTGCCACGGTGGAGAGTGCCGGCGCCCGTCGGGGCGCACAAATGGGGGTGCTGCGGATCGACCATCCGGACGTGCTCGAGTTCATCACCGCCAAACGTACGCCCGGCCGCTGGAACAATTTCAATGTGTCGCTGGGCGTACCAGACACCTTTATGCATGCGCTGGCGCAGAACCTGCCGTGGGAGCTGGTGCACCGCGCCAAGCCCGGCCTGGCTTTGGAGGCCCGCGGTGCGTGGCAACGGGACGACGGCCTGTGGGTGTACCAGACCCTGGCGGCGCGTGCGCTGTGGGATACCGTGATGCGTTCCGCCTACGGCTTTGCCGAGCCCGGCATGCTGTTTCTGGATCAGATCAACCAGGACAACAACCTGCGCTATTGCGAAGACATTGCGTCGACCAACCCCTGCGGTGAACAGCCGTTGCCACCCTATGGTTGCTGTGACCTGGGTCCGATTATCTTGCCGCGCTTTGCGCGCCACCCGTTTGATGTGGGTGGCGTGGCGGCCTTTGACTTTGACGCCTTTGCTGCCGTGGTCATGACCCAAGTCCGCGCCTTGGACAATGTGTTGGACCTGACCTTTTGGCCCCTGCCCCAACAGCGGGCCGAGGCCGCCGCCAAGCGCCGGATCGGCGTCGGCTTCACTGGCATGGGCAACGTACTGACCATGCTGTGCCTGCGCTATGACGAAGCGGCCGGTCGCGACATGGCCGTGCGCATCGCCACCTGCATGCGCGATGCCGCCTATACCGCCTCCATCGCCCTGGCCCGGGAACGGGGCAGTTTTCCCCGCTTTGATGCTGAGGGGTACCTGGAGGAAGGCACTTTTGCCAGCCGCTTGCCGGTGGCCTTGCAAGAGGCGATCCGGACCTATGGCATTCGCAACAGCCATCTGCTGTCGATCGCACCGACCGGCACCGTTAGCTTAGCCTTTGCCGACAATGCCTCCAACGGCATCGAGCCCTCGTTTTCCTGGGTCTACCGGCGCAAGAAGCGCGAAGCGGATGGTCACACCACCGAGTACGCGGTGGAGGACCATGCCTGGCGCGTGTACCAGTCGCTTGGCGGTGACGTTGGCAATTTGCCAGACTACTTTGTCTCGGCACTGCAGATGACGGCGCAGAGCCATATCGCCATGATGCAGGCGGTGCAGCCCCTGGTCGACACGGCGATCTCCAAGACCGTGAATGTGCCGGCTGATTGTCCTTACGAGGTTTTCAGTGGCCTGTACCTGCAGGCCTGGCACGCCGGCCTCAAAGGCTTGGCCACCTACCGGCCTAATGCGATTCTTGGCTCGGTGCTCGATGCTGGCCTAGCTCCGGTGGCTGCACATCCGCCACCTCATGCGCCACCTGCGGCGCTGCCAGAGTCAAGCCCCGCCGCAGCTGACCCGATGCGTTCCGTGATCGAGCGGCGTCCGAAAGGGGCCTTGCCTGCGGTAGCGGAAAAAATAGAGTACTGGACGCAGGAAGGGCACAAAACTTTGTATTTGGTGGTGTCTTTTCTAACTGTGCCTAGCGGTGACGAGGGCCATTTTGTGCAACGCGCCATCGAGTTTTTCATGCCACTCGGTCAGAGCGGCGAGTCGCAACAGTGGATCACCTCCAGCATGCGCATGTTGTCGTTGGCGGCGCGCGGCGGTTTTCTGGAGCGAGCGCTGCGTGACATGCGCAAGGTGGCCTGGGACCGTGGGCCGGTGCGACTGGGCACCCATGAAAAAGCCGACGGGAGCCGTGTCCCGCTGTGGCACGACTCCGAAGTGGCGGCCATCGCTTACGCGCTTCAACAAATCATCGCCCAGCGCAGCCAGGTCGACGTGCCTCAACTGCTTGCTGCTGCTGCGAGTGCCGAACACGTCAGCGAGGAATTGGCCAGCCCACCCGCCATGGTGGGGAAAAAATGCGCCGAATGCGGCGCCTATGCGGTCATCCGCAAGGATGGCTGTGACTACTGCACACAGTGCGGCCACATCGGGAGTTGCGGGTGATGCCCCATGCCGGCGTGAGAGACGCGCAATGTGCAGCTTGGATCGGACACGCATGACCATCGACAACTTCAGTGAGCTGTTGCATGCCGCCCGTGCCCAGACGCTGCCGCAACGGCTTTTGTTCGTGTTCACGGAGGTGTCCTTGCCGGATGACAGTACAGGGCAGCAACAGGCCAATTTTGACGCCGGGCAGGGTGGCGCCCTGGAGCCCAAGATGTGCGTTGACAAGCATCCTGATGAGCTTGAATCGTTTGGCGATTTGGTCCGGGAGGCGGAGCAATTTGAACAGCCTTGGGGCATGGTGTTTGCCGCCGCGCTGTCTGGCTTGCCCGGGCAAGCGCCCAGCAGTGCCGATGCCGATCAGCCATTGAACGCCATGGTGGAGGCGATCAAGCGCGGCGATATTGGCAACTACCTGGTGTTTGACCGCCAGGGCATGCCAGTGCAGTTGTGGTGAACATAAACAGCCACCCCGCCAAAAGTAGGCCCGTGCCCGGCTTCAGTACGCCGGCAGTGGGCTTCGAGGCGCCGTTTGACATGCTGGAGGCCTGCCACGAGCGCGTGTCCGACCGACTGGCACTCTTGGCGCGGTTACAGATTCATTTGCAGGTGAGTGGTTGTGATGCCCAGGCGCGACAGGCGGCCGCCGACGTGCTGCGCTACTTTGACCTGGCCGCACCCTTGCACCATCAAGACGAAGAGATCCATGTGTTCCCACCCCTGTTGGCCAGTCCCGATACGGCCTTGGTGCAGGCCGTTCGCGGTCTGCAAGCGCAGCATCGCGCCATGGAGCAGGCCTGGGCCCGTACGCGCAGAGTTCTGTTGGCGGTCCTGGCGTGTGACAGCCCTGCCGTGGTGCCGTGGAACGGCCTAGAGGCGGCTGCGGTGTTGGCCTTCACCACGGCTTACGACGGGCACATCCGGCTGGAGGAGGCCATCGTCTACCCGGCTGCCCGGCACGCCCTGTCGGCCTTGCAGTGGCAGGCCATGAGTGCCGACATGATGAGCCGCCGCGGTGTTATCGGACAAGTTGCGGCA
The DNA here is from genome assembly GCA_040400795.1 of Rhodoferax sp. Classification (GTDB taxonomy): domain Bacteria; phylum Pseudomonadota; class Gammaproteobacteria; order Burkholderiales; family Burkholderiaceae_C; genus Rhodoferax. Next base: position 36,596 of record JBBAPO010000034.1, read on the forward strand.
ACACCGCCTACTACTTTGGAGGTAGACCCTCTGAATAAGCCTAAGCCGTTTGGCAGCCAAGCCTCATCCTGATGAGGTATATTCAAACCGACGGCCAGGTCCGAACATGTCAGACCTCATCAGTCATCAGGAGACCTCAGTGCGATTCAAGGATTTAAAGATTGGCGTTCGAATGGGGCTTGGCTTTGGCTTGCTGATCGTGATGTTGCTCGGCATGATGCTGGTGAGTGTCCTGAGACTCCAGGAAATCAGTGCCCTGACCGGCCACATTGTTGACATCGACTGGGCCAAGGCAGAGGCCGCCAATGTCATCAATGCCACCACACGCGCCAATGGGCGGCGCACCATGGAACTGGTGCTCGCAAGTGACCCGGGGCATGCAGCGGTCGTGAAGGCGGCCATCGAACTCAACAAGAAGACCATTGGGCAGGCCCTTGAGACGCTGGACAAAATCATTGATCTTCCCCAAGAAAGGCTGTTGCTTACGCAACTCAAGGAGGCTCGGGCCAAGTACGTGCAGTCCTTCAGCCGGGTGACCCAGCTGGTTGACGAGGGTCAACGAGACCAAGCCATTGCCCTGCTCAACGCACAGACACTGCCGACACTGGACGCGTTGCAAGTGCCGATCAACGCCTTGACCGACTTGCAAAAACAGAATGTTGCCAGCGGCAGCGCCGAGCTCCGAGACAACATCCGCCTTGCACGCCTTCTGGTGCTGACTCTGGGCGGGCTCGGCGTGGTGCTCGGATCGGGCTTGGCTTACTGGTTGACCGTCACCCTGACCCGTCCCATTGGCGAGGCCGTCAAAATGGCCCGCACCATCGCCTCTGGCGATCTGAGCAGCACATCGGCCCCACGCAACCAAGACGAAGGCGGCCAGCTCTTGACGGCCCTGCAAGACATGAACGAGAGCTTGGCAGACATCGTCCAGCGCGTGCGGCGTGGTGCGGACGGCATGGCCACCGCCACCAGCCAGATTGCGGCTGGCAACATGGACCTGTCGACCCGCACCGAGCAGCAAGCCAGCGCGCTGGAGCAGACGGCCGCGTCGATGGAAGAACTGGCGGACACAGTCAAGCACAATTTTGCGAGCGGCAGCCATGCCAGTGAACTGGCGATATCGGCTGTTGAAGTGGCTACGCGCGGTGGCACAGTGGTGGCCAAGGTGGTCAGCACCATGGAGGCCATACAGCGCTCGTCCAATGAAATATCGGACATCATCGGCCTGATCGACGGCATTGCCTTTCAGACCAATATTCTGGCCCTCAATGCCGCCGTGGAGGCAGCCCGTGCGGGTGAGCAGGGCCGTGGCTTTGCTGTGGTTGCAAGTGAGGTGCGCAGCCTGGCCGGCCGGTCGGCAGCTGCGGCTAAGCAGATCAAGGATTTAATTGGCGTGTCCGTGACGAACGTGAACGAAGGCTGCAAACTGGTTCAACAGGCCGGCAGCACCATGGACGAGATCGTGGTGGGTGTCCGGCGCGTCGCCGACCTGATGCGCGAAGTCACCGCTGCCAGCCAAGACCAGACCTCTGGCATTAGCCAGGTGAACCAAGCGGTGGGTCAGATGGACCAGGTCACGCAGCAAAACGCTGCGCTGGTGGAAGAGGCCGCCGCAGCGGCACAGTCGCTGGAGCACCAGGCAAAATCACTGCTTCAGACCGTCAATGTGTTCCATTTTGGTGCGGGTGGCAGTAAGTTGTTGGCCCTGTCGTAGACCTGGCGCTGCCATTTAAGGCGTGATCTTGACGCCTTTCCAGAAGGCGACCCGGTTGCGAATCGATTCGGCCTCGGCCTTGGGCTCGGGGTAGAACCAGGCAGCGTCCACATTCATGTCGCCGTTGACCAGCAGGGAGTAGTAACTGGCTTGGCCTTTCCAGGCGCAGCTGGTCTTGTGGTTGCTGAACTGCAGCAAGGCCTTGTTCACGAACTGTTCGGGAAAATAGTGGTTGCCTTCCACCATCACGGTGTCCTCGCTGTCGGCAATGACGGTGTTGTTCCAGATCGCTTTCATGGGTCGCCTTTTCAAAGTGTTGGGTTGGCATTGTGCAACGCAGCGGGCGCCGGGTTCAGGCGCGGGTGGGTTTCTGCGCCCCAGCGCAGCAGCACCCCGGCTGACAACAGCATGCACAGCGCCACAAACCAGAAGGCCGCCGTCATCTGGCCTGTGAAGTGCGCCACCAGGCCAAGGCCGAGTGCACCGATGCCGTAGCCCAGGTCGCGCCAAAAACGGTAGATGCCGATGGCCGAGCCGCGCCAGCCCGGGTGCGAGATGTCTGCCACGGCCGCCGACAGGTTGGGGTAGATCAGTGCCATGCCAAAGCCGGTGATGCCCGCCCAAACGGCCCACCACAGTAGGCCGTCCTGCAGCACCATGGCGGCCACACCGACGCCGCAAATGGTCATGCCCCAGACGTTGGGGCCATGGCGGCCGATGCGGTCTGAGAGTCGGCCGGTCACCAGCTGGGCGCCGCCCCACACCAGGCCATAGCAACCGATCACCCAGCCGACCTGCGGCAGGCTCAGGCCCTTTTGGTACAAAAACACCGGGTACAAGACCCACACCAGGGCATCGACAAATTTTTCGACCAGGCCGGCCTGGCACAGGGCCATCAGACGCTTGTCGTCCCAGCTCACCAACCGGAAAACCTCCTTTGTGCTCGGTTGCTGGCTGAGCAGTGTGGCGTAGCGTGGGCGTACCGTCTGGGTGGCGCCGGGCGCATGTTTGGCCCTTTCGGCCCCGGCCCAGGGCAATGTCTCCTTGACGCCGAAACGGGCCAACAGCAGGGCCAGGCCAATCACCGCCAGGCCAAACCAGAGCAGCCCCTGGCGCGGCCCCCAGTGGGCCGCCAGGTAGGCCGTCACAATGCCGGCCAGCGCCACGCCCAGGTAGCCCGCAAATTCGTTCAGCCCCAGCGTCAGGCCGCGTTCGTCCGCCCGGGTGATGTCGAGCTGGGCGGTCTGCGTCATGGACCAGGTCAGCCCCTGGTTCACACCCAGCAGCACGGTGGCCACCACCACCCAGCCCCAGCTCGGTGCGTAGCCGATCATCAGCGGGATCGGCAGCGCCACCAGCCAGCCCCACAGCAGCACGCGCTGGCGCCCCAGGCGCTCCGACAAGCGCCCGGCGACAAAATTCATCACGCCCTTAACCAGGCCAAACGCCACCACAAAGGAACTTAGCAGCACAAAGGAATTTTTGGGGACGCCGAAGTCCGACTCGGCCAGGGCCGGCACCACTGTGCGGGTCATGCCGATCGTCAGACCGACCAGCAGCACCTGCAGCAACAGCTGCAGAAACTGGGCGCGGTTAGGGCGAATGCCGTGCTGCAAGTGCATGCAGCATCTTAAGCGACTGGCCGCCCAGTCGCTTTGACTTTCGAGTCAAATCAGGCCCCAGCCCTTATGCAATATGGCTTCGTAGCTATTAATCCGATAGCGGTTTGAGCAATTCGGCCAGGTCGCCCTCGGTGAACAGCGGGGCCTTGCGCGCCACCGCGCCGCTGTACATGCCCTCGGCCAGTGCCGCCTTGCGCTCCTGCAGCGCCAGAATGCGCTCCTCGATCGTGCCCTGCGCCACCAACTTGAGCACCCACACGCTTTGCGTCTGGCCGATGCGGTGTGCACGGTCGGTGGCTTGGGTCTCGGCGGCCGGGTTCCACCAGGGGTCGTAATGAATCACGGTGTCGGCCTGGGGCAGGTTCAGGCCCACGCCCCCGGCTTTGAGGCTGATCAGAAACAGCGGCACCTGGCCGCTGGTGAACTGCTCGATCAGCGCATCGCGTTTCTGGCTTTGCCCGGTGAGCTTGACCCAAGGGATCTGGCGTTTTTTGAGCTCGGCCTCGATCAGGGTGAGCATGCTGGTGAACTGCGAAAACAGCAGGATGCGCCGGCCTTCGGCCAGCATCTCGGGCAGCAGCGTCATCAGCTGCTCCAGTTTGGCCGAGGTCTTGACCTTGGCGGCGGCCGCCAGCGGCACCAACCGGGGGTCACAGCAGACCTGGCGCAGCTTGAGCAGCGCGTCCAAAATCATGATCTGTGACTTGGCCATGCCCTGCCGGCTCAGGGCTTCGCGCACGGTTTTTTCCATACCCAGGCGAATGGTCTCGTACAGGTCAGCCTGCTTGCCGCTCAACTCGACCCGCATCACGGTTTCTACCTTAGGCGGCAGTTCTTTCGCCACCAGTGCCTTGGTGCGGCGCAGCATGAAGGGCGTGATGCGGGCGCGCAGCTGGTGCAGCCGTTCCGGGTCGCCCTGCTTTTCGATCGGGGTGCGGAACAGCGTCGCGAAGCGGGCCTGGCTGCCCAGAAAGCCTGGCATCAAAAAGTGAAACAGGCTCCACAGCTCGCCCAGGTGGTTCTCCATGGGCGTGCCCGACAGGCACAGCCGGTGCCGGGTCTGCAGCTGGCCGGCCACCTGCGCGGCCTGGGTGCTGGCGTTCTTGATGTTTTGCGCCTCGTCCAGCACCACCAGGTGCCAGGTGGCCTGCAGCCAGCGGTCCCGGTCGCGCTGTAGCAGCGAGTAGGGGGCGATCACCAGGTCCACCTCGTGCAACTGGTCGGCCACCTCATGGCGGTCCTTGCCATGCAGAACCAGGCAGCGCAGCTGCGGGCAAAAGCGCGCAGCCTCGCGCTGCCAGTTGCCGAGCAGGCTCACCGGGGCAATGATCAGCGCCGGTTCGCTCAGGCGTCCGGCGTCTTTTTCGATCTGAATGTGGGCCAGTGTCTGCAGGGTCTTGCCCAGGCCCATGTCGTCGGCCAGGATGCCGCCCAGGCTGTGGGTGCGCAGAAACTGCAGCCAGTTCAGGCCCTGCTGCTGGTAGGGGCGCAGCTCGGCCTGCAGGCTGGGCGGCACCGGTACCGCTGGCAGCTCGACGTGGCCGCTGAGCGCTTGAGCCAACTCTTGCAGGGCCTGTGCACCGGCCCACACCGCCCCTTCGCCCAGGCCAACCGCGGTGCGCAGCGCATCCAGCCGCGAGAGTTTGAGGCTGTCGCCAGAAAAATCATGGCCACGCTCGCCCACCAATTCCAGCAGCGCTTGCAGCCAGGGTTTGAGGGCATCGGTGGGCAGCCGCACAAAGCCGGCGCCGCCGGGCTGTGGCAGGTACATGAAGGGCGGCAAGGTGGGCGCGCCGGTGGTGGGGTCGGGCGGGCTGTGGGCGGCCTGCGCGATCAGGCCGGGCAGCCAGGGCAGGATGTTGTGGCGCTGGCCATTGATCTCCATGCCCAAAGACAGGTCAAACCAGGGCGAGGTGCCGGCGTCATCCCCCTGCGGCTGCAGCGCGACCATCAGGCTGTCGGCGCGGGTGACCCACTGGGTCAGCTCATCGGCCAGCAGCAGCTCAAAGCCAGCCTCGCGCAGGGGGGCAAAGTCGGCATCGGCCCACTGCAGCCAGCGCTGCTGGGGCTCGTCGCCCGGAATGCCAAACACGCCGCCGTCGGCCGCGCGCAGGCCCAGGTCATACAGCCGGGTCATGGCGTCGAATTCGGCCTCGGTGTCGCGGCTCAGTAAAAAGCGGCCCAGGGCGTTCTCCACCACCACGGTGCTGCCCTGGCCGGCCCACCAACCGCGGTGTCCGGCGTAATCAAATTGCAACTGGGCCTGGATCAGGCCGCGGTACTTGGCCATGTCCGGGCTGTTGCGTGACAGTTGCAGCACGGCGCGAGGGCGGATGCCCTGCAGCGGCGTGAGCGCCTGGAGCACTGGGGGCAGTGGCAGCGGCCCAAGGCGCAGCATCAGCTCGGCCTGGTGTTTTTTGAGGGCATCGGCCTTGAGCGGCGGACTTTTGAGTAACACCGCCAGCTGCGCGTCGCTCAACCCCGGCACCTGGACCGGGCCGCAAAGGCCAAGCGTTGCATCCAGATAGAGTGGCGGGTTGTTCAGGCACAGCCGGGCGCCATTGTCAGCCTCGGCCAGGCGCGCGCGCAGGCTCCAGGCTGGCTCGCCACCCTGTGGCCCCGGGGTTTCTTGCCAGTGCCAAGCCAAAGCCCGCGGCGGGCCCCATTGCAGTGCGGCATCGGGCGCGCCGCTGCCATTGTTGGTGAACATGCGCCCAGTGCTGGCTGCCATTTGCAGCAGCATCTGCCCGGTCTGGCTGGTGGGTAGCACGCTGGCACTGAAGCTGTAGGTGCTGTAGGAGTTGCTGCTGTTGGGCTGCGCGCGCAACAGCCGGAATATGTCATGGTCGGTGGCGCTGGCTGCGTCCATCACCGCCAGGCCGTCATAGGGCGGGCTGGTGATGCGTTTGGGCTTGCTCCAGCCGCCGCTCAGTTTGGGGGTGGCGGTCATGGCTTCGAACAACAGCAGCGGCGTTGGACCATGCGCATTCATCACCGTCAGCAGGTACAGATACTGGGCGGGTTGGGCGGCACCGGGCCGCTCGGCTGCTCCGACGCGGGTCTGGCCGGTCTTGGCGCGGTCCAAGGCCTGCAGCCAGCCCAACAATTGAGCTTCCGCCTCCAGCCGGGCCAGCTCGGCCTTGCGCGCCAACTCGGCCTGGCGCGCCGCCTCAACCTGCTCGGGCGTGGGCGCCGCTGCAGGCTCAACGCCGGCTGCGCCATCCAGCAGGCGCAGGCCCTGGTAGGCGGCTTTCAATGTCAGCGCCACGCCGTGCTTGCACTGGTTGCCGACCGGGCAGCTGCAGTCGCTGTCCCAGTAAACCAGTTGGCCGCCCCGGGTCAGCTTCAACTCGACCGACAGCTCGTAGGCCTCGCGCTGGCTGCCCTGCACCTCACCCAGCAGCACCCAGCCGCCAAAGCCGGGCTCGATGTCCAGGCTCAGCACCTGCTGGTTGCGGTACAACAGCAGGCCCCGCGCCCAGGTGGTCTCGTCCGTCAGTTGCTGCAGCGAGCGGGGGTCAAACCACAGACCGTTGCCTAGCATCACAACCCCATGGCATGCCCGGCCTGCTGGTCGGCGTGGTAGCTGCTGCGTACCATGGCACCGACTGCCGCATGCTTGAAGCCCATGGCATAGGCCTCGGTCTCGAACATTTTGAAGGTGTCGGGGTGCACATAGCGCTTCACCGTCAGGTGCGAGCTGCTCGGCGCAAGGTACTGGCCGATGGTCAGCATGTCGATCTGGTGCGCCCGCATGTCGCGCATCACCGCCAGGATTTCCTCATCGGTCTCGCCCAAGCCCACCATCAGGCCGCTCTTGGTCGGCACGGCAGGGAACAGGGCCTTGAACTTTTTCAGCAGGTTCAGCGAGAACTGGTAGTCGCTGCCCGGCCGCGCCTCTTTGTACAGGCGGGGTACGGTCTCCAGGTTGTGGTTCATCACATCGGGCGGCGCGGCCTTGAGGATCGCCAGCGCCCTGTCGTCGCGGCCGCGGAAGTCGGGTACCAGCACCTCGATCTGGGTCGTGGGTGAGAGGGCACGGGTCTTTTGAATGCAATCGACAAAATGGCCGGCGCCACCGTCGCGCAGGTCGTCGCGGTCAACGCTGGTGATCACCACATACTTGAGCTTGAGCTGGGCAATGGTTTTGGCCAAGTTGTCGGGCTCGTTGGCATCGAGCGGGTCGGGCCGGCCGTGACCGACGTCGCAGAACGGGCAGCGCCGCGTGCACTTGTCGCCCATGATCATGAAGGTGGCCGTGCCCTTGCCAAAGCACTCGCCGATGTTGGGGCAGGAAGCCTCTTCACACACTGTCACCAGCTTGTTGCTGCGCAGGATGTCCTTGATCTCATAAAACCGGGTGCTCGGGCTGCCGGACTTGACCCGGATCCAGTCAGGCTTTTTCAGCACCTCGCCGGGTTGAACCTTGATCGGGATGCGTGACAGTTTGGCGCCGGCCTTTTGCTTGGCGCTGGCGTCATAGCTGGCGGTGCTTTGTGCTTCACGCACGGTGATGGGGGTGGTCATGCGAGTCCTGCGGTGAGGGGAGGGGCCGTCAGGGCGCCAGGTAAGCAGCCAGCTTGCGACCCAGCAGGTCAGCGGCTTCCTGCCAGGGCACCGAGACACCAATTGTAGAAAGGTCCACCGTGGCCAGCCCGGCGTAGCCGCAGGGGTTGATGCGCGAGTAGGGTTCCAGGTCCATCGCCACATTGAGCGCCACCCCGTGGTAGGTGCAGTGGCGGCTGACCTTGATGCCCAGCGCGGCGATCTTGCCCAGCCCGGTGAACACCGGCGCCGCAGCCGGGCCGTCGGTTTTGGCGGGGCGTTGCGGCAGCAGGGCGTGTGAGCCAGGGTCATCCAGCCGCACATAGATGCCGGGCGCGCCACCCACCCGGTGGCCGGTCACGTCGAAATGGGCCAGTGTGCGGATCACCGCTTCTTCGAGTCGGTAGACGTATTCCTTGACAAAGTAGCCGGCGCGCTGCAGGTCCAGCAGTGGGTAGGCCACCACCTGGCCCGGGCCGTGGTAGGTCACCTGTCCGCCGCGGTTGGTCTGCACCACCGGGATGTCGCCCGGGTTGAAAATATGCTCGGTTTTGCCCGCCAGCCCTTGTGTGTAAACGCTCGGATGCTCACAAATCCATAGCTGATCCGGCGTTTCAGCGACGCGATCGGCGGTGAAGGCCTGCATCGCCTCCACAGTGGGCAGGTAGGGAACCTGGCCGAGAGTTTGGGGCGAAAGCTCCACGGTGCGCTACAGCACCACCTTCACCATCGGGTGGGTGGACAGGGTGCGGTACAGCTCGTCGAGTTGCTCCCGGCTGGTCGCGGTGATGGTGATGGTGACCCCCAGGTACTTGCCGCCCTTACTTTCCCGCAGCTCGATGGTGCTGGCGTCAAAGTCGGGGTCAAAGGCCAGCGCGATGGTGGTGATGGCATGCACCAGGCCCTCTACCTTCACGCCCATCACCTTGATCGGAAAGCTCGACGGGTAGGTGATCAGCGACGGTTGGGGCGTCGCATCGGGCGTGACCGGAGATGTCATGGCGGCGTTTACGCAGCGCTGGTGACTGCGATGTGTGAGGCCTGCTTGGCCAACTGGTAGCCGGCATGCAGCCGCTTACCCACCGGGCCGGGTCGGCCGTTGCCGACCGGTTGGCCGTCGAGGGTGGTGATGGCGAGTACTTCCTTGCTGGCGCTGGACAGCAGCAGTTCGTCGGCTTGCAGTACCTCGGCACGGCTGATGCGGCGCAGTTCAAACTCAATGCCCTGCTGCTGGCAGAGTTCTTCGATCAGCCCGTAGCGTATGCCCTCCAGCACCAGGTTGTCCTTCGGGGTGCCCAGCAGTTGGCCGTTTTTTACCACCCACACATTGCTGGCGGCGGCCTCACTCAGATAACCGTCGCGGAACATCACGGTTTCTGTAGCGCCAGCATCAAAGCTGATTTGGCGCGAGAACACCGCTCCGAGCAGGCTGGTGCTCTTGATGTGGGCTTTTTCCCAGCGGAAATCATCGGCGGTGACGCAGGCCACGCCCTGCTGGCGCACAGCTTCGCTGGGCACGCTCATCTTGTTGCTCATGACAAACACGGTGGGCGTGATGTTTTCTGGCATGACGTGGTCGCGCATGGCCACCCCGCGGCTCACCTGGATGTAGATCATCTGGTCGCCATTTTGGTCGCTAGCCCCCGTGGATTGGGCATAGTCCGCTATCAATTTGGATGCAATGGCAGCCCACTCAGCCCGACTCATCGGGTTGGTGATGCGCAGCTCGGCCAGGCTGCGCTCGAGCCGTGCCATGTGCTGGGCAAAACGGAAAGGCTGGCCGCCGTAGACCGGGACGACCTCGTAAATGCCGTCGCCGAAGATAAAGCCCCGGTCCATCACGCTGATTTTGGCGTTTTGAAGCTGGGTAAATTCGCCGTTAAGGTAGCAAGGTAGGGAGGGTAGGTTGTTCATGCTGACATTATGCCGGGCGGATTTGAGGGTTTAACACTAGCGGGCGGCCCGCTCTGAGGCGATAAACTGCTGAGGCGACACGTCCAAACCCGTCTCAATCCATTCAGGAGATCACCCATGAAGACCCTTCTTTCCGCCGTGGCGGCCGCCGCACTGCTGCTCGGCGCTGCCGGCCTGCAGGCCCAAACCCTTGACAAGATTCGCAAAGACGGTGCCATCACCATCGGCCACCGCGACTCTTCCATCCCCTTCTCATACCTCAATGACAAGCAGGAGCCCATCGGTTACTCGATGGACATCTGCCTGAAGATCGCCGATGCGGTGAAGGCCGAGCTCAAGCTGCCCAATCTGGCGGTCAAAATGGCGCCTGTTACTTCTGCCACCCGCATCCCGCTGATGGCCAATGGCACGATTGACCTGGAGTGCGGCTCCACCACCAACAATGCTGATCGGCAAAAACAGGTGGCTTACGCCCCCACCACCTTCATCACCGCCAACCGGTTTGTGACCAAGAAGGCCGCCAATGTGGCCAACTTTGACGGGCTCAAGGGCAAGACCATCGTCTCCACCTCGGGCTCGACCAACATCAAGCAGGCCACCGAACTCAACGCTGCGCGCAACCTGGGCATGAACATCATGGCCGCCAAGGACCACGCCGAAGCCTTCCTGATGGTCGAGACCGGCCGCGCTGCCGCCTTTGTGATGGACGACATCCTGCTGTACTCGCTGGTGGCCACGGCCAAGACGCCCGCCGACTATGTGGTATCGGCCGAGGCCCTGTCGATCGAGCCCTACGGCATCATGCTGCGCCGCGAAGACCCTAGCTTCAAGGCCCTGGTCGACCGCACGGTGTCGGGCCTGATGCAGAGCGGCGAGATCGAGAAAATCTACGCCAAATGGTTCCTGGCCCCGGTGCCGCCGAAAAATGTCAACCTGAACCTGCCGATCAGCGCCGCGCTCAAGCGGACGTTCGCCAAACCCACTGACTCCCCGGAACCCAAGGTTTACGAATAAGTTTGGGGCGGCGGCACTGGCCGCCGAATCGGGCAGCCGTCGGTGAATTACAAGTGGAATTGGGGCATTTTCTGGGCGGATAACCCGGAAGGCTCGGGCACGTTTTTCTCTACCCTGATCTCAGGCCTGGGCTGGACGCTGGGCACCGCCCTGTGCGCCTGGACCATGGCCCTGCTGCTGGGTACCGTGGTGGGCGTGGTTCGCACCATGCCCAAGCCTTGGCTGGTGCGCCTCGGTAACGCCTATGTCGAGCTGTTCCGCAACATCCCCTTGTTGGTGCAGATGTTCCTGTGGTTTTTTGTCTTGCCCGAGTTGCTGCCGGTGCGTTGGGGCGACGCGCTCAAGCAGATGCCCAATGCCCCGTTTTTCACCGCGGTGGTCTGCCTGGGCTGCTTCACCTCGGTGCGCATTGCCGAGCAGGTCAAGGCCGGCATCCAGTCGCTGCCACGCGGGCAGGCCATGGCCGGCACCGCGCTGGGTTTGACGCTGCCGGCCACCTACCGCTATGTGCTGCTGCCGCAGGCCTTTCGCATCATCCTGCCGCCGCTGACCAGCGAATTCCTCAACATCATCAAGAATACCTCGGTGGCGCTGACGGTGGGGCTGATGGAGCTCACCGCCCGCACCCGGGCGATGCAGGAGTACACCTTTCAGGTGTTCGAGGCATTTGCCGCCGCCACCGTGATTTACCTGCTGGTTAACCTGGTGGTGGTGCAGGGCATGCGCCGGCTCGAGCGCCGGGTGGCGGTGCCTGGTCTGATTGCCGGCAGCGCCACGGGCGGCCACTGAGCGCCACCGGCAGCCACCATGTTCAGCCAGTTCGACTTCAACGTCATCGAGCGCAGTTGGCACTACCTGTTTTTCACAGGCATGGCCTTTACCCTGCAGCTGACGCTGCTGGCCATGAGCGGCGGCATTGTGCTGGGCACGCTGCTGGCACTGGCCCGACTGTCGAGCTTTCAGGTGCTGTCAATGGTGGCGGGCGCCTATGTCAACTTCATGCGCGGCATTCCGCTGATCCTGGTGATTTTTTGGTTCTACTTTCTGGTGCCCTACATCGGTCAGTGGGTGACCGGTGCGGACCAGCCGGTGCGAGTGGGCGCTTTTGCCTCCTGCCTCATCACCTTCATTCTGTTCGAGGCCTGTTATTACTGCGAAATCATGCGAGCCGGCATCCAGTCCATCCCGCGCGGCCAGGTGGCGGCAGGCTATGCGCTGGGCCTGAACTACTGGCAGTGCATGGGCAATGTGGTGTTGCCGCAGGCCTTTCGCAACATGGCGCCGCTGTTGCTGACGCAGACCATTGTGCTGTTCCAGGACGTGTCGCTGGTGTACGTGCTGTCGATGCCCGACTTCCTGGGCGCCGCCTCCAAAGTGGCGCAGCGCGACGGCCGCCTGGTCGAGATGTACCTGTTTGTCGCCGTTGTTTACTTTGTCATGTCCTACGCCCTCTCCAGCCTGGTGAAACGGCTGGAAAGCCGCATTGCCATCATCCGCTGAACCCCCGAACCTGTTTATCAGCCCGTCATGATTCAAATCAACAATGTCAGCAAGTGGTACGGCAGCTTTCAGGTGCTGGCCGACATCAGCACGGTGGTCAACAAGGGCGATGTGGTGGTGGTCTGCGGGCCCTCCGGTTCGGGTAAATCGACCCTGATCAAGGCCGTCAATGGGCTCGAACCCTTCCAGAAGGGTGATATTCAGCTCAATGGCGTCTCGGTTGGAGACCCGGCCACCAACTTGCCAGCCCTGCGCGCCCAGGTCGGCATGGTGTTCCAGAACTTTGAGCTGTTTCCGCACATGAGCGTGCTCAAAAACCTTACCTTCGCCCAGGTCAAGGTACTGGGCCGCAGCCCGGCAGAGGCCGCCGAGCGCGGGCTGAAGTACCTGGATAGAGTCGGCCTGCTGGAGCAGCGCGATAAGTTCCCGGGTCAGCTCTCGGGTGGCCAGCAGCAGCGCGTGGCGATCGCCCGGGCCCTGTCGATGGACCCGGTGTGCATGCTGTTTGACGAACCCACTTCGGCGCTGGACCCGGAGATGGTGGGCGAGGTGTTGGATGTGATGGTGCAATTGGCGCAAGAGGGCATGACCATGATGTGCGTCACCCATGAGATGGGCTTTGCGCGCAAGGTCTCCAACCGCGTGGTGTTCATGGACCAGGGCCGCATCGTCGAAGACTGCGCGACCGAAGCGTTCTTCGGACAGCCGCAGGAGCGCCATGAGCGGGCGCGCAATTTCCTGTCAAAAATCTTGCAGTACTAGGTCGGCAGTCCAGGCATACCCAGCGGAACGGTGGGGCTGGTGTGACTGCCAGCTAACGCGGCCCATCCCAAAACACTGCCTCCACCCCGGGTTTCTACGTATAATCTAAGGCTTTGTGACAACCACCGGTTGTAACCTGGGTGTAATGTGAAATGCCGATAATCGCCTCCGCAACTGGCCTCGACGCTGAAGAGCCCGAAGCTGATCAGCGCGCAGCGCTGACGGCCGATGAGGCGCAGGCTCTGCGTGACCGGGATCCCTCGGTGTCGGTTTGGCAGGTGTTGCGCTGGCAAGGACTGACAGCCGTGCTGGTGGCCTTGGCCACTTGGGGACTCACGCAAAGCGCCGAAGCGGCATGGTCGGCGGCTTACGGTGGTTTGGCGGTGGTTTTGCCTGCAGCGCTTTTCGCGCGGGGCTTGTTAAGTCGGGTCGCACTGGCCAGCCCGGGGGCTGCAGTGGCAGGGTTCTTTGTGTGGGAAATGGTCAAGATCGGCTTGACGCTGGCGATGTTGGTCGCCGCGCCCAAGTTGGTGTCAGGGCTGAGCTGGCCAGCGATGTTGGTGGGCCTGGTGGTGACGATGAAGGTGTATTGGGTGGCGCTGCTGGTGCGCCCTAAAAAATAATGAAGCAGGTGCCCTGACGGGTGCCTCTAACTGAATAACGAGAAAACAGATGGCTGCTGAACACGGACCGACCGCAGGTGAATACATTGGTCACCACCTGACGCATCTGCAAAACCAGCCCATGAAGGGCGTGATCGACTTCTCGGTTTACAACCTCGATTCCATTTTTTGGTCGGTGTTGTTGGGTGTGCTGGGCACTTTCATTCTCTGGCGGGCCGCCAAATCAGCGACCGCTGGGGTGCCAGGCCGGTTCCAGGCCGCGGTCGAGATTTTGGTTGAAATGGTCGACACCCAGGCCAAAGGCATCATTCACAATGCCGAAAGCCGAAAACTGGTGGCACCGCTCGCGTTGACGGTGTTTGTCTGGATCTTCCTGCTCAATGCCATGGACTTTCTGCCGGTCGATCTGATCCCGAAAATCTGGGAGCTGATCTACGGTGCTGCCGGCCATGATCCACACCACGCCTACATGCGCGTTGTGCCCACGGCTGACCTGTCGACGACGCTCGGCCTGTCCACGTCAGTGCTGCTGGTATGCCTGTTCTACAACATCAAAATCAAAGGTTTTGGCGGATGGGTGCATGAGCTGTTCACGGCACCGTTTGGTGCGCACCCGTTGCTTTGGCCTGTCAACTTCCTGATGCAGATGATCGAATTCGCTGCCAAGACGGTCTCGCACGGCATGCGGTTGTTCGGCAACATGTACGCCGGCGAATTGGTGTTCATGCTGATCGCCTTGATGGGTGGCGGCGCGGCACTGTCGCTGTCGGGTATTCTGCTGCCCATCGGCCAGGTCATCGTCGGCTCAATCTGGGCCATCTTCCACATCCTGATAGTGGCGCTACAAGCCTTTATTTTCATGATGCTGACATTGGTGTACGTGGGACAAGCCCATGATGCGCACTGATCGATATCCTTCTTCAGAGTTTCCCTTTCCCTTTAACCATTAACTTTATCCTCAGGAGCTATAAATGGAACACGTACTCGGCTTTGTTGCACTCGCTGCCGGTCTCATCATTGGTCTGGGCGCTGTTGGCGCTTGTATCGGTATCGGCATCATGGGCAGCAAGTATCTGGAGGCGGCAGCTCGCCAACCCGAGCTCATGAACGAACTGCAAACCAAGATGTTCCTGCTGGCCGGTCTGATCGACGCGGCTTTCCTGATCGGCGTCGGTATCGCGATGATGTTCGCGTTTGCCAACCCGTTCGTGCTGAAGTAATCGGCGGCTTTTTTACCCAACTGACTGAAAGGGTGTTGCTGTGAGTATCAACGCAACCCTGTTCGTCCAGGCCATCGTTTTCGCGATCCTGGTGTGGTTCACGATGAAATTCGTGTGGCCGCCCATCGCTACCGCGCTGGACGAACGTGCCAAGAAAATCTCCGACGGACTCGCTGCCGCCGACCGGGCCAAGGCCGAGCTGTCATCCGCCAACAAGCGGGTGGAAGACGAGTTGGTTAAGTCGCGTACCGAGACTGCCGCCCGTTTGGCTGACGCCGAACGGCGAGCGCTTGCGATCATCGAAGAAGCCAAGACTCGGGCCACTGAAGAGGGCAGCAAGATCGTTTCCGCCGCCAAGGCAGAAGCCGAGCAGCAAACCGTTAAGGCACGTGAAGCCCTGCGTGAGCAGGTGGCCGCATTGGCGGTCAAGGGTGCCGAACAGATCTTGCGCCGCGAAGTCAATGCCAGCGTGCATGCCGACTTGCTGGGCCGCTTGAAGACTGAGCTGTAAGAGGACAACCATGGCCGAACTCGCCACCATTGCCCGTCCTTACGCTGAGGCCCTGTTCAAGGCAACTTCGGCAGACCTCGCAGCTGCGTCGGTTTGGGTCGAAGCCCTGAAGGACATCGCCGGCAATGCGCAACTGCAGCAATTTGCCGACAACCCAAACGTAACTGCTGCGCAGGTCTATGACTTGATCACCGGTGTCGCCAAGGTCGCGATGCCGGATATGGCGCAGAACTTCTTGCGCACCGTGATTGAGAACGGTCGCCTGAGTGTCCTGCCGGAGATCGCGGTTCAATTTAGGTCGCTCAAGAACGCCCAGAGTGGTTCGTCCGATGCGGTAGTGCACAGCGCTTTTGCCATCGATAGCGCTGCTTTGGCTGAGCTCGGCAGCACGCTGGAAAAGCGGTTTGCGCGCAAGCTTAATCTGTCGGTCGAACTGCAGCCAGAGTTGATTGGCGGCATTCGTGTGGTGGTGGGGGACGAGGTCCTTGACTGTTCGGTCAAAGCCCGTCTGGAACAAATGAAAGTGGCATTGACAGCCTGAGGCCCAAAGCCCGGATTGCCAGCCCAACTAAAGAAAGAAGGAAAGAGTCATGCAACTCAATCCCGCAGAAATCTCTGAACTGATCAAGAGCCGGATCGAAGGCCTGTCCGCCAGCGCCAATGTCCGCAACCAGGGCACGGTCGTTTCCGTGACCGACGGCATCTGCCGCATCCACGGTTTGTCCGACGTGATGCAGGGCGAAATGCTGGAGTTCCCGGCCGGCAGCGACGGTTTGCCCACCTACGGATTGGCACTGAACCTCGAGCGCGACTCGGTCGGTGCTGTGGTGCTGGGTGCCTATGAACACATCTCGGAAGGCGACACCGTCAAATGCACGGGCCGTATCCTGGAAGTGCCGGTGGGTCCTGAGCTTAAAGGCCGCGTTGTCAACGCGCTGGGCCAGCCGATCGATGGCAAAGGCCCGATCAACGCCAAGATGACCGACGTGATCGAAAAAGTCGCGCCTGGTGTGATTGCGCGTGAATCGGTGAGTCAGCCCATGCAGACCGGCCTCAAGTCGATCGACTCCATGGTGCCGGTGGGCCGGGGCCAGCGGGAACTGATTATTGGTGACCGTCAGACCGGTAAGACTGCCGTTGCCATTGACGCCATCATCAACCAAAAGGGTCAGAACATGACCTGCGTTTATGTCGCCATCGGCCAAAAGGCCTCCAGCGTCAAAAACGTGGTGCGTTCGCTGGAGCAAGCCGGCGCCATGGAGTACACCATTGTGGTGGCTGCCACCGCCTCCGAGTCGGCCGCGATGCAGTACGTCAGCGCCTACTCGGGCTGCACCATGGGCGAGTACTTTCGTGACCGTGGCGAAGACGCGCTGATCGTCTACGACGACCTGTCCAAGCAGGCCGTGGCCTACCGTCAGGTGTCGTTGCTGTTGCGCCGTCCGCCTGGCCGTGAAGCCTACCCCGGCGACGTGTTTTATCTCCACAGCCGTTTGCTCGAGCGTGCCGCTCGTGTCAATGCCGATTACGTCGAAGCCTTCACTAAAGGCGCTGTCAAAGGCAAGACCGGTTCACTGACCGCGCTGCCCATCATTGAAACCCAGGCGGGTGACGTGTCTGCCTTCGTGCCCACCAATGTGATCTCGATCACCGACGGCCAGATCTTCCTGGAAACCTCGCTGTTTAACGCCGGCATCCGGCCCGCCATCAATGCGGGTATCTCGGTGTCACGCGTCGGCGGCGCCGCCCAGACCAAGCTGATCAAGAACCTGTCAGGCGGCATCCGGACCGACTTGGCCCAGTACCGCGAACTGGCGGCTTTCGCCCAGTTTGCCTCGGACCTGGACGAAGCCACTCGCAAGCAGCTCGACCGGGGCGCCCGCGTGACCGAACTGCTGAAGCAGGCCCAGTACAGCCCGCTGTCCGTGTCTCTGATGGCTTCGACGCTGTTTGCCGTTAACAAGGGTTTCCTGGACGACATTCCAGTCAACAAGGTGCTGGCGTTCGAACACGGTCTGCATGGCTACCTCAAGGACAAGCACGCCGCCTTGCTGGCCAAGCTGGAAGCTGCCAAGGCCATGGACAAGGACGCTGAGGCCGAATTGAACACTGCCATCGCTGCCTTCAAGAAGACTTTCGCCTGAGATTGACCTGAAGTAACAGCGAAGGAGTCTCTTTATGGCAACAGGCAAGGAAATACGCGGCAAGATCAAGAACTTCGAGAGCACGAAGAAGATCACCAAGGCCATGGAGATGATCTCCGTCTCCAAGATGCGCAAGGCGCAGGAGCGCATGCGGGCGGCCCGTCCCTACGCGGACAAGGTGCGCAACATCGCGGCCAATATGGGGCAGGCCAATCCCGAGTATGTGCACCCGTTCATGAAGGCCAACGACGCGCGCGTGGCCGGCATGATTGTGGTCACCACCGACAAGGGCCTGTGCGGCGGCCTCAACACCAATGTGCTGCGGGTTGTCACCACCAAGCTGCGCGAGCTGCAAGCCGCCTCGGTGGCGGTGCAGGCGGTGGCCATCGGCAACAAGGGCTTCGGCTTCTTGAACCGCATCGGTGCCAAGGTGGTGTCGCACGTGACGCAGCTCGGCGACAAGCCGCACTTGGAGCGCCTGATCGGCCCGGTCAAGGTGCTGCTCGATGCCTATGCGCGTGGCGAGATCAATGCGGTCTACCTGTCCTACACCCGCTTCATCAACACCATGAAGCAGGAAGTGGTTCTGGAGCAGCTGCTGCCCCTGTCCGCTGCCCAAATGCAGGCCGACACCCGCGCCAGCGAAAGCGCTACCGGCGCCAAGCACGGCTGGGACTACCTCTACGAGCCCGATGCCCAGGCGGTGATTGACGACCTGCTGGTGCGCTACGTAGAAGCACTGGTGTACCAGGCGGTAGCTGAAAACATGGCCTCAGAGCATGCAGCGCGCATGGTAGCCATGAAGGCAGCCACAGACAATGCGGGCAACGTCATCGGCGAATTGAAGCTGGTCTACAACAAAACCCGTCAAGCCGCGATCACCAAGGAATTGTCCGAGATCGTTTCCGGAGCTGCTGCGATCGGGGCCTAAACCCGCCGCACCCGCAGTTCGCAAGATTCAAATTTATTGGAGCAAACAAAATGGCTCAAGCCCAAGGAAAAATTGTTCAGTGTATTGGCGCAGTGGTGGACGTGGAATTTCCGCGCGACCAGATGCCCAAGATTTACGATGCCCTCAAACTTGAAGGCTCGACACTGACGCTGGAAGTGCAGCAACAGCTCGGCGACGGCATCGTGCGCACCATCGCGCTCGGTTCCTCCGACGGTCTGCGCCGCGGGATCATGGTCAGCAACACCGCTGAACCCATCATGGTGCCAGTCGGTACCGCGACCCTCGGCCGAATCATGGACGTGCTGGGCGCGCCGATCGACGAGCGCGGCCCGGTCAACGCCGTCAAGCACATGTCGATCCACCGCAAGGCCCCGTCCTACGACGACCTCAGCCCTTCGCAAGAGCTGCTGGAAACCGGCATCAAGGTGATTGATCTGGTGTGCCCGTTTGCCAAAGGCGGCAAGGTCGGCTTGTTCGGCGGTGCCGGCGTGGGCAAGACCGTGAACATGATGGAGTTGATCAACAACATCGCCAAAGCCCACTCTGGTTTGTCGGTGTTTGCCGGTGTTGGTGAGCGTACCCGCGAGGGCAACGACTTCTACCACGAGATGGCCGACTCTGGTGTGGTTAACCTTGAAAAGCTCGAAGAGTCCAAGGTGGCCATGGTCTATGGTCAGATGAATGAGCCCCCGGGTAACCGCCTGCGCGTGGCCCTGACCGGACTGACCATTGCTGAGTCGTTCCGCGACGAAGGTCGTGATGTGCTGTTCTTTGTGGACAACATCTACCGCTATACCTTGGCTGGTACTGAAGTGTCGGCGCTGCTGGGCCGGATGCCTTCCGCTGTGGGCTACCAGCCTACCCTGGCCGAAGAAATGGGTCGCCTCCAAGAACGTATTACCTCCACCAAGGTCGGCTCCATCACTTCGATCCAGGCGGTTTATGTGCCTGCCGACGACTTGACCGACCCTTCGCCTGCCACCACCTTTGCCCACCTGGACTCCACCGTGGTGCTGAGCCGTGACATTGCCTCGCTGGGCATTTACCCCGCCGTGGACCCGCTGGACTCGACCAGCCGCCAGCTGGACCCGAATGTGGTTGGCGAAGACCACTACAACACCGCCCGTTCGGTACAGGGTACGCTGCAGCGCTACAAGGAACTGCGCGACATCATCGCTATTCTCGGCATGGACGAACTCGCCCCCGAAGACAAGCTGACCGTGGCCCGTGCCCGCAAGATTCAGCGTTTCTTGAGCCAGCCTTTCCACGTGGCTGAAGTGTTTACCGGCTCCCCCGGCAAGTACGTCAGCTTGGCTGAGACCATTCGCGGCTTCAAGATGATTGTGGCCGGTGAGTGCGACCATTTGCCTGAGCAGGCGTTCTATATGGTTGGCACGATCGACGAAGCGTTCGAAAAAGCCAAGAAAATCTAAAGGATTGCGCGAATGAACACCATCCACGTCGATGTGGTCAGCGCAGAAGAGTCCATCTTCTCGGGCGAGGCACGCTTTGTCGCCTTGCCCGGCGAGGCGGGCGAACTGGGCATCTACCCGCGCCACACGCCACTGATCTCGCGCATCAAAGCAGGCTCGGTCCGCATTGAAATGGCCGACGGCAGCGAGGAGTTCGTGTTCGTCGCCGGCGGCATTTTGGAAGTCCAGCCTAATTGTGTGACCGTGCTGTCCGACACCGCCATCCGCGGCAAGGATCTGGACGACGAGAAAGCCAATGCCGCCAAACTGGCCGCGCAAGAAGCGGTCAAGAATGCCAAGACCGAGCTCGATTTGGCCCGGGCGACGTCAGAGCTGGCTGTCATGGCTGCGCAGATCGCCGCGTTGCGCAAATACCGTCAGAAAAAATAAGACCGGTATTAGCCCAGATGGGGCTGGTCGGGCAGTTCGTTGGGGTTGTTGGCGCCGGCTTCCAGGGCAAAGTGTTGCTGAAGCAACTCTGACACCTGCTTGAACGCTAGCGTCAGGCCGGTCTCGAAGTCCCCGTTGGCAAACGCAGCCCCCATCTGCGACACCATGCTTTGCCATACCTCGTCCGGGACCTGTTCGCTCAAGCCCCGGTCTGTCAAGACCTCGATGCGACGCTCTGCCAGCAACAGGTAGATCAGTACACCATTGTTTTGGGCGGTGTCCCAGACCCGTAGCTTGCCAAACTGGGAAACTGCGCGTTGCCGGATGATTTGTGCCAATGGCGCGTCGCGCCATAGGTAGCTCAGTGGCAGACCAGCCTCAACCATGACGCGTATTTCGCCCGAATGCTGCTGTTCGCTGGCGCTGACCTGTTGCGCCAGGCGCGACAGTAAGGCCTCCGAAACGCTGTTTCGGGCCAAAGTGGCCTCGCGCCAACGGTGCTTCAACAGCAGTGACAGGCGTGCCATCATTACCAACGCCCCGAGGCGCCGCCGCCTCCAAAATCACCACCTCCGCCCGAACGCATGCCACCCACCGAGCCGCCTCCGAGGCCACCACCACCTGCTGACCAGCCGCCGGGGCCGCCTCCGCCACGACGCCAGCCTTGTGCCTTGACGGCGCCACTGGCACCCGAGACCAAGGTCAGCACCATGGCCAGTAAGGCCGCCGGCACGGCAAGGACAAGACTTGCTGTGACCAGATAGGCGACGAAACCCATCAATCCGCCAGTCGCCACAGCACCGGGTAGGACGCCCAGCATGCGGCGCGCCACCGCTCCCACCACCGGCACCACAAAAAACAAAAATACCAGCGAGTCCATCCACCGAAAGCCATCACTGGAACGTTCTTTTGGCGGCGTGGGCAGAGGCAGTTTCTCACCTGCAACATGCGCCATCAATTGGTCCACGCCGGCGTTCAGGCCGCCCAGATAGTCGGCTTGTTTAAAGGCTGGCGTGATGGCGGTGTCGATGACGCGCATGGCGGCCAAGTCTGGGATCGTACCTTCGAGCGTCTTGGCGACTTCGATGCGGACCTTGCGGTCATTCAGGGCCACGATCAACAACAGCCCGTCGCCAACATCGCGGCGCCCAATTTTCCAGCTATTGGCTACCCGGTTGGCGTAACTGGCGATGTCCTCAGGTTGGGTGGTCGGAACCATCAGCACCACGATCTGGGTGCCGCGTTGCCGTTCAAAGGCAGCTAGCTTAGCCTCCATCGCCTGCTGCGCCTGGGCCGACAGGGTGGCTGTGATGTCGACCACATGGCCGCTAAGTGCAGGCACGGGCGATTGAGCCCAAGCTGGCGCAAAAGCCAGCAGACCCATCAGCCAAAGGGCCACAGCCCACCCCACCCGGCAGTGAGTCAGACGCCTAGAACCAAGGATTGTCAGTTGCCGCAAAGGGCCTACTTCTTGGTGAAATCGACCACAGGCGGCGCGCTGATGGCGGCCTCATTCGCGACGGTAAATGCCGGCTTGGGCTGGTAACTGAATACCATCGCCGTCAGGTTACTCGGGAAGCTGCGCGCCAGAATGTTGTAAGCCTGAACGGCCTGGATATAGCGATTACGTGCCACGGTTACTCGGTTTTCGGTGCCCTCCAGCTGTACTCGCAGGTCTCGAAAGCCCTCGTTGGCCTTCAGGTTAGGGTACTGCTCCGAAACCACCATCAATCGGCTCAGTGCCGAGCCAAGCTCCCCCTGAGCAGCCTGAAACTTCTGAAATACGGCCGGGTCGTTCAGGGTCTCCGGGGTCACCTGTATCGAGGTGGCCTTGGCTCGCGCCTCTATCACACGGGTTAGGGTGTCTTGCTCAAAGGCCGCTTCACCCTTCACGGTGGCCACTATATTGGGGACCAAGTCGGCCCGCCGCTGGTACTGGTTCAGCACCTCGCTCCAGGCGGATTTGGTCTGCTCATCGAGCCGCTGAAAATCGTTGTAGCCACAGCCGGACAAGCCCAGCACGGCTGCGAGCAGCCAAAACCAACGTGTCATGTTGTACTCCATAGCATTGAACCCGAAGTTAGCATACAACGTTCTGAATAAATCTGCGCCACAGTAAGCCTCGGCCATATTGGCGCGGCCATTTTGCCAAAGCCAGGCGAAAATACCCGCTCCGCCCTGGGCCAGTTGCATCATCAAATCGATCCCTAGCCCTTATCTATATTGCCTCTCTAGCTATGAACTATATAGCGCCGCTTTGGTTGCCAGGCGGCAACCTGCAAACCATCTGGCCGGCGCTCTACGCGCGCCGCGTGACCGGTGTAGCGGTACGCTACCGGCGCGAGCGCTGGACGGCCCCGGACGGCGATTTTGTCGATGTGGACTGGCTGGACACACCGGCCGCTAAAACCTTGCTGGTGCTGTTCCATGGCCTTGAGGGCTCATCGCGCAGCCATTACGCCGAAGCCTTTGCCGGATTTGCCCGCGCCCGTGGTTTTGCCTATGCAGTGCCCCACTTTCGAGGCTGCAGTGGCGAACTCAACCTGGGTCCACGGGCCTACCACTCTGGCGATTTTGAGGAAATCGCCTGGATTTTGGCTCGTGTGCGCCAACAACACACAGGCCCCATCGTCGTCGTTGGCATATCGCTGGGCGGCAATGCCTTGCTGCGCTGGGCCGAAGAAATGGGCGAGCAGGCCTCAAGCGTGGTGCAGGCGATAGCCAGCGTGTCCGCGCCGGTCGACCTGGCTGCGAGTGGTTGGGCCATCGGGCGCGGCTTTAACCGGCTGGTCTACACCAGGATGTTCCTAAACTCCATGAAACCCAAGGCCCTGCGCAAGCTGGC
Organism: Rhodoferax sp.; assembly: GCA_040400795.1. Lineage (GTDB taxonomy): Bacteria > Pseudomonadota > Gammaproteobacteria > Burkholderiales > Burkholderiaceae_C > Rhodoferax. The sequence goes on from JBBAPO010000034.1 coordinate 59,824, forward strand.
CCAACATCCCGGCTTGTTTGATGCCGCAGCTCTGGGGGCGGCGCGCGACCTGTATGAGTTTGACAACTTGTTCACCGCGCCGCTGCACGGTTTCCGTAACACCGACGACTATTGGGCGCGAGCGTCGGCCAAGCCTCATTTGCACCGCATTCGAGTGCCTGCCCTTGTGCTCAATGCCTTGAATGACCCCTTTGTGCCAGCGTGGAGTTTGCCGGAGCAGCGGCAGGCCACGCCGTGGGTTAAGCTGTGGCAGCCAGCGCATGGCGGCCATGTGGGCTTTACGCGGGGGCGTTGGCCCGGCCATGTTCACCACCTGCCCGAAACCGTCGGTGTTTGGCTTGCAGATCAACTCTCATTGTGATGACAACGTACCATGGACGACATCGTTAAGCAGGCACTTGCCAAATGGCCCAATGTGCCTGACTGCTATGGCTGGCTTGGCCTTGATGCCCGCGGTCATTGGTATATGCGGGACGACCGGGCGCAAGCGCTGGGGCCTTTTTCGGGTGGCAGCCCGCAAAGCAAAGGTTCCCAATTGCGGCATGAAAAACTAATCGATTTCATCGGCCGCAATTACCAGGCGGATTCTTCTGGCCAATGGTTTTTTCAAAATGGACCGCAGCGGGTCTATGTCGAACTTGAGGCCACGCCCTTGATCTGGCGTGTCGGGCCCGACGCGTCAGTGCACGACCACACGGGTCGCCCAGCCCGGGTGCAGCGCTGCCTGCTGGACGAGCCGGGTCGTCTCTACTTAGAGACTGACACTGGCTTTGGTTTGGTTCACACCATGGACATGGGGCAGGCGGCGGATGCGGTTGAATCCGGCCTGTGGGTACCGCAAGAAGTGACTCTGGCCGATCTGCCGGCCCGCTATGGTTATCAAATAAGCCCCGAATTGCTACAAAAAAAGTAGCTATACCCTTATATTTGACGGGGCCTACAGGCCAAAAATATACAAAAAAAGCCGGTTTCAAACCGGCTTTTTGTACGTACTGTGGGCGGCGCTTTACTTGGCTGGCTCAGCGGCCGGGGCTGCTTTGGGCTCGTCGAACTTACCGCCGCTTGCATTGACGATGTAAACCACGGCTCGGCCGATTTCAAGTGTTTCAAGGTCTCCACCGCCTTGCGCGCCCATGGCACCTTTTCCCTTAACGGCCGAATTCAGCAAGGCCTCATAGCCGGTCTTGACGCGGGGGGCCCAGGCAGCAGCATCGCCAAACTTGGGCGCACCAGCCGCACCGGACGTGTGGCAAGCAGTGCACTGGGCTTTGAACACCTCTTCACCGGTCTTGAGCTGGCGATTGGCATCACGTATTTCTACGACGCCGATTTTTTGGATCCGCGCCGCTGTTGCTTTTTCCATGTTGACAGCACCGGCAGCAGGTTTTTTGTCAGAGGTGACAAAGTAGACCAAGCCGATGATGGCGAAGACCGGCACAACAAAAGAGAAGAAAACTGCCAGCAACAGCTGCTTTGGATTTTTGACGGGACCGGTATGGTCCTCCTCGTGCGCATTGGCTTGGCTGGTGTCGCTCATGGTGTCCTCAAAAAAATCTGCTGCCCGGAATCAGCCTGCCATTATAGCCACCACCCCTCTGAAACCACCTACAATCTGTGGCTTGAGTTGCGGCTGTAGCTCAGTGGATAGAGTATTGGCCTCCGAAGCCAAGGGTCGTGGGTTCGATCCCCGCCAGCCGCACCAATCAACGCCTCGCCAGTGAGTGATCATTCACATTGCTG
>JBBAPO010000035.1:0-55158 GCA_040400795.1 Rhodoferax sp.
CATACCGGGAGCGTCCATGTACGGGAATCCAGGAATTCATGGATCCCCGATCAGGCCGGGGATGACGAGAGGCTGGTCGGGGATGACAGAGTTTGCGCGCGAGGGTCGTCAAGGTGGTGGCGGGCTGAGCGGCGGAGCGGCATCAAGGAGGAGCCCACTGGGCGGGGGACAGCCGCGGAGCCGCTCAGCCCGGCGCCGCCTTGACCGGTGAGCAAAAAAAACTGCAAAACGCTAGCTTCGGAGCTGCCCTTGCATCGCCAGCACGCGCTCAACGTTGAGTTCAAGCTCGCGCATTTGATGGGCATCCAGCGGCCGCACACCTGAGCGGCACAGCGGCGTGGAGAAGATGCCTTCGCGGTGGCGCAGGTGCTTGAAGAAGCGGATGCTGGTGTCCAGGTGCTGGTTGGAAAAGGCCAGCACTGGGGTCAGCTGCTCGTGCAGGGCACGGGCCTGGGACACGTCGCCAGCTTGAAAGCGCCGGTAAATCGCCACGTAAATCGCGTCCATGGCCGTGGGAATGAAGGCGTGCACGCCGCGGTGCAGGGCTTCGAGCATTTGCGCCGCAGCCCAGCCGCCACTGACATGCAGCGCACCCTGGGTGGCCTCTAGCACCGCCGAGTACTTGGGGCCCGGCAGCGCCACCTCAATTTTGAGGCACTGGAACGCCGGGAGCTGCTCGCGCAGCAGCAGGATGTCGGCCAGAGGCAGGCCTGGGCCGGCAAAGTCCAGGTCCTGCACCATCAGCATGGGCGGGCCCACCTGGGTCAGGGCCGCCATTTGAGCTACCAGGGCCTCCCCGCCCAGGCCGACGGGTGCCTGACACAGCATGACTGGCGCCCCGAGTTCACGCGCCATGGCCGCCAGCGCCACCCTGTCTGCCTGCTCAGCGCTGCTGCAGCCGATGATGACCGGCACCCGGCCTGCTGTTTGCGCCAGAAAGGTCTGTGCCACCAGCCGTTTTTCAGGCAGAGTCAGGCTGGCGGTTTCGGCGGCCACCGCCAGGATCAGCATGCCCGCCACACCAGCCTGCACCACGGCGTCTACCGAGCGCTGGATGCCATCCAGGTCAACCGTACCATCATCCAGAAACGGCGTGTTCATGCTCGGCACAATGCCGCGCAGAAACGTTGGGCCGGGCTGAGTCATCGTAGGCTAGCTCTATTTGGGTACGCCGTAGCCCATGGTTTGCGGCAGCCACAGCACGATCTGCGGGAAAAACGTCATGGCCAGCAGCAAGAGCAGCAGCATCACCAGAAACGGCCAGCCTTCCTTCATCATCTCGCCAATGGGGATGCCAGTCAGCGCCTTGGTCACAAACAGCAGCATGCCAAAGGGCGGGTGAATCAGGCCGATCATCATGTTCAGCACCACCAGCACGCCAAAGTGCACCAGGTCAATGCCCAGCAGCTTGACCGCCGGTAGCAGCATGGGCACAAACACCAGCAGCAGCACCGACACGTCCATAAAGCAGCCCAGCACCAGAAACATCACATTCACCAGCAGCAGGAACTTGGTGGGTGACAGGTGCATGCTGTCAACCCACTGCGCCATGGCTTGCGGCACGCCCTCGGCGGTGAAGGCGTAGTTGAGCATGAAGGAGCCGGCCAGGATGATGGTGATCACCGCGCTGCCGCGGGTGGACTCCAGCACCACGCCCCAAAAGCTGCGCCAGGTCAGGGCCCGGAACACAAAGGCTGACAGCACCAGCGCGTGCAGCGCGGCCACGGCGGCGGCCTCGGTCGGTGTGAACACGCCCGAGTAGATGCCGCCCAGCAGCACGATGGGCATGGACAGCGGCAGGGCGCCACGCAAAATCAGGCCGCCCCATTCGCCGCGTGGCACCGGCTCGTCGCGCGGCATATTGCGCTTGACCGCCATGATGTACACCACGACCATCATCAGCAATGCCATCAGCAGGCCCGGCACCACGCCCCCCAAAAACAGGGCGCCGACCGAGGCGCCTGACACCAGGGCGTAGATCACCATCGGGATCGAGGGCGGAATGATGGGCCCCAAAGTGGCGCTGGCCACTACTACCGCTCCGGCAAAGCCACGCGTGTAGCCGGGTTTTTTGAGCATTTGGCGGATGGTGACCAGGCCGGGGCCAGCCGCGTCGGCAATGGCGCTGCCGCTCATGCCCGAGAAGATCACACTCACCAGAATATCCACCTGCGCCAGGCCGCCTCGCATGCGCCCGACCAGGATGCGGCAGAAATCAAAGATGCGCTCGCTCACGGTGCCGGCGTTCATGATGTTGGCAGCGAACACAAACAGCGGCACCGCCAGCAGCACATAGCTGTTGTACAGGCCGTTGCCCACCTGCTCGGCGACCAGGCCCACGTCTTGCCGTTTAACCAACAAATAGGCCACGCCCGAGGCCAGCATGGAAAAACCAATGGGCATGCGCAGCAGCATGCCGACCACCAGCACGCCGGCCAAAATCAAGATACCGGTGGTCATGACAGGTTCAACTCCGCGTCCAGGCCCACGCCGTGCAGCGCCTGCCAGATGGCCCAGGCACAGCGCAGCGTCAGCGACACCATTAAAAAGACGAAGGGTAAAAACACCCACATGAAGGGCAGGTTGAGCACCGGCGTGCCTTCGCGCGCCATGAAGTGCACATAGTCCCAGGTACCCGGCACGCTGGCCAGGGCTAGGCCACCCACCAGCAGATTACCGACGATGCGCATCACCTTGCGTACCGGTCGGCCCACGCTGTTCCAGACCAGGTCAAACATCACGTGCTCGCGCTCTGGCACGATGAAGGCGGCGGCCCACAAAATGACCCAGACGTACAGGATGACGGCGGCCTCATCGGTCCAAGCCATGGGCTTGTTGAATCCGAAGCGGGCCGTGATCTGGATCACGAACACCACGAACAAGGTGATGAAAAGGCCGCCGCCTATGGCGTTGGCGGCGGCCTTGAGCCAGCGAAACCGGTTCACTTGACGGCGTTGATACGGTCAACCAGCCCTTTGGGCCAGACTTTGGCGTACTCGGAGTTCTGGTAGGCCGCCTGAACGGTTTTGCGGAAGGATTCCACGTCAGGCATGCTGACCTGCAGCCCTTCTTTCTTGAAGAAATCGACCAATTGCGCCTCTTCCTTGATGCGGTTGTCGTTGTTGAAGGCAATCGCAGCCTGGGTGGCAGCATTGACCTTTTGCTTTTGCGCGGCGCTCATGGCGTTGTAGCTCTTGCTGGAGATGGCGATAAAGATGCCGTCTGTCAGATGGCTGGTCAGCACGATTTGCTTGGTCACTTCATAGAACTTGGCTGCGCGGACCGAAGGCAGCGGGTTGTCTTGGCCGTCCACGGTGCCGGTTTTCAGGCCCAGGTAGACCTCGCCAAAGGCCAGCGGCGTGGGTGTGGCGCCCAGGGCTTCGCCCAGAAACAGCCACTCTTTGGAGCCGGGCATGCGCAGCTTGACGCCTTTGAGGTCGGCCGGGGTTTTGACGTTGCGCACTTCACGCAGATTGACCTGGCGGCTGCCCAGGTAGCCAATGCCCAGAATCTGCACGTCCATCTTCTCGGCCACGGCCTTGTACATTTCGGCGCCAATCGGACCGTTGAACACCTTTTGCTGGTGGTCGGGGTCACGGATCAGGTAGCCGGCGGTGTAAATCGAGTACTCGGGCAGGATTTTGGCGATGTCTTGGGCCGAAATAGCTGCCAGTTCCAGGTTGCCGCGGGCCATGGCGGCGGGCTCGGTACCCTGTTTGAACAGCGAGCCGTTCAGGTTGATCTGCACATCAAATTCGCCAGGGGCGCTCTTGTCAAGCGCCTCTTTGAACACGGTCCACATCTTGCCGTGCCAGTCTTCAGGCACGGCTGGTGTCGAGATGCGCAGCACCACTTTGCTTTGCGCCAGGGCGGGCAGGGCGGCGGTGGCACCCAGCGCGGCGGTTGCGCCAAGCAGGGTGCGGCGGGTGATTTGTTGGGTGGTCATGCAGTGGTCTCCTAGTGGGGTTGAAAGTTATTGGTTTAAACGTGGGCAAGCAGTGCGCCTATCGCACGATACCCTTGTCTGACGGTTTGCGCCTCAGTGTTATCCAGAGGACTGAGCGGGGCGCGCATCGGCAGCCAGCGGTCGTCGCCGGTCTGTTCTGCCAGCATGGCCTTGTAAACGCCGACAAATGGCATGCTGGGCTTGACCGACAACAAGGCCAGCAGGGCGCTCATGAGTTGCGTGTCTTCAGCGCTGACCTGTGCGGGCGCGTCGATCACGCGGCGCATCAGCCGCGGCGCGATGTTGCCCAAGCCGTTGATGGATCCTACGCCACCGGTGAGCATAACGGGGGCCACTTGGGGCTCAGACCCGACCAGCACCGCAAGGCCGGGGAATGCCTTCACCAGCCCCAGGGCATGCGCCAAGTCGCCACCGCTGTCTTTGACACCGGCGATCTGCGTGGGGTGCCGTCGCAGCAGCTCGGCAATGGCCGCATGCGAAAAGCTGTAAGTGCTCATGGCCGGAAAGTGGTACAGCAGCACCTTGATGGCGTCACTGCCAATGCCCTCAATGACTTGCGATACCGCGTCCACGACACCGGCGTCGCGCGGTTGCTTGTAATAGAAAGGCGGCATGAACAGGTGCCGGTGGACGCCCAGCCGGGTGGCGTGCCGCCCCAGCGTGATGGCGTCGCCCAGCGCCGAAGCGGTGGTGGTGACCACCACCTGGTCGGGCCGGATGCCACTGCCCAGCATCGACTCGAGCAAGGCCTGCCGCTCGGCAACAGTGAAGGCCGGGCCCTCACCCGTGGTGCCAAACAGGGTGACGCCGTCGCAACCAGCGGCCAGCATGCGATGGGCGTGGGCGATGGCCAGCGGCGTGTCCAGATCACCTTTGGGCGATACGGGTAAGAGCAGGGCGGGCCAGAGGCCGTGAATGGCAGGGTTCAAGGGGGGTTCTCCTAATGGTTGGGGACGTTCATCACCCGGCTACGGGCACTGTTGATGTGGGCGTCAAGCAGCGCTGCCGCTTGCGCGGCGTTGCGCTCACGCAGGGCGGCGATGAAGCTGAGGTGTTCCTGCATGGCCGGGATCAGCCGGGCGGGCGTGATGACACTCTGCTCCAGCTTGATCAGGCGCACGCGCAGGCTGTTGACGCGGTAGAGGTCAGAGACGATCTCATTGCCGAGTGCGTCCACCATGCGGTCGTGCAGGCCCCAGTCCAGCGCCTGGGCGTCGTCCAGCAACTGGGCGTCGGTGGTGCTGGCCTTGTTGGCGCGCGCAAGGATCTGCTGGTGCGCCGCCTCAATGGCGGCCAGCTCCGCGTCGCTGGCGCTCTGCACGAAGGCCAGAACCGCCTCGCGCTCGATCATGCTGCGCACCTGAAAAGCGTTGCGGATGAGTTTGAGGTCAACGTGGGCGATCTGCAAGCCGCGTTGCGGCACGGTTTTGATCAAGCCGCCGGCTTCTAGCCGAGGGATCATTTCGCGCACCGCGCCCAAAGGCATGTCCAGCAGGGTCATCAACTCGCGTTGCGAAATGAACTGGCCCGGCAGAATGGCGCCGCTCAGAATCTGCTGGGTGAAGCCTTGGTAAGCGCGAACCCGTTGGCTGACCGTCTCTGGTCCGGTCACGGGCACGACATCGTTTGCTACTATTTTTGTAGCTACAACCCCATGTCTCATAAGGCTATAACGCCTTTTTTGAGCAGAATATTGCCGTAGATGCGGCCTTCACCGGTAGCCACCACCGCAAAGGCCTGCGCGGCGCGTTCGTAAAAGGCAAAACGCTCTAGCGTCGCGGCTTGCGGGTGACCATGCTGGCGCAGCAGGGTGTTGAACTCGGCCACGGCGGGCGGCACGCTGCTGGCGTCGCCCACCACCTGCATGATCAGTGCGGCGTGAGTCACAAAATTGTCCAGCGGCAGCACCGACAGTACGGCGTCCAACACGGCCGGTGCCGACAGGCCGGGCAGGCGAACCAGGCGTTTGGCATGGGTCGCCGCAGGGAAGTTGGCGTCTGCCAGCACAATCTCGTCGCCATGGCCCATGGAGGCCAGGATGTGCAGCAGTTCGGGCGTCAACAGAGGCGATAAACCTTTGAGCATGGGTGGGATTATCAGGATAATTGCTGTTGACAAACTAACATGTTAGCCATAGTATCAGGTGAAATTGCAGCCTGTCAACGACTTGTATCAAACGACATGCATCAAACGATTGCATCAAACTCCCACCATGTCCACTGCGTCTGCCTTGCCCCCTGAGCCCCTCGCGCTGAGCGATGCGGCATTCATTGCTGGCGCTGAAGTGCCGGCTGCGCTTTTGGGGCGCTTGAATGAGTTGCCAGACTGGCGTCAGCACCTGGGCCAGTTGCCGCTGCAATTGGCCCGTGACGGCTATGTGTTGCTGCGCGGCGCGCTGCCCCGTGACGCGGTGCTGGCCGCCCGGCGCGATGTGCTGCAGCGCCTGGCCGAGGTGGGCGAGATTGCCGAGCCCAGCGAGGCGGCCTTGGCCACAGGCCGCAGCCAGCGCGCGGCCTTGCACCCGGACCTGGGTGCATTTTGGCAACAGGTGTGTGAGTCGCCCGCCTTGCGCGGCGTAAGCCATGGCCCGGCGTTGGCCGAGGTGTCGGCGGCGGTGCTGGGCTGCGCCAGCGTGCCCTTTGATTTTTTGTGGCTGCGCACCATGACGCAGGGCCGGGCCAGCCCGCTGCATTTTGACCATGTGTATATGAACCGAGGTTCGCAGCGCCTGGTCACGGCCTGGATCCCCTTGGGCGATGTGCCCTTGCGTGCTGGACCGCTGGTGGTGGTGGAGGGCTCGCACCGCTTTGAGGACCTGATTGCGCGCTACCGTGGCGTCGACGTGGACCGCGACAGCCTGCCGGGCTCTTTTCCAGAAGACGCTGTTGCTTTTGCCCAAGGCCGCCAAACCCGCTTGCTGACCACGGCCTTCCAGGCGGGTGACGTCATGCTGTTTGACATGTTCACCCTGCATGGCTCCTGCGACAACCGGCTGGGCGGCGGGCAGGTGCGCCTGTCTTGCGATGTGCGTTGGCAGGCGGCGGCTGATGCGCGTGACGATCGCTGGTTCGGCCACCCACCGCCCGGGCATGGCGGTTTGAGTTATGGTGGCCTCAATGCCGCGAGGCCTTTGGGTGAGGCCTATCTGGCGCGCTGAACCTCGGAACTTATGACAACTACACCGATTTTCCCGCCCACCCGAGACGGCCTGCCGCTGGGCCTGGGCGGTGCGCCGCTGGGCAATATGTTTGCGCCGGTGCCGCCGGCGCAGGTGGACGCCTTGTTTGCGGCGGCGCTGGCCGACGGTTGCCGTTCGTTTGACACCGCGCCCCACTACGGCCACGGCCTGAGTGAGCTGCGTTTTGGCCAGATGCTGCGCGGCCAGGCGCCGGAGGGCTTTGCCTTGTCGAGCAAGGTGGGCCGGTTGCTCACGCCCGACTCAAAGGCGCAGCGTGACCAGAACGGCTTTGTCGATGGCCTGCCCTTTAACCAGCACTGGGATTTTTCTGCACAGGGCGTGCGCCGCAGCGTTGAAGACAGCCTGCAGCGCTTTGGCCTGGCCGGTTTGGACACGGTGTTTGTGCACGACTGCGACGCTGCCAACCATGGCGAGCGCTACCCGCAAGTGCTCCAACAGGTGCTGCACGAGGCGCTGCCCGAACTGCACGAGATGCGCCGGCAAGGCCTGCTGCGCCACATCGGCCTGGGTGTGAATGACGTGCAGGTCTGCCTGGATGTGCTGCGGGGCATGAGTGCCGACGCTGGCATCGACTGCCTGCTGCTCGCCGGCCGATACAGCCTGATTGACCACAGCGGTCTGGCGGAGTTGCTGCCGTTGTGCCAGTCGCTTGGTGTGCGCATTGCGTTGGGCGGCGTTTTCAACTCCGGCATCTTGGCCACCGGCGTGCGCGCCGGCACTGAGCTCCGCTTCAACTACGGGCCTGCCGCGCAGCATTGGGTGGCTCGGGTGGCGGCGGTCGAGGCCATCTGTGACACCTATGGCGTGCCGCTTCGCGCCGCCGCCTTGCAGTTTCCCCTGGCACACCCCGCCATCGAGGTGGTGATGCTGGGTGCCCGCCAGGCCTCGGAGTGGCAAGACGCCGTAGCCATGATGCGCCACGCTATTCCGGCCGGGTATTGGCAGGCTTTGCGAGATGCTGGCCTGTTGCCAGACCACGCAACCACACCACGCGGTGCCTGATGCGGATCGACGCCCACTTTCACAGCTGGCAGCTCGCGCGAGGCGACTACGGCTGGCTGACCCCTGCCTTGGCTCCGATTTATCGCGATGTTCAGGTGCCCGACTGGCGGATACAGGCTGAGGCTGTGAGTGTGACTGGCGGTATTTTGGTTCAGGCCGCGCCGACCGAGGCCGAGACCTGGCACCTGCTGGCCTTGGCCGACCAGCACCCCAGCGTCTTGGGCGTGGTGGGCTGGGTGGACTGGCTGGCGCCCGATGCGGCGCAGCGCATTCAGGCCCTGGCCCGGCACCCCAAGCTCAAGGGGTTGCGCCCGATGTTGCAAGACATCCCCGAACCGGACTGGATTTTGCGGCCGGCGCTGCAGCCGCTGTTGGCGCTGATGGCGGATCTTGGGCTGGTGTTTGACGCGCTGGTCAAGCCAGTGCACCTGCCGCGCCTGCTGACCCTGGCCGAGAGGCACCCGAGCCTAAGCATCGTGATCGATCACGCCGCCAAGCCCGATATAGCCGCCGGTGAGTGGCAGCCCTGGGCTGATCAAATGCAAGCGCTGGCCACCCACACTGGGGCGGTGTGCAAAATGTCCGGCATGGTGACTGAAGCCGGCCCTGACCCGGTGCCGCAGGTTTGTCGCCGTTGGACCGAGCACGTGCTGGCCTGCTTTGGACCGGACCGTGTGTTGTGGGGCAGCGACTGGCCGGTATTGGAACTGGCGGGCAGCTATGCCGGCTGGTGGCAGGCGTGTCAGCAGTTCACCGCGCATCTTACTGAGGCAGAGCGGGCGGCTGTGTTCGGGGGCAACGCGCTTCGGGTTTACCGGTTGGGTGTTGATCCTTCAATTTCATGACTTCTATTCAACCCGGTGCAGAATATTTCGCGCGTGCTGTATCGCGGGATCAGGCCGGCGGGGCATTCGGCTCCGCGGCTGTCCTCCGCCCTGCGGGCTCCCCCTTGATGCCGCTGCGCCGAACGCCCCACCAGCCTGATCTTGTGGGACGGTTAGTGCGCAATTTCTGGTTTGCAAAACTTCGTCTGTCCACTGTCTTAGCTGCCGAGGGGGTCGATTGGCTGTTGCAGCGAGGTCAAGGGGGAGCCCGCAGGGCGGAGGACACGAGCGGCAGCAGCCAGTCGGCCTCCTCGGCTCGCCAACAAAGTATGCTATGTGGACTTTGCTTCATCAACCTATCAAGCAACTCATGAACACATCCACATTCCTTCAAGCCCAACTGCCCCACACACTCCCCACGGACCACACGCTAGCATTGCTGATCGGGCGGCTTTGGCTGCCCGGCACCGGGCCGGTGCTGGTGACCCTGCACAACGGCCACTTGTACGATGTGTCGCCCTTGGCGCTGACCAGCAGTGCCCTGCTGGCGCTGCCCGATCCGGCCGCTGCCGTGCGTGAAGCCTTGGCCGCCGGGCGCCTGCCCGTCATTGCCAGTTGGGCTGAGGTGATGGCCAATGCCGAGGAAGCAGTTCGTGACACCGGGCGGCCCTGGCTGCTGGCGCCTTGCGATTTGCAGGTGATCAAGGCAAGTGGCGTCACCTTCATTGCCAGTTTGCTGGAGCGCGTGATCGAGGAGCAGGCGCGGGGCGATGCCAGCCGGGCTGATGCCTTGCGGCGCGACCTGCACCAGATTTTGGGGCAGGACCTGACGGGTATCCGGCCGGGTTCGGCCGAGGCGCAAGAGGTTAAGCGGGTGCTGCAGGCGCGGGGCGCCTGGTCGCAATACCTCGAGGTGGGCATTGGCCCGGACGCTGAGATTTTCACCAAGGCCCCGGTGTTGGCTGCCGTGGGCACTGGCAACGATGTGGGTCTGCATCCCGGCTCGAGCTGGAACAACCCAGAGCCCGAGTTGGTGCTGGCGGTTAGCCCCACTGGCCAGGTGGTGGGCGCCGCCCTGGGTAACGACGTCAATTTACGAGATTTTGAGGGCCGCAGTGCGCTGCTGCTGGGCAAGGCCAAGGACAACAACGGCTCTTGCGCGATCGGGCCGTTCATTCGCCTGTTTGACGCGCATTTCGGCATTGACGACGTGCGCCAGTGCGAGATCAGCTTGCGGGTGGATGGCGTGGACGGCTTCAGCTTTGAGGACCGTGGCGCCATGAGCAGCATTAGCCGTGACCCGCTCGACCTGGTGGCGCAGGCCATGGGCAAGCACCATCAGTACCCCGACGGCATGATGATGTTCCTGGGCACCATGCTGGCCCCGACCCGGGACCGCGATGCACCGGGGCAGGGCTTTACGCACCATATTGATGACGTGGTGACTGTGTCGGTTCCGGCGTTGGGCCGGTTGGTGAACCGGGTCGACCGGTCTGACCAGATCAGGCCCTGGACCTTTGGCATTGGCGCACTGATGGCCAGCCTGGCACAGCAGCAGCGCAGCTTGCCGGGCGCCTGACCAAAGCCATCATTTCCATTAAAGTGGCGGGCGTGCCTAGGGTGCCTACCTATTGAAATTGCGTTGCACCCACGGTAGCATATAAAAAGTCGTCTATACAACCTCTAACTGGAAAACCACCATGAAAAAGCTTTTAGCCCCGTTGCTTGCGTTGGCCACCGCCGCCCTGCTGTTGCTGCCTGTGCAGTCCATTGCGCAGACCAAATCCCGTCTGGCCCAGATTTTGGAGCGCGGCACCCTGCGCGTGGGCACCACCGGTGACTTCAACCCGATGTCGATGAAAGACACGGCCACCAACACCTACACCGGGTTCGACGTCGAGGCCATGAACCAACTGGCCGCCGACATGGGTGTGAAGATCGAGTACGTGCCAGCTGAGTGGGCTACGCTGGTCAACGGCATCGTCGCTGACCGTTTTGATATTTTCTCTGGTGCGTCGCTTAGCATGGCGCGCGCCAAGACCGTGGCGTTTTCGGCTCCCTACCTGTTTGCCGGCACAGTGCCCATGGTCAGCAAGAAGACCGGCGCTGCATTGACCACCTGGGACAGCATCAATAACGCCAATGTGACCGTGGCCGTGTTGATGGGCACCGTGTTTGAGCAGCAGGCGCGCGCCCATTTCCCGAAGGCCAGGATCCGGGCGGTTGAAAAGCCAGCCACTGGTTACCAGGAGGTGCTGGCCGGTCGGGCACAGGTCACCATCACCAGCAATGTCGAGGCGGCCACCCTGATGAAGACCTACCCGGACCTGCAAGTCGTCGGTTCAAGCTCAGAAATGCGGAACAAGCGTCCCTTCGCCTACCCCATGCCCCAGGGCGACCACGCTTGGGTGACCTTTGTCAACAACTGGATTTCCTTGAAGGATGCCGAGGGCTTTTTTGACGGGCTCGAGGCCAAGTGGTTGGTCGCGAAGAAATAACAGTGTTGAGATGGTGGCTGTTGGCGGCCGCCGCGCTGGCGGCCGGCCCGGCCGCTGCCAACGAAGGTAGCGGTTATAACTGGGGTTGGTATGTGGTCAACCCGTTTCAGGACAAGGGTTGGTCCAACCTGAAGTTTTTGGCCGAGGGCGCCGGCGCCACGCTGCTGGTGTCCGTGTGTGCCATTGCACTGTCGGTGGTGCTGGGTGCCACCGTGGCGCTGGCGGGGCTGTCGCGGCGCAAGACCCTGAACCGGCTTAGCCGGGGCTACGTCGAGTTGTTCCGGGCCATACCGCTGCTGGTGCTGTTGCTGTGGGTGTTTTACGGGTTGCCGGTCATCATTGGCCTGCAATTGGGGGTGTTTGCCACCGGGGTGCTGTCGCTGGCGCTGAGTGACTCGGCCTTTGAGGCTGAAGTGTTCCGCGCAGGCATTCAGTCTGTGCCCAAAGGGCAGATCGAGGCCGCCAAGTCATTGGGTTTGTCATGGGCCCAGCAGATGCGGCTGGTGGTGTTGCCGCAGGCAATTAAAGTCATATTGCCGGCGCTGGGCAACCAGTTTGTCTACGTGGTGAAGATGTCGTCTTTGATCTCGGTGATCGGCCTGCAGGAACTGACCCGCCGCGCCAATGAACTCAATGTCAGTGAATACCGGCCGCTAGAGATTTATACGCTGCTGGTGCTGGAATACCTGATCCTGATCCTGATCGTGTCTTACCTGGTGCGACGTTTGGAGCGCAGGTTGGCAACCGGCAACTGACCCATGCTTTTGCACCACTCGACCTGGCCCGAGGTTGAAGCCTACCTGCTTCGCTCCAAAGGTGTGGTGATTCCCACCGGGTCGACCGAACAGCATGGCCCGACCGGGCTGATAGGCACCGACAGCATCACCGCTGAAACCATTGCCCATGCCATGGCAGAGCGTTGCGGCGCTTTGGTAGGGCCGACCCTGACCCTGAGCCAGGCGCAGTTCAACCTGGGGTTTCCCGGCACCATTTCCTTGCGCCCAACGACACTGATTCAGGTCATCATTGACTACGTGCAGTCGTTGGCGCGCCAGGGCTTTGAGCACTTCTACTTTCTTAATGGCCATGGTGGCAACATCTCCCCGGCGCACTGTGCGTTCCAGGAACTGTATGCCGACCAGAGCCTGGGCCGGCATGCGGGTGTAGCCATCCAGTGCCGCCTGCGCAGCTGGTGGGATTTTGCGGAGGTCAATGAGATCCGGCAGCGACTGTACGGGGCGGCTGAGGGCATGCACGCCACACCGTCCGAGCTGGCCATCACCCGGCATATGTTGCCGGCCGTCAGCCGCGCAGACGACCTGCCCGCGCCTCCCTTGTTGAGCGCCGACTTCATCAAGCGCCATGGCGGTGACAACCATGATCACGCTGCGGCGCACCGGACCCAGTTTCCCGATGGTCGCGTCGGCTCGCACTCGGGCTTGGGCCTGGCCGAGCATGGTGCCGCCTTGGTGAGCGCAGCGGCCGAAGCGGCCGCTCGCGACTACGCTGCGTTTTTGGCCGGGCGTGAGTCATGATTTTTCATGCCAGCGCCTTGTCGAGTTACAGCGCCAAGGTGCGGGTGGTGCTGTGCGTGAAAGGCCTGGACTTTGAGGAACGTGCCCCGGCTCAGGGCTATCGCTCCCCCGAGTACCGCGCGCTGGTGCCTATGGGCACACTGCCGGCCATTCAGATCGGGGACTGGGTGCTGTCCGAGTCCGAGGTGATTAACGAGTATCTGGAGGAGCGCTACCCCGCACCGGCGATGCTGCCGCAAGACCCTGAGCAGCGGGCCCGCGTCCGATTTTTGTGCCGCTTTCACGATCTGCACCTGGAGCCCAAGGTGCGGGCCCTGTTTGGCCAGGTGAAACCGGCGCAGCGTAACCCTGAGACGGTGTTAGCCCTGCGCACCGACATCGAGGCGCGGCTTGGGCAACTGGCGGGCTGGGTCCAACCTCAACCCTTTTTGCTGACGCCGAACATCAGCCTGGCCGATTGCGGTTTCCTGGTGAACGTGCCCTTGGCGGCATCAGTGTTGGCCGCTTGTGGCCAGAGTCTGAGCTTGCCGCCGGTGCTGGCGCATTGGTTGTCTGTGGCGTCAGCGCATCCCCCGGTGGAGCGGGCCCTGGCCCCATGGCGTGCAGCCACCCAGGCCTGGCTTTCAAGTTGAGGAGTAGATCAAAAAATGTCTGAGTTGAATCGCAGCCCCTTGGCCGATCCCGGCTGGCACTACCTCGAAAAAATTGCCCTGGAAGACTTGTCGCGGGACGACTGGGGCTTGCTGGAGGGTCAGCGCCAACTCTATCTGGCCCGCCACCAGGCTGAGCAGGCGCTGCGCCTGCTCACCGCCAGTGAGCACGACCCCTGCTTTGGTTACCAGGTCAACAACTACCGGCATTCCCTGCAGTCGGCCACCATGGTCTTGCGCGACGGCCTGTCAGAAGAAGATGTGGTGGTGGCCCTGTTGCACGATGTGGGCTTTATTGCCTGCCCGATGCTGCATGGCGATTTTGCGGCCACCCTGCTCGGGGCTTATGTGTCAGATCGCAACCACTGGATGCTGCGTCATCACGCCACCTTTCAGAACCTGCACTCGCCCAATATGCCGGGTGTGAACCAGCATGAGCGGGAGCGCTGGCGCGGTCATGAGCACTTTGACTGGACGGCCGAATTTGTGGCGCGTTATGACCAGGCGGCGGCTGACCCAGCCTACCCCTGCGAGCCCTTGCAGACCTTTATCCCCATGGTAAAAAACATTTTTTCACGCAAACCCCAGGACCGACGGTCCATCAACAAGGAAAACCCATGAGCGCATGGATCAAGATGATTCCCCTGGAGGAGGCCACAGGCAAACTCAAGGACATGTACCAACTGGCCCTGACGCCCAGCGGCACCGTGGACAACGTGATGCGGGCGCACAGCCTGCGTCCGCACAGCATGGAGGGGCACCTGGTGCTGTACCGGAGCGTGCTGCACAACCCCGACAACACCTTGCCCTTTTGGTTCCTGGAAGTGGTGGCCTCTTATGTGAGCATGACCAACCGCTGTGACTACAGCCTGACGCATCATTTTGCCAACGCCCGTCGTCTGATGAATGACCCGGTGCGTTCGCAGCTGGTGTGGGATGCCCTTTCAGCGGCCCAGCCGGAGCTGGCGTTTTCGGGCAAAGAGTTGGAGCTGCTGCGCTATGCCAGGAAATTGACTGCCGATGTGGCCCACATGGAGAAGAGCGACTTTGAGGCGCTCAAGGCCAGCGGTTGTGACGACGGCGAGATTCTGGAGGTGAACCAGGTTTGCGCCTACTTCAACTACTCCAACCGGCTGCTCAACGGCCTGGGTGTGACCACCCAGGGCGATGTGGTGGGCTACTACAAAGAGCCGGCCGCGACCTGAGGCTGGGCTTCGGCCTCGATCAGGGCCGTCAGGCCGGCGCGGAACCGGTTGGCGGCAGCATCTAGCAGCAAGCCGGTGGTTTGTGTTGAGCGGTTTTTCATGCCGCGGTGTACGGCCTCCAACACAATCTTGTCTTCTTCAAAGGCCAATTTGGCACCAGCCGCAATCCGTTTGGTTAGCGCTTCATCATCGGTGTCTGTGTTGCGGTGCTGCAGCCAGAAATAGCGGGTGTGGTCCTCGTCGATCGGTGTCAAAAAGTTGTAGGACACCATGCGGTAAGTCTCGGGGCCGTCCACCATGGCCGGGCCGCCTTTGCCAGCCGGGGTGTAAATGCCCATGTTGATGGCCAGCGAGGGGAAGCGGACCTCGTAATGCTGCAGCCGGTCTGCGTTGCCGGCAAACTTGACCAGGGGGGCATAAAAGGGCGGCGGCGGCTGGTCGAGCAGCCAGCGGCTGCAAATCACGCCACCAGCGTCAGCGACGATCTGCAAAGGCGTGTCATCGGTACCAGCCCCGGCAAACGAGGTCCGGTGCACCCAGGCCACGTGGGACGGGTCGAGCAGGTTGTCCACCAACCACAGGTAGTGGCAGTCCACCAGCAGTTGGTCACCCTTGGTCAGGCCCCAGCCGGGTTGGCCGTGGTTGGCCATCTCGAACACCGGGTTAGCCGCTGCCTGCGCCGCATCACCCATCCAGATCCAGAGCAGGCCATACTTGTCTTGCACCGGGTAGCTGCGCACTTTGGCAAAGGGCGGGATGCGGACCTGTGTGGCGGCATCAATGCAGGCGCCTGAGCAGTCAAAGGTGAGGCCGTGGTAGCCACATTCGATGGCATCACCCTTGATGCGCCCCATGGACAGCGGCAGTTTGCGGTGTGGGCAGGCGTCTTCTAAGGCCACGGCTGCGCCGTCTTGCGTGCGGTACAGCACAACGGCTTCGCCCAGGATGCGAACAGCCTTGGGCTCGCGCCCGACTTCGGGGGACAGCGCAGCCACGTACCAAGTGTTTTTTAAAAAGGTCATGATGGGAGTATCTTAAATGGCGATGTTGGTGGCCAGTTGGAACAGGCAATCGCCACGTTCGCACAGGGCCGGCACCCGTTTGCACAGCACGACGCCGGCGCGATTGAATGGCAGCAGCAACGGCTCACGCCAGGGCGTGCGGTGAAAGTGAATGCGTGCGGCCGGTTGGCCTTCTGCGACCTCGTCGCCAATCTCGACCAGCGGCTCGAACAGACCGTCATCGTCGGCGTAGACATAGTAGTCGTCGCCACCCACCTCCGTCATGCGGGTGGTCTCGGTCAGCGGCGTCAAGGGCGCATCCACCAGGCCGGTGGCGACCAGCAGCCGGCGCATGCCGCGCTCCATCAGGGCCAGTGACGATGGTGTAACCAGGCTACCACCACCCACTTCGGTGGCCAGCGACAGCACGCCCTGGCGCAAAGAAGCGGCGGTAAACGAGCGGCCGCCACTTCCCGGTGCTTTGATGACGTAGCCGATGGGCGCGGCAAAAGCGTGCACCAGGGCGATCGCGCGGCGCATCTGCTCAGCATCCGGCACGCGATAAATCAGGGTGCTGGGCAGGTAGGTCAGCGAGCTGCCACCGGAATGAAAATCAAAGCTGTAGTCAAAGCCTGGCAAGAGCACATGTTCAATCCAGTAGGCCAACTGCGCGGTGACCGTGCCCTGCGGATCACCCGGGAAGGCGCGGTTGAGGTTGCCCTGGTCGATGGGGGAGGTGCGTAAGCCGGCCATGGCTGCCGGGAAATTGACCGACGGCAGAATGACCAGTCGGCCCTGGATGTCCGCCGGCTCCAGGCTGCGGATCAGGTTACCGAGCCCGATCTGGCCTTCCCACTCGTCGCCGTGGTTGCCAGCCATCATCAAAACGCTGGGCCCTTCACCGTTCTGGATGCAAGTGATCGGCACCGGAATCCAGCCATAGGCCGAGCGTTGCACCGAGTGCGGGATCCGCACAAAGCCGCTGGCTTTGCCCGGGGCAGACAGATCGATATCAGCGCGAAGGGTGCTGAGGGTCGGCACGGTGGGCTTTCTCTGGCTGGGCTGAAGCCCTGTCAATGCGACAGGATCTGGCTCAGAAATTTTTTGGTCCGATCCGACTTGGGGCGGTTGAACAGTTCGTCCGGCGGAGCCTGCTCGACAATGCGGCCGCCATCCATGAACACGACGGTATCGGCCACCTTCTTGGCGAATCCCATTTCGTGGGTAACGCAGATCATGGTCATGCCGCTCTGGGCCAGGTCGATGATCACGTCCAGCACTTCTTTGATCATCTCTGGGTCCAGCGCCGAGGTGGGCTCGTCAAACAGCATGACCTTGGGTTCCATGCATAGCGAGCGCGCTATGGCCACCCGTTGCTGCTGCCCACCTGAGAGTTGGCCAGGAAACTTGTGGGATTGTTCAGGGATCTGCACCCGGCGCAGGTAGGCCATGGCCTTGGCTTCGGCCTCGGCCCGTGGCGTGCCCCGGACCCGGATCTGGGGCAGGGCGCAGTTCTCCAGCACCGACAGGTGAGGGAAGAGGTTAAAACTCTGGAACACCATGCCCACCTCGCGGCGGATCGCGGCCACATGTTCGGTGTCTTCGTCCAGGGTCATGCCATCCACCACGATGCTGCCGGAATCATGGTGCTCCAGCCGGTTAATGCAGCGGATCAGGGTGGACTTGCCCGAGCCCGAGGGGCCGCAGATCACCATGCGTTCGCCTTGCTTGACCGCCAGGTCGACATCGCGCAAAACGTGCACGTCGCCAAACCATTTGTTGACGCCGCTGAGTTGGATGATGGCTTGGCTCATGACATGGGGCTCGACGTTGGCATGTAAGGCGGCCTATTTGTGGGCGCGGGCGTAACGCCGCTCCAGGGCCGAAAATAGCTGCGACAGGCTGAAGCAGATGACGAAATAAACCACGGCCACAAAAACGAACACCTCAAACACGCGCTGCGTGGTGACCTGCACGTCTTGCGCCATGAAGGTCAGCTCCTGGATGGATACCAGAGACACCAACGACGAGTCTTTGATCAGCTGGATGAATTGGCCGGCCATGGGCGGCAGCACATTGCGCAGAGCTTGCGGCAAAATAATGAAGCGGGCAATGTCGAACCGCGACATGCCTAGGCTGTTGCCGGCCTCAATTTGGGACTTGTGGACCGACTCCAGGCCGGCCCGGACAATCTCTGTGACGTAGGCGCCAGAAAAGACTGAGAGGCAAATCAAGCCCAGCAGAAAATTGTCGATCAGCTTGGGGGAACCAAAAAACAGGCTGACCCACCACTGGCCGGTCTCTGAGAGTTTGGCCACGCTGTCGGCCAGGGCCAGCTTGGGCATGACCTGGCTGGCAATGAAAAACACGAAGACGAACACAAAAACCACCGGCGGGATGTTGCGGATCAGCATCACATAACTGCCGCTGAGCAAGCGCAGAAAAAGCCGATCGCTGTTTCTGGCCAAGGCCATCAGGGTGCCGATGATGCCGGAAATGATGATGCCCCAGACGGCAAGTCGAAGTGTGGTCAGAAAACCCTCGACGATGATGTTAGGGACCCAACGCCCGGTTGCAGCATCCAGGCGAAAGATAAAGGGCCAGATCGTGCTCCAGTTCCAACGGTACTGAAACACTGAGCTGGCCCGCCAGAGGATCAAGCCCAGCAAAGCGAGCAGGCCGACCAATAAGACCCAGTCAAGCCAACCCCACGCCAGAAAACGTGGCTGGCGTGGGCGAATTGTTGGCATGGCGTTGAGGGCTAAGACGGTGCAGTGTGATCAGGTTCAGGGCACCATCGCGGCCCAGTCCTGGGTCTTGAACCAGTAAGTGTGGCGCTGCTTCAGGAAGTCTTTGTTCTTGCCGATCCAGTCATTGAGGTAAGCCAGGCCGGCAGCGTTGCCCTTGCGCACTCCCATGCCTTCAACGTTGGTGGTAATAGTGTCGGCCAAAGGCTTGAACAGGCGTTCCGGGTTTTTCAGGGCGAAGAAGGTGGGCTTGGGCTCGCTCGACACGGTGGCGTGGGCGTTGCCGTTGATCACCTCCTGGAAGGCGATCGCGTCGTCGTCAAACTGGCGCAGTGTGGCTTTGGGGAATCTTTCCTCGATCAATTTGCAAGGAGCTGCACCCCGCCGGCAGGTGAAGGTGACATTGGCGTTGTTGTAGTCTTCAGGCCATTTGAATTTGGCTGCGAGCTGCTTGGAGGCCGCCACACCTTGGCCCGAGGTGGAGTAGGGGTCGGTGAAGTCAATTTGCTCCTGCCGGGCTGGCGTGATGGACATGCCGCCAAGGATGGCGTCAAACTTGCCCGCAATCAGCGAAGGGATGATGCCGTCCCAGGCGGTGGGTACCAGTTCGAGCTGGACCCCCATGTCTTTGGCCAGCTTGTTCATGACGTCAATCTCGAAGCCGACCCACTGTCCCTGCTTGTCCCGCATGGCCCAAGGCACAAAGCTGCTGAACCCGGCCTGCAGCTTGCCACGCTTCTTGATGGTGTCGACCAAGTTCTCCTGTTGGGCCAAGACCGGCTGAGCTGCCAGCATCGCCACCAGCAGCACTGCACCAGCTGCGAAGATTCGTCTGAAATTAGTCATCAATAGCTCCTGTTAAAAAAGTGGTTGGTCATTCTAGTCATGCAAGGCTTGAGCCAGCATTCTGCCAGCGGCTGCGGGTCCAAGGTAGGTAAATTTTGACCATGGACCGTCGACATGATCGCACCAAGCATGCAATTGCTGTGCAAGCCAATCTGTCTATTAACGGTTTGAGCATGGGCTCAGAAGTTGGTCTAATGAAAGTTCAGGTGGCCAAGTCATTGACCCGTGAAAAATAGTCCAGCAACAGCTGGCTGTAGCTGCGCTCGAAGGCGATCTCGAAGCCCTTGGCCTGTCGGATCAGCAGGGCTTTTTGCCCAAAGACCTCGGTGAAGGTGGCGCCGACGGCGCCGACCGGCATGGCCCACGCGTCGATGGGGCTGGCGATGGCGATCAGCTGGTCGGCTTCAGGTCCGTCTATCTCAATAAATACATAGGCGTCGGATACGTTGACGATCAGGGTGTCAGACGCGCAGGGCGCCTCTGTCAGGTGCGCAAACAACCGGGACTCATGGTCCAAGGTGGTGCGCACCAGCCAATGTTGGGGCGCAACCCGGTACACCAGACTTGCCGGCTCGAACCTGTGCAGGATGTCGTCGGGGCGGCCTTTGAGGTCAAAAACCGCTGTCATGGCCTGGGTCTGGAAGTTGGCTTGGTACATGGTGTCAACCCCTGAGGATGGTCCCCTTGGGGTCATAGAAGCAGGGGGCGGTGACAGTGGCGCGCACCACATCATCTTTCATCCGGATGAAAACGGTCTCGCCCTGGCGTGCGCGACCGTTGGTCAACAAGCCCAGCGCCACGCTGCGCCGTGCGACCACACTCCAGACGCAGGCGCTGACAAAACCCTCAGAGGCCTGCCGGTCGCCATGCGGGGTGATGGGTGCGCCTTCAATCACCAGCTTCGCAGGGTCCTCTGGCAACAGTCCGACCAACTCGCGCCGTGGCCGGCCGCTGGCGCGGCGCAGCATCACCGAGCGTTTGCCAAGATAGTCTGCTTTGTTTTTAGACAGGATCCAGCCCATGCCCAGGTCGATCGGATCGACGGTGCCGTCTACCTCATGCCCGAGCGACAAAAATCCTTTTTCCACCCGGAGCACATGGTTAGCCTCAGACCCAACGACGGCCAGGCCCAGTGGCTTGCCGACCTCGATCATGGTCTCCCACAGCGTCAGGGCGTGTCGGCTCGGGATGTTGATTTCGTAGCTGAGCTCACCGGTGAAGCTCACACGGGCCACGCGGCTTGGGATGCCAGCGACGTGCCCCAAGCGCAAGCTCATGAAGGGAAAGGCTGCGTTCTCAAGTGCGATGTCAGTGCCCAAGGCTGCCAGCAGCTCCCTGGCTTGAGGGCCGCACAGGGTGATGTTGGACCAAGCAGTGGTCACAGGCGTGATCCGAACCCGCCAGTGGGGCCTTTCGATTTGTAGAAAGTGCTCTAGGTGACGGTAGACCTCATCGGCATTGCCGGTGGAGGTGAACATCAGGTAGTGATCGGGCCCCAGCTTAAAGCTGACGCCATCGTCCAGAATTAGGCCGTCATCTGTCAGCATGATTGAATAGCGGCCCATGCCCGCATCCAAATTGGAAAAGTCGCTGGTGTAAACCATCTGCAACAGGCGCAGGGCATCCGGGCCTTTGATCTCAAATTTACCCAGGGGGGAGCCGTCGTAGGCCGCCACTTTCTGTCGCACGGCCAGTGATTCCCGATTGACAGTGTCCTGAAAACTCTCGCCCGGTTGTGGGAAATAGCCAGGGCGACGCCAGCGCGCCCCGGCTTCATACATAACTGCGCCGGCGGCCTGGCTCCAGGCTGTGATGGGGGTGTGGCGGTATGGCAGAAATACACTGCCGCCGCGCGCGCCCGCCAGCGCACCAAATTCAATCGGCGAGTAGGGCGAGCGGAAGGTCGTGGTTCCTACCTTGTCCAGCGGCTGCCCTTGCGCGAGGGCGATGGCGCCAATGACATTGACGTTGCCTGTTTTGCCCTGGTCAATGCCCATGCCCGCTGTGGTGTAGCGTTTGACGTGTTCAACCGCACCGTAGCCTTCACGCAAGGACAAATGGATGTCGGCCACCGTCACGTCGTGCTGCAGGTCCACAAAGGCCTTGTCCGAGGCGCGGGCCGGCTCGACATGCCATAGCGCTTGGATCGATTGGGTTAGTCCTGCTGGAGCCACCGGGACGACAGCCGGGGTGGCAACAAAGCCTTGATCGCGCGCGGCGGCAGCACCGGCCGAGGCGCCGTCATGCAGTGCCGATGGCAGGTCAAAACAGGCATTGGCGGCGCCGGCGCAGCGGGAGGCCTGGTGGGCTTGCGCTGCGACAAAGGCCGACAGGCCCTCGTCATACCGTAACTTGCCACGCGACTGGGAAAACAGGTGGAGCAGGGGGTTCCAACCACCAGAGACGGCCAGCAAATCACAGTTAAGCAGCCGGCTGTCTTGCCCCTGGAGGGTGCGGACCCTTACCCCATCCAGCTGACGCTGGCCCGATGTTGAGGCGACCACGTACCCGGACAAAATCTCGACGTCGGGCACCAGCGCTGCGGCGTCTGCGGGCACCACCGGGCGCACATCGATGATCGCCGTCACCTGTATCCCTGCGGCCATCATGTCGGCTGCTGTCTCATAGGCCGAACTGTTGTTGGTGAACAGCACGGCGCGACGGCCGGGCAGCACCGCGTAGCGGTTGATATAGCCCTGTACCGCCGACGCCAACATCACCCCAGGCCGGTCGTTGTCATGAAACACCAGCGGGCGCTCGATGGCCCCGGTCGCAATGACCACCTGGCCGGCCCGCACCCGCCAGGTGCGCTGGAAGATGCCAGGCGTGCTCGGGTTACGCTCGGTCACGATGACCAGGTTGCCTTCACGGTAAGCCCAAGCGGTGGCGCTTGCCAGCCGGGTGACCAGCGGCATGCCATCGAGCTCAGCCGTGGCGCTGTTAACCCAGTCCAGCGCGGGCTGCTTATCAATGCGGTCACGTCGTCCCAGCAGCGCGCCACCGGGCTCCTCGCCCTCATCAACCAGAAGAACACGTGCGCCGGCCCTGCCGGCCACCAAGGCAGCCATCAAGCCCGCCGCACCAGCGCCCACCACCAGCACGTCGCAGTGCCAATGGCGGGTTTCGTAGATGCCCGGTACCTGGTCGGCGACTGGCGCGTGGGCCAGGCCGGCGACCCGGCGAATGTGCGGTTCATACACGTGCCAGTTGGGCCACATGAAGGTCTTGTAATAGAACGAGGCTGGCAGCAGGCGGGCGAACCATTGGTTGATGGCCAGCAGGTCAAACTTTGCCGATGGCCAGCAATTGACTGAGCGCGCCTGAAGCCCATCGCGCAAGCGAACCGTGGTCACGGCCTGGTTGGCGCTTTGTTGGTCCCCGAGCAGCTCAACAAATGAGCTGGGTTCCTCGGCGCCTATGCCGGTGATGCCGCGAGGGCGATGGTACTTGAAGCTGCGGGCGGTGAGGCGCTCGCCATTGGCCAGCAAGGCCGAGGCCAGGGTGTCACCCTCAAAGCCGGAAAAAACCTGACCGTTAAAGGTAAATTTGATCGGCCGCTCCCGGCGAATGCGGCCACCGGTTGGCAAGCGGAAGCGGTTATCCGACATGGTCAGGCGCCTGCTGAATTTGGTGCGTCACGGTGTTGCGCTGGATGGTGAACCACATGCTGCAGCCTCGGTTGTGCCACCACTTTTCCTGGACCCAGCCCATGGGGTTGTTGGGGACGGTCAGGTAGTCCACCCAGGCGGCATCTGTCAGGTGGGTGGCGTCTTCAGGTCGGGTGCTTCGAGCCGGCCCGCCGTTGGTGAACTCGGTCTCATTGCGCGGTCCGCAGTGGGGGCAGTGAATCAGCAGCATGGCGGTGGCAGTGGCGGTGGCAGGTTAGCGGGCTGCAGTGGTGCCCGACTCGAGCACATAGTCCAAGTGCTTGAAGCGGTCCAGTGAGAAAGGCTCAATCAGGGGGTGCGGTTCGTCATGGGCAATCAGGTGGGCCAACGTGTAGCCGCCGGCGGGTACTGCCTTGAACCCGCCCCACCAGCCCGCCGACACGTACAGGCCGGGAATCGCGGTCTTGGACACGATGGGCGACGCGTCATGCGCAATGTCCAGTGTGCCACCCCATTGCCGCATCAGCTTGAGACGCTTGAACGAGGGAAAGAGTTCGAGCATGGCCACCACGGCGTCTTCAAAAACATGTTGCTTGATGTCGCGCCGGTAGGACTGGCCAGGGTCATTGGCGCCGCCAATGACCAATTCCCCCCGGTCTGATTGACTCAGGTAAACGCCGATGTCAGGGCAGTTGACGATCACATCGATCAGGGGTTTGACCGGCTCCGACACAAAAGCGGTCAGGTTGAAGGTTTTCACCGGCAAGCGCAGCCCGATGGTTTCTGTCAGCGTGGTGGTGTGACCAGAGACTGCCACCGCCACTTTTTTGGCTTTGACCGTGCCGCGCTCAGTCTCGACCCCGCAAATGCGACCATCGGGGCCACGCAGCAAGGCCTGGACGGCCGTGTTCTGGTGAATCTCAACCCCTTGGTCATCGGCTGAGCGGGCCAGGCCCCAGGCCACTGCGTCATGGCGGCAGACGGCGGCGTCGGTGTGCACCATGCCGGCCACAATCGGCAGCCGAGTATCCGGACCCCCGCCGGTCAGCGGCGGGATACGGCGCCGCAACTCGTCAACCGAGATGGGCTCATAGGTCGACCCGTGGTTGTGCATGTTGAACATGCGACGACGGATCTCACGCAGCTTGGGGTAGGTCTGCACCACATCAATCATGCTGCGTTTGGAGTACATCAGGTTGAAGTTCAACTCCCGCGTCAATTGCTCATACAGTGCCACCGATTTCACATAGAACGGAATGCTCTCGTCGCGCAGGTAGTTGGAGCGGATGGTGACGGTGTTGCGGGCAATGTTGCCGCCGCCCAGCCAGCCTTTCTCCAGCACAGCCACATCGGTGATGCCATGCTCTCGGGCCAAGTAATGCGCCGTGGCCAGACCATGACCGCCGGCACCGATGATCAAGACCTCATAGTCTTTGCGAAGCGGTGGTTGGCGCCAGGCCCGCTGCCAGTTCTGGTGGTGGGACAGCGCATGGCGGGCCAGCGAGAGCAGGGAGTAGCGTTGCATGGGTCCTTATTCAACGGTAGCGGTAGCGCTTCTCCAGCCACAACACGCCCAGCGACAAGGTGATGGTGATCAGCAGGTACATGCCTGCCACCGTCAACCAGATCTCGAAGGCCATGAAAGTGTCCGAAATCACGGTGCGCGCCTGCGTGGTCAGGTCAAAGACGGCAATCACACTGACGATGGCCGAGTGCTTGACGAGGTTGACCACAATCCCGCCCAGCGGTGGCAGCATCAGCGGAACAGCCTGGGGAAGAATGATGTCGCGGTACAGGTCAAACGGCCCAAAACCCAGGCTTAGGCCTGCTTCTCGCTGGCCCTTCTTAACCGCCACAATGGCGCCCCGGATGATCTCTGCGACAAAGGAGCCCTCGTAAAAAGCCAGACACAGGACGCCAGCCCACAGCCGCGGTATACCCAGCGTTGCGGCAATGATGAAGTAAAAAATCAGGACCTGCACCAGCAGCGGCGTGTTGCGAACCACTTCAATGTAAGTCCAGGCGATGGCACGCCCCACCACAGAGCGCGAGAGCCGCAGCAGGGCTGCCAGCAGGCCCACCAGCATGCCGATGAGACCTGCCTTCCAGGCGATGTCCAGGGTCACAAACATGCCCTTCATCAGGGGCCCCCAGATCAGCTCACCGTCGATCACCCGGTAAATGTACTTGGGCACCTTCTCCCATTTCCACTGGTAGCCCATGCCTTGGGCACCATTGACCACCAGCCAGAGCAGTGCGCCAAACAGCACCAGGAACTGGGCAAGCTCGAACAACGGCGACCGGTACCATTTCACGTGTCGTTTAGTGGGGTGGCTAGGGTGTTTCATGCTCAATTCAAATTGTGGGGCGGCAGACCAAGGTTGTCGAGCGCCGGGCCATCTGCCATTAATGAGGAGGCTGTGCGAAGATAAGCGGGACTGATAAGGACAGGATGAAGACGATGACCCAGGCCGACGACGACACTGCCATGGCTGCGCGACAGATTGTGAGCACTCTGGTGCCGCGTGAGACCATGAAACCGCTGATGGTGAAGTCCAACGGCACCGCTGCTGTGCATTTGTTCGCCCATCTGCTGTTGATTGGCGGCTTGGCCTACCTGGTTGGCTCTGCCCAGGGCCACTGGCTTGTATGGCCTGCCATGTTTGTTTTGGGGGTCGTCCTGACCCATTTGTTTGCACCGCAGCATGAATGCGCCCACTTCTCTGCTTTCAAGACGCGTCGGGTCAACGAGATCGTCGCCAGCATTTGCGGCGCCATCATCATGGTGCCTGAAATTCATTTTCGGTATGAACACACCAATCACCATAGTTACACCAATCTTGCCGGTCAGGACTCGCAGTACATACCCCTGCCCAAGTCACTGATTCATTATGGCTGGTACCTGAGCGGCCTGCCGTACTGGTGGGGCAGTTTGAGCGGCATCGCCAAGCGGTCCCTGGGCCAACTCTCTGCAGAAGAGCTGGGTTTTATACCGGTCGGTGAACGTGGCACTGTGATCTGGGAAGCGCGGGCCCATGCCGCACTTTATGTGTCGCTCGGGCTGGCGATGGTTTGGGGCTGGTCGGCGCCTGTGTGGTACTGGCTGCTGCCAATGCTGTTGGGTCAACCAGTGATGCGTTTTATCCGAATGACCGAGCATGTCGGGCGACCCACCTTGCTCAATCTTTTGCAGAACACCCGCAGCACGCAGGTGGCTTGGGGCTGGCGGTTCATCGCCTGGAACATGAACTACCACTGCGAACACCATCTTGCCCCCACCATGCCCTACCACGCCTTGCCCAAATTGCACCGACTGGTGAGCGACCACATCCCGGTGGGCCGTGGCTACCCAGCGGCGCACCGCGAGATTTGGCGCCATGTCAGTCGCCCTGGATAAAGGCACGCAACACCGCCGCAGTTCTGCGCATCTCGTCTTCGAGTCCGATGGTGATCCGAAGCATGTTTCGGTAGTCGTTTGAGTTGAACATGCGCCCCGCAATGCCGGTTTTGTAGAGATCGTCGAAGGCTTGTTTGGCCGTCTTGGTCTGCCCGTCAAAGTTGAGCAACAGAAAATTGGTGTTGCTCTCAAGGTAACGGATCCCCATTTCCTTCAGCTCATGGCTGAAGGCCAGCATCTGCACGCGGTTGTAGGCCTTGACGTGTGCCGTGTAGGCCAGATCGCTCACGGCGGCGACGCCTGCTGCCACGGCGGGCGCGCTGATTGGAAACGTCAGCCCCAGCCTTTGCAGCACATCAACCACGCTGGCTGGCCCATACAACCAGCCCAGGCGCATGCCGGCCATGCCGTAGACCTTGGAGAAGGTGCGGGTCATCACCACGTTGTGGGACTGGTCGATCAATGCGGTGGGCAGCTCGTAATCGGGGGCATGCACGTATTCGGCGTAGGCGGAGTCCAGCACCAGCAGCACCTGCTCTGGCAAGCTGCTGTGCAGGCGACGAATCTCTTCACCGCTCAGGCAGGTTCCGGTCGGGTTGTCTGGGTTGGCCAGCAAGATCATGCGGGTTTTGGGCGTCACACAGAACAGGATGGCATCCACTGACGCCCTGAAGTCGATGTCAGGCGCCGCCACCGGAATGGCACCCATCGCATGGGCATAGTTGGGAAATTTCAGGTAGCCGTGGACACTGTGAATCACCTCGTCGCCTGGGTCCAAGTAGGCCCGCGCCAGGCGGCCGAGCAGCTCGTCAGAGCCATGGCCACAGACAATGCGAGACGGGTCGAGTGCCATAGCCGCGCCAATGGCTGCGGCCAGTTCGCCAGGCCCGTCATCCGGGTAGCGCTCTACTGTCTTGAGCGCCTGTTGCGCCGCAGCAGCGGCCTTGGGGCTGGGCCCGAGCGCACTTTCGTTGGACGACAAGTTCACCAAGGCTTGCGTCTCGTTGTGAAGCGGTGCCGCCAGCATGTGAGGCTTGATGTTCAAGATCCCATTGCGGGGAGTTAACGTTGCCATGATCGCCCTTTCAATCGTGAATGAGTTTGGCTTCGACCCAGCGTGCCATAGCCAGCAGCTTGTCGTCCTCGCGGAAGTCGCCGATCAGTTGCACGCCAATGGGCAGACCCAATTGGCCGGTGTAGCCTGGCACAGTGATCGAGGGCACGCCCAACAGCGTCCACAGACGGCTGAACAGCGGGTCACCCGTGGCGTGCAGGCCTTGGGGCGCTGTGCCCACTGCACTGGGCGTCAGCAGGATGTCCCAGTCGGCTTTCCAGGCTTGGAACTCATGCCTGGCAGTCGTTGCCAATTGCTGCGCTGCCAGGTACCGAGCCCGGCTAATTTGCTGGCCATCTTGCAGCAGGGTCAGCAGTTGAGGACTGAGCTTGTCGGGGAATCGGTCATGCTCGAAGCTCAGACTCTGGGCCGCTTCATAGGCCATGATCAATTTGTGGGTGTCGGCCAATTGGCCGAAATGGCTGGGTAGCGTCGCCTGCGACACCTTGGCGCCCTTGCGTGCGAGTTGCTGCGCTGCGGCTTCTATGACCGATTGGCAATCCGGATCGGCCTGCTGCCACCAGGGTGTATGACACACCCCGATGCGTGGCGCACCTTCCCATGGCTTGGTGTCGGCTTCTTTGACTTGAATGCCGAGCATGGCCCATCGCAGCCACTGGGCATCGATCACATGGCGGGTGATCACGCCCAGCGTGTCGAACGACGCTGCAAATGACTTGATGCCCGCCAGGCTGAATTCACCAAAGCTGCCCTTGTAAGCCACGACGCCGCAGAAAGATGCTGGTCGGATCAGCGAAGCTGCTGTTTGGGTGCCGAAGGCGGCGGGCACCAGGGCGTCGGCCACTGCCGCCGCAGACCCGCTTGACGAACCCCCTGGCGTATGCGCCAGATTCCGCGGGTTGGCGGTTGGGCCGGGTGCGAAGTACGCAAATTCAGTGGTGATGGTTTTGCCCAGAACCACGGCACCGCTGCGGCGCGCCATGGCCACGCAGGCCGCGTCATTGGAAGGGCGGCGTCCGCGGTAGATGGGCGAGCCGCATTCGGTGGGCATGTCGGACGTGTCGATGATGTCCTTCACCGCCAGGGGGACGCCGTGCAGCGCACCACGCACGGCTTGGTGATCGGCTTTCCGTGCGGCGGCCAGCGCAGCATCAGGATCAAGCCATGCCCAGGCGTGCAGCGCAGGTTCCCGCTGGGCAATTCGGTCAAGGCAGGCCTGAACCAAGTCTGTGGACGAAATTTTGCCCGCCCGAATGGCCTGTGCGGCCTCAAACAGCCCGAGTTGGTTCAAATCATGGTGCATGGGCAAGACCCTCTTCTGCGTTGCTGAAAAGCTCAAGCGGCACCCGGAAGTAGCCCGCGTCGAGTCGGCCACGCTGACCGGCTTTGTCCAAAACACCGAGGCTAATCAGGGGTTGCCGCCCGCTGCTCAAGACCCGGCTGGTGTTCACAGTGAGGCGGGGGCGGGTCAGGGCAAAGGCGGGGTGGGCATGACCCAGCAGAGCATGGGGTGTGTCGGCCTCCAGCGGCCAGGCAGCCAGATACCCTGCAGGGCCGCGTGGGATCGCCAGGGAGGTCATGGCGCCAAAGCCCAGCAAGTCCACCAGCGCACTGTCACCGATGGCGCCAAGACTGGATGCGGTCACTTCGGGGGGGGCTTGCGCAATGGCCGGCGCCACCGCTGGGCCACTGAACCAGCGGCCCGGTAGACCGGCCACCTGAATGCCAAAGGTGTCACCATTGCCGCCAGCGGCCGTCACGACACCCGAACCTTGGGTTCCGGCAGCGGCCGACAGCATGCAGCGGCAGGCGGCCATCCACAGGTTAAGAAAGAAACCTGGGCTCTGCTCCAGGTAGCTGAGGCACGTGCTCGCCTCGGCCCCCGTGAGCCGAGGCTTCAGGCAGGCGGCGAGCGCGCGGGTCATGGCAACGGTTTTGCCGTGGCCGTCATCACCTTCAGCCAGCCCTTGATCGGCCAGTGGGATGAGGTCAATCGGCTCAGTCAGGGTGGCAGAGAAGGCTGGCGCAAAGACTTGGCCGAGCCAGCGCAGGTGGTCGACAACTTCGGGCTTGAACACGCCGACCCGCATCGGGTGCAGCATGCCGCCATTGAACGGGCTGCAGCACCAGCGCCCTGGGGCATTGGCGTCACGCACGACCTGAACCCACATCGACGGCGAGAGCACGTCTGCCAGTGGCAGCACGCAGTTGTGGTCCTGCGCTGGCCGCAGGGAGATAGCACCATTGCCCACCATCTCTCGGGCCTGTTCAGGCGTTTGGGCCCACTTTTCCAGCAGGGCAGCAGCCACTGCAGCGTTGAGAATGGGTGTGCAAGGCCGGTGCGGGTCCGCCAAGGCTGGCCCTGCATGCAGCAGTTCGAGGTCGCCCAGCGCCAGCAGGTCGCCGGCCAGCGCCACGCCGATCAGTTGCGGCCGCACGGCCCCGATGCGTTGCTCTGCCAGTGTGTCAGCGGCTTGCTGCTGCGGAGTGGCTCGGTGTGTCATGTGGGGGGCAGAATCCAGCTTTCGCAGAAGGCTAGGAATGCCGTGCTCAATCGACCCCCCAGAAAATCACGGACGATGACCTGGCCGGGCAAGGCCTGACCGTTGAGTGTGATGGACCCTTGTTGCGCCTCTACAAACACGCTGTACATCTGGTGCGCGCCGGTGGACGACATGGCGGGCGGGACATCAACCGCGAATGGCGTTCCCAAATCTTCCCATCGAAGCGCAAGTGACGCGCCGGCTCCCGCGAGTTGCTCTTCATGGAAGCGGGTACCCTCGGCGCGGCTCAGCATGTGGTCGGCCTTGAGGTAGGTCATGGACTGCAGCCCACTGGCGCCACGGAAGGACGCGAAGCGCGATACAAACTCATCCACCAACCAGCGCATCAGGGGCTCATTGTTGGACAGGCACAGGTTCCTGGCCTCTGGCCATCCCGCGGCCTTGAACGGGTCTCCTAGGACCAGTGCCCCGGTACCCGGCCCATGGGGTGAGGTGACGACCCTGAAAAAAACAGACAGGGTCTGCCAGGCGCCGCTGGCGTCTTTGAGGTAGATGCCGGGGTTGTCGCCCGACCAGACGACTTTGCCTGGGTTCACTGGGGATGTCATGATGATTCTCCGTGGTTAATGGGTATCGGCGTGTTGGGGACAAGCACAGCGTGCTGCGGCTCCCAGCTGAACAGTACCGTGTCGCCGATGGGCCAGGCACGGTCACCGGCGCGGACCTCTGAGAGCAGGGTCTGCCCACTGGCCAGACGCAACTGGTACTGGCGGATGCTGCCGCAAAAGACACTCGACAAGACCTGCGCCGGATGATGGTGCATCGCCTCAGGTGGACTTGTCAGGGCATGCAGGGTGAGATGCTCCGGGCGCACGCAAACAGTGACTCGATCGCCGGGCCGGCATCCGTTGGCCACGCAGAGGCAATGCCCTGCCGCTCCTTCGATGTGGGCGATACCGTCTTGGACTGATGTCACGTGGCCATCCAGAAAATTCACCTTACCAATGAAGTTGGCAACGTAGCGGGAGCAGGGGCGGTTATAGATGGCCTCTGGCGTGTCGATCTGCTCTAGTCGGCCAGCATTCATCACGGCTACCCGGTCCGACATGGTCATGGCCTCAGTTTGGTCGTGGGTGACGTAGATCGCAGTCAGCTGCAAGTGCTGCTGAATCCGGCGCACTTCAAGTTGCATGTGCTCACGCATTTTCAGATCGAGTGCACCCAGAGGCTCATCGAGCAACAGCACTTCTGGCGGATGGGCGATGGCGCGGGCCAAGGCCACTCGCTGTTGCTGGCCACCACTGAGCTGGGACGGGTATCGCCCACCCAATTCTGGGAGTTGTATCAGGTCCAGCAACTCGCTGACACGGGCCGCGATCTGTGGTGCACGGGCACCGCGTTCCACCAGACCGAAGGCAATGTTCTCAGACACCGTCAGGTGCGGAAACAGCGCATAGTCCTGAAACACCATGCCAATCCGTCGGTGTCGGGGCTCGGTATGGGTGACATCCACCCCGCCGATGTCAATCCGCCCCGCTGTAGGTTTGACAAAGCCGGCGACCATGCGCAGCGTGGTTGTCTTACCGCAACCTGAAGGTCCCAACAGCGTCAGAAACTCGCCTTTGCGCACACTCAGGTCAAGCTGCCTGACGACCTGAGCGTCACCGTAGTACTTGTCAACCCCGCTCAGGTGGACCGCAGGTTGGAGCGTTGTGGACATGTCAGGGGGTTTCTCTCAGGCCTTACCGCGAGACGACGCGGTTCCATTCGTCGTTCCAGCGCGACAGGTCGATCTTGGCCGCATTCAAGTGCAGCATGGCGTCAATTTTTCGGCCATCGAGAACGAGCAGTTCACGCAGTAAGGGCACCTCAGCCATTTTGGTTCGCGCCTCTTCCACCATCGGGATGGCACCCACCTTGAGCGCAAATTGCAACTGCGCTTGGCTAGACAGGTAGGTGTTGATGAAAAACTCGGCCGCTTCCTGGTTGCGCGATCCCTTCACAACTCCAATGTAGCCGTCTTTGATCAGACCGTCTCGGTTGCCGATCTTTGGAGGCACTGTGGCTACCTTGACGCCGGCTTGAGCCGTTCGGACAGCCCAGCCCCCATGGGCCATGGCAGCCCAGATATCGCCCGACTTGAATTGGGTGATGACTTCGCCCCCAGCTTTCCAGAAGCGTACGCCAGGGATCTCCATGATCATTTTCAAGCCGGGCTGAATATTTGCCTCGTCACCGCCTGCCGTCAGGGCAAAGGCGCCTACTGCCTCGATACCGCCACCTGAAGAAATGTCCGGGATCATCACCCGACCGGCCAACTTGGGGTGGCGAAGGTCAGCCAGTGAACGGGGCACTGGGATGCCGTTTTCCTTGAATTTGTCCGGGTTATAGATGATCATTTCCTGGGTGATCCAAGTCGGCACCATCATGTCGCCCGATTGAGCCGTGGCCACGGCTCGCGCGTTGGGCATGGCCTGCATGTTCAACTTGGTCAGCAGGCCGCGGCCTTCGATTTCGGGACGCATTGTGCCGAGAAACTCATACAGGTCAAATGGCACCTGCCCTCGTGCTGCGATGAGTTTGGCCAGGTTGTCTTGCGGGCTGCCGATCACGAACTCTACCTTGCCGCCACGACGTTCGATTTCAGAAGCCACGTAATCCCGCAGCGAGTCGCGGGTGGCACTGCCCCAGGTTCCGATGCGCAGCGTCACGCCCTTGAACCGGACTTCATCGGCGGTTTGGGCACTGCTTTGAAACGAAGCGCCCAGCAGGGTCAAGGCGCAAACACGCAGAAAATTCAAAAAAAGTCTCATGGCTTCCTCGCTAGGTTGATGTCAATGGATGGTATTCGCAAAGGAAAGGGTGCTCAAGCGACTGGAAAAGGTTCCGGCATGTCGCCCAGACCGATCCAGACACTTTTGTGCTGTAAAAATTCGCGTATGGCTTCGATGCCGTTCTCGCGCCCCCAGCCGCTTTGCTTGTAGCCGCCGCAGGGCGACTGTGGCGCCACGCCACGGTAGGTGTTGACGTAGACGGTGCCGGCCTGAATCTTGCGCGACAAACGAAAGGCACGGCCCATGTCACGTGTCCAGACACCGGCTGCGAGCCCGAGATCACTGTCGTTGGCAAGTTGAATGGCATGAGCTTCGTCCTTGAACCGCATCACAGCAAGAACCGGGCCGAACACTTCTTGGCGGGCAATGCGCATGGACGGCGTGACGTCGACCAGCACCGTGGGTGCAAAGTACCAGCCGCCCCCTGGCACCTGTACCGGTTGCCCGCCGGCCACACAACGGGCGCCCTCGCTCAGGGCAACGCCTACGTCGTGCTGTATGCGTTGGAAATGGGGTTCGTTGGCAATCGGGCCAATCTGGGTCGTGGCCGCACGCGGGTCACCAAATTTGAGCGTTCCGATGGCTGATTGCAGGCGGCCCACAAAGTCGTCATGCAATTCATCCTGCACCAGCAGCCGGGAGCCCGCGACGCAACTTTGGCCGTTGGAGACAAAAATGCCCGATATGACGCCTCGAAGAGCCTGCTCAGTGTCGGCATCGGCAAACACCACTTGTGCCGATTTGCCGCCAAGCTCCAGGGTAACGCGCTTGAGCAACTCGCCAGCCCGTGCGGCGATCCTTCGACCCACCGCGCCCGAGCCGGTGAAGCTGATGCGCGAGACCAAAGGGTCGCTGACCAGCGCGTCGCCTACTTCGGACCCGAGACCAGTGACCACATTCAGTACGCCGGCGGGCAGCCCGACCGATTCGAAGCTGCGCATCAAGGCCAGGGTTGAGACTGAGGCGTGTTCAGACGGCTTGATCACCACCGTGTTGCCGGCAGCTAGAGCCGGTGCAATCTTCCAGGTGAGAAGGGCCAGCGGCGAGTTCCAGGCGGTGATGGCAGCGACCACCCCATAGGGTTCCCACACCGTGAAGTTGAACATGTCGGGCTTGTTCAGCGGAATCACGCTGCCTTCAAACTTGTCGGCAAGGCCGGCGAAGTAGTCAAAGTACTCAGGCAGACCTTCGATCTGGGCCCGAACTTCGCTCAAGCGCTTGCCGTTGTCTCGACACTCTGCCAAAGCCAGTCGTTCAATGTCAGCCGTTATGGCCTGACCGAGCTTTCTCAGCCAAATGCCGCGCTGAGTGGGCCGAAGCGTGGACCAGGGGCCTGCAAAAGCAGCCTTGTGGGCGGCCTGGGTGGCTCGGGCCACGTCGTTGGCATCACACTGGGGAATCCTGGCCCACACCTTTCCGGTTGATGGGTCCCAAGAGTCAAGGTGGCGGCCACTGGCCGCATCGCACCATTGACCGTCGATCCATGTCTGGTGGTGGGCAATGCCGTCCACAAGCTTGGCGTCGGCAGTCATGCCCTTGCCCCTGTGTGAGGCAGAGCCTTAAGAGCGGCCCTGAAAGTGTCACGCGCCTCAGCACTGTGGATATAGTCGTAACGCTGGGGGTAGTTCGTCGCGCTTCTGAGTACCCGCAGGTCAACCAATCCGGGGCCGGTGGAGGGACCCCGGTGAAGCAGCCAATGGTCCAAGGCCTCGGGCTCCGAAAACTGATGGGCGTCGGCGATACCCGCGGCCCTGGCCATAGCGGCAAAATCAATGGCATGAGCCACCGGTAATGACGCACGGCCGTTGGCCTCATAGCTGCCGTTTTGGAACACAAAATGCGTCAAGTTCTTGGTTTTGGCACCAGCCAGTGTCACTAATGAACCCAGGTTCATCAGCAAGCTACCGTCACCGTCAAGCACCCAGACCTCTTGGTCTGGTTGGCCCAGTGCCAGCCCGAGTGCGTGCGAGCCAGCCTGACCCATGGCGCCCACTGCCACATAGTTCAGCGCATCGGGTCGAATGGCCATCCATTCAAAACAAGTGGTGTAGACACTCACCACCAATTGCCCTGTATATCGGCCCGCCAGCATACGCAAAAACTCATCCCGTGGTCTGGTGGCGTTCATTGTGGATTCCTTCCAAAAAGAATGGCCAGCGGTTGACTGCGTTCGTAGGCCTCGTCGATGGCCTGCATGCAAGCTGGAATGTCCTCGTCGGACGACATCACGAGATGACGTATGCCTAAAACGTCCAGCATGGGCGTGATGATGCGTACACCGTAGCGCGCCGACTGCTGGGGCGGTATATCGGGCTCCTTGCCAAGCAAGCCGATCATCATGCAGACAGGGTTGCGGTAATCCACGGCGATGGCACGCAGGGCATTGGCCGAATCCATCAGACCGGTTTGCTGCATCAGCAAGACCGATCGCTTGTCACAAAACGACAAGGCCGCGCAGACAGACACACCCTCATCCTCCTTGCAGACTCTGACCAGACGCAAGTCTGGGTCGTTGGCGATTGGGCGAAGCAAGCCTTCGCTGGTGCAGATGTCGGGCACAGACAGGACGAATTCGACGCGCGCCTGTTTGAGTGCCTGGATGATGGCGCTGCCATGCAAAGCCTGGGTTGGTGTGAGGTGAGTCATTTAGAGTGCAGCAGTGTTTCCATGCCGACCAGTCGTTGTGCTGCCATAACCAGCAGCACGGCAAACCCGGCCGCCAGTGAGGCACTCGCCAAACTGCTCGGGTTGAAGTCTTGCTCTAGGGCGTGGAACAGTTCGACCGGAAACGTGGTGGTGTCTGCCGAGGCCAGGAAAACCGCCACCGGCACGTCTACAAATGACACAATGAAAGCATAGAGCGCGCCGGTAAAGATGCCCGGCGCAATGACGGGCAGCGTAACCCGCCACAGCGTTCGCCACGGACCGGCACCGAGTGCTTGTGCGGCCTCTTCGAGTCTGGGGTTGAACCGCAACAGCACTGCGCTGACACTGCCAATGACAAACGGAGTTGCCAGAAAGAGATGACCAAGAAAAAGGCCCAGGTTGGTGCCTTGCAAATAGAAGTTGGTCGCATCGCCAAAGCGGTAGTACAACTGCAAAAACGCAATGCCGCAAACCACGTGAGGTATCTGCAGTGGTGCCTTGAGGATGATCGACATCAGCGTTTTGCCCCGAAAACGGCCGCGGACCAAGCCCAGCGCAGCGGGCACGCCGATCAGCGATGCCGCCAGTGCAACTGCCAGCCCCAGGACAAAGCTGACGCCCAGGGCATGCAGCTGAGACGACGGGATACGGGCATACCACTGCAGCGTTAGACGCTCCGGCGGAAACTGGATGTAGGACACGATGACCGTGTCATTGGCCGGCGCGCTGAAAGAGCCCCCGATCACCACCACCAGCGGTGCCAGCAAGACAGTGAAGATAAACACGAAGTAGGCGACTGTCAGCAGGCGCCAGCCACCGAAGGCGGATCGAAGTGCCACGGGCTTCATGCCATCACGCCCTGAGAATGACGTAAGCGCCGCAACACCATGACCGAGGCCACGTTCAAGATGACGACAAAGGCCAGCAGCAGTGCCGCCAACGCCGCTGCCATGCCATATTTCACGTCTAATAACATGGTGCGCTGAATCAGCACCGGCAGCGTGATCACGCGCCCGCCGCCCAGCAGGGCCGCTGAGGTGAAGGCGCCCATGCTGGTGTTGAAGATGGTCAGGAACCCCACGACCAGACCCGGCAAGCACAGTGGCAGCAAAACTTTTCTGAAAATCCTCAGGCGCGAGGCGCCATGGATGGCTGCTGCTTCCTCCAGCGAGACCGGGATGGTCCGCACAATGCCATACATCAGCATCACTGAAAAACCGAAGGAGGCATAAACCAGGCCCAGCACTACACCGGCCGAGGTTCCAATCAAAGTGAACTGCTGTTGGATCAGACCCAGACCCATGAGCATTTGGTTGATCAGGCCATCACCACGGAAAAGAATCAACAGTCCAAAGATCTGGATCACCGTGGTGATGAAAGAGGTCAGCACAATGAGGCTGAGCAACAGAGTGGCCCAGCGTGACTGCAGCCGTGCGAGGGTTTGGGCTATTGGGAAGCCCAAGATCACACACAGGCCGGCCACAGCTGCTGAGATCCACGTTGTGAGCCAGAGGGTTCGCAGGTAAAAAGGATCAGTGGCGATGCGGCGGAAATTGGCAAAACTCCAGTCGCTGGCAGTCTTTCCAAACGGCAGGTCAATGTAGATGCTTTGCTTCAAGAACACAAACTGCGAGCCCAGGAGCAGCAGGCCGCTGACCAGCAGGGGCAGAGCCAGCAGTTGTCCCCAGCGGATGGACTCGCCGCGATCCATGGTTTCAGCCAACGGTTTTGAACTCGAAAATTTTTCCGTGGTCTGGGTTGACTTCGTTCGGGTCCGCAGTGTTCAGCGGGGCCAGCAGGGCCGTGATGGCCGCCCGTCGCTCAGCATCTGGCAGCAACTGGGTGTCGATATAGGCTTGCGCCACTTTCTGACACACTTCGCCGATCAGCTGTCGGTCGTCGCCCCCATTGGCAGGGATGCGCAGAATCGTGTCGCCACCGGTGGTCGGGATCGATCCACTGCTGAGCGGCTCAAGCGCTTGCGGCTCGATACCCTGGGCCAAATCATCTATTTCTTTCTTGAGCCTGCGGCGCAGCAGCGCAATCCCGCGATCGGTGCTGCCCAGATGCTCACTGGCATGGCTGGTCACTGGACCCAGGCTGCACCAGGCGTCCCAATCGCCCGGCGCGTCTTGCCGTTGTGCATAGGGCGCCTCGTCGCTCTGGCCGTAGAAGTCGGTCTTGCCCAAGCCGACATCGTCGGGCCGGCCCTGGTGGTGCGGGTCGTCACGGTCATTGAAGTGACGCCACGCAATGACTGCGGTGTTGGTGTCGTCAATGGGGGTGACCCAGCGCGTGAGGCCAGGGCGGCCGAAGTAACGGACGTGGCTGACATTCTCAAAAATAGCGCCATTTTGAGAAAAATTGGGCACCAGATGGTCGTGCATCCGGACCCAGATGAAGTCGCCCACCCGTCGCGCATTGGTGTAGAAAAAGCCATGAGGCGTCTCGTGGTACTCAATGATCGGCAAGGTTGCAAACACTTCGCTGAACTGTGGGCCTGAAACGCGGGTGTGCAAAAAAGCCACGTGAAACGGGTCCATCGAGTTTTCACTGACCTGCTGCCAGTTGCAGGGCGAATGGATCAGGTAGGGCTTCATCTGGTTGTCTGGCATCACCATGGCGTCCATCATGGGGAATGCCGGCTTGATGGCGGGAGGGCCCATGTAGGTGAAGATGACACCTTGGAACTCCACCACAGGGTAGGCGCCCTGGCAATATTTGTGCCGATGGGGGCTCTCAGCTGGCTCGCCCGGGGTTTCCAGGATGGTGCCGTCATTGCCGAACAGCCAGCCGTGGTAGCAGCAGCGGATGCCGTGTTCGGCAATGATGCCAAACTCGAGCGATGCACCACGATGGGCGCAGTGTTTGTGCACCAGGCCCAGTTCCCCGGACAGGTCACGGTAGAGCACCAGGTCTTCGCCCAACACCCGCACCACCTTAGGGCGATGGTCAAGCTGGGATGACAGCAGAAATGGCTGCCAGTAGCGCCGCATGTATTCGCCGCAAGGCGTACCCGGGCCAACGCGGGCTGTCAAATCTTCGACCGGGCGTTCTTTGGGCTGGTGGTAGCCCGAAAATTTCATGGGATGCGTTTTGTCAGTGGGCTTTTCCATGGGGCGCTCTGCTCTGTGTCAACGAGGCCCCACTCAAAGCGGTGTTGCCTGGCTAGCCCTGATTCTGATGAGTTTCAGCAGGCGTGTCGATCCGGCCACAACCCGCATTAACGAAGCTAACGCTGGTCCATAAGGGGCGCTGATCAGCCCTCCTGCCCATCAGGCTGCAGAAACCTCATCAAATTTGGCAACCCTGATCTGGGAATACAGCTCGGGGTAGGTGTCATGAAGCTCACCTTCGACCAATTCGCTCAAGACGGCAGAGGACAGGCGCGCCAGACGCAGCACCAGGTCGTCAAACTCACCCCGACGTGCCACGACACACAGCCGCCTGTAAAAAGTCTCGCCGGGAAACTGTGCAATGCGGATCAGTCGTCGCTGGCGGCCTGACATCAACAGCGACAGGGGGTTACCAATGCTCCAGCCGACACCTGCTGCCACGCTGGCCATCAGCTTTTCGGTGGTGTCAACCGTCACGCGGCGCGATGGCGTCACGTTCAGCCGATGGCACTGTGCGTCAATCTGGCTGGCGATGTGTGACTGGGTGGCGTACCGCACCATGGGGTAGGCGCGCGCCAAACTGGCCAGATCAGGCGTTTCTTCGTCCCACCTCACATCTTTAGGCAGTAAGAGCACAAAAGGCTCGCGCAGTAACTCGTACCGGGTCAGCTGCGGCTCGTTGTCATAGGAGTCATTGGCAAAAACGATGTCGAGCCGTTTGGCCAGGAGGGCTTCGCCCAGCCTGGGGGTGACATCGGACGAAAGATTCAGGTTCACAGCCTCCGACATCATGCTGCTGATCAGAGATGGCCCGACCGCTGAAGAAAATGAGTCCACCATGCCGATGCGCAACTGGCTGACCTTGGTCATGCTTTGCTCGCGGACCAGCGAGGTCATTTTTTTGATGTCTTCCGCGAGCCTTGTCGCGAGTCTGCGCATCAGGTCGCCAGACGGCGTGAGCGTCACCTGCCGTGACGCCCGGTCGATCAAAATGACGCCCAGTTCTTCTTCGAGTTGCCGGATCGCTTGAGAAACGGCCGATTGCGTTTTCTCTAGCCGTTTGC
Source organism: Rhodoferax sp. (assembly GCA_040400795.1). Classification (GTDB taxonomy): domain Bacteria; phylum Pseudomonadota; class Gammaproteobacteria; order Burkholderiales; family Burkholderiaceae_C; genus Rhodoferax. The sequence continues at coordinate 39,719 of JBBAPO010000035.1, forward strand.
CGGCCAGGGTGAAACTGCTGGTTTCAGCAACGGCCAAGAAGGCTTCGATGCTGTGTAGATTCATACAGCGAGGCCCGCAAGACTTGGACGCTGCGTCATAGGCCCTTCAGCGCCAGCTCGGCGCCGGGTGTACTTTGGCAATCGCTGATGTACTGGCGGATGATGTGGGCAAAGCTCTCATCAGGGACTAGTCCCAGTTTGCTGGCACGCGCTCCGCTTGCGGCAGCTGGCCAGTTGCCCACCATTCCGGCAATGCGCTCGTCTCGCACAAAACTGACCCGCGCTCGAACCGCGCTGCCGGCCACCTGCTCCAAAGCGTCAAGCATGTCGCTCACCCGCACGTTAAGGGCCGGTAAATTCATGGCCAAGCGCCCACCAAAGGCGTCGCGGCTGGCCTCATACACCGCAATCAGCCCTTCGACCGTCTTGCCGGGCGACGCCATGGGGTGTGAGACTTGTGCGTCGACCGGGCACACCGAAGCCACGCCAGCCAGCGGCTCGCGGATGATGCCCGAAAAGAACGACGAAGCCGCACCATTGGGCTTGCCTGGGCGCACCGTGACCGTCATCAGGCGCGCTGCCCGGCCATCGATGAAACCCTTGCGGGTGAAGTCAGAGACCAGGTGTTCGCAGATCAACTTTTGAATGCCGTAAGACGACTGTGGTGCCGGCAGGGTGTCATCGGCCACCTTGGCTGGCAGTGGCAGCGCCGGGTCAGGCCCGAACACCGCTACCGAGCTGGAGAACACCAAGCGAGCCGGTTTGCCACTGGCTTGCCCGGCATGGCGCAGGGCCTCTAGCAGCGCGCGTGTGCTGTCCAGGTTGGAGCGCATGCCCAAGTCAAAGTCAAGCTCGCATTCGCCCGAGACTGCAGAGGCAAGGTGGAACACGCCGTCAAAATGTTCATGATGGAGCGCGGGGCACTGGGCTTGCAAGGGGCCGGTGCGCTGTGTGACTCGCGGGTCAGCGAGCAGGTCTGGCGGCGCACTTACTTGGTCGGTCAAGACCATCGACTCAATGGTTTGTCCCGCCAGGTGGCCGCGAGCCAACAGGGTTCGAGCCAGTCGTGCGCCTAAAAAGCCGCCGCCGCCGGTGATCAACAGTTTCATGACGGGGATCCTCTCAGTAAAAGAGATAGTCAACCAGGTTAGCACCGTCATTTTGGCAGGTCCGCGCAATCCTGCGATTCAGACGGCTGCTCGCACTGCCGGGCGCGTCTTACAGAAGCCCGCGATAAATTTGCGCTCTAATGGCAGCGTTTTCTGCCGACACCTACCACTCAGGAGATCTAGCCATGCCACATTCCACTTTCGTCACCCGGCGCAAAGCGCTGTTGTCTGTTGGCAGTGTTGCTGCCACCACCGTTTTGGGCGGCGTGCCGGGTTTGGCCAACGCCCAGTCTGACCGACCTGTGCGGCTGGTATTGCCCAATGCGACGGGCTCAGGCGTCGATGCTATCAGCCGGGCTGCACAGGCTGCATTGGGCAAAGCGCTGGGTGCCACCGTCGTGGTTGAAAACCAGCCTGGCGCTGGTGGCGTGGTGGGTTTGCAGACCTTGGCCAAGGCTGCGCCAGATGGCAACACCTTGTCAGTGGTGTCCAACAACGTGGTTATTTTCCCGAGCGTGCTCAAGTCTTTGCCGTTTGACATGCCAGGCGACTTCACGCCCATCGCCTTCATAGGCAGTACGCCCGTGGTATTGGTGGTGAACCCGCAAAAAGTGGCCGCCACCAACAGCCGGGAGTTTGTGGCCCTGCTCAAAAGCCGCCCCGGTGAGCTTAATTTTGCCTCGGGCGGAACCGGCACCATTCTTCATTTGGCGGCCGAAATGTTCCTGGATGAAGCCAAGGTCTCGGCCCGCCACATCCCCTACAAGGGTGTTGGCCCCATGGTGACCGACCTGATAGGCGGCCAGGTGGAATTTGGTACCGTGGCACTACCCAGTGTTCAGCAGCACATCAAGAGCGGTGCCTTGCGCGCCATTGGCATGTGCGGTGCCCAACGCACCGCCGCTGCACCCGAAATCCCGACCTTTGTCGAGCAGGGCCTGCCGGGCTATGTGGTGGAGGCCTGGTTTGCCCTGATCGGCCCCAAGGGCCTGAGCCCGGCCAATGTCAAGCGCATCCACGAAGCCGTGGTGGCCACCTTCAATGACCCGGCAGTCAAAGACACCATGGCCAGGCAAGGCAACACCATCCAGATCAGCAGCACCGAGCAGGCGCAGGCCATGTTTCGGTCCGAGATGGCCAAATACGCCGGCTTGGTCAAAAAAGCCAAACTTGAACCCGAGTGAGCGCCTGAGGGTGCAGAAAACAGGGGCAATGAACTCATCACCTGGCGAGCACAACGCAGATCGAGAGGAATGAGTGGAAGATTCTGAAGGCAGTGCAGCCGCCGTGGCGCAATCAAGCTCTGTGGTCATCGTGGGGGGAGGGCCGGTTGGCCTAGGCCTGGCTGTTGAGCTCGGACAGCGTGGCATCCCCTGCGTGCTGATCGAGGCGCATGAGCAGCCCCAACCGATTCCCAAGGGGCAGAACCTCACGCAGCGCACCATGGAGCACTTCCATTTCTGGGGCGCCGAACCGGCCCTGCGTGCGGCCAGGGTCATTCCGCCCGAGTATGGCATCGGCGGGCTCACGGCCTATGGCACCTTGCTGGGTACCTACAGCTACGACTGGCTGCAGCGCGATCTGGTCAAGCCTTACTATTTTCAGGCCAACGAACGCCTGCCGCAGTACGCCACCGAGCGGGTACTGCGCCAGCGCGTGGCGGCGCTGCCCCAGGTTCGCGCCCTGTTCGGGTGGAAGGCAGATAGTGTGGCGGAGGACGCCACGGGCGTGCGCTTGGAAATCTCGCAACGCCAGGGGCCGCTGCGCCAGACGCTGCGTGCGGACTATGTGGTGGGTTGCGACGGTGGCCGCTCGGTGGTTCGCCAGCAGGCGGGCATCTCCCAGACCCTGTCGGACCATGACCGCCAGATGGTCTTGCTGGTGTTCCGCGCCCCCCAACTGCACACGCTGTTGCAGCGCTACCCCGGCAAGTCGTTTTATAACGTACTGCACCCTGAATTGAATGGCTACTGGAAGTTTTTCGGCCGGGTTGACTTGGGCAACACCTGGTTCTTCCATGCGCCGGTCCCGCCTGGAACGACGCAGCACAACTTCGACTTCAGGCAGTACCTGCACGAGGCAGTGGGCGCTGCATTCGATGTCGAGTTCGAACACATCGGCTTCTGGGATCTGCGTTTCGCACTGGCTGATACCTACCGCGCCGGCCGCCTATTTATTGCCGGTGATGCAGCACACAGCCACCCGCCCTACGGCGGCTACGGGGTGAACTCGGGGCTCGAAGACGCGCGCAATCTGGGCTGGAAGCTGGCCGCCACCTTGCAGGGTTGGGGCGGAGCGGCCCTGCTCGATTCTTATGACGCCGAAAGACGGCCGGTGTTCGCGTCCACGATCCGGGACTTCATCGCCAAATCGATCGAGACCGACCGCGAGTTCCTGGCCAGCCACGACCCGCAGCGCGATCTGCCAGAGTTCGAAGCGCAGTGGCAACGACGCGCGTCTGGCGCGGTGGGTGAGGTACATGCTTTTGAGCCCCATTACGAGGGCTCGCCCGTGGTCTGCGGCCCCGCAGGCACCAAGGGCCATGGCGGCAGCGCCGTGGGCAGCCACCAGTTCGTGGCCCGTGCTGGCCACCATCTGGCGCCAGCGACCCTGTCCATGGGTCGCAATGTGTTCGAGGCCTTGGGGGATGGGTTCAGCCTGCTCGCTTTCGGTGCCAATCCTGCGCACTTGCAACCGTTTGTTGCCGCGGCTGGCGCCTTGGGCTTGCCCCTGACCGTGGTGCAGGATACGCGTGAGGGTGAGCGCGAACGTTACCGTGCGGGCTTGGTGCTGGTGCGCCCGGACCAGTTCGCAGCGTGGACCGGTGAATCGGTGTCGGAGCGGGAGGCTTCAGAAATTCTGCGTCAAGTGAGCGGTTGCGCCGAGCCATTGAGGCCTTGAGGCGGTCTATTCATCCGCGGCACGACCCATTGTTCAACATCAAGTTGCAGACATGAAATTTTGGGTAGCCTCGAGATTTGCGATATCTTGAGAAGCCCATGAAGCACTACCGACTGGTCAATGTCTTGAGCGGCATCGCCATTATTTTTGGCGTGCTCACCGTTTACAGCGGTGCAAATGCCTTGTTTGGCAGTGCACACGCCAAGGCGGCGGCCGGTAACGCGGTGCTATTTGTTTTGTGGTTCAACTTTCTGGGCGGTTTTGCCTACGTCCTTACGGCATCCGGTTTGATGCTCAAGCGCCAGTGGGGGGTATGGGGCGCAATGCTATTGGCGGTGTTAACCGCGCTGGTCAGCCTGGCCTTCGCTGTGCATATCTTTGGCGGTGCGCCTTATGAACAGCGCACCGTGGTCGCCATGGGTATCCGGCTGGGCTTCTGGTCCCTGGTGGCCTGGGCAGTCTGGGGTTACCGGCCCCTGCTTCAGCAGCCTGGCGGCGATATGCTATTGAAAAAATAGCAATAAACCCAGTATTGACGGGGGCTAGAGGCCGATTTCATTCAAATAATTGGCGGGGTGAGTTTCGTCGGGTTGGCGGCGTCTCCATGGCCTGGGCCAGGGTGGTGACGCTCCTTTGGCGAAGTGCGTCCACGGCGCCGAGCACGTCCCGGGGCTCACCCAGGTCCAGCCTATTGCGCTTGGAACAGGTGCATGTGGCGTGTTGATGCGCAGCCCCGATGATTTTCAGCGCTATGTAGATGCCGTTCATCAGGCCATGTGGATAGAACCCAGCAACCCAAGCATCAAGCCCTATGAAACTGGGGTTTTCTGGGCTCAAGTTTTGCCCTCTTTCGGGTCTGCTGAATACAATTCATCGGCTGTGCGAGCACGCACAAGAATCGGCGGCGACGGAGGCATTGATGGAAATTCGTAGTTTTCTCGGCGTGACCAACGAGAAGGTCTACCTTGTCGGCCTGCCCATTGTTTTTGCATTGATCGCCATAGAAGTGCTCGTCATGGCGCTCAAGGGCGTCCGGTACTACAAGTGGGACGATACGCTGGGGACCTTGGGAATGCTGGCTGGGAATGTCGCCATGGGCGCGGTGACCAAATCGCTGTTCTTTGGCTGCATGGTATTCACTTACCAGTACCGACTCATCGATCTGCAGGCGGCTTTACCGCCATGGCTTCTGTGCCTGGTGGCGCTGTTTCTCATTGATTTGATGTTTTATATATGGCACCGCGCCAGCCACCGCGTGCGTTTTCTGTGGGCCATCCACTTGAGCCATCACGCCAGCCAAGAGATGAACTTCGCTGTGGCATTCCGCCAACCCGTGCTTGCGCCACTGTTCAAAATACCGTTTTTTTCCCTCTTGCCCATCCTTGGTCTCGATCCAACGATCATTGTGGTCGTTGGCACGATATCCACCCTCTGGGGTGTGGTTGGGCATACCCAAATTGTGCCCAAGCTTGGGATTGCCGAGTGGTTCCTGAACACGCCGTCGGCCCACCGGGTGCACCATGGCACCAATCGGCAGTATGTTGACAAAAACTATGCCAACATGTTCATCTTCATTGACCGCTTATTGGGCACTTACGAACCTGAAGTGGAGCCAGTCAGGTACGGGCTCATCACCCAGGCGAATACGAACAATCCGATAAGCTTGACCAGTATGGAGTGGGCCAATATTTGGAAAGACCTCAAGATGGCGCGCTCCTTGCAGGAAGTGATTTGCTATGTGTGTGGGCCGCCCGGTTGGAAGCCCCGCTTCCAAGCTTGCGCGCCGTCAGCATGAGGCGCCACGACACAGACGATGCAGTTCCATTGATTTGAACCATGAATATTCTGATGTCCCTGTACCTCCGTATCGCGCTGTTGAGCATGGCGCTCTTGACGTCTGCCCTGGCGCAAGATCGCCCTGCGGTGATCAACTCCGAAAAGCATTCGTTCCGCGTAGTCACCTTGTTGACAGCACTGGAAAACCCCTGGTCGGTGGCTTTCTTGCCCGATGGGCGGATGCTGGTGACCGAACGTGCTGGGCGCTTGCGCCTGGTCGGTCAGGATTTTCGGCTGGATCCGAAACCCATCGCAGGCTTGCCCGATGTGGTGTCGCAAGGGCAGGGCGGTTTGTTCGATGTGGTCTTGCACCCGGAATACGCGCAAAACGGCTGGATTTATTGGGCTTACAACGCGCCCGGCGCAGGGGGCTGGGGAACTGCCTTGGCCCGAGGCAAACTGCAAGGCTCGCGCATGACCGAAGTCCAGGTCTTGTTCAGCATGCAGCCCAAAACACGTTCAAGCCAGCATTTTGGTGGGCGCATCGTGTTCGACAAAGCCGGTATGTTGTACTTGACCTTGGGTGACCGGGGCGACAAGGACCGCGCCCAAAAACTGGATGACCACGCAGGATCGGTCATTCGTCTGCACGACGATGGCCGCGTGCCGGCCGACAACCCCTATGCCAAACGGACCGGGGCCTTGCCCGAAAAATGGACCCTGGGTAACCGCAACATGCAGGGCGCCGCCCTTCATCCCAAAACGGGTGAACTGTGGACGCATGAGCATGGGCCACAGGGCGGTGATGAGGTTAATGTCATGCGCTCTGGTCTGAATTACGGCTGGCCCGTGATCACCTATGGCGTGAATTACGGCTTTGGCACCCGCATTGGTGAGGGTCAGACCAAGCCAGGCATGGTGCAGCCCTTGCACCTATGGGTGCCTTCGATCGCCCCTTCGGGCATGGCTTTTGTGAGCGGCTCTAAATTTCCCCAATGGGCGGGTGACTTGCTGGTGGGCGCCTTGCGCGACCAGATGCTGGTGCGCCTGGTGCTCGATGGTGAAAAAGTGGTGCGCGAAGAGCGTTTGCTGAAAGGGCTTGTGGGCCGGATCCGCGATGTGCGCATGGGCCCGGACGGTTTGGTTTACCTGTTGACCGACGATGCCGAAGGGGCTTTGCTGAGGCTGGAGCCTGTCCAACCCTGAGGTGCTAGGCAGCAATACCAAGAGCAAAGAAAACATGGGGGAAAAGATCAAGGCCAAACCGCCCCACCATGTCATCCTTGAAAAGGATTTCGCAGGCATCCCCAAAGGTGCGAAACTGCTCATTTCATGACCAGTTGAGATCGCGGCAGAACTCAAGACGATCACGCCAGGTTCCACCATGTCGATCCAAGCTTTCAGGCGCAAACTGGCGGCGAAAAACAATTGCGATGCCACATGCCCCGTTTCAACATCCCTTTTTCTGAGAATCGTGACGGAACATGCTTGGGAGGAGTATGTCCGGACCGGCAGCACCAGAGATCTAGCCCCTTTTTGGCGGGTTGTCGAATCCAGTTCACTTATGGCGAAAAAACTGAGTTTTGATCCCGCTTGGATTGACTTACAGAGGGAACTTGAATCTTGATTGGGGTCCTGCTGTGCGCATGGATTACCGAGGGAGTCTAGGATTTACGACATAAGCCAGTCCAAGTCTTAAGCAGCCTCCCGGCGGTCAATATCGGACGGCGTCAAGGGCTTTTCGTGCGATTTATCAATCGGCCAACTTCCCTGAGCTTTTATTTCAGGCTTTGCCCACCATGACCTTGATGTCCTTCATCAAAAGGAACAGGTGAAATGGATCGGATGGGCTGGGTTCAAACTCCCAATTGAGGTACCAAAGCCTGGCAGGCTCGTCCTTGGCATGCACCAGCAACGCACGAACCCCGGCAATGTCCGCCGCCTGTGCAGTGCGCAGCAGCGCATCTTTGAGCAGTGCTTTGCCAAGCCCTGCGCCTTGGTGCTGAAGGTCCACGGCAAGCCGGGCCAGAATCATCACCGGCACGGGGTGTTGTGGAATGCCTTTGGTCACACGCGTTGCCGCATTGGATGGCTCCACACTGCCAACTGCCAAGCTGTAGAAGCCAACGACCGAGCCCGAATGGCAGCTCACGTAGGTTTGCGCGCTGTTGGATTTTTGATTGACGAGGGCAAAGCGCTGCAAAAACTGGTTCAGTGCACTCTGGCCACAGTCAAAGGACTCAACGGCGTCCGAACCGGCCAGTTTGCGAACTGGCTCGAACGCCTGCGAACTCAACCAAGCAGCCCCGGTTCAGACAAAAGCTTCTTGAGCTTGAGCTTGGGCTTGGCGCTCACGGGCTGATCCAGTGCAACCTGAAACGCCAGCCACTTCTCGTCACTCAGCTCGAAACGGGCGCGGTCAGCCAAAGTCTGGTTGGCCGCGAGGATGCCCGCGTCAAGTAAAAACTCGCTCACATTTTTGTGCGCCACGCGCGCCGCATCCTGAAGCAATTGCTTAACGGGCGCGCTGGCACGCACATCGATGCGCTCAGATTTGGAAAGAATGACTGCGGTCATGGGGTCCCCTTTTTTTGATAGTCGCTACATCATAACGTCCGTACAATGTACTGACAAGCTCTGTTTAACGACTGTACCCACAAAGCACCGCCGCTGCGCGGCTGCGCCCGGCCTGGTGGTTGTCATCAAGCTGATGCCAGTGGCTACACGGTACAAACCCGGTACCGGTGGTTAGGTGGTGGCTACATGAGCCACAAAGAAAAAAAGTTCATTCCTAAATTAATAGCAATGAACCCTTATGTTTGCTGGCGGGCCAGAACATACCAGATCACAAACCGCCTAAGTTTTCCAAGGGCACGTAGATCAAGCTCTTGGGGTTCAATGCATCATTCTAAATGTTGAGACAGCCTGCGTGAGTTTTTAGAACAGCTGTTTTTGAGTGATCGGGATTTCAAACTTCAGCTTGAGAACCGAAATCGTCGCATGACCAAGCCTACTAATGCAACTGCCGCAAACGCCGCGCCACCTAGGAACGTTACAGCCGCGCCATGTTGGTCCCACAACCATCCTGCCACGCCGCTGGCGAAAAGCATGGCCAACCCGCTGACGAGATTGAAAACCCCATAAGCTGTCCCGCGCAAGTCGGCGGGCGCGGTATCGGCCACCATGGTCGCCAGCAGGCCTTGGGTCATGCCCATGTGAACGCCCCATAACGCGACCCCTGCCAGCATGGTGGTCCAGTGGTTGCCGCTGGCAAGCACCAAGTCGGCGGCAATCAGAACGATCAAGCCCGCAGCCAGTAGCGTGGAATGACTCACCCGGTCTGATAGCTTGCCAAAGGGATAGGCCGATGCTGCATACACCACATTCATCGCCACCATCACCAAGGGCACCAATGCCATCGCCACGCCGCTTTGCTGGGCGCGCAGAACAAGAAACGCTTCGCTAAAACGCGCTAGGGTGAATACAGCGCCAATGGTCACGACCCACCAGTAAGGCCTGCCAAGGCGATTCAGGTTTTCGCGCCGAATCGGGTTAGTTCGTGGCTCTCCGGCATGCTGCTCAGGCTCACGTACACCGAACAGTAGCAGCGCCACGGCCAATAGTCCGGGCACTACCGCCACCCAGAAAATCGCTCGAAAGTCGTTAGACCACAAAAGCATCAAGCCCACGGCAATCAACGGCCCTGTGAACGCCCCAACAGTGTCTAGTGACTGCCGCAAGCCGAACGCAGCACCTCGAATATGACTGGGGGTGATATCAGCAACCAGGGCGTCGCGTGGCGCACCTCGAATCCCTTTGCCCACCCGATCCAGCAAGCGGGCCGTGACGACCATACCAGTGCCCGATGAAATGGCAAAAAGTGGCTTCGTCAATGCGCCCAAGGCATAGCCAAATACAGCCAAGCCCTTGCGCTTGCCGAGGTAGTCGCTCAATGCGCCAGAAAATACCTTGACGATAAGCGCCGTGGACTCTGCAAGACCTTCAATGATGCCCACAGTGAATGCGCTGGTTCCAAGCACAGTCACCATAAACATGGGCAACAGGCTATGGACCATCTCCGAAGAAATATCCATGAGCATGCTCACAAAGCCCAGAACCCAGACGCCAGAGGGTATCTGCCTTAATACGGATTTGGATTCTGTTTGCGCCATTTCGCTCCAAGTCTAGTGCGTCTTTGGCGACTAACGCGAATCTAAAGTCGTAAGCGCAATTGCGATTAAAAAAACACTGCGCTTTATGTCTCGCTTAGCCATGGCTGTACAAAAGCAAACCAGCCCCCAATTAGATACAGCACAAAGCTGGCCGCATAAACGGTACTGGCGGTCTTGCGCGTCTTCAAGCAGGCGTCGCGTAAGGCTGGGTCGATTGGGCACGGCGCACTTCGATTTCGCCACTGCAATAAGCCGCTGCCAATCATCATCAAGCCCGCGAAGCCGAACAGTGCTTCCTTATGTTCGCTTAACCAGACCACCTGCGGAAATATGGACACAAGGGATGAAAGTGCTGCTCCCGCTCCAAGCGCTACTAGGAGAGCTGGAATTGCGCAGCACACCAACGTGCTTGAACTTGCGAACAGACTGGCCAGGGAAGACCACAGACCGCCTCGAGATTCGGTCATGCCGTCGGCACTCATTTTCGGCCTTTCAATTCAGCCTTGATCTCGGCAACCGATTGCAACACTGGTTCGATTTTGACCACGTCGTAACCAGCGTCAACGATCTCTGCGGAGATAGCTTTGAAGTCCAGTGTCTGACCTTCTTTAGCTTCAATGGCAACAGTCTTCTTTTTAAGGTCTACGAAGACGTCTTTGGTTGCGTCCATCTTGGAGATTCGCTTCTCAATGCCTTGCGCGCAGAAAGCGCAAACCATGCCGTTGACGGTGACTTTGACGCTGTTGGCTGCCATGGATGAGATCGCGGCGATGCCCATTACAAAGGCGATGATGACTTTTTTCATTCAGATTCTCCTAGTCAAAAATATACATAAAGTTCATACGAGCTTGAGATGCGTTGTTCACTCCAAATTCGACGAAATAGCGGTTATGGATAAGACGCAGCATGGGCGTGATTTCAGTCTTATCCGTGAGCCCTCGCATGCGCCTGACCTCTAAGATGAACCAAGGCTGCGTTTGGTCGTAGTCCACTTCGAAGAAAGAAAATCCAGCTCGCGCCGAGGCGAAGTCGTGGTTGAGTCCTACGGCACGGTAGAGCCTGGCTGTAGCCGAAGCATAGATGCGAGTGGTTTCATAGTCGACTTGAATCCCCGGTGAAGCCATCGTCCTGGAACCGGAAAAATCGTTGCCTGTAATGTTCCCGACACCACCAATTAACCAGATGTTGGCCTGGGCCTCGGGCATGTTCCAACGTTTAGCCAGTTTCGTGTAGGTGGCTTCTGTCAACTGACGCGTCTTGATCCCGTCGTCTGAGCGCATTACAACTGCTGAGGCTCCCGCAGCGTCACGCGCAGTAAATGCGTAGTTAACAAAAACCTCCTGCCAGTTTGGACTGACGTCACCCATTGACATCCAACTGTCCTTGAATCCCATCGGCCCGCACAACGCTGAAAACGAAACGAAGAATCCAAACGCACCTAGGACAATCTTGACTAGGTGGCGTCTCATCGGTCAGCCTCTATGGCGTCAATAACGAGGTGATCATTTTTCTCAATCACAGTAAAACGGACTTTGTCACCCGGCTTGAACGTGGCCAGTGCAGCACCGTCAGCGACTTTGAAGGGCATGGTCATGGGCTCCATGCCGATGCTTTTAATACGCTGATGATTAAGAATCACACGGGCTTTTTCAGGCTCAACCTTCACGATGACGGCACGCGTCCAATCCGGCGCAGCCCAAACAAATAAGGGGCAAGCGAGCACGGCAATTGCAATCAAATACTTCATATAAATCTCCAAAGAGCGAGCTCAAGTGCCCAAGAAAATCTCCTTGCTCAAGTAAAGCGCGGACGTGGCTTGGCTGTCGGATCAGTAAATGGGGGGCTTGGTAAACTGCAAAAGCTCAGCGCTGGCAAAGCGTTCGACACGATGGATGACGTGGAACTGAGACAATAAGGCAGGGGACTTTAAGGCGGAACCTTCGGTCGCAACCAGGGACATACAAAGCTGACAAGCTTGATGCCGACTTTCGGTCTTCCCTTCGCCGTGCGATGAGCCTTTGTCTGAGTGCATACCCGACATCATCGGACAGCCGTCGGGCATTGAACCTTGACTAGCACCCGTGTCCTTGTAGTGGGATGCTGACTCATTAAGCGCCATGCCTACTTCCATGCGATCAACACTCCAACTGCGCAGGGGGAGCAATGCGATAAGCAGGATTAAAACTAGGCGGGACATCTGTAAATGATATCTTTTCCGACAAAACTTGGCTCAAAAGGGGACAAAACCAGCCCCATGCTGCCATTTTCGACACGCCTGACAAGTCAGATCGACTTGATACCTCTACGGGATGGAAGCAAACATGCGGCTTCATGAACCCAAAGGAGCCCGCAGCATGCAATCACACTCACAAGATCGAATCGCCTCAAAGTCCGAGCCAAGTCCCATGGCCATCATTGGTGCCATCCTCGCCCAAGGCGCTATCCGCTTTCTCGATCGGCAAAAAAGAGAAAAAATGATTGCTCAAAAAAGCAGCAAAGTAGCCGCCTCCCCCCTGAGCACTGGGCCCGGTAGCACTTTGCCATCTCCATAAATTCAGCGATTCAACTCCGTCGCCCAACCTAATCCCCTTACTTGACCATCATCATTAGACCTTCGCATATGCTAGAAAACGTTCCGCAACATCACCCCCAAGACTGGTTGTTGCACTTCAACCTATTTTGGTTAAACGCTCAAATTGAGGAACTTTACGTCTATGCTAATGAAAGCAAAAGCCGCAGTACTGCACACTGAGCATGTGAACAAAGATGCCCCAATTGCACTGGTAATTGGAAGCGGTTTTGGTGGTTTAGCCGCCGCAGTTCGACTGGCGGCCAAGGGCTGGCGGGTACAAGTGCTTGAAAAGCTGGATGTGCCCGGAGGTCGGGCGCGGGTGCACCGTGTAGACGGTTACACCTTTGATGCAGGTCCAACCATCATCACTGTGCCCTTTTTATTGGAGGAGTTGTGGGCACTGGCTGGACGCAAGTTGAAAGACGACGTCGATCTACGTCTGATAGATCCCTTTTACCGGGTCCGCTTTGCAGATGGGGACCACTTCGATTACAGCGGTGATCCCGAACGCATGCGCTCCGAGGTGCTGCGGATTGACCCTACGGCGGGGCCAGGCTATGCCGCGTTCATGGAGGAGGCAGACACTTGCTACAAATTAGGCTTTGAATCTTTAGGTTGCCATGCATTTGACAGCACCGCAGACCTACTCAAAGCAATTCCTTCCATGGCCCGCATGAAAGGTTGGCGCAGCTTGTATGCCATGGTTGCCAATCATCTCAAGCACCCCAAACTGCGCCAGGCCATGAGCCTGCAGTCGCTCCTCATTGGCGGTAATCCTTTTTCTGTGACCTGTGTGTACTCGCTCATCAACGCCTTGGAGCGGCGTTACGGCGTGCATTGGGCGATGGGAGGCACTGGCGCGTTGGTGAGCGGTTTGGTCAATCTGATAGAGGGCATGGGGGGCAGTCTGCGAACTGGCGCTGAAGTTCGCCGAATAGAAGTTACAGACGGCCGAGCCACAGGCGTCACGCTGGCCAATGGTGAGACATTGCCTGCAGATATTGTGGTCTGTAATGCTGATACCGCCTGGACTTATAAGAATCTGATCGACTCCAAGCATCGTAAGGTCTGGAGTAACGCCAAAGTTGAGGCCGGTAAGTATTCGATGAGCCTGTTCGTTTGGTACTTCGGCACAAACAAGCTGTATGAGGACGTACCCCACCACATGATGCTGCTTGGACCACGTTACGAGGCGTTACTTAAAGACATTTTCAAGCACCACAAACTTGCCGACGATTTCAGCCTTTACCTGCACCGCCCCACAGCGACAGATCCTGCCATGGCACCTGCTGGCTGCGATACGTTTTATGTTCTTTCACCAGTTCCCCACCTGCAAAGCGGTACCAACTGGGCCGAGCAAGCTGAGCCCTACCGAGTGGCCATTGCCGAGGCGTTGGAAAAAACCGTACTACCGGGTTTACGCGAGCACCTGACAGTTTCTTTTGTGACGACACCGCAAGACTTTCAAGACAATTTGTTGTCGTTCAAAGGCGCAGCATTCGGTCTAGAGCCACTGCTACTGCAGAGCGCCTGGTTTAGGCCACACAACAGAAGCGAAGATGTCCAAGACCTGTTTATGGTGGGCGCAAGTACCCATCCAGGTGCTGGCATTCCGGGTGTACTAATGTCTGCTAAAGCGCTAGAAACAGTACTCCCAGATTTAGCTACTTTCAGGCAATGAACGGGATGCGCCCTTTTGGTTTTTTGCTGGATCAGACGCTCGCAGTCACCCAGAGATTGCTGCTGGAGCAGTGGCGCCAACGCCGGGGCTTGATCTTTTGGGCCGTGTTCCCGGCCGCCATGATGCTTCTGTTTGGTTTGGTCTATGCGCATAACGCCAACATGCGCGCAGGATTAGATGCTGCTGCTGCCGGCATTCTGATGGGTGCAGCACTGTTCTTTAGCTGCCTTGGCGGCACGGTCTCGATCATCGCCGCAGAGCGCGAGCGCCGAACTCTGCGCCGCTTGCTGGCTTCACCACTGCACCCAGCGGCGTACTTTTTGGGCGTGGTACTTGCACAGATGGTGTTGGCAGCCGTGCAAGTACTGATGCTTTACAGCATCGCCTGGTTCATCGGTGCGCGATACCACGGCAGTCTGATGTTGGGAGGCTTGATTTTGCTATTGTCTGTTTTTGCCTATGTCGGCATGGGTTTCTTTTTGGGCGCTCGTTTTGCTCGACGCAGTGAAGAAGTAGTAGTTGCATTGTCGGCTATTGGTGTGCCGTTGCTGGTGCTTGGTGGTACCTTTTTCCCACTTGAAATCATGCCTGCTGCCATGCAAACAGTGGCGCAGCTAAATCCCATGCTGCATATGAATCAAGCTTTCAAAGGCGTCGCTGCATATAACTTAGGTATCGCCGAACTGCAATTCGAGCTTATCTTTCTATTTGTATTTTGTGCTATTTCACTAGCACTTGGCTTGAGATCCTATCGACATTTGCTGGTAGCAGATCAAAAAGTATGACCGTTGCCTTGCAGATTGATGGCTTGTACAAGCGGTTCGGCGAACAGCAGGTGCTTGACGGCTTTAGCCTGCAGGTAACGCGTGGTGAAGTTGTTGGTCTGCTGGGTCCTAACGGGTGCGGAAAATCCACGGTGCTCAACATCATTTGCCAGCTTCTACAAGCCGACGCTGGGCAGGTCCAGCTGATGGGTCAGCCAATGAGTGAGCCAAGCGCACGTGCACGGACACGTATCGGCTATTGCGCGCAAGAAAGTACGCTATATCCTGACTTATTTCCCCAAGAAAACATTCAATTTTTCGCTCGACTTTATGGCGTGCCCGCAGCGGAGCGCAACGCACGGGTGGCTGAACTCATGGAAAGATTCAGCTTAGTTCCTTACGCAGCCACCCGCGCCGGGATGTTATCGGGCGGATGGCAGCAGCGGCTTAGCCTTGCTGTCGCAC
>JBBAPO010000036.1:0-39100 GCA_040400795.1 Rhodoferax sp.
TTTGCTCTCTAAACTAACAGGGGTAGGTGTAGCAGGTCATTCTGGCACGGGGGGTTGACAGCCAAAATACCGTGCAGCCCCTGCGACTTGCGGTAAACCGCATGGTGCAACTAGAAGGCTGGGCGAGCAGGCCCTTGGAGGCACAGCAGCGCAAGGTCCTGATTTACTTTGGCGGGCGCAACGAGCATGTCGGTTGGGCCTGCGGTATGGTCACTTATCTGGGGCCTTGGATAATTTATGCATTCAATTACCGCGGCTTTGGCCAATCCGGCGGGCGCTCGTCTGAGGCTACCGCCAAGGCTGATGCCTTGAAAATTTATGATGAAGTTTGTCGGTTGGAGGGCGACCAATGTGATGAGATGGTGATAGTCGGGCGCAGCTTGGGAACAGCCATGGCTCTGGCGGTGGCAGCCCGCCGTCAAGTGACCCGCTTGGTGCTGCTGTCGCCTTTTGAAAGCATGGTGCACCTGGTGCGTAAGCGATATTTTCTCTATGCCATGCGTTGGACCCTGCACCAGAAGTTTGACTGCCGCGGTGACGCAGCCCAGATTCAGACAAGAACCGCCCTCTTGCTTGCCGCAAGCGACACCCGCATTTCACACCAGAATAGCCTGGCCCTGGCTGCCCGCTTGCACGGGCTGGGACCGGTGATCGTGGTGCCAGGCACCAACCACAAGACGCTGCTACGGCACCAGTCAACACAGGCCGCCTTGGCAGCCTGTTTGAATGGTCCTTGATAGCAGCAAGTGAACACAGCGCGTCGCGGCGCTCAGGTGTTGACTGTTTACAGATCGGCGCCCTCTCCTTCATCCAATCCATCCAAAGAGTCGGCTTTGTCTCCGCTTTCCATCACAGCAATCTCAGCGCATTAATAAAGTCGTCACAAGCGACTGTTTAAATCAGGACCACAACGTACAAGGCCCTGAAAATGACCCAACCCACCCGACGTGATTTCATCACCACAACCGTCACCCTGGCAGCTCTCGGCGGTGCTTCGACGCTGACAGCCTGCGGTGGCACGAACCCAACACCGGCACAGTTTCTCTATGGCGTGGCCAGCGGCGACCCTTTGGCCGACCGTGTCATCCTGTGGACTCATGCCAAGCGTCCCAACCAAGAAAATGACGTCCAACTGACTTGGCAGATTGCCAGTGACGCGGCCTTTACGAAGGTCGTTAGCTGGGGCACCACATTGGCTACCTATGCCGCCGGCAATACCGCCAAAGTAGACGCGGCAGGTTTGGCACCCGACAACACGTACTTCTTTCGTTTCGTTGATGAGGCTGGCACCTCTTCTGCGGTGGGTACCACACGTACTCTGCCCTCGGCCAGCGCCACCTCGGTCAAGTTTGCGGTTTTTTCCTGCACGCTGTATTCGGCCGGCTTTTTCAATGTGTATGACAGCGCCCTGAGTTCGGGTGCGCAATTCGCAATTCACCTGGGTGATTACATCTACGAATACGGCTCGGATCCAGCCAAATTTGGCAACACCAATGCCACTGATAATAGTGTCACGGCCGTCAGCCTAGGGCGCATCGTCAGCCCAGTCAACGACACCGTCACCCTAAGCGATTACCGCACGCGCTATGCGCAATACCGCCTAGACGTTAACTTGCAAGCGCTGCACGCCAAGATGCCCTGGATCACCATCTGGGACGACCATGAGTTTGCCAATAACGCCTATATGGATGGTGCGCAAAACCACGACATTGCCACACAGGGTACATGGGCCTCACGTAAAGCCGTAGCTGCCCAGGCGTATCACGAATGGATGCCCATCCGCACACCCGACAGCAGTAACCTGTTGAAGATTTACCGCAACTTTGACTTTGGCACTTTGTTCAGTCTGCACATGCTGGACACACGCATTGAAGGTCGTACCAAGCAGGTCTATGGCTACTACGGCGACCCTTTGGACCCCAGTGTACAACCCTACACTTGGGGCGACTACGTCGCTGGACTGACACCGGTGGCAGGCGTGTACCCCGATGCCGCTAACAAGATGATCAGCAACACGCAGTTCAAGTGGCTGACTGACAATATCGGAGCAGCCACCACCACCTGGCAAATCATCGGTAACCAGGACATCATGGCCAAGCTCTGGTATCCCCAATCGGTCGTGGCGGCTTTTGCACAGGGCACTGCTGCATTTGGCGCTGCTGTCAACACCTATCTCACAGGCCCACGCACGGAGTTCAAGATCCCCATCAATATGGACTCCTGGGATGGGTACCCGATTCAGCGCGAGACCTTGTTACAAACTATCAAGGCAACCGGAAAAAAATTGGTGGTGTTATCGGGCGACTCGCACAACGCATGGTTTAACAACCTGAAATCGCTGGATGGCACAAGCCAGATCGGTGTGGAATTTGCCACCACCTCGGTCACCGCACCGGGCTTTGAAAGCGCTGGCCTTGGGGGCTTAGCCTCCACCATTGACGGTACCTTGCTCACCAACGGTGTTAACGGCTCCGGCATGGGCCTGGTCAGCGATGTCAACTACTCGGACACCCAACGCCGCGGCTACGTCTTGATGACGGTGACCGCTGCCAACGTGAAGGGCGAGTTTGTGTTTGTGGACAACATCAAAACCAAGACTTACGCCGCGACCGTGGGCAAAACGGTGACGGTGGCCGCTGCCAACCTGGCGGTCAGCTACAGCTAGTTCTCCACCCCTTGGTAACTCAGCCGCCCGACCCGGTCAATATGGGCGGCACCTACGTTGCATATGGCGGGTAGCCCGGGAATTTTCGTTTTCGCTGGATCTGCGGCGGGTTTATGCGCTTGCAGGGTGGACTGGAACAGCTTCAATGCCCGCTTCGTTGAAGGTTTCAACCCAGCGCGGAGTAAGGTTTATGTCGATGAGCAGTCTCATGCGGTAGCCAACACCACCTCTCGTATCTCGGCACGCCACGCCGCGTATTGAAGCGCCTGCATGATGTCTTCTTTTTCGAGGTAAGTGTAGTCGCTAAGGACCTCATCCACAGAGCGACCAGAACCGATTTGGCTAACGACCATACTGACGGTGACGCGCATGCCCCTAATGCAGGCTTTACCCCCCATCACACCGGGCTGCTGGGTGATTCGATCAAGTGGTCCCATCGTCAAGTCCTCATCAATATTCTGATCATCGTATCGGCATAAAGATGGCAATTCAAGCAGTTTTTCAAAAAGCAGTGGTAAGCGCGGATTTCTGGCGTTGTGCAGCTAAATTTGAGAAGTTTGCGATTTTTGATAAATCACGCGACCAACCCGGCCAATATGGGCCACCAGTTCGGCATGACCAAGCTGCTCATAGATCGACAGGTCAATCTCGTAGGGCAGCAGCAGGTCATCCAGCGCCATGTCGATGTCGCCAAGCAATGACAGCGTCAGACCATCGCCGCGCAAGGTCAAGCCAATATCCGAGCCGGGTTTGAAATTACCCTTGGCCCGCGAGCCGTAAAGCACGCCCTGCGCCACCTGCAGAAATCGCGCTAACGTGGCGCAAATTTGTTCCAGTGTGCCGGCACTCAGCCCCATGCTAGCAGCGGCTGGCGCGACCAAGCTCATGGCGCAGGCCCAGGTTGGGTCAACGGGTCCAGACGTTGCTGCAGAGCAGCAAAAGCTGGGTAAAAACGCATCAAAATATCACGCATCACGCTGTCGGCCACCTCGGGGTTGTAGGTGTGAGACGTCAGGTTGCGAGCCTTGATCATGTCCATCAAGGCCTCGCCGTCCGTAACCAGCCCATTTTGGAACGCGGAGCGGCTGGCATCTCGCGAACCAATCAGACCGAAGATGCCCTGCTGCTCCAGATAGTCCTTCAAGACGTTCCAGGCCAGTTCATGGGTGAATTCAAATGTCTGGATCAGGCCCTGCTGCTCCAGCTTGGACAGCGGGCGCTCGCCAGCCAGCGCCACCGCGTCAGACAAGCTCTGCAGCGCCCGGGTGAAATTGGCGAAGCGTCGCACCCAGCGAATATCCTCACTCATGCCAATTCCAGTCGGGGGAGAACATGACAGTACTGAAGTTCGGCAGAATGGACCTATGCGCCGTAAACCCCAAACTGCGTCAAATTCAACCCACTCGCCGCGGCCAGGCTGGTGACCAGCTTGGGCGACACGGGGGGTGTGGTGTCCATGATTCAGGGGGCGAATCGCTGGCAAGTTTGTAGGCGCCGGACAACGCGTCCAGACCCGGAATTGGCGATTAGACCACCCCAAAGCGGGCGGCGCAATTAACCCAACGCGTCATTCACCTGGTCATGAAACTGGGCCAGGCTGACGGCCAGATCCAGCTCGCGCGGCAGGGCGTCGCGCACTGAGAACACACCCAATATTTTGCCGCCGGAGGTCACCACCGGCAGATGCCGAAAGCCGCGCTCGATCATGATCAGCACCGCGTCTGACACCTTCAGCTCCGGCGGCACGCAGTGGGGTTGGTGTGTCATGACCTTGGCCACTGGGGTGGCTTTGGCGTCCAGCGCTTTGGCCAGCACCCGAGTCATGAGGTCGCGCTCTGTCAATATGCCCAGCATGGCGCCGGTCTGGTCAATGATCAGCACGCTGCCGCAATTGGCTTTGGTCATGGTGCACGCCGCCTCCCACACATTGGCGTTGGGCGGCAGGCTGACCAGTTGGCGCTGCGACATGCATTGGGAAACGGTGCGGTCTGACATGGTGCACTCCTCAGGTGGTGTGTCTCGCTCTTTAGCGCAATGACGCGTTGAGCTTGTCCAACGCCTTGGCGCCCGGGCAAAGCTGTTTCACGCCCAGGGCGTTGAGCGGCGTGTCTGTGGTGTGCAGCGCGCTGTGCAGGTCGGTGGCCAGCGGGTCCAGGTACAGCAGGCCGGTGACCACCTCACCACGGGCTTGGTGGTCGTTCATGTAGCTCAGGGCAGCATAACGATCGGTCGGGTCATAGTCTTGGCGTAACTTACGCAGGCGCAGGTGGCGGCCGTCGTGCTGCTCCACCTCTACCACCTCGCCAGCGGGATAGTCGGCGGTGATCTCGTCGCGGGTGGTGATGAAGTCGATGCGGCTCACCGCCTCGTTGTGCTGGCGCACATAGTCGTAGCTCTTGGTGCTGCCGCCATGGTTGTTAAAGGCCACGCAGGGACTGATGACGTCAATAAAAGCCGCACCACCGTGGCCCAGGGCACCCTTGATCAGCGGTACCAGTTGCGCCTTGTCCCCTGAGAAGCCGCGCGCCACATAGGTGGCACCGAGCTGCAGCGCCAGGCCCACCAGGTCGATGGGGCTGTCGCTGTTGATCACGCCTTTTTTGCTCTTGGAGCCTCGGTCTGCGGTGGCTGAAAACTGGCCCTTGGTGAGGCCATACACGCCGTTGTTCTCCACAATGTAGGCCATGCGCACGCCGCGGCGCATGGCATTGGCAAACTGGCCCAGCCCGATGGAGGCCGAGTCGCCGTCGCCCGACACGCCCAGGTACAGCAAGTCTCGGTTGGCCAGGTTGGCGCCGGTTAGCACCGAAGGCATGCGGCCGTGCACGGTGTTGAAGCCGTGGGCTGCGCCCAAAAAATAATCTGGCGTTTTGGAGCTGCAGCCAATGCCTGAGAGCTTGGCCACGCGGTGCGGCTCAATGTCAAGCTCCCAGCAGGCCTGCACAATGGCCGCCGAGATGGAGTCATGGCCACAGCCGGCGCACAGGGTCGAAATGCGACCCTCGTAGTCGCGGCGGGTGTAGCCCACACGGTTGTGGGTCAGCGTGGGGTGGTGCAGCGCCGGTTTGGCCAGGTAGGTCATGCGGCCTCCTTCAGGTTGGGGTTGCCCTGCGCCAGCGCGCGCGGTTGCAGCACTTTGCGGATGTAGCTGGCAATAAAGCGGGCCGTGATGGGCGTGCCGTCGTAATGCAACACTTTGACGAGTTGGGCCGGGTCAACCGAGAGTTCATTGACCAGCAGCGAATGCATCTGGGCGTCGCGGTTTTGCTCCACCACAAACACGGTGCTGTGCTCGTCCAAAAAGGCTTTGACCGAGGCCGGGAACGGGAACGCCCGCAGCCGCATGGCGTTAATGGCAATGCCCTCAGCCGCCAGCTGGTCCAGCGCCTCTTGCATGGCCGGGCTGGTGGAGCCAAAGTAAAGCACGCCGATCAGCGTGGGCAATGCCGCTGGTCGCAGCACGGGCTGCGGCACCAGGTCTGCGGCCGTGGCAAATTTACGCAGCAGCCGCTCCATGTTGTAGATGTAGTCTGGCCCCCGCTCGCTGTAGCGGGCATAGGGGTCGCGCGTGGTGCCCCGCGTGAAGTAGCTGCCCTTGCTGGGGTGGGTGCCGGGCAGCGTGCGCCACGGAATGCCATCGCCATCGACGTCTTTGTAACGGCCAAAGTCTTTGCCGGCCTCCAGCTCTTCTGCGGTCATGACCTTACCGCGGTCGTAGTCGCGCTGGTCGTCCCAAACAAAGGGCTGACACAGGCGCTGGTTCATGCCAATGTCAAGGTCGGTCATGAAGAAGATGGGGGTTTGCAGCCGGTCGGCCAGGTCTAGGGCGGCAGCGGCAAACTCAAAGCACTCATGCGGGTCTTCGGGCAACAGCATCACATGCTTGGTGTCACCGTGTGAGGCATAGGCACACGACAGCAAATCAGACTGCTGGGTGCGGGTGGGCATGCCGGTAGAGGGGCCACCCCGCTGCACATTGATGATGGTGACCGGGATCTCGGCAAAGTAGGCCAGGCCGATGAACTCGGTCATCAGCGACACGCCGGGGCCCGATGTAGCGGTAAAGGCGCGGGCGCCGTTCCAGCCGGCCCCGACCACCATGCCGATGGAGGCCAGTTCGTCCTCGGCCTGAACAATGGCAAAGCGGTTCTGGCCAGTGGCCGCGTCCACCCGGAACTTGTCGCAGTATTTTTGAAAAGCCTCTGGCACCGAGGACGACGGCGTGATGGGGTACCAAGCGGCCACAGTGGCGCCGCCGTACACGCAGCCCAAAGCGGCGGCGCTGTTGCCGTCGGTAAAAATCTGGTCGCCCACCCGGTCAGCGCGCCGCACCCGTATGCCCAGGGGGGCCTGCAGGTGCTGCGTGACGTAGTCCCGGCCCAGGTGCAGGGCGCGTACATTCGAATCAAGCAGCAGCTCTTTGCCCCGGTACTGTTCGGCAAACAGTTTCTCAAACACCGCGGCTTCTACGTCCAACAGCACAGACAGCGCGCCCACATAGATGATGTTTTTGAACAGTTGCCGCTGGCGCGGGTCGGTGTAGGCGGCGTTGCTGATGTCGGTCAGCGGCACGCCGATCACCTGCACATCCGCCCTGAAGCGGCTGGCCGGGATTGGTCGGGTGCTGTCGTAAAACAGGTAGCCGCCGGGCTCGATCTCGGCCAGGTCGGCGTCCCAGGTTTGGGGGTTCATGGCCACCATCATGTCGACCCCGCCGCGCCGGCCCTGGTAGCCCTGCTCGCAAACCCGGGCCTCGTACCAGGTGGGCAGGCCCTGGATGTTGCTGGGAAAAATGTTGCGCGGACTCACCGGCACGCCCATGCGCAGAATGGCCTTGGCAAACAACTCATTGGCCGAGGCCGAGCCTGAACCGTTGACGTTGGCAAACTTGATGACGAAGTCGTTGATGGCTTCAATGGGTTTCATGCAATTTCCTTGCGGCCGATGGCAGGTTGACCTGCGGCAGCTCCGGCCTGGGCCGTGTTGAGCAAAAATTTCTGCATGTCCCAGGCGCCGGTGGGGCAGCGTTCGGCACACAGTCCGCAGTGCAGGCACATGTCTTCGTCTTTCACCATGACGCGGCCGGTTTTGACGGCACTTGACACGTACAGGGCCTGCGTCAGGTCGCCCGCAGGCGCTTTCAGACGCTGGCGCAGGTCGGTCTCTTCGCCGTTGTCGGTGAAGGTGATGCTGTCCATGGGGCAGATGTCAACGCAGGCGTCGCACTCAATGCAGGTCTCGGGGGTAAAGACCGTCTGGATGTCGCAGTTCAGGCAGCGGCTGGCCTCCTTGAATGCGGTGGCCGCGTCAAAACCCAGCTCCACCTCAACCCGGATGTTGGCCAGCGCGATTTCAGCCTTGGCCCATGGCACCTTGAACCGGTTGTCGTTGGACACATCGTTGTCGTAGCTCCACTCGTGGATGCCCATTTTTTGCGACATCAGGTTGGTGGTGGGTGGCGGCCTGCGCCGCGTATCTTGGCCATTTAGAAACAGGTCAATCGAGATGGCCGCCTCATGGCCATGCGCCACGGCGGTGATGATGTTTTTGGGGCCAAAGGCGGCGTCACCACCAAAAAACACCTTGGGCAGGGTCGACTGGAAGGTGCTCTTGTCGAGCACCGGCAGGCCGTAGCGGTCAAAACGCACGCCACTGTCGGCCTCAATCCACGGAAAGGCGTTCTCTTGCCCAACCGCCAGCAGCACGGTGTCACAGGCAAAGTACACCGGCGCATCGCCGGTCGGCACCAGGCTGCGCTGGCCCTGCGCGTCATAAATTGCTTTGACCACGTCAAAAAACATGCCAGTCAGCTGACCGTCTTGATGCTCAAAGCTGCGTGGCACATGAAAGTTAACGATGGGGATGCCCTCGTGCACGGCGTCTTCTTTCTCCCAGGGTGAGGCTTTCATCTCGTCATAGCCGCTGCGCACCACCACCTTGACGTCCGTGCCACCTAGCCGGCGGGCCGAACGGCAGCAGTCCATGGCGGTGTTGCCCCCACCCAGCACAATCACCCGGCTGCCAATGCTGGTCACGTGCCCAAACGAGACCGAAGCCAGCCAGTCAATGCCAATGTGGATGTTGGCCGCGGCCTCCTGGCGGCCCGGTATGTCCAAGTTACGCCCGCGAGGCGCGCCGCAGCCCACATAGACAGCGTCGTAACCCTGGGCCAGCAGACCAGTCAAAGACTCGATCCGTTCGCCACCCCGAAAATTGACACCCAGATCCAGGATATAGCCGGTCTCTTCATCAATCACCGACTCGGGCAGCCGAAAGCGCGGAATTTGGGAGCGGATGAAGCCGCCGGCTTGCCGGTCGCCGTCGAACACCGTGACCTCATACCCCAGTGGTGCCAGGTCTCGCGCCACGGTCAGGGCCGAGGGCCCTGCGCCCACGCAGGCAATGCGCCGTCCATTAGGTGGCGCCAAGGCTGGCATGCGGCCTTTTACGTCATCTTTCATATCCGCAGCCACCCGCTTGAGCCGGCAGATGGCCACCGGCTCGGGTTTGGTCGCCGGGCCGCCGGTGGGGTCGTTGTTTTCTTCCACCCGACCGCGTCGGCAGGCGGGCTCGCAAGGCCGGTCACAGGTGCGCCCCAGCACGCCGGGGAACACGTTAGACACCCAATTGATCATGTAGGCGTCGCTGTAGCGGCCCTGCCCGATCAGGCGGATGTACTCTGGCACGGGGGTATGGGCCGGGCAAGCCCACTGGCAGTCCACGACTTTATGAAAATAGGCCGGGTCGCTGAGATCAGTAGGCTGCAATTGCGTCTCCTGGTGACCCCAAAACCCTAAATGAGCTGGGGTTTTTGGCAGTCTACGCCTGATGGACAGATAAGTCACCGGGTAAACCCTGGTTTGACCCGCCAGGGATGGATTAAGCGCAAGATTGCGCTGATTTAGCGCTGGCATACTCTGTCTGTGACTGCTCGAACTGACCAACCCTCACCGCCTTTGGCTAACTCCGCACAGGATGTTGCCGCCCAAGCAGCGGCCTGCACAGCCAGCCCAGGCCACCTGGACGAGTTGCGCGGAACGATTGCTATCAATAAAGAAGCTATAACACCAGCAACGACGGGGGCTTGGGGCCTATTTCTATCTCAAACCGAGGCCCAAACCGCCGCCGATCTGGACCAACGCTACGCCAGCCTGCAGCGCCAGATTCGCGACAACGGGGTCACTTACAACGTCTATGCCGACGACAACGGGCCGCAGCGCCCCTGGTCGCTGGACCTGTTCCCACTGCTGATCGAACCCGAGCAGTGGCAGCGCATCGAGGCTGGTGTGCAGCAGCGCATGCAGCTGCTGGAACACGTGTTGGCCGATGTGTACGGGCCCCAGCGACTGCTGGCGCTTGGCATGCTGCCACCGGCACTGGTGCAGGGCCACCCGGGTTACCTGCGGGCCATGCACGGCGTGCAGCCGGTGGGCGGCGTGCGGCTCCACATTGCCGCCTTTGACCTGGCACATGGCCCCGACGGCAACTGGTGGCTGGTGGGGCAACGCTGCCAAGCGCCGTCCGGGCTAGGCTATCTGCTTGAAAACCGCTTGGCGATCTCGGGCCAGTTTCCGCAGGCCTTTCAGGCCCTGCGGGTGCAACGCCTGGCCAGCACCTATCGCGCGCTGATGGACAGCCTGAAAAGCCGCAGCCCGGCCGGCGAGGACTCTCACCTGGCCCTGCTGACGCCCGGGCCCTACAACGAAACCTATTTTGAGCACGCCTACCTGGCGCGCTACCTGGGCTTGAGCCTGGTCGAAGGCAGCGACCTGATCGTGCGCGACGAAAGCCTATACCTCAAAACCCTGAAAGGCCTGGTGTCCGTGCACGGCCTGCTCAAGCGGGTTGATGACCAGTACCTGGACCCCCTGGAGTTGCGGCCGGATTCCACCCTGGGTGTGCCGGGTTTGCTGCAGGCGATCCGGGCTGGTAAGGTGCTGGTGGCCAATGCGCCGGGCACGGCTTTTCTGGAGTCGCCCGCCTTGATGGGCTTTTTGCCTGCGCTGGCGCAAGAGGTGCTGGGCCAGGACTTGAGCCTGCCGGCACTGCCCACCTGGTGGTGCGGGGAGCGCTCGGCCATGGAAGAGGTCTTGCCGCGGCTGAGCCAATGCGTCATCAAGCCAACCTACCCGGGCTCGGCGCTGCACCCTGGATTTGACGCGGTGCTGGGTCACTCGCTGTCACCCCGCGAGCGGTACGAGTGGTCTGGCCGCATCATGCGCCAGAGCGAAGAGCACACGGTGCAATCCTACCTGCCCCTGTCGCAAATGCCCACCTGGCAGCCTGGCACACCCGGCGTTGGCGCTTCGTCCAACGGGCGCATGCTGCCACGCTCGGCCATGCTGCGGGTGTTTGCGGTGTCTGACCCGGTGCGTGGCTGGCGCGTTTTGCCGGGGGGCCTGGCGCGGGTGGCGGCAGCAGAGGCCGATATTGCCTCGATGCAACAGGGAGGCAGCAGCGCCGACGTCTGGGCCCTCACACGGGGCGAGGTCGACAGCACCACGCTGCTGCAGCCGGCGATCACGCCCGCAACGCTGGCCCAGCGCAAGCGCCTGGTCACCAGCCGCGCGGCAGAAAACCTGTATTGGCTGGGGCGCTACACAGAACGCGCCGAAAACGCGATCCGCCTGGCCCGCCTGACATTAGAGTGCCTCAACGGTGAAGAACAATCCTCGCCACCACTGCTGGCCTGGCTGGGCCGCATGGCCGTGGCCAACACCCTGGTGCTGCCAGGCGTGCCATCGCCGGCGCAGGCTCGCCGGGTGTTTGAGCGCTCGCTGATTGCCGGCCTGGGCAGCACCGAAGGCGCCACCAGCGTGGGCTTTAGCCTGCGTGCCCTCAAGATGGCCGGCTCTGCGGTGCGCGAGCGCCTGTCGCAAGAGCATTGGCGCGTGATGGTGCGGGCAGAAGAAGAACTCAGCAGCAGCTGTGCCGCGCAGGCGCGCAGTGGCGACTACCCGGTGCAGGCGGCGCTGCAAATCCTTAAAAACTGTGGCGACCACATGGCCGCCATGACTGGCGCCCAGACGGACCGCATGACGCGCGACGACGGCTGGCGCCTGCTCAGCATTGGCCGCCACATTGAGCGGCTGGCCTTTTTGTCGTCTTCCCTGAGTTGTGCACTGGACACCGGCTCCCTAAGGACCGATGGCGGGTTTGAAGCCCTGATTTCGCTGTTTGACAGCACCATCACCTTCCATGCCCAATACCAGCAGAGCCGGGACCTGGCTGCGCTGGTGGACCTGCTGGTGCTTGACGGTGACAACCCGCGCTCGCTGGCCTGGGTAGCCCACACCCTGCGCGGCAGGTTGGCCAAGCTGGCCGGCAGCGCCCCCGACGTGTTAAGCCCGCTGGCTCAGCAGGTGCCCGATCCCGGCGCATGGCGCTTGGCGCAGTTGTGTGAACAGCCCGCTGCGCTGCAGGACATGTTGCAGCAGATTCTCCGCGCCACGCTCAAGGTGTCAGAAGTGGTCAGTGCCACCTATTTCACCCATGCCAACGACAGCAAGCACAGCGTCGGCACGCCATGAAACTGCAGCTGACCCACCACACCCGCTATGACTACCTGCCTGCGGTAGAGACGGCCCAGCACATGGCCTACCTGCAACCGCTGCAAACGGCGCAACAACAAGTTCTTAGCCACCAGCTTGACATAAGCCCTACCCCGGCCAGTTTGTCACGCACCACCGACGTCTACGGCAACAGTCGTTGTTTTTTTTCGCTGCAAACGCCGCACCGAGTGCTGGACGTGGTGGCGCGCAGCGTAGTAACAACCGAGGCCAGCGCCGCGCCCCGCAGCAGCGTGAGTTGGGAGGCTGCGCGCGAGCTGTTTCGCTACCGATCCGATGGCCAGTTTGATGCGGCCAGTGATTTTGTGTTTGCCTCTGCCTTCGCGCCACGCGACGTCGAGTTCGCGGCCTACGCCCGGCCCAGCTTTACGGCGGGCCGCGGTTTGCTGGCTGCGGCCACTGATTTGATGCGGCGCATGCACGCTGATTTCATTTATGAGAGCCAAAGCACGCAGGTCAATACCCCGGCACTGCAAGCCTTGGCCCAGCGCAAGGGGGTATGCCAGGATTTTGCGCATATCCTGATCGCTTGTTTGCGCAGCCTAGGCCTGCCTGCGCGCTACGTCAGCGGTTATTTACTCACCCAGTCGTCGCCCGGTGTTGCCCGATTACGCGGCAGCGATGCATCGCACGCCTGGGCCGCCATCTATGTGCCAGACTTGCCCGAGGGCCAGCGCTGGTGTGAGCTGGACCCGACCAATAACCGCATCGGCTGGCACTCACCCGGGGAAGACTATGTGACGCTGGCCACCGGCCGCGATTTTGGCGATGTTTCGCCCATGCGCGGCGTGATCCACGGCGGCGCCAGCCACACCCTCACCGTGGGCGTGACGGTTGAGCCGCTGACCGGCGACCGGGCCTATGGCGAGCGCCTGCAACCAGGCCAGACGCAAACCCAAACCCAAACCCAACGCCAAACCCAAACACAGAGCCAGTCCCAGTCCCAGTCCCAGTCCCAGAGCTTGGACGCTACACTTAATATAGCTAACTAACCAGTCTGTATAAGGCCTAGAAGGCTATTTGACCTAAATTTTTATGGAGAAAACATCTTGAGCATTTACGACAAACTGGCTGAACTCAACATCACCCTGCCCCCGGTCGCCACACCGGCCGCCGCCTATGTGCCCTTTGTGCAAACCGGCAACCTCGTCTTTTTGAGCGGCCACATCGCCAAGAAAGACGGCAAAGTCTGGACCGGCCAGTTTGGCAAGACCATGACCACCGCCGAAGGTCAGGCCGCCGCCCGCGCCGTCGCCATCGACCTGCTGGGCACGCTACACGCCGCCGTGGGCGACCTCAACCGCGTGAAGCGCATCGTCAAACTGATGTCGCTGGTCAACTCCACCGCTGACTTTACCGAGCAGCACCTGGTGACCAACGGCGCCAGCGAACTTATCGGGCAGCTGTTCGGCAGCAACGGCGCCCATGCCCGCAGCGCTTTTGGCGTGGCACAGATCCCGATGGGTGCGTGTGTTGAGATTGAGATGATTGCGGAGGTGGGTTGAGCTTTTGGGGCAATGAGCTGGGGTTTAGCCCCAGTGCGACGCGAAATCGAAAGAGACCTGTCGGTGGTGCTTGATTGACAGCAGGTAAACAGCGCCTTCAGTTTGCGCGTACAGCACCAGGTAATGGTCCATGACGTATTCACGTAAGGCATTTGAGTCTGCGAGCAGCGTTTGCAATTTGGCGCGCAGAGCAGTCAGCGCGTTGGTGGCTTCCACTGACCCGACGGCCCTGTTCAGAAACGGCCGCCCCATGCCGGGAAACCGTTCGAGATTGGGAATGACGGTCTCTAGTAGTTCATCCAGCAAGCTGTCGAAGGCTTGCGGCGCTTCAGCCTCTGTCAAAAATTGCTCAATGTCGGCAAGATTTCTCTCAAAATTAGCCGTTAACTTGACGATAGGCGTCCTAACCACGGTCAAAGCGCCTGTGCTGGTCAGGCATTGCGTCGGCGTTTGAGAGACCCTATAGCGCTAATGGCATCCTGCACTCGCCCGGCAGCCACGTCGTCAAGCCCATTGGCGGCCTCGTTAATCAGGAGCAAATGGATGCGTTCACGTTCGAGCCGGTGGTAATAGTCCAGCCGGTCGGAACCGATCAGCGCAATAAAGCTCTCGCCGTTTTTCGTCACAATCTTCTCCGCACCCGCCTTAACTTCATCCGCCAACTCGGAAAAATTAGCTCTGGCATATGACAGCGGGATCACGTCGCTTGCTGAAATTCCCATGACTTTTTCCTTAGCGGCACACCGTGTACAGTAATTTGTACAGTATATACACTTGTCTCAGCCATCAGAGACATCATTGCGCCGCGACCGAGATGATTGCCGAGATCGGTTGAACGGGTCGGTTATTGGTCTGGCCGAATGGAATACCTGGGCAACCCCAGACTGACCAAGGTGCTTAACGCGGCCACGCCGGCGCAGAACCAAAACGCCGCCTGCGTACCCTGAGCCAGGCCTTGTCGGGCGGCCTCCATAAGGGTGAGCGGGTCTAGGCTCAGGGTTTGGGCCAAGGCCCGCATCTCCAGCTCGTCCTGCTGCCGGATCAGCAATTGCGGGGTCGCCAGCAGTTCCAACAACCTGGGGTTGTCGATGTGCGCACTGGTCACAGCAGCGGCAATCCGCCCCTGGTACACCGAGTTAACCACCGCACTGGCCAGGCCGATGCCCACCATGCTGCCCACAGTGCGGGTGAACTGCGATAGGCCGCCGGCCACGCCAAAGTGCTTGCGGCCTACGGCCTCCATCATCTGAAGCGTCAAATTGGGCAGCTGAAAGCCCAGGCTGATGCCGCACAGCGCAAAAACCAGCATCATCCAGACCAGGGGCGTGTGCACGCTCAACTGGGTGAGTAGCACACAGCCCAACGCCATACCAGCCAGGCCCACGGTGATCAGGCGCTCGGCGCGGCGCAGCCGGGGCACGATGCGCGAATTGGCAATGCTGCCCACGGTGATAAAGACCAGCAGCGGCGTCATCACGTAGCCGGCTTCTTTGGGCGACAAATGAAAACTGCCCTGCAGCAAAAGCGGCGTGTAAAACACCAGCAAAAACATGGTCATGCCCGAGCCTGCACTGAGCAGCATCAGGCGCCGGGCGATGGCGTTGTCCATCACATCGGGCGGAATCACCGGCGCCGTGGTGCGGTACTGGTGCCGCAAAAATGCCCAGGTCAGCAACACCGTAGCTGCCCACAACGCGGCCGACAGCGCATTGAGCAGGCCATGGGCCTGGCTCTGCTCGGCACTGAACAGCAGGCTACACACCGCAGCCGTTAGCAAAGCGGCACCCCAGGCGTCCAGGCCGCCGTCGCCGTCACCCTGGCGCACATGCGGCAGGTAGGCCCAGACCATCGCAAAGGCTGCCAGCGCAATCGGCAGGTTGGCGTGGAACACGTAGCGCCAGCTGGCGTGCTCAGACACCCAGCCGCCAAACGACGGCCCAACCGCCATAGCCAGCCCGTAGGCCGCCGACATGTAGACCTGCCAGCGCAGCCGCTCGGCGCTTTCGGGAAACAGGTCGGCCACGCTGGCCGAGGCCACGCCCAGAAAAATGCCGCCGGCCAGGCCCTGCACGCCACGCGCCAGGATGAGCTGGACCATGCTTTGCGACAGACCGCAGGCCAGTGAGGCCAACGCAAACAGGGCAACGGCTACCAGCAAAAAGGGTTTGCGGCCGTACAGGTCACCCAGGCGGCCGGCCAGCGGAATCATCACCGTGTTACCCACCAAGTACGACGACGCTGCCCAGGGGTACAGGTCGTAGCCCTGCAGGTCAGCCACGATGCGCGGCATGGCGATGCCGACCACCGAGGTGTTGAGCGCGGTCAGCATGAAAGCCAGGCAAATGCCCATCATGGCGGCAAGGTTCATGGCAAAGCTTCTGGGCGCCTCGGCTGGCGCTGGAGCGGGGTTCACAGGCGCTGACATGCCTGCGCCACCACGGCCTGCAGTTGTTCGGCCGACACCCGATCTGGCGCGATCTCCGCCAAAGGCACCAGCACAAAGGCGCGCTCTAGCATGCGTGGATGGGGAATTGTCAGCCTGGGGCTGTGAACATGGGCGCTGCCGTAGAGCAGGATGTCCAGATCCAGCGTGCGCGGGGCATTGCGGTAGGGCCGCTCGCGTCCAGCCTGCTGCTCCAGACCGTGCAACTGCGCCAGCAAGTCCGGCGCGCTGAGCGACGTCTTGACCTCAACCACGGCGTTGATGTAGTCCGGGCCTGATGAATCGACAGGGGCGGTGCGGTACAACGATGAACAGGCCCCAAGCTCGCAGCCTGGCAAGGCCGCGATGGCAGCCATGGCCCACCGGACCGTGGCCTGGGCCTCACCCAGGTTGGCACCCAGCGCCAAGTAGGCGGTGATGGCCGCGCGAGCCACAGGGTCAGTCGCCAGCCGGGCCCTGACCGCCCTCAGCTCCGCCTGCGTCACCGCCCTCGCGGCGTGTGCTGGAGCGACGTCGACGGCGGCGCTTGGGTGCGGCTGCCCCGCCATCAGGCTGAGAATCATCAGAGCCACCCTCGGTTGGGCCAAGGTTTTCAGGTGAAACGGCATCTGCTGCTCCGGCCGCCGACCGACTGTCTGGCGCGGCAGCCCGGGGCACTTTGTGGACCTTGGACGCACGGGGCCGCTGCAACTGCTCCTCGCGGACCTGGTCAACCATGTCCTGGCGCAGGGTGTCGTCAGCCATGCTGAACTCTTGCCACCAGTCAGCCAGCAACTCGTCAATCTCGTCCACGTCGGCGCGCAGGCGCATGAAGTCAAAGGCTGCCCGAAAGCGCGGCTGCTCGACCAGCCCAAAAGCGGCGCTGCCCACTCGTTTGTCAAAACGTGGCTGCATCATCCAGATCTCGCGCATGTCGGCGGCCAGCTTGCCTCGACCCGATACGTCGCCGATGCGGGCGTTGAAGGCGTCGTCAATCGCGTCTTGCAAAGCCGGGTGCGCGTGCTGGCGTTGCTGGATGCGCTGGGCCCAGCCGTCGCGCACATCCGCCCAGAGCACGCAGGCCAGCAAAAAGCTCGGGGCCACCGGCTTGCCCTCACCCACGCGGCGGTCTGTGTCTTTGAGCGCGGCGCTGACAAAGGGCTGCCCCACCCGCTCCACCACCACGTCCAGCAGCGGGTAGATGCCGCGCGCCAGGCCCAGCAGCTTGAGCTGCTCGATCGATGCCAACGCGTGCCCGGTTTGCAGTAACTTAAGCATCTCGTCAAACAGCCGGCTCTGCGGCACGTCAGCCAGCAGTTCCTGGCTTTTCACCAGGGGCGCCGCAGTCTTGGCTTCAAGCTTGAAACCCAGGCCGCTGAGCTTGGCGGCAAAGCGCACCGCCCGGATGATGCGCACCGGGTCTTCGCGGTAGCGCGTGGCTGGGTCGCCGATCATGCGGATGACGCGTTTTTTGGCGTCTTCGATGCCGTGGTGGTAGTCGACCACGATCTGCGTCTGTGGGTCGTAGTACATGGCGTTGATGGTGAAATCGCGCCGCACCGCGTCTTCTTCTTGCGGGCCCCAGACGTTGTCGCGAAGCACCCGGCCCGACGCGTCGACTGCATGCTTCATACCCGCAAGCTCGTTTTTGCTGGTGCGCTCATTGCCAGCCACAGCCTCGGCGGCGGCGTTGTCCATGTAAGCCCGGAAGGTGGAGACCTCGATCACCTCATGCTCGCGGCCCCGGCCGTACACCACGTGCACGATGCGAAAACGCCGCCCGATGATGAAGGCACGGCGGAACAGGCCCTTGACCTGCTCGGGCGTGGCGTTGGTGGCCACGTCAAAGTCTTTGGGCGCCAGGCCCACCATCAGGTCGCGCACCGCACCGCCCACGATGTAGGCTTCAAAGCCCGCGCCCTGCAGGGTGCTGACCACGTTGCGCGCCCGCTCGTCCACCAGCGTGGGGTCGATGCCGTGGCGGTCTACGGTCACCTCCTCACGTATGCCAAAGGGCAGTTTTTTGGCTTTAGGGGCACCGGAGACTTTGCCCAGCAGTTTGTCGATGAATTTTTTGATCATTGAAGTTGGAGTGCTGTGTCATTCCCGCGAAAGCGGGGATCCAGGGGCCAATGGATTCCCGCCTGCGCGGGAATGACAGGGTCATTGCTTGTGCGTTGGCGGTTCACAGGCCTTGAAACAGATTGAGTATGCGCCATCCGCGTGTCTCGGCAATGGCGCGCAGCCGCGCGTCCGGGTTGGTGGCCACGGGGTGGGTCACGGTCTCCATCAGGCTCAGGTCATTGATCGAATCGGTGTAAAAAGTGGTTTCCACATCGGCCCAGCCCAGTGCGCGGTTTTGCAGCCACTGGCTCACGCGGGTCACCTTCCCCTCACGCGCCGACGGAACACCAGCAATCT
Organism: Rhodoferax sp.; assembly: GCA_040400795.1. Lineage (GTDB taxonomy): Bacteria > Pseudomonadota > Gammaproteobacteria > Burkholderiales > Burkholderiaceae_C > Rhodoferax. The sequence goes on from JBBAPO010000036.1 coordinate 18,583, forward strand.
CTCCGGTGATCCAGCCGCTGCCGCCGGCTGCCATATCACGCCCATCACGTGCCAGTTCCACCGCAATCAGCTCGGCCACGCCAAAGGCCTGAGCTATGGGACGGGTCACGAACTCATTGGTGGCGGTAACAATCACCACGGTGTCGCCAGCCTGTTGGTGCGAAAGGACCAGGTCCAGCGCCTCTGGGAGGATGGCGGGCTCGATTACGCTGCGCATGAACTCCGCATGGGCAGCCTGGGCCTTGATCGCGCCCTGCCGGCGCACGGCCTCAGTGGCAAAACGCACGTAGTCGTGGATGTCAAGCGTGCCGGCCTTGTAATGGGCGTAAAACTCGTCATTACGCCGGTTGAAATCGACCGGATCAGTCCAGCCGATGGTCGTGGTGAACACGCCCCAGGCGTAATCCGAGTCGATGGGCAGCAGGGTGTGGTCCAGGTCAAACAGGGTCAGCTTCACGGTGTCAGGCCTCGTCCATCATGGCTTTGATCAGCGGTATGGTGATCGCCCGCTTGGTCTGCAAGGCGTAGCCGTCCATCAGGTCCAGCAGTTCCATCAGGCTGCCCAGATCGCGGGAAAAGCGCGTCAACATGAAATCCATCACCTCGTCACTCAGAAACACCCCGCGCTCATCGGCCGCCTCGCGCAATACAGCACGCCGGTCGGGCTCGCTAAGGACCTGCAGGCAAAACAAGTGCCCCCAGCCCAGCCGGGTGCGCAGGTCTTCGCGCAAGCGCAGTTCGCCCGGCGCCATCTCGCCGGTGGCCAGTACCCAGTGCTGGTGCGTCTGAGCGTTGACAAACCAGTTGAATGCCGCCTGTTGCTGCGCGGCGGTGTACAGGTGCACGTCGTCCATCAGCACGGCGCCCCACTGCTCGCTGAATGGCGGCGGCGTGTGGAGGCTGGCATCGAGCCAGCCCACCGCGGCACCCTGTTCGTTCAGCGTCCGCCGCACCGCCTGGAGTAAATGGCTCTTGCCGCTGCCGCTGGCACCCCACAGGTAGGTCGGCACTGGTGAGCGAGTGGCCGGGCTGCTGCGTTCGCCGATCCAGAGCTGCAAGTGCCTGAGAACGGCCTCGTTGGGACCTGGGAAAAAATTGGCCAGGGTCGGGCCGCTGGCCAGACCCATATCGAGCGCGATTTGCCGCATCCCGCCGTCAGGCCTGGTAAAGCCGGCTTGCCAGGTAAGCGGCGCGAGCCCGGCGCATGGCCACCAGCAGTACCGCGCTGGCCGGCAGGGCCACCAGCACGCCTACAAATCCAAACAATTGGCCAAAAGCCAGCAGCGCAAAGATCACCGCCAGAGGGTGCAGGCCAATGCGCTCCCCCACCAGGCGGGGGGTCAGGAACAGACTCTCGATCATCTGCCCCAGCCCATAAACCACGGCCACCATCAGCAGAGCGTGCGATGGGCCGGCGGTGCTGGCAAACTCCAGTAAACCCGCCAGCGTGGCCAGTATCAGGCCCAGGCCGAAGCCGAGGTAGGGCACAAAAATGGCCAGACCGGTGAATACCCCGATAGGCAAGGCCAAGTCAAGCCCGAAAAGCGCCAGGCCAGAGCTGTAAAACACCGCCAGCAGCACCATCACCAGCAGTTGGCCACGCAGGTACTGGCCCAGCACCTCGTCGGCCTCTCTGGTGAAGCCGTCAACGCCGCCACGCAGGCGCGGCGGCACAAACTCAAGCGCACGCGCCACAAAATTGTGCCAGTCCATCAGCAGGTAAAACAGGGCCACTGGCACCAGCACCGCATTGCCAATCAGGGCAAACGCCAGGCTGCCGCCCAGTTTGACAGAGGCCATCACCGAGCGCAGCGCGTCCTCGTAGTTGCCGCTGAGGTACTCCAGCAGGTAGGCCTTGATGCTGGCCACATCCATAGAAAAATTAATACCAACCTGCGCCAGCGCCGGCTTAAGTGAGTTGTTCAGACGCTCCAGCAGCACCGGCACCTGTTCGCGCAGCAGCGGTAGTTCCTTGGCCACAATCGGCACGATCAGCAGCACCATGCCCAGCAGCGCCACAATGAACAGCAACTCCACCAGCACCACCGCCACAATGCGCGGCAACCGCCCACGGCCCAGGTCGTCAAGCCAATCCACCAGCGGAGTGAGCGCATAGGCCATCACCGCAGCCACCACAAAGGGCGTCAGCACCGGCGCCAACAGCCACAGCGGCAAGACCAGCGCCAGCGCAATGCCTGCCCAGGCGGCGACTCTTTTTTGGGTGGGGGTGAAGATCATGGTGGTGGGCAGCGGGGGCAAACCCGTAAAATCTGCCCCAATTCTATCGGGCTGTGCCTTCGGATCAGCCCCGCCACTGACATGACGACTCCCCACACCCCCTCCCCCCTGTCCTATAAAGACGCCGGCGTTGACATTGACGCGGGCGACGCACTGGTTGAACGCATCAAACCCTTGGCCCGAAAGACCATGCGCGAAGGCGTATTGGCCGGCATTGGCGGCTTTGGCGCCCTGTTTGAAGTGCCCAAGCGCTACCGTGAGCCCGTGCTGGTGAGCGGCACCGACGGTGTGGGCACCAAGCTCAAGCTCGCCTTTGAATGGGCCATGCATGACACCGTCGGGATCGACCTGGTAGCCATGAGCGTGAACGATGTGCTGGTGCAGGGGGCGGAGCCCCTGTTTTTTCTGGATTATTTCGCCTGCGGCAAGCTCAATGTCGACACCGCCGCCGCCGTAGTGGGAGGCATTGCGCGCGGCTGCGAGCTGTCTGGCTGCGCGCTGATCGGGGGTGAGACCGCTGAAATGCCGGGCATGTACCCGGCAGGCGAGTACGACCTGGCAGGCTTTGCCGTGGGCGTGGTCGAAAAATCGAAGATTCTGACCGGGCAGGACGTCAAGCCCGGCGACGTGGTGTTGGGCCTCGGGTCCAGCGGTGTGCACTCCAACGGCTTCAGCCTGGTGCGCAAATGTATTGAGCGGGCTGGCGAGGCGCTACCCGCCACGCTGGACGGGCAGCCGTTTCGGCAAGCGGTGATGGCGCCAACCCGGCTGTACGTCAAGAGCGTGCTGGCGGCGCTGGCGGCCCACCCCATCAAGGCACTGGCCCACATCACCGGTGGCGGCCTGCTGGAAAACATACCGCGTGTATTGCCCGAGGGTCTGGCGGCCCATCTGGTCAAGGGCAGCTGGCCGCAAAGCGAGCTGTTTGCCTGGCTGCAACGCACCGCTGCCATTGATGATCTTGAGATGAACCGAACCTTCAACAACGGCATCGGGATGGTGGTTGTGATCAGCGCCGACCAGGCCCAAGCCTGCGCCGACCATCTGCGGGCCGCCGGGGAACAGGTGCATGTAATCGGTGTTATCGCCGCCCGGGGCGAGCCATCGGCCGCCGTGGTCGTCCGCTGACTGCGGCGCCCTCCCTGCTGTTACCAACCCCTAGTTGAGTTCACGGCGCAGCGCAAGCGCGCGTTCGGCAACGGCGTCAATGTCCAGGCCATCTTCGGCGTGTGACAAATACACGTCCAGATCGGCCAGTGCCAGGGCAGGCTGGCCCTGCTCGACCCACGCCAAACCGCGGTCGCGGTACTCGCCCCAGGCCTGCGGCAGCAGGGTAATCAGCCGGTCCAGCACGGGGATCAGCCGGCCCCAGTCTTCTTGCGTGCGGTGAATCTCCTTCAGATTGCGCAACATGCGGGCAATGATGTCACGCGCCGGCGCTGGCTGCAGGTACAGCCCGATTGGCGCGTCAAAATCGTCTGCTTGGTTGGCATGACGGCGAAAGGGCTCCAACCGTTCACTGAGGTCTTCACGGCTGAGTGACTGGCCGGTGAAAGGGTCTATCACGACCTGCCCTTTGGGCAGGCTCACCTTGAGCATGAAATGCCCAGGAAAGGCCACACCATTGGCGTTCAAGCCCAACCCAAGGGCCAGCTCCAGCCACAGTACCGCCAGCGAGATCGGAATGCCGCGCCGGCTGCGCAGCACAACGCTGACGTAACTGTTTTCTGGGTCGTAATAATCGTTGAGGTTGCCGCCAAAGCCCAGGTCGCGGTAAAACAGCTGGTTGAGCGTACGCAGGCGTTGCAGGGCGGGCGCATCGCTCGGCACCCGGCGCTTGACGCGTTCAAGCAACTGATCCACCTCGCTCAGCACCTGCTGGATATCAAGCTCGGGGTACTCGTCTTGGGCCAGACAGACAGCGGCCTCCAGCAGCGGGAAATCAACGTCACTATGGACAAGGGTGGCAAAGTAAGCCAGCGGTGTTGGAACGTCAAATCGAATGGACATGAGACTTTGTAACGGCGCGCGGCGGCGGCGTCAACTATTTTTATTACGCTTTATCTCGGCGATGGGTTTAGCGTTTTCTTAACGCTGCAACAGCTGACGCAGGTTCAGGCCCAACAGCCGGAGTGCTATGAAATAAAGAGCTGAAGAACCAAGCAGCACAAGGGCCATCAGTCCAATTCGTTGCAAACTATGGGCGCGCATGGCAATCCAGTCAAAGGCGCTGGCCGCCATCAGCAAACAGGCCGCTAGCAGCGCCGACGCCAATACCACCCGCAGCAAAAACAAGCCCCAGCCTGGCGACGGCCTGTAACTGCCGCGGCGCATCAAGCCGAGTAACAGCCACAGGGCATTGATGAGGGCGCCAAGCCCGATGGCCAGCGCAAGCCCGGCATGCTGCAGCAGCGGCACCAGCGCCAAATTAAGCACTTGCGTGATCATCAGCACCGCTATGGCAATCTTGACCGGGGTGCGAATGTCCTGGCTGGCATAAAAGCCGGGCGCGAGCACCTTGATCGCCACCAGCCCGAGCAGGCCGACGCCATAGCCCATAAGTGCCGTCGTGGTCTGAGCCACATCTCGGTCGGTAAAGGCACCGTAGTGGTAGAGCACTGCCACAAGCGGTTTGGAGAAGGTCAGCAAGGCCACGGCACTGGGCAGGCCAAGCAGCAGCACCAGGCGCAAGCCCCAGTCCAGCATGGCCGAGTAACGGCCTGTATCCTGCGCGGCCCGGGCCGCAGCGAGTTGTGGCGTCAGCACCACACCCAGGGCCACGCCCAGCAAAGCGGTGGGAAACTCCATCAGCCGATCGGCGTAGCTGAGCCAACTCACACTGCCGGGGGTGAGGTGCGAGGCAATCTGGGTGTTGATCAGCAGCGAAATCTGCGCCACGCTCACCCCCAACAACGCCGGCGCCATCAGGCTAGCGATGCGCCGGGTACCTGGGTCCGCCCAGGCCAGTCGCAGGGCTGACCAGTTCATGCCAATGTGAGGCAGCATGCCCAGACGCCGAAGGCCCCAAACTTGCGCACTAAGCTGCAGCATGCCGCCCAGCATCACGCCAGCGGTCAGGGCATAAATCGGCTCAAGCCCGTGGCGGGCTAACCAGGGCGAGCCCCAGACCATGGCCCCAATCATGGACAGGTTCAACAGGACCGGTGTGGCCGCCGGCAAGGCAAAGCGCTTCCATGTATTCAGCACCCCGGCCGCCAGCGCCACCAGCGACATGAAGGCAATATAGGGGAACATCCAGCGGGTCATGAACACCGCCGCCTCAAAGCCGCGCGGCGACTGCTGCAGGCCGCTGGCCATGCTCCAAACCAAAATGGGGGCCCCCGCGACGCCCAGCACACAGGTGAAAAGTAAGGCCCAGACCAGCACGGTGGCCACCCGGTCCACCAGCAGGCGGGTGGCGGCGTCACCATGCTGCTGCTTGCTGGCCGCCAGCACCGGCACGAAAGCCTGGCTGAAAGCGCCCTCGGCAAACAGGCGCCGAAACAGGTTGGGGATGCGGAAAGCGACGTTGAAGGCGTCGGTCATGGCACTCGCACCGAACATCGACGCCATGAGCAGCTCACGCCCCAAGCCGGTGATGCGGGAGGCCAGAGTCAGCAGAGAAACGGTTGACGCAGATTTGAAAAGACTCACCCGCTCAGTGTAGCCCCTGCTAGAATTGCGGGCTTTGCTGGCATCATCCTCAGACACAAGGAACTATTTATATGGCATCTGGAAAACCCAAGAAAAAGAACCCGCGCCTGGCGTCGGGCCGCAAACGCGTCCGTCAGGACATCAAAATCAACGCCGCTAACACGTCGTTGCGCTCACAGTACCGCACAGCGGTGAAGAATGTCGAAAAAGCCGTGCTGGCTGGCGACAAAACTAAGGCTACCGAAGCCTTTGGCAAGATGCAAGCCGTGGTGGACACCGTGGCTGACAAAGGCATCTTCCATAAAAACAAGGCAGCTCGCGACAAGAGCCGCCTGTCGTCCAAGGTGAAAGCCTTGGCCACCAAAGCCGCCTGAACCCAGGCGCTTCGCACGAATCCCCCTGACCGGGGCTTCGCCGTTTGAACGGGGTGCGCTGTCAGCAAAAGCAAAAAAGCCGTCGTCAAGACGGCTTTTTTGTTTGTGTTTCTTATCATCAAGGCCATTGAGCTGCCCTGGCAGCCAGCCCTCAACCCTCATTCTGCCGACACACCATGAACATCGGACTTGCGGTCACCCGAATCACCCAACGCGCGCCGCACAGTCTGGCCCTGTTCGATGGCCAGCGCACCATGGACTACGCCACCCTAGACCAGCGCAGCAACCGCATGGCCCATGCGCTGCGCACGGGCCATGCGTTGGCAAAGGGTGAGCGCGTTTCGCTGCTGGTGCACAACTGCATGGAAGTGGTCGAGGTGCTGGTGGGGGTCAGCAAGGCAGCCATGGTCTATGTGGGTCTGAACTTTCGCATGACTGAGTCCGAGTTGGTGTCGGTGCTGGCGAACGCCGAGCCGCGCATGATCATCACCGAGCCGGAGTTCGAGGCCATGGCGCTGCGACTGGCCGCCCTCCGTAACATCCCAGTGCTTGTGCTGGCACCGGGCGGCAGCTACGAAGCCGCGCTGGCAGCAGCCAGTGCCGCCTTTGCCCCATGGGCCTACACCGCCTTCCCGCAAGACCACTTTGCCATCGTCTACACCAGCGGCACCACCGGCCTGCCCAAGGGGATTTTGTTCGATCATGCGGCGGCCTTGCAACACGGCACGGTCGCCTGCCTGGAGTACGAGATCACCGAAGCGACACGTTACCTGATCCAGATTCCGCACAATTCCTGCGTCAACATCACCATCGTGCCGACCCTGCTCGCCGGTGCTGCGGTGGGTTTTGCCGAAAGCCGCGGCTTCAGCGGCCCCAAACTCTGCGAGACGGTTGAACGCCATCAGGTGACACACACCTTCCTGGTGCCAACCATGCTGGCCACGCTGCTCGAGCAGGACCCGGGCGACTTTCCGCGCCGACTGGCCTCGATCACCACCCTGGGCTACGGCTCCTCGCCGATTCCGGCCGAACGGCTGCGTACCCTGATTGCGAAGTACGGGCCCATCTTCATCCAGCTCTACGGTATGGCCGAGATCGCCTCGATCGGTACGCTGCTGCGCAAGCAGGACCATGTGCATGCGCTCACAGACAAGCCGCAATTGCTGGCCTCATGTGGCCGGCCGTCATTTGCAACGACGGTGCGGCTGGTCGACCCAGACGGTGCAGACGTCGGAGCGGGCGAAGCCGGCGAGATCATTTTTGGCGGCCCGCACACCATGCAGGGCTACTACCGTGAGCCTGAGCGCACGGGCAAGGCGCTGATCGATGGATGGCTGCATTCGGGTGACGTGGGCCGCATTGATGACGAGGGCTACTGTTACATCGTCGACCGCATCAAAGACCTGATCATCCGGGGCGGCTACAACCTAGCGCCCAGCGAGGTCGAGAAAGTGTTGTACACACATCCGGCGGTGCTGGACGCAGCGGTGGTCGGCATACCGGACGACAAATGGGGCGAGGCCGTGCTGGCGGTCGTGGCGTTCAAGCCCGGGCAGTCGGCAACGGCCGACGAGCTATTGCAGCTCTGCCGGACATCCACGCTATCGTCCATCAAGCAGCCTGAACGGGTGGACTTCATTGCCGAGATGCCACGCAACACGATAGGCAAGATCGATAAAAAGGCGGTGCGCGAGCCTTACTGGGAAGGGCGGCGCAAAATCTGATCCACTACTCGCAAGGCTGATTCGAACGACAACCAGCATGATTCACCACACCCAGCCAGCCAAGCCCAAGCACCACCGCGAAGGCGGCTTTTCCAACAGCGATCCAGCGGTCGTCATTGGCAACTTTCCTTGGTACGACATGGTCTGGCGCACTCTGCGCGGAGACTTCAAACCACTTGCGCCGCCTGAGAACGGTTACGCCGCATTCGCCAAAGCCTGGACCGTGCCGGTGGACCAGGCGCGGATTGCGCAACGCAAGCACGAACCCACCGTGACTTGGCTCGGCCATGTGTCGGTGCTGCTGCAGGTGGGTGGGCTCAATATTCTGCTGGACCCCACGCTGGCCGACTTTGCCGGTCCCTACGGCCGCTTTGGCGCACCACGCATGGTGCCCGCGCCGCTGCGCGGCGACCATCTGCCGCCGATCGACGTGCTGCTGATTTCGCACAACCACTACGACCACCTGTGCGATGCCACAGTGGCGGCGATGATGGCGTCCGGCCAACGGCCGAGCATCTTTGTGCCCTTGGGCCTGAAGCCCTGGTTTGAGGCGCGCGGCATTCCCAACGTCACAGAAATGGATTGGTGGGACCACGCCGATGTGACCCGCGACAAAGACGGCAACAAACTGGCGCACCCCATTCGCATTCACTTCACCCCTGCTCAGCATTGGAGCCGCCGCACGCCGTTCGACACCAACGCATCCCTCTGGGGTGGCTATATGGTGGAGCGTCAGCCCAAAGCATGGGAGGCCTGGCGCTTTATGTTTCCTGGTGACACCGGCTACAGCGCCGACTTCAAGGCCATTCGTGAACGCCTGGGGCCGGTGGACTTATTGGCTCTGCCGATCGGCGCCTACCTGCCTCGCGACTTCATGAAGAAGATGCATGTGAACCCGGCCGACGCGGTGCAGCTGATGCTGGACTTGGATGCGAAGCAGGCGTTTGGGGTGCATTGGGGCACATTCAAACTCACCCAGGAGGCCTTTGATCACCCGCCGCGCGATCTGGCGGAGGCCCTGCAGGCACGTGGCCTTTCAAGCGACAGGGTCTGGCTAATGCGCCACGGCGAAACGCGGGCGATTGCGACATGAATCGTGAACCCATGGACCTATCGCTTTTGCCAAAAACATTGACCGGACCCGCAGCCTGGCTCGGCATCGATATGGCTAGAAATGAGGATCGCTGGCTGTACCGGTTGTCTGGAGCGGACATTGCTGAGCTGGAGCAGGCCGCGCGGCATTACCTTTCGCTGGGCCGCGACGTGGGCGAGATTAGTGCGGCTGATTTCCCTCTAAGCTCGTTCGCCGGCCACCTGCAAACACTGCAGACCAAATTACTGCAAGGCAACGGCATTGAAGTGCTGCGGGGCTTACCCCTGGCGGGCTACAGCCAGCAATTTGCCGCCACGGTGTTCTGCGGCATCGGCGCGCATCTGGGCAGCGCGCGCTCGCAAAACGCGGCTGGCCACATCCTCGGCCATGTGCGTGACCTCGGCGCCTCATCCAAAGACCCCAACACCCGCTTTTACCAGACGGCCGAGCGGCAGACCTTTCACACCGACAGCGCGGACGTGGTCGGCCTGTTGTGCCTTCGCGAGGCAAAGTCCGGCGGCCGGTCCCTGCTGGTCAGCGCTGAAACCATTTACAACCGCATGCGGGAACTGCGCCCCGACTTGTTGACCCTGCTGTTCGACCCTATCGCCACCGACCGTCGCGGCGAAGTGCCCGATGGCGCCCTGCCCTGGCTGACGATACCGCCACTGTCCTGGCACGAGGGCCGCCTGACGGTGTTTTACCAGCGTCAGTACATCGACAGCGCGCAAAGGTTCGAAGGTGCCATGCGCCTGACACCCGCGCATATCGAGGCGCTGGATATGTTCGATGCCCTAGCCAACGACCCCGACCTGCATTTTGGTATGCAATTGCAGTCCGGCGACATGCAGTTCGTCTACAACCACGCCCAGTTGCATGACCGCACTGCGTTTATTGACTGGCCCGAGCGGGACAAGAAGCGCCACCTGCTGCGGCTGTGGTTATCGGTGCCGGGGGACCGGCCCTTGCCTGACTGTTTCAAGCAGCGCTACGGCAGTATCGAGATCGGCCGGCGGGGCGGCATTGTGACTAACGAAACGCGGTTGCATGCGCCTTTGGACTAGTTTGCCAAAAAGCAGATGAGGCCTGTAGTTCGAGCCATTCGGTCCGTGGCAAATCCGAGTCAGTAGTGAATAGTCTTGATTTGACAAGTGGTGTCATTAATGGCACCATCAAGCTCCAATGGCTGATGTGAATAAACTGTTGGAGCAGATGGGTCGCGAACCGGCAAATGTGCGCTTTAATGATTTGAAAAAAGTGTGTAAGGCCTACTTTGGAGAGCCTAGACAAGACGGTAGCAGTCACGCCATTTTCAAGACACCGTGGCCGGGTGACCCCCGTGTCAATATCCAGAACGCCAAAGGCAAGGCAAAGCCCTATCAAGTCAGGCAAGTCCTCGCGGCCATTGAACAATTGAAGAACCGATCATGAACATTCAGCATTACACCTACCGAGTCACTTGGTCCCCGGAGGATGGCGAGCACCTGGGGCTATGCACAGAGTTCCCCTCGCTGAGCTGGTTGGCGAAGACGCCAGCGGCGGCACTCAAGGGTATCCAGAAAGTGGTAACCGATGTGGTAGCCGACATGAACACGCGTGGCGAGCCTGTGCCAGTGGCTCTGGCAGAAAAAACCTACAGCGGCGAATTCCGAGTGCGGATTCCACCCTCTATCCATCGCAATCTGGCACTGATGGCTGCCGAGCAAGGTGTCAGCTTGAATCGACTGGCGAGCGCGAAATTGGCGGCTTGAGCGTTGACCAATGCAGTTTCGCCGTCTCAGCCTTTGAGCATGGAAACTGGTGCTACCCCAATCAAAAATGAATCGACACCGCGTCCACCACCCGGTAATCGTCATCCACCACTGGCATCCAGCGCCATTTGTCAAAGGTGGTGCAGGGGTGTGAAATGCCACTGCCCACCAGTTGCCCCACATGCGGGTGTTGAGCTGGCGGGCTGCTCGGGTCGTATTTCAGGTAGGCGTGCTGGTCGTTCAGGGCGGTAATGGTCCAGTGGCCGGGCACCGCGTCCACCCTGCCCTGCCTGCCGTGCTCATCGAGCCCACCTTCAACCCGCCACACCGGCACCGGCAGTTCCAGGTCGTAAGAGATGTCGCGCTTGCCCATGCTCAGCAACGCCAGGCCGGGCTCGGGGCAGGACTGCACCACGCTCCACACCTCCAGCGCGGGCCGCAGGGTTTCGGTCAGTCGCAGCCGCTCGCCGACGCACTGCATATGGCGCCGGTACTGCAGGTGATCGTGTGTGAGGTAGCAGCCCGAGCGCAGCACACCGCGCGCCGGGCGCTTAAGGTGCGGCTGCAAATGCTCGGCCACCAGGTCAAAAATAGCCGAGCCGCCAGCGGTCAGCAGCACCTCGTCGCACTCAAACAGGTCTTCACGCTCGCAGTCAGCGGCGGTTTCCTGCAACCGGGCCATCACAGCAGCCACGCCAGCGCGGTCTTCCTCGTGCCGGCAGCTGGCCAGCGAGCCTTCATAGCACTCGATGCCGGCCAGCCGCAGCGCGGGGCTGGCCTTGACCCGGCGGGCCAGGGCCAGAGCCTGTTCCCGGGTGCGACAGCCGGTGCGCTTGCCCGCAAGCCCATGCTCCAACAAGACGTCAAAAACCACGCCTTGGCCATGTTGCCGCTGCCAGGCCTCAATGGCGTCGACCTGCGCCAGCGAATCCACCAAAAAGTAGGTCTGCAAGCCGGGATAGGTGTGCAACAGGCTGGCCAGGCCCTGCAAATCGGCCGCCTGCAGCACCTGGTTGACGATGATGAGGCGGGGCACGCCATGCCGCGCTCCCACTGCGGCCTGGTACACCGTGGCAAAGCTGATGCCCCAGGCGCCAGCCGCGATCTGGCGCGCGTACAACTCGGGCGACATGGTGGTCTTGCCGTGGGGTGCGATATCCAAACCACGTTGGGCGCAAAAGTTGCGCATCCAGCTCAGGTTGTGTTCCAGTGCCGACTGCTTGAGCACTGCCAGCGGCAGGGGCAGGTCGCCGTGCAGCACACGCCAGCCCTGGGCCGCAACGTCCTTAAGGGCTAAAGGGGTGTGGCCTGTGGGAAAGCCCTTGAATTCGTGGTTAAGTTCCATGCCCTCTAGTTTAGGGCGCTAGGCGTTTAGCCTTCAGAATCTGGCTTGCCTTCGGTGAGTTGCAATTCGTTGTCCCGGGCGAAGTTCATGCAGAAATCCCAGGCCATGACATCATGGTCCTGCAGGTCACGGTGCACCACCACACAGCGCACTCCGTTCACGCTGGTCGGGACGCACCATGGTGAGTAACCCAGATGGCTGCCCGGACGCGGCCCACCGGGCCTAAACGAACTCATCACACCGGCGAGGCGTTCCGCCCAGTCACTTGGCCGGAAAGGCTTGCCCTGACTGGTCACACCGTGAATCACGACTTGTTTAGCGGGTGATGAAACCATCAGGACGGATTGTGGCGTTGGTAAAGTCGGTTTGCTGCGGTGCACAAGAATTCTACTTGCTGTTGCAGCAAAGACTGGCGCGCAGTGCCTCGGCCTAGGGTGCCAATGGCCCTAGAATCGCGCTTCAACGGCCCATCCCACGTTGGGCCGCTTTCATTTGTCGTGACCTATTTGGAGCCCGAGCCCATGAATGCCGCTGTCCCCCACCAAGAGGCCTCCTCGCCCCACGTGATGAACACCTACGGCCGCCTGCCGATCGCGCTGTCGCACGGTCAGGGCTGCCGCGTTTGGGACATCAATGGCAAGTGCTACCTGGATGCGCTGGGCGGCATTGCGGTCAACACCCTGGGTCACAACCATGCCAAGCTGGTGCCAGCCCTTCAGGACCAACTCACCAAGCTGATCCATACCTCCAATTACTACCACGTACCTCATCAGGAGACGCTGGCTGCGAAACTGGTTGAGTTGTCGGGCATGACCAACGTGTTCTTTTGCTCTACCGGGCTGGAGGCGAATGAGGCCGCGCTGAAGCTTGCGCGCAAATTCGGCCACGACAAGGGCATAGAGCGCCCCGAGATTGTGGTGTACGAGAAGGCCTTCCACGGACGCTCCATCGCCACGCTCAGCGCTACCGGCAACCCCAAAGTGCAGGCCGGCTTTGGGCCGCTGGTACAGGGTTTCATCCGGGTGCCGCTCAATGACCTGGCCAGTCTGGAAGCAGCCACCGCCGGCAACCCCAACGTGGTGGCGGTGTTTTTAGAGGCGATCCAGGGGGAAGGCGGCGTCAACCCAGCGCACATGGACTACCTGCGCCAATTGCGCACCCTGTGCGACCAGCGCGACTGGCTGCTGATGGTTGACGAGGTGCAGTGCGGAATGGGCCGTACCGGTAAGTGGTTCGCGCACCAGTGGGCCGGCATCCTGCCCGATGTGATGCCGCTGGCCAAGGGCCTGGGTTCAGGCGTGCCCATTGGTGCCGTGGTGGCCGGGCCAAAGGCCGCCAACATTTTCCAGCCGGGCAACCACGGTACCACCTTCGGCGGTAACCCGCTGGCCATGCGCGCCGGCGTGGAGACTATCCGCATCATGCAAGAAGATGGCCTGCTGGACAACGCTGCACGGGTGGGTGCCCATTTGGCTGCCGCGCTAAACCATGCGCTGGCGGCAGAGTTGGCCAATGGGTCAGTGCGTGAGATTCGTGGCCTGGGCCTGATGCTGGGTGTTGAGTTGGCCAAGCCCTGCGGCGCGCTGGTGCAACAGTGTGTTGACCAGGGGCTTTTGATCAGCGTGACAGCCGACAACGTGATCCGTCTGGTGCCCCCGCTGATCATGACTGTGGCCGAAGCCGACGAGTTGGTAACCATACTGTGCCCGCTGGTCAAAAAGCTGCTGGCACCAACTTGAAGCAGCATGGATTCCCGCTTGCGCGGGAATGACGGGCTAGCCCATCTTCCGGATAAATCGATGAAACACTACTTGCAATTCAGCGACCTCAGCGCCGAGGACTACGCCTACCTGTTTGAGCGGGCGGCGCTGATCAAGAAGAAATTCAAGGCCTATGAGCGGCACCAACCGCTGGCAGACCGCACGCTGGCCATGATCTTCGAAAAGGCGTCTACCCGAACTCGCGTCAGCTTTGAGGCTGGCATGTACCAGCTGGGCGGAAGCGTGGTGCACTTGACCACCAGCGACAGCCAGTTGGGCCGGGCCGAGCCGATTGAAGACAGCGCCCGCGTGATCAGCCGCATGGTTGACCTGGTGATGATCCGCACCTACGAGCACACCAAGATCGAACGCTTTGCCAGCCACTCGCGGGTGCCGGTAATCAACGGCCTGACCAACGAGTTTCATCCCTGCCAGATCCTCGCCGACATCTTCACCTTCATCGAACACCGGGGCTCTATCCAAGGCAAGACGGTGGCCTGGGTGGGAGACGGCAACAACATGGCCAACACCTGGCTGCAGGCCAGCGAGGTTCTGGGCTTCAAGGTGCACGTCAGCACGCCAGGCGGCTACGAGGTAGACCAGTCGGTGGCTGGGCTGCGCTCGGCTGAGAGCTACACGGTCTTCAGCGACCCGCTACAGGCCTGCGCTGGCGCCGACCTGGTCACCACCGATGTGTGGACCAGCATGGGTTACGAGGCCGAGAACGAGGCTCGCAAGCTGGCCTTTGCTCAATGGTGCGTGGACGACGAGATGATGCGTGCCGCCCGGTCCGAGGCCCTGTTCATGCACTGCCTGCCTGCGCATCGCGGCGAGGAGGTTCAAGCCGAGGTGATCGACGGGCCGCAGAGCGTGGTCTGGGACGAGGCCGAAAACCGACTGCATGTGCAAAAGGCCCTGATGGAGTTTTTGCTTTTGGGCCGCTTGTAGTATTTTCCACAACCGTTGGAAATTACCGACACCATGACGGGTCGCTGAGGTACAGAATCCGGCGAATCATGCCCCGTATCTACGACATTTCGCCGCCAGTGGGCCCGACCAGCCCGGTGTTTCCGGGCGACACGGCCTACCAGCAACACTGGACCGCTACGCTGGGGCCCAGCTGCCCGGTGAATGTCAGCGCCCTGACACTGTCACCCCACATCGGCGCCCATGCCGACGCGCCACTGCACTACGACCCCAGCGGTGCGGCCGTTGGCGCGCTCGACCTGCTGCCTTACCTCGGGCGCTGCCGGGTGATCCACGCCATAGCACCCAGCCCGCTGATCGAGTGGCGGCATCTGGCCCACGCGCTGACCGATCTGCCGCCCCGCCTGCTGGTGCGCACCTACCAGCGCATGCCGGTCGACCAGTGGGACCCGAATTTGAGCGCTTTTGCCCCCGAGACCCTGGAGCGCTTGGCCGATCTCGGTGTGCTGCTGGTGGGTATTGACACAGCCAGCATCGACCCGGCTGACAGCAAAACCCTGCCCAGCCACCAGGTGATCCGCCAACGCGGCCTGCGTGTGCTGGAGAACCTGGTGCTTGATGACATCCCCGAGGGCGATTACGAGCTGATCGCCCTCCCCCTCAAACTCATGCTCGCCGACGCGTCGCCGGTGCGGGCCATTCTGCGAGACCTCCCATGACCACCCTTGAACACTGTCAACAGCTCGACCAACAGGACCCTCTGCGCAGCCTGCGCGAGCAGTTTGAGCTACCCCCCGGCCTGATCTACCTGGACGGCAACTCGCTCGGCGTGCTGCCGCGCGCTACCCCGGCGCGGGTGGCGCAGGTGGTCAGCGAGGAATGGGGCCAGGGCCTGATCCGCTCCTGGAACACCGCCGGCTGGTTCGACATGCCGCAGCGCCTGGGCGACCGCATCGCCGGCCTGATTGGCGCAGGCCCGGCCGAGGTGGTGGCCACCGACAGCACCTCTATCAACCTGTACAAGGTGCTGAGCGCTGCACTTTTGATAGCTAGAAACGACCACCCGACAAGGCTTAGAGTCATATCTGAGCGAAATAATTTTCCAACCGACCTGTACATCGCCGAAGGCCTGTGCCGCGAGCACGGCGGCACGCTGACGCTGCTGGAGGCCGACGAACTGCCGGCCGCGTTGGCCCCGGAGTCAGCCCAGGACGTGGCGGTATTGCTGCTGACCCATGTCAACTACCGCACCGGCGCCATGCACGACATGACCGCCCTCACGGCTGCCGCGCACCGGGCCGGCGTGCTCACCGTGTGGGACCTGGCCCACAGCGCAGGTGCCCTGCCGGTGGACCTGAAAGCAGCCGAAGCCGACTTCGCCGTGGGCTGCGGCTACAAGTACCTCAACGGCGGGCCTGGCGCTCCGGCTTTTGTCTGGGTGCACCCGCAGCACGCCGAGCGCTTTTGGCAACCCCTGGCCGGCTGGTGGGGCCACGCAGCGCCTTTTGCCTTCACGCCCGACTACAAGCCCGCCCCTGGCATCGGCCGCTACCTGTGCGGCACCCAGCCGATCCTGAGCTTGGCGGCACTGGCCTGCGGCCTGGACACCTTCAGCGCTGCTGAACCCTTGGGTGGCATGGCAGCACTGCGCCAGAAATCACTGGCCTTGTCAGACCTGTTCATTGAATTGGTGGCGCAACGCTGTGCCGGGCAGGGTTTGACGCTGGTGACGCCGCTTGAGCACGCGCAACGCGGCTCGCAGGTCTGCCTGGCGCGAGCTGACGGCGCTTACGCCATCATGCAGGCACTGATCGCCCGCGGCGTGATTGGCGACTTTCGGGCGGGTGACGGCGGCCGCCACCCGGACATCCTGCGCTTTGGCCTGACGCCGCTTTACACCAGCTTTGCCGACGTCTGGCAGGCGGTGGAGCATCTGCACCAGGTGCTGGCCAGCGGCGAGTGGCAGCGGCCCGAATTCAACCGTCAACAGGCTGTGACCTGAGATGAGCACAGAAGCGGGCACGCCTATGGGCACTCAGCCGAGCACGCCCGAGCAGATCGTGGCGGCAGAGAAAGCCCAGCTCGACTTCAGCCGTGCCATGAGCTACGGCGACTACCTGCACCTGGACCAGATCCTGGGCGCCCAGCATCCCCTGTCGCCCGAGCACAACGAGATGCTTTTCATCATCCAGCACCAGACCAGCGAACTGTGGATGAAGCTTATGCTGCATGAGTTGCAGGCTGCCATTGGCTGCGTGGCCGCCGATGACCTGGGCAGCGCCTTTAAGATGCTGGCCCGGGTGAGCAAGATCATGGAGCAGCTGGTGCACGCCTGGGACGTGCTGGCCACCATGACGCCGCCCGAGTACAGCGCCATCCGGCCCTACCTGTCCAGCTCCAGTGGTTTCCAAAGCGCACAGTACCGCTGCATCGAATTTGCGTTGGGCAACAAAAACGCGGCGATGCTCAAACCGCATGCGCACCGGCCTGATCTGCTGGCCCAGGTGCAGTCGGCCTATGAGGCGCCTTCGCTTTACGACCAGGCCTTGCGCTTGCTGGCACGGCGCGGCCTCACCTTGCCCGCCAGCCACACCGAGCGCGACTGGACGCAGCCTTATGTGGCCAGCCCAGCGGTTGAGGAGGCGTGGTTGGTGGTCTACCGCAGTCCGCGCGACCACTGGGACTTGTACCAGTTGGGTGAGGAACTGACAGACCTTGAAGACGCCTTCCGCCTCTGGCGCTTTCGCCACGTCACCACCGTGGAGCGGGTGATCGGCTTCAAGCGCGGCACCGGCGGCACCGGCGGCGTGAGCTACCTGCGCAAGATGCTCGACGTGGTGTTGTTCCCCGAAATTTGGACACTGCGGACCAGTCTGTAAGTCCTGGTTACAGCTTGCCCCGTCGTCCTCGCGCAGGCGGGGACCCATGTGACCCGTCGTCCTCGCCCAGGCGTGGAGCCATGTGCCCCGTCGTCCTCGCGCAGGCGGGGACCCATGCCTTATCGTGCCCCATGACAATCCGCCCGCCGGGCAACGTAAAATCCCACCGGTTTGACCATCAGGCGCTAGGGCGCAGCGAAAGCATTTTTCCTCTACCTCACTGTAAACCCATCACAAAGGACAACGCGTGCCCACCTTGCGAGCAAGTTTTTCGGTTGACATTGACCGCCTGAAGAGTTTCGGGATCTTGGATCAGCGCTCGACCCATGCCCAGGACATCTTCAAGTCCGGAAAATTAACCAGCGACGAGCGCCTTTACCTGAGTTTGTGCGGCTCTACCCAGCTCAGTTCGGTCACCTTTGGGCCCAAGCAAAAAATCATTTCGGCCGGTCAAACCCACCAGCAGGCCTATATTATTGTGAGCGGGACCCTGATCGGTACCCAGGGCGACGACATTTACCGTTTTGGGCCCGGCTCGGTGCTGGGGCTGGCCGAAGGTGTCATCAACCAGCCCAGCAAATACAGCGTCATTACCACTAGCGCGGTGCAGGCGCGGTTGCTCCCGCTGCACCGCATCGACTCCATCGTGGCCAAGCTGCCACTGGAGGTGCGTTCGATCATGCAGACGGTCATCAAGCGCATCTTGGCGCTGCCTTAGGAAGCGAGGACCCCTCAATTGAGTAACTTTGCGAACCAAAGCTTTGACGATGGCGCACTGATCTTCAGCGCGGGCGATGTCGCCTCCCACCTGTATTTCATCCAGTCCGGTACGGTGGAAATGTTGAACGCGCAAGGCGTGGTGTTTGCCGAGGTGGCCCAGGGCCAGACTTTTGGTGAGGCCGCGATTTTGCATGGCGGCATCCGCAGCGCATCGGTACGGGCCAAGGGAGCCGTCACGTGCACACTGATGGGCACGCAAGAGGCCTGTGAACTTCCGCATACCTATTCTCCGTTGCTGGTGACGATTGTCGAAGCGCTGCTGTTGCAACAAAGCATGCAAAACACCATGCGCTATGGCTAGGGGAGTTTTAGGGCGGCAATGATGGGTATGGCCTAATTGACCAATGCCGCTGGCGATTGGGACTGGGCGGGGCTGCCCCTGTTGGTCGATGTCCAATTTTATCCACACCAGTTCATCTGGCGAGCTTTGAGGGGTGTATCGTTGTTTGTCTTCTAGGCAAACAAGTTGCTGCCTCAACTGTCAGCCTCTATAGCGGCTACAAACAGGTCATCATTTATCTCGGTCACGGTATGTACATACCCATACTGAAAATTTATCTCCACAAAGCGAGGTGGCTGACTTGTCTTAAAAAAGACACAACAACCGCCATTAAAAACTACTTCGCCAAGTGCATACCTGTGACGACAAAACCGCCATCTAATTTTTCTGCAAAAAACTTGACCTTGTCGCCTGCTTTAAATGTCTCCAACAAAGAGGTGTCTCGAATTTGAAAAACCATGGTCATGCCAGGCATGTCCAGATTTTTAATCTCGCCGTGTTTAATAGTCATCTTTTTGTTTTCCTTGTCGACCTTGCGGACTTCTCCGTCAGCCATGTCGGCCGTTATTGATGACGTATGCAACGGCGCTACGGTCTCTTTCTTGGCCGCATCTTTTCCCGTGGTTACGCCAGCATGTGATGCCGCAAATACTGATGCTGTAGCCAACAGCAGCGTAGAAATAGTCATAACTGATTTGATGATTTTCATAATGATTCTTTCAGTTTGCAAGAACGGTAACTTTGCCGACCATACCGGCCGTGTAGTGGCCAGCGATCAAACAAGCAAAATCAAACGTGCCAGCTTTGTTGAAGTGCCATACAAGCTGCCCCGTTTTACCAGGGCCAACATGCGCCATGTAGGGTTCGTCGTGCTCCATGGTCGGGAATTTCACCATCAAGGTGGCGTGCTCATCGAGCTCTTTTTTTGTGCCCAACACAAATTCGTGCATGACTTTGCCGTTGTTTTTGATGACAAGCTTCACGGTTTCGCCCTGCTTGACCTCCAACTTGTCCGGGGTAAAACGCATGTTGTCGGTCATGCTAAATGTGACGGTGCGCTTGACTGCTTTGTCATCTCCAGCAATCCCCCAGGGCTTCTGCTCTTTTTTGACAGGGCCTGTTTTTTTGGCATGCGGCTCATTACTGTGTGCAAAAACAGTGGAGGTGGTTGCTGCGCTGAATGCTGAAGCAATGAGTAATGTGCGTCGTGTCGTCATAAGTTACCTGTAAAAGTTAAAAAATAAATAATTATTTCAGGAGAAAAGCTTTGGTTTTTCAAACTCAATGCTTCATCCCTTCCATTGCACCGCCGTTGCCCATATTTTTCATCACGGGCTTGCGGACTTGCACTTCAACTTCTTTGGCTGGCATGTTTTGCGCATTCACGCTTTGCCCACCCTCTGACGCAAAACGTTCTGGGTTGGGCGTACTGCCTGTCCATTCGTAGGCGACAGTACCGGGCGGGTGCTTGTACCAGCCTGGGTCTTGGTAGTCACCGACCTTCTGATCTTTGCGCACTTTGACCATGCTGAACATGCCGCCCATCTCGACACTGCCAAACGGACCTTCGCCGGTCATCATCTTGGCGGTGTTGTCGGGCAGCGGCATGTCCATCTCGGCCATGTCGGCCATGCCGCGCTCGCCCATCACCATGTAATCGGGGATGACGTTGGTGATTTTTTTCACGATGTCGCGGTGGTCAACGCCTATCAA
>JBBAPO010000037.1:0-37917 GCA_040400795.1 Rhodoferax sp.
CGGTGTTTGATGCGGCCGGAGCGTCTGTCAATACGCTGGTGACGGTGAGCACGGGGAACACTCCGAATGCGCTGTTTGTGACCGCGCCCAGCGCGGTGAGCCTGGCCCTGGGGACCCCGCAGACCTACACCATTGGTGGCGGCACGGCGCCCTATTTAGCCAGCACCAGCAGTGCTGGGGTGGTGACAGCGGCGGTGAGCGCGGGCACCACCCTAACGCTGACGGGTGTGACGGCGGGGACGGCACAAGTTGTTATCTTTGATGCTACGGGCAACTCGGTCAGCGTGAGCGTGACGGCGACCACGACGGCGCTGTTCATGACCGCGCCCGACGCGGTGACGGTGGCGCCGGCTGCGGTTGCGACTTACACCATCAGTGGCGGCACGACTCCCTACACGGTGAGCAGCAGCAACGGCGCGGCGGCCTCGGCCGTGATCACTGGGGGCACGACCCTGAGCATCACGGGTGTGGGCGCAGGAGCGGCGCAGATCACGGTGTTTGATGCCCGGGGTGTGCAGGTGAGCACGGTGGTGACGGTGAGTGCGGGCACGAGCACCGCCCTGTTCATGACCGCCCCCAGCACGGTGACGGTGGCGCCGGCTGCGGTCGCGACTTACGCCATTGGAGGCGGCACGGGGCCGTACACGGTGAGCACGAGCAACGCCGCGTCTGCGACGGTGGCGCTGACGGGCTCGGGCACGACCCTGAGCATCACCGGCGGGGTGGCGGGCACGGCGCAGGTGACGGTGTTTGATGCGGCCGGAGCGTCTGTCAATACGCTGGTGACGGTGAGCACGGGCCCGGCAGCCACCCTCTACATCACGGCACCAGTGGCTGTGACGGTTAGCGTTGGCGGGACGGGCGATTACTTTATTGGTGGTGGCGTTGCGCCATATCGGGTCAGCAGTGCCAACGCATCGGTGGCAACAGCCGCGGTGGTTTCCGGGACCACCCTGAGCATCACTGGCGTGGCATTGGGCAGCGCGCAGGTGACTGTGTTTGATTCTGCTGGCAGTGCGGTGAGCACCACGGTGACCATCGGTACCGGCGCTCCCACTACGGCGCTGTATGTCACAGCGCCCAGCGCGGTGACGCTGGCGGTGACAGTGGCACCTGCTGTAGCCCCCACCTACACCATTGGTGGTGGCTCAGCCCCTTACTTTGTCAGCAGCAACAACAACGGTGTGGCCACCGTCGGTGTGGCCGGCACCACCTTGACCATCACCGGTGTCGCCAATGGCGTGGCGCAGATCAGTGTGCTGGACTCGACAGGCGCGGCAGTGCGGATTACGGTAAATGTGGGCAGTGGCGGTACGGGCTTGTACATGACTGCGCCCGGTGCGATCTCGATGGCGCCGAGCACCGCCTTACCTTTCTCGATTGGCGGCGGTACGGCACCTTACTCGGTCAGCACCGGTAATGCGGCAATTGCCACCGCCAGCGTGACGGGGACGGTGTTGACCATCAACGGCGTGGCGGCAGGCACGGCACAGGTGGTGGTGTTTGATGCCACCGGTAGTTCAGTCTCGACCACCGTGACGGTTGGCTCCAGCACCTCAGCCGCCCTTTATGTCACAGCACCCACCGATGGGGTCACTATGACGGTTGGCACCAGCGAGCTCTACACGCTGGGCGGCGGTACATCGCCCTATGTGCAAGTCAGTAGCAACTCTGCTGTCGCTGTGGCAAGTTTGGTGGGTGGTAACCAGGTCAGCATTGCAGCGGCGAGTGCCGGTACAGCACTTGTTGCCATCTTTGATGCCAATGGCAATTCGACTTCGGTCGCTGTGACCGTGGTCGGGGCGTCGGCGTCGGCACTGTTCACCACGGCGCCGGCGGCGGTCACCATCAGTACCGGGGGGGCTCGGGATTACACCGTGGGTGGCGGTAGTGGCACTTACAGCGCGCCGGTCAGCAGCAACCAGGCGGTGGCGTCGGCCAGCTTGGTTGGCTCAACGCTCACCGTGACTGGATCGACGGGCGGCAATGCCACCATCACTGTGCGCGACTCACTCAATGCCACGGTCACGATCAATGTCACGGTCGGGTCTGGCGCTGCATTGTTTACGTCAGCACCGGCTGCGGTCACACTGGCTATTGGGGCGACGCCCAGCTACACAATTGGCGGCGGTGCACCGATTACCGGTGTGGGGACGCTGCCCTATGTCAGCAGCAGCAGCAACGCTGGCGTGGTGACGTCTGTGGTGAGCTTGGTGGGTACCACGCCAACCTTGACGCTGACTGGCGTGGCCGCTGGCTCGGCGGTGGTCAATGTGCTGGACTCGACTGGGTCGCTGTTGTCCATCAGCGTTACCGTGGGTTCTGGCGGCGGCGGTGGAGCAGCCTTGTTCACCACGGCACCTGGCGCGATCACGATTGCGAATGGCGCCGCCCCGGTTTACTCGGTGGCTGGTGGTACCGGCCCCTACACGGCGACCAGCAGCAACCTCGCCGTGGCGACAACGCCGACTGGCGCCCTGTTGGGTGGTGTGCTCACCATCACCAGCACGGGCCCGGGGTCTACCAACGTGCTCATCGTTGATGCTGTTGGCGCTTCGGTGACGATTGCTGTGACCGTCACACCCGCGGCCACCACGCCGCTGGTGGTGACGCCGAGTACGGTGACTGCCAATGTGGGCGATGTGCTCAGCTTTACGATCAGTGGTGCATCCCCGGCCTACAGCATTGCTGTGAATAATACCAGCGTTGCAACCTCGTCTACCGCGGCGGTAGCAACCAGTGGTGGAGCGTTCACGATCACGCTTCGAAACGTGGGCACCACCACGGTAGCCATCACCGATTCACTCGGTCAGACCACCACCTTGGCGCTGACTGTGAATGCGACAGCGACCACGCTTCGGCTCTCCCCCAGTGCGATTACCGTGGGTGAGGACCTTCCGGCGTTGACGTCCGTGGTGCTGAATATTTATGGGGGTACGGCGCCCTACTCGGCGTTTACCGATGATTTGGTCTTGTCTGGTGTTTCGATTGTGGGTAATGTCTTCACGGTAGGGGTCGGGACCAGCGGCAACCGATGCATTGACTCGATCGACAGAACCGATCCAGCGGCACCGGTCTATACCCCCTATGGCACCGTGCCGGTCACCTTGACAGTGGTGGATAGCTTGGGTGCATCTGCCACGTCAGTGATGACGATCCGGGATAACGGAGTCAGCCCAGGCGGTGGTTGCTAACCGTTAAGATTGGGCCATGACCCTGGCCCCCTACGCATGCCACCCAGTCCATTCGCGGGGCCGTCGGTTTACCCAGCCGCCAGCGCCCACCCGCACCGAGTTTCAGCGGGACCGCGACCGCATCGTGCACAGCACAGCGTTTCGGCGGCTGGTGTACAAAACGCAGGTGTTCCTCAACCACGAGGGCGATCTGTTCCGCACCCGGCTCACCCATTCCTTGGAAGTGGCGCAGTTGGGCCGCTCTATGGCGCGCTCGCTTGGGCTCAATGAAGACCTGGTCGAGGCGATAGCGCTGGCGCATGACCTGGGCCACACGCCCTTTGGCCACGCCGGGCAAGACGCGCTCAATGCCTGCATGCAGCCGTTTGGCGGTTTTGAGCACAACCTGCAAAGCCTGCGGGTGGTCGATACGCTGGAAGAGCGTTACCCTGAGTTTGACGGCCTGAACCTGTGCTTTGAAACCCGCGAGGGCATCCTCAAGCATTGCTCGGCGATCAACGCCCAGGCGCTGGAGCAACTGGAGCCTGGCGGGGTAGGGCGGCGCTTTTTAGACCGCACCCAGCCCAGCCTGGAGGCGCAGTTGTGCAACCTGGCCGACGAGATTGCCTACAACGCGCACGACATTGATGACGGCGTGCGCTCGGGCCTGATCACGCTGGCGCAGTTGCAGCAGGTGCCGCTGGTGGACGATTTTCGGCGTCAGATCTTGGTTGAGTTCCCGAACCTAGGCGAGCGCAGCCAAGGCCGGCGCCTGCTGTACGAGACCATCCGCCGCATGCTCAGCGCCCAGGTGTATGACGTGATGGCGGCCAGTAGCCAGGCCATCGAGCTAGCTGCCCCGGCTGATGTGGCGGCAGTGCGCCAGCTGCCGGCGCTGATTCAGTTCAGCCAGGCCATGGCAGCGCGCTCCCAGGTGCTCAAGACTTTTTTGCTGCACCAGCTGTACCGGCACCCGCAGGTGATGCACACCACCCGGCTGGCGCAGCAGGTGGTGCACGAGCTGTTTGCGATCTACCAGGCGCAGCCGACCGAGATGGCCGAAGGCTTTGCCGCCCGTAGCCAAGCCCTGGCCGGCACAGCCGACGAGCCAGCCACCCGCGCCCGGGTGGTGGCCGACTACATTGCCGGCATGACCGACCGTTTTGCCACGCGCGAGCATGAACGCCTGAGCGGCCAGCGCCTGCTGCCATGACGCTCATCCAACCCCACCCCGACGCTGCCCAGGTGCAGCAGCACATGCAGCGCTGGCTGGAGCGCGCCGTGATCGGCCTGAACCTGTGCCCGTTTGCCAAGGCAGTGCACGTCAAGGGCCAGATCCGCTACGCCGTCACCGCCGCCACCGATGCCGGGGAATTACTGGCCGAGTTGCGCCAGGAATTGCTCGATTTGGCGCAGGCCGATCCGGCCGAGCGCGACACCACGCTGCTGGTGGCGCCTGATGCCTTGGCCGATTTTCTGGATTTCAACGATTGTCTGGGCCGCTCAGAACGCTTGCTGCGCAAGCTGGGGCTGGACGGCGTGCTGCAAATCGCCAGTTTCCACCCACAGTACCAGTTTGCCGATGCCGAGCCGGACGATGTGGGCAACTGCAGCAACCGCGCACCCTACCCGACGCTGCACCTGCTGCGCGAGGCCAGCATTGCGCGGGCGGTGCAGGCCGTGCCCGATGCAGCCGACATTTATGAGCGCAACCGGCAGACCCTGGCGACGCTCGGTTTTGCCGGCTGGGCCGCGCTGGGATTGGATTCAAAGCGATGAAAAAAGTAGCAAACAACCGCAATGCCGGTAGCAAGGCCCAGCATGCTGCGCCGGCGTCGTCGCCGACGGGCGTGGTCAGCCAGCTGCCACCCGAGGTGCGTCCCGGTCAGTCGGTCGAGCTGTTGCAGGCCCTGCACATCCTCACCCGTGACGGCAAGCTGAACCAGGACTCGCGCCGCAAGCTCAAGCAGGTGTACCACCTGTTTCAGTTCATCGAGCCCTTGCTGCTGGCGCTGCCAGACAAACCCGGTGGCATCACGCTGGCCGATCATGGCGCCGGCAAGTCTTACCTTGGCTTCATCCTGTACGACCTGTTTTTCAAGGCGCGGGCCAGCGGCCGCATTTACGGCATCGAGACCCGGCCGGAACTGGTGCAGAGCTCGCGCGAGCTGGCAGCCCAACTGGGCTTTGCGCGCATGTCGTTCTTGAACCTGAGCGTGGCCGAGTCAACCCATGCGGCCCAGTTGCCGGCACAGATTGACATCGTGACCGCGCTGCACGCCTGCGACACCGCCACCGACGACGCCATTGCCTTCGGCCTGGCCAAACAGGCCCACTACATGGTGCTGGCGCCCTGCTGCCAGGCCGAAGTGGCCCGCGTGCTCAGTCAGCACAAGGCCCTGTCGCTGGCCCGCACCCCGCTTGCCGAGCTGTGGCGCCACCCGCTGCACACCC
Organism: Rhodoferax sp.; assembly: GCA_040400795.1. Taxonomy (GTDB): domain Bacteria; phylum Pseudomonadota; class Gammaproteobacteria; order Burkholderiales; family Burkholderiaceae_C; genus Rhodoferax. The sequence goes on from JBBAPO010000037.1 coordinate 5,628, forward strand.
GCGAGCTGGGTAGCCAGCTCACCAATGTGCTGCGCTGCCTGTACCTGGAGGCGCGTGGCTACCAGGTGACCGTGACCGAGCTGGTGGGCTGGGAGCACAGCCTGAAAAACGAACTCATCATCGCGCGCCACACCGGCCAGCCCAAACACAGTGCCGCCGAGCGCCTGCGCGCCATCCTGGCCGAGTTTGGCCTCAGCAGCCTGCTGAGCACCCGCTTCCAACTTTAATTGGGGTCAGATTCCAATTAATATCGGGTTTTGGCTTGTGAAGGAGATGCGATGGCCCGCCTGCCCCGGCTTACGCTACCCGGCTACCCGCACCACGTCATCCAGCGTGGCAACAACCGCCAGCCCATTTTTGCCCGAACGGCCGATTACCAGCGCCTGTTGGATCTGCTTGACGACAACGCCCGCCAGTTTGACGTGGCCATCCACGCCTATGTGCTGATGAGCAACCACTTTCACCTGCTGGTCACGCCGCAAAGCAGCGATGGCCTGCCGCAGATGATGCAGGCGGTGGGCCGGCGCTATGTGCGTTACTTTAATGACAGCCAGCAGCGCAGTGGCACCCTGTGGGAAGGGCGCTACCGTTCCACCCTGATCCAGACCGACCGCTACCTGTTGGCCTGCATGGCCTATATCGACCTTAACCCGGTGCGGGCTGGGTTGGTGGCACAAGCGGCGGACTACCCCTGGACCAGCCACGGCCATTACATCGGTCGGCAGATGGACAAACTGGTCACGTCGCATCCGCTGGTGTGGGAACTGGGCAACACCCCGTTTGCGCGCGAGGCCGCCTATGCCGAACTGGTGCAGGCAGGCGTCAACCCGGTGCATCAGACCGCCTTGACCCAAGCCACCTTGAGCGGCTGGGCCCTCGGCGAGCCGGATTTTGTGGCGGATTTACAAAAACGCACCCAGCGTCGCGTGGTTAAAGGGCAGGCCGGCCGACCTCACGCCGCCAGCAATTTATAAGAAAAATGGCTCTAGGCCACGTCCCTATTCATTAGTTTGCTCTTGTTTTTGATATGTCCCTATTTTTCGGGTTCAGATGAAAAATCGAAATTAATTGGAATCTGACCCCAATTAAAGGGCTTGGCACTTTTGTTGCGATGCAGTATTCTTCGATCTCCGTGCCAATAACAGGAGTGGGCCATGACGACGGCTGCAGAAATTAACTATCTCAAAAACCATGGCTTGTACGCCAGTGAACATGAGCATGACGCTTGTGGTGTGGGCTTTGTGGCTCATATCCGTGGTGAAAAGAGCCATGCCATTGTCAGCAATGCGCTCAAGATTCTGGAAAACCTGGACCACCGGGGTGCCGTGGGTGCCGACAAACTGATGGGCGATGGCGCTGGCATCCTGATCCAGCTGCCTGATGCGCTGTACCGCGAAGAAATGGCGGCCCAGGGTGTGGTGCTGCCGGCGCCGGGCGAATATGGCGTGGGCATGATCTTTTTGCCCAAGGAGCACGCCAGCCGGCTGGCCTGCGAGCAAGAGATGGAGCGGGCGATCCGGGCCGAGGGCCAGGTGCTGCTGGGCTGGCGCGACGTGCCGGTCAACCGCGAGATGCCGATGTCGCCCACCGTGCGTGAAAAAGAGCCAGTGCTGCGCCAGGTGTTCATTGGCCGCGGCACCAATGTGATCGTGCAGGACGCGCTGGAGCGCAAGCTGTACGTGATCCGCAAGACCGCCAGTGCCGCCATCCAGAACCTGCAGCTCAAGCACAGCAAAGAGTATTACGTGCCCAGCATGTCCAGCCGCACCGTGGTCTACAAGGGCCTATTGCTGGCCGACCAGGTGGGCACTTATTTCCGCGATCTGGAAGACGTGCGCTGTGTTTCGGCCCTGGGTCTGGTGCACCAGCGCTTCTCCACCAACACCTTCCCCGAGTGGCCGCTGGCCCACCCCTACCGCTACGTGGCGCACAACGGCGAGATCAACACCGTCAAAGGCAACTACAACTGGATGAAGGCGCGAGAAGGCGTGATGTCTTCACCTGTGCTGGGTGACGACCTGCAAAAGCTGTACCCGATCAGCTTCGCCGGCCAATCCGACACGGCCACTTTTGACAATTGTCTGGAACTGCTCACCATGGCTGGCTACCCAATCAGCCAGGCGGTGATGATGATGATCCCCGAGCCCTGGGAGCAACACAGCACCATGGACGAGCGCCGCCGGGCTTTTTATGAGTACCACGCGGCCATGCTGGAGCCCTGGGACGGCCCGGCCAGCATCGTCTTCACCGACGGCCGTCAGATTGGCGCCACACTGGACCGCAATGGCCTGCGCCCCTCGCGCTACTGCATCACCGATGACGATTTGGTCATCATGGGCTCCGAATCTGGCGTGCTGCCCGTGCCAGAGAACAAAATCGTTCGCAAGTGGCGCCTTCAGCCCGGCAAGATGTTCTTGATCGATTTGGAGCAGGGCCGCATGATCGACGACGAGGAGCTCAAGGCCAACCTGGCCAACAGCAAGCCTTACAAGCAGTGGATCGAAAACCTGCGCGTCAAGCTCGACGACGTGACTTTTGTTGACCGCCGCGTCGACGATGCACTGGCCGAAGTGGTGGGCGACCTGGAGCCCAAACGCGTCACCGACACGGTGAGCCTGCTCGACCGTCAGCAGGCCTTTGGTTTTACCCAGGAAGACCTGAAGTTCCTGATCGCCCCGATGGCCACGGCCGGCGAGGAGGCCATTGGCTCCATGGGCAACGACAGCCCGCTGGCCGTGCTGTCCGACAAGAACAAGCCGCTGTACAACTACTTCAAGCAGCTGTTTGCCCAGGTGACCAACCCGCCGATCGATCCGATTCGCGAGGCGATCGTGATGAGCCTGGTGTCCTTCATCGGCCCCAAGCCCAACCTGCTCGATATCAACCAGGTTAACCCGCCAATGCGGCTGGAGGTTAGCCAGCCGGTGCTGAACTTTGCCGATATGGCAAAACTCCGAGACATCGAAACCCACACCCAGGGCAAGTTCCGCAGCTACACCCTAGATATCACCTACCCACTGGCCTGGGGCCATGAGGGGGTTGAGGCCAAGCTGGCTTCGCTGTGCGCCGAGGCGGTGGACGCGATCAAGGGTGGTAAAAATATCCTGATCATCAGCGACCGCAGCGTCAACGCCAACCAAGTGGCCATCCCGGCACTGCTGGCCCTCTCAGCCATTCACCAGCACCTGGTGCTGGCTGGTCTGCGAACCTCAGCGGGTCTGGTGGTCGAGACCGGCACCGCGCGCGAGGTGCACCACTTCGGTGTTTTGGCAGGCTACGGCGCCGAGGCGGTCCACCCCTACCTGGCGCTGGAAACCCTGGCCAATATCCACAAGAACCTGCCAGGCGAGTTGAGTGCCGACAAAGCCATCTACAACTACATCAAGGCGGTGGGTAAGGGCCTGTCCAAGATCATGTCCAAGATGGGCGTCTCTACCTACATGAGCTATTGCGGCGCCCAACTGTTCGAGGCCATTGGCCTGAGCAGCGCCACCATCGCCAAATATTTCAGCGGTACCCCCAGCCGGGTCGAGGGGATTGGCGTCTTCGAGATTGCCGAAGAGGCGATCCGCATGCATCGCGCGGCCTTCAGCGCAGACCCGGTGTTGGCCAATATGCTCGATACCGGTGGCGAGTACGCCTGGCGCGCCCGCGGCGAAGAGCACATGTGGACGCCCGACGCTATTGCCAAGCTGCAGCACAGCACCCGCGCCAACAACTGGAGCACCTACAAAGAATACGCGCAGCTCATCAATGACCAGAGCCGGCGCCATATGACGCTGCGCGGCCTGTTTGAGTTCAAGCTTGACCCCAGCCGCGCCATTCCGGTGGATGAGGTCGAGCCGGCCAGCGAGATCGTCAAGCGCTTTGCCACCGGCGCCATGTCGCTGGGCTCCATCAGCACTGAGGCGCACGCCACGCTGGCTGTGGCCATGAACCGCATCGGCGGCAAGAGCAACACGGGCGAGGGCGGCGAAGACCCGGCGCGTTACCGCAACGAGCTCAAGGGCATCCCCATCAAGCAGGGCGACTCGCTCAAAAGCGTGATTGGAGAGGACGTGGTTGAGGTCGATTTGCCGCTGCGCGATGGCGATTCGCTGCGCTCTCGTATCAAGCAGGTGGCGTCGGGCCGCTTTGGCGTCACGGCTGAGTACCTGAGCAGTGCCGACCAGATTCAGATCAAGATGGCGCAAGGCGCCAAGCCGGGTGAGGGCGGTCAGCTGCCCGGCGGCAAGGTGACCGACTACATTGGCAAGCTGCGCTACTCGGTGCCCGGCGTCGGTTTGATTTCCCCGCCGCCACACCACGACATCTATTCCATTGAAGACCTGGCGCAGCTGATCCACGACCTGAAAAACGTGGCGCCGCACGCCAGCATCAGCGTCAAGCTGGTGAGCGAGATCGGCGTGGGCACCATCGCCGCCGGGGTGGCCAAGTGCAAGAGCGACCATGTGGTGATTGCCGGGCACGATGGTGGCACCGGCGCTTCGCCCTGGTCCAGCATCAAGCACGCCGGCAGCCCTTGGGAAATTGGCCTGGCCGAGACCCAGCAAACCCTGGTGCTCAACCGGCTGCGCAGCCGCATCCGAGTCCAGGCCGATGGCCAGATGAAGACCGGCCGCGACGTGGTCGTTGGCGCCTTGCTTGGGGCCGACGAGTTCGGCTTTGCCACGGCGCCGCTGGTGGTGGAGGGCTGCATCATGATGCGCAAGTGCCACTTGAACACCTGCCCGGTGGGTGTGGCGACGCAAGACCCGTTGCTGCGAAAGAAGTTCTCGGGCAAGCCGGAGCATGTGGTCAATTACTTCTTCTTTATTGCCGAAGAGGCTCGCCAGATCATGGCGCAGTTGGGGATCCGCAAGTTTGACGACATGATCGGTCGCGCCGACCTGCTGGACACGCGCCAGGGCATTGACCACTGGAAAGCCAGCGGCCTGGATTTCGGCCGACTGTTTGCCATGGCGCCGGTCGGCCCCGAGGTGCCGCGCCGCCAGACCGAGACCCAGGCCCACGGGCTGGAAAAAGCGCTCGACCAGGTGCTGATTACCAAATGCCGCTCGGCCATCGACCGCGGTGAGCGGGTGCAGTTCATGGAGGTGGCGCGCAATGTCAACCGCTCGGTCGGTGCCATGCTCTCAGGCGCGGTCACCCAGGTGCACCCGGAAGGCCTGCCGGATGACACCATCCGTATCCAACTAGAAGGCACCGGAGGCCAATCCTTTGGCGCCTTTCTGGCGCGTGGCATCACCTTGTATCTGATTGGCGACGCCAATGACTACACCGGCAAGGGTCTGTCCGGCGGCCGCGTGGTGGTGCGCCCCAGCATCGATTTCCGTGGTGAGGCGGTGCGTAACACTATCGTTGGCAATACCGTGATGTATGGTGCCACCAGTGGGGAAGCCTTCTTTAGCGGTGTGGCCGGCGAGCGCTTTGCGGTGCGCCTGTCAGGCGCGACCACGGTGGTTGAGGGGACCGGCGACCATGGCTGCGAGTACATGACCGGTGGCACGGTGGCGGTGCTCGGCAAGACCGGGCGCAACTTTGCGGCGGGCATGAGTGGCGGTATTGCCTATGTGTATGACGAAGACGGTCAGTTTGCCCGGCGCGCCAACACCGCGATGGTGGCGCTGGAGAAGGTGCTGACGCCGGCTGAGCAAGAGGCCACCGTGCCCCGCGCCATCTGGCACCAGGGCAAGAGCGACGAGGCGCAACTGAAAAAACTGCTCGAAGACCATAACCGCTGGACCGGCAGCAAGCGCGCCCGCGAACTGCTCGATACCTGGGACCAGTCCCGCCTGAAATTCGTCAAGGTTTTCCCGCTGGAATACAAGCGAGCCCTCGGCGAGATTCATGCGAAGAAAACGGCACCAGCCCTTGCCAGTGCTGGTTCTAATGCTATCAAAAAAGAAGCGGTTGATGTCAAGTAGTCGAGCATGCTGGCATGGTTCCCCGGTCGTGGCCGGGGATGACACCCACTCCGTCATTCCCGCCTACGTGGCAATGCACGGCACCCACCCCGTCATTCCCGCGAACGCGGGAATCCCTGTGCGCACGCCTTGCCGTTTATTCGCCACCCCGTCATTCCCGCGAACGCGGGAATCCATGCCCCCCGTCGTCACGTGAGCGCATCGCGCTTTAGCTAAGGAAAGACCCAAATGGGAAAAATCACCGGTTTCATGGAATTTGAGCGGCTCGACGAGGGTTACAAGCCTGTGCCCGAGCGCTTAAAAAACTACAAAGAGTTCGTCATTGGGCTCGATGACCAGCAGGCCAAACAGCAGTCGGCGCGCTGTATGGACTGCGGCACACCGTTTTGCAACAGCGGCTGCCCGGTCAATAACATCATCCCTGATTTCAATGAGCTGGTGTTTCAGGGTGACTGGCAGAACGCGATCGAGGTGCTGCACAGCACCAACAACTTCCCCGAGTTCACCGGCCGAATCTGCCCTGCACCCTGCGAGGCGGCCTGCACCCTGAATGTGAACGACGACGCGGTAGGTATCAAGTCGATCGAGCATGCCATCATTGACCGGGCCTGGAGTGAGGGCTGGGTGCAACCGCGTCCGGCTGAGCATGCCAGCGGCAAAAAAGTGGCGGTGGTGGGCTCCGGCCCGGCCGGCATGGCGGCCGCGCAGCAACTGGCGCGTGCCGGCCACGCTGTGACGCTGTTCGAGAAAAACGACCGGGTTGGTGGCCTCTTGCGCTACGGCATTCCCGACTTCAAGATGGAAAAAAGCCACATCGACCGCCGCGTGGCGCAGCTGCAGGCCGAGGGTGTGACCATTCGCACTGGCGTTATGGTGGGCGTGCTGCCTGAAGGTTCCAAGGTCACCAACTGGGCCCAAGAGACGGTGTCACCTACCCAGCTGCAGCAAGACTTTGATGCGGTGCTGCTGACGGGCGGCGCTGAGCAGTCGCGTGATCTGCCTGTGCCGGGCCGTGAGTTGGCAGGCATTCATTTCGCTATGGAGTTCCTGCCTCAGCAAAACAAGGTCAATGCTGGCGACACGCTGGTCGACCAACTGCGCGCTCAGGGAAAACGCGTGATCGTGATCGGTGGCGGCGACACCGGCAGCGACTGCGTCGGCACCAGTAACCGCCACGGCGCAGCCAGTGTCACGCAGTTCGAAGTGATGCCGGAGCCACCTGTCGAAGAAAACCGTCCGCTCACCTGGCCCTATTGGCCGCTCAAGCTGCGAACCAGCTCCAGCCATGAAGAGGGTTGCGAGCGCGAATTCGCCATCTCCACCAAAGAGTTCCTCGGTGCTGACGGCCAGGTCACCGGACTCAAGACCGTGCGCGTCGAATGGAAAGACGGCAAGATGGCAGAAGTAGCGGGCAGTGAGGAGGTACTTCCGGCCGATATGGTGTTGCTGGCCATGGGCTTTGTCAGCCCGGTCGCCACCGTGCTGGACAGTTTTGGCGTCGCCCGCGATGCACGGGGCAATGCCCGGGCCGGTACGGATGTGGTGGGTGGTTATGCCACCAATGTGCCCAAGGTCTTTGCCGCCGGTGATATCCGCCGTGGCCAGAGCCTGGTGGTGTGGGCGATCCGTGAGGGCCGTCAGGCGGCACGCGCTGTTGACGAGTTTTTGATGGGTTTTAGCGAATTGCCAAGGTGAGGGTGAGGTAAAGCCAGTTTTTTGTCATCAAGGCATCGGGGCCAGCCCTTATGATCGGTTAGACCGGGACAATCTCGGCCTCCTGTTTATGGCCTTATCCCCTTCTCAATCCCTCGTTGAATTGCGTCACCTGACCTTTGGTTATGGTGAGCGCGTCATTCTGGACGATATTTCTCTGGTGGTGCCGCGTGGCAAGGTCACCGCACTGATGGGTGCCTCGGGCGGCGGCAAGACCACCATCCTGCGGCTGATCGGCGGGCAAAACCGGGCGCAGTCCGGGCAAACCTTGTTTGACGGCCAGGACATCGGCCCCATGAACCAGACCGAGCTGTACGCTGCGCGCCGACGCATGGGCATGCTGTTCCAGTTTGGCGCCCTGTTTGCCGACCTGTCGGTGTTCGAGAACGTGGCCTTTCCGCTGCGCGAGCACACCGACCTGCCCGAACCACTGATCCGCGACATCGTGCTGATGAAACTCAACGCGGTGGGCCTGCGCGGGGCGCGTGACCTGATGCCCAGTGACCTGTCGGGCGGCATGGCAAGGCGTATTGCCTTGGCGCGCGCCATCGCGCTCGACCCTGAGCTGGTCATGTATGACGAGCCGTTTTCCGGGTTGGATCCGATCTCGCTCGGCACGGCGGCTCGGCTGATCCGCCAGCTCAATGATTCCATGGGCCTGACCAGCATTTTTGTCTCGCATGAGCTGGAGCAGACCTTTGCCATTGCTGATCATGTGATCATCCTGGCCAATGGCAAGATTGCCACCCAGGGCACCCCAGACCAGGTGCGCCAGAGCACCGACCCGCTGGTGTACCAGTATGTCAACGCCCTGTCGGACGGCCCAGTGCGTTTTCATTACCCCGGCCTTACTGTGGCTGAAGACTTCGGGGTTGCAGCTTCATGAGCTGGTACAAACCTGCTGATCTGGGCTTCGGCGTGCGGCGCCAACTGGTCGGCTTGGGCTACGGCGCACGTCTGTTCGGCCGCCTGCTGGCCACGCTGCTGCCGGCGCTGCGCCGCTTTGCGCTGGTGCGCGATCAGATCCACTTCCTTGGCAATTACTCGCTGGCCATCATCGCCGTATCCGGGCTGTTTGTCGGCTTTGTGTTTGGCCTGCAGGGCTACTACACGCTACAGCGCTACGGCTCATCAGAGGCGCTGGGCCTGTTGGTCACACTCAGCCTGGTGCGCGAGCTGGGGCCGGTGGTGACAGCACTGCTGTTTGCCGGTCGCGCCGGAACGTCATTGACCGCTGAAATCGGACTGATGAAGGCGGGTGAGCAGATCAGCGTGATGGAGATGATGGCGGTCGACCCAGTGCAACGTATTTTGGCGCCACGCTTTTGGGCCGGCGTCATCACCATGCCGTTGCTGGCGGCGGTGTTCAGCGCCATGGGCATCATTGGGGGCTGGGTGGTCGGGGTGTTGATGATTGGTGTGGATGCCGGTTCGTTCTGGAGCCAGATCCAGGGCGGCGTCGATGTCTGGAAAGACGTCGGCAATGGCGTCATCAAGAGCGTGGTGTTTGGCTTTACCGTGACCTTTGTCGCCCTGCTGCAGGGCTATGAGGCGCAGCCCACGCCCGAAGGGGTGGCGAGCGCTACGACCCGCACGGTGGTGGTCGCTTCGCTGGCGGTGCTGGGCCTGGACTTCATCCTGACCGCCATGATGTTTACGATTTAGAAAGAGGCTGCATGCAACGCTCCAAAAATGATGTCTGGGTTGGCCTGTTTGTGCTGATCGGCGCTGTCGCCATCCTGTTTCTGGCCCTGCAGTCGGCCAACCTCTTGAGTCTGAGTTTTCAGACCACCTACCGGGTGGTTGCCAAGTTTGACAATGTGGGCGGCCTCAAGCCCAAGGCCGCCGTGCGCAGCGCCGGCGTGGTGGTGGGGCGCGTTGAGAAGATCGTCTTTGACGACAAGTCCTTTCAGGCACGCGTCACGCTGGCGCTGGAGAGCCGCTATGCCTTTCCGAAAGACAGTTCGCTCAAGATCCTGACCAGCGGCCTGCTCGGTGAGCAGTACCTCGGGCTCGAAGCCGGCGCCGAGGCGAAAAACCTGGCGGCGGAAGATGTCATTGGTAACACGCAGTCGGCCGTGGTGCTGGAGAGCCTGATCAGCCAGTTTTTGTACAACAAAGCGGCCGATACCAGCACGCCGGACGCAACGCCCAAGGCGAAACCATGACGGTTGGCGGCCCGGGCGTGACTGTTCACCAGCGCCGACGCAAGTCAGGCCGTGGGGCAGCCCATGCGCTGCCGCTGGTCGGGCTGATGCTCGCCTTGGTGGGTTGTGCCAGTGGTCCTCAGGCTAACCCAGTTGACCCGCTGGAGCCGTTCAACCGGAGCGTGTTTCGCTTGAACGATACCCTCGACGCAGCGCTGGTCAAACCGGTCGCCACACTGTACCGTGACCATACACCAACAAGAGTCCGCCAGGGCATCGGCAATGTGTTCGGCAACCTGGAAGATGTCTGGTCCGCTGTCAATAGCGCGCTCCAGCTGAACGGCCGGGCGTTGACTAACAGCGTGACGCGGGTCGTGATCAACACCGTGATGGGTGTCGGTGGCGTGGTTGATGTGGCCTCTGAGATGGACATCGAGCGGCAAACCAAGGATTTCGGCCATACCCTGGGTTTCTGGGGCGTCCCGCCTGGCCCCTACATCATGCTGCCGATTTTGGGGCCATCCACCCTGCGGGACACCGTGGCGCTGCCGCTGGATTGGCAAGGCGACCTGGTCAGGCAAATTCCCTATGTGCCTGGGCGCAATGCGGCGACCGTACTGCGCGGCGTTGACACCCGGTCCAGCTTGCTCAAGGCCACGACCATGCTCGAAGAAGTCGCCTTGGACCGTTATACCTTCACCCGCGACGCCTTTTTGCAGCGCCGGCGAAATGATATCTTCGGCGGCTATCCGCCGGAAGAAGACGCCCCGACGCAGCCAGAAGTCCCAGATATGAAAGCTCTACCATGATTCGTCGATTCTTCAACCAATGCCTTGTAACTGGCTTACTGATTGGCGCTAGCCTTCTGGTCTTACCCGCCCGGGCGGCCGACGAGGCTGCTGACGTGCTGATCAAACGCCTGTCGAGCGAGGTGCTGGACACCATTCGCGCCGACAAGTCGATCCAGGCTGGTGATGTTGGCCGCATCATCGCATTGGTCGACACCAAAATCATGCCGAACGTGAATTTTCAGCGCATGACAGCTTCGGCTGTGGGACCGGCCTGGCGCCAGGCCACACCAGAGCAGCAAAAGCGCTTGCAGGACGAGTTCAAGACCCTGCTGGTACGCACCTATGCGGGTGCCTTGACCCAGATCATTGATCAGGCGATCATCGTTAAACCCCTGCGTGCTGCGCCTGAGGACAAAGAAGTGGTCGTGAGAACCGAGGTGAAGGGCCAGGGCGATGCTATCCAGCTTGATTACCGTCTGGAAAAAACTCCGGGTGAGGGCGCTGGCTGGAAAATCTACAACCTGAATGTGTTGGGCGTATGGCTGGTTGAAACCTACCGCAGCCAGTTTGCGCAGGAAATCAACACGAAGGGTTTGAATGGACTGATTAGCACGCTGTCCGATCGCAACAAGGCCAATGCTAAAAAGGGCTGATGGTGTTGGTGCTGCCCCCTCAACTGACGCAATCCGAGGCCAAGGCTTGCCTGCGTGTGCTGCAGCTGGAACTGACGGCTCAGGCTGCAGCCGTGGTGGTGGATGCCGGGGCGTTGCTGCGCTTTGACTCGGCGGCCTTGGCCGTACTGCTGGAGTTGCGGCGGCAAAGTCTGGCAACAGCTAAGACCTTTGCCGTAGCGCACATGCCGACTCGGCTGGTAGATTTGGCGGCGCTCTACGGCATTGGCGATTTGCTGGTCGCTTCGGTCGAGTGAGCCCGTAAAATAGCTGGATACATGTCCGCGATCTCGTTTCAGTCCGTCTCCAAAAGTTACCCCTCTCCGCGCGGACCCAAGGACAGTACCTTTTTAGCGCTGGACCAGGTCAGCCTCGACATCGAAGCAGGTGAATTTTTTGGCCTGCTGGGTCCTAATGGGGCTGGCAAGACCACCATGATTTCCATTTTGGCGGGCCTGACCCGTGCCAGCGGCGGCAGCGTCAAGGTGCTTGGCAGCGACGTGCAGACCGACTACGCCGATGCCCGGCGCAAACTGGGCGTGGTACCTCAAGAGCTGGTGTTTGACCCGTTTTTCAATGTGCGCGAGGCGCTGCGTTTTCAGTCGGGTTACTTTGGCATCCGTCACAACGACGCGTGGATCGATGAACTGCTTGACAGCCTTGGCCTGACCGACAAAGCCAACGCCAACATGCGCCAGCTGTCTGGCGGCATGAAACGCCGGGTGCTGGTGGCGCAGGCCCTGGTGCACAAGCCGCCGGTGATCGTGCTCGACGAGCCCACCGCGGGCGTCGACGTGGAACTGCGCCAGACCCTGTGGCAGTTCATTGCCCGGCTCAACAAGCAGGGGCACACTGTGTTGCTGACCACCCATTACCTGGAAGAGGCTGAGGCCCTGTGCGGGCGCATTGCCATGCTCAAGGCCGGTCGCGTGATTGCGCTAGACCGCACCAGTGAACTGCTGAAGGCTGCCTCGGGCAATGTGCTTCGCTTCAAGATCGACGGCGAGCTGCCACCGGCCTTGGCCCAGCAGGCGCGGATTACCGGGCGCATCGTGCAGTTTCCGGCCCATGATGCCCTGGACATTGAGACCTACCTGGCGGCTGTGCGCCAGGCTGGCCTGTTGGCGCAGGACATCGAGGTGCGCAAGGCCGACCTGGAAGACGTCTTCCTTGCGCTCATGGGTCAGCAGCACGAGGGCGGTGCTGCGGCCGCGCCGGCAACATGACCGGTTGGCGCACCCTGCTCTACAAGGAAGTGCTGCGCTTCTGGAAGGTCAGCTTCCAGACCGTGGCGGCCCCGGTGCTCACCGCTGTGCTGTACCTGCTGATCTTCGGGCATGTGCTGGAAAACCATGTCAAGGTCTATGACAGCATCAGCTACACCGCCTTTTTGGTGCCGGGGCTGGTCATGATGAGCGTGCTGCAAAATTCATTTGCCAACAGCTCGTCTTCGCTGATCCAGAGCAAGATCATGGGCAACCTGGTGTTTCTGCTGCTCACACCGCTGTCGCACTGGAGTTGGTTTTTTGCCTACGTGGGCTCCTCCGTGGCGCGTGGCCTGGTGGTCGGCTTGGGCGTGTTTGCGGTCACGGCCTGGTTTGCCGCGCCGGGCGTGGTTGCGCCGCTGTGGATTGTGGTGTTTGCAGTAATGGGTGCGGCGCTGCTCGGCACCCTGGGGCTGATCGCTGGTCTTTGGGCCGAAAAGTTCGACCAGCTTGCTGCGTTCCAGAACTTTGTCATCATGCCCATGACTTTCCTCAGCGGCGTGTTTTACTCCATCCATTCGCTACCCGCCTTCTGGCAGGGGGTGAGCCACCTGAACCCCTTCTTCTACATGATTGACGGCTTTCGCTTTGGCTTCTTTGGTCAGAGTGATGTGTCGCCCTGGCTCAGCCTGACCATTGTGGGTGTCGCTCTGGCGGTCGCCAGCGCACTGGCGGTGCACCTGCTGCGCATCGGCTACAAGATCCGCAGCTGAATCTCTCCACATGGACCCCTGACATGACCGCAGACCAACTCAAGACCCTGATCGCCGCTGGCCTGCGCTGCGAGCACCTCGAACTCGAAGGCGACGGCCGCCACTGGTATGCCACCATCGTCTCGCCCGAGTTTGAAGGCCAGCGCCCCATCCGCCGCCACCAGCAGGTCTACGCCACGCTCGGTGCCAAGATGCACACCGACGAGGTGCATGCCCTGTCGATGAAAACCTTTACCCCGGCCGAGTGGGCCGCCCAGCAGGCCTGAGCCACACGCCGACTTATGGACAAACTCTTGATTCGCGGCGGCCGCCGCCTGCACGGCGAAGTGAGCATTTCCGGCGCTAAAAACGCAGCCTTGCCCGAGCTGTGTGCCTGCCTGCTGACGGCAGAGCCTGTGACGCTGCGTAATGTGCCGCGTCTGCAGGACGTGGCCACCATGCTCAAGCTGATCCGCAATATGGGCGTGCAAGCCGAGCGCGCTGACGACGGCCTGCTGCAGGTTGACGCCAGCGCTCTGCACAACCCCGAAGCCCCCTACGAGCTGGTCAAGACCATGCGTGCCTCGGTGCTGGCGCTGGGGCCGCTGTTGGCGCGCTTTGGGCATGCCAAAGTTTCCTTGCCGGGCGGCTGCGCCATTGGGTCGCGCCCGGTGGACCAGCACATCAAGGGCCTGAGCGCCATGGGTGCCGACATCAAGGTGGCGCACGGCTACATGGTGGCGCGGCTGGCGCCGGGCCTGAAGCGGCTGCGCGGTGCACGCATCGCTACCGACATGGTCACCGTCACAGGTACAGAAAATTTCCTCATGGCCGCCTGCCTGGCCGAGGGGGAAACCATCCTGGAAAACGCCGCGCAAGAGCCCGAGATCCCTGACCTGGCCGAGATGCTCATCGCCATGGGCGCCCGCATCGAAGGCCATGGCAGCAGCCGCATCCGGATCCAGGGCGTTCCACACCTGCATGGCGCCACGCACCAGGTGGTGGCGGACCGCATCGAGACGGGCACCTTTTTATGCGCAGTGGCCGCCACCGGTGGCGACGTGATGCTGCGCCACGGCCGCGGTGACCAACTTGAGGCAGTGATTGAAAAACTGCGCGACGCTGGCGCTACCGTGACGCCGCTGGCCGAAGGCATTCGGGTGCAGGCCGACGGCCGCTTGCGCGCGCAGAGCTTTCGCACCACTGAGTACCCGGGTTTCCCTACCGACATGCAGGCCCAGTTCATGGCGCTGAACTGCGTCTCACTGGGTACAGCCAAGGTCACTGAAACGATCTTTGAGAACCGCTTCATGCACGTCAACGAACTGGTCCGCCTGGGCGCCAACATCCAGATCGACGGCAAGGTGGCGCTGGTGGAGGGCGTGGCCCAGCTTTCTGGTGCCACCGTGATGGCCACCGACCTTCGCGCTTCGGCCAGCCTGGTGATTGCCGGTCTGGTGGCGGACGGCGACACGGTCGTGGACCGTATCTACCACCTGGACCGCGGCTATGACCAGATGGAGAGCAAGCTGCGCGCCCTGGGGGCGGACATTCAGCGCATCAAATGATCACCCTAGCCCTGTCCAAAGGCCGCATCTTTGAGGAAACCCTGCCGCTGCTGCGCGCCGCCGGCATCGAGGTGCTGGACGACCCGGACACCTCGCGCAAGCTGATTCTCGACACCAACCAACCGGACGTGCGTGTGCTGGTGGTTCGTGCCACCGACGTGCCCACCTATGTGCAGTACGGCGGTGCTGACTTAGGCATTACCGGGCGCGACACCCTGATAGAGCACATCGCTGCCTGGGGCGGCAGCGCTGGCGCGGCCGGCCTTTACCAGCCCTTAGACCTGGGCATTTCGCGCTGTCGCATCAGCGTGGCGGTGCGGGCTGATTTTGACTATGCCTACGCCGTGCGTCAGGGCTCGCGCCTCCGGGTGGCCACCAAGTACGTGGCCATTGCGCGAGAGTTTTTTGCCACTAAGGGCGTGCACGTGGACCTGATCAAGCTCTATGGCAGCATGGAACTGGCCCCGCTGATCGGCCTGTCAGATGCCATCGTGGACTTGGTCTCTACGGGCAATACTTTGCGTGCCAACCAACTGGTCGAGGTTGAGCACATCATGGACATCAGCGCTCGCTTGGTAGTGAACCAGGCCGCGCTCAAGCTCAAGCAGGCGCCCATCCGCGCCATCATTGATGCCTTTGCTGCTGCCATCCGCGCCTGAGCTGGTGTGAAGTTTGCTATGAATTTAGTAGCTAAACCCCTCCATTTATCAACAGCTAGCGCCACTTTTGAGGCTGATTTTCAGGCCCGGTTGCACTGGTCTGCTCAGGCCGATGCCGCCATCGAGCAGCGCGTGGCCGAGATCTTGGCCGATGTGCAGCAGCGCGGTGATGTCGCCGTGCTGGAATACACCCGCCGTTATGACGCACTGAACGCGCCTAGTGTGGCGGCGCTGGCGCTGTCTCCGGCCGAACTGCGCCAGGCTTTTGACGCCATTCCCCATGCCCAGCGCCAAGCGCTGCAGGCCGCCGCCCAGCGCGTGCGCAGTTACCACGAGGCGCAAAAGCGCGCCACCGGCCAGAGCTGGCAGTACCGCGACCCTGACGGCACATTGCTGGGGCAGAAGGTCACGCCGCTGGACCGGGTCGGCATCTACGTGCCGGGCGGCAAGGCGGCCTACCCCTCATCCGTTCTGATGAACGCCATGCCGGCCCAGGTGGCCGGCGTGGCCGAGATCATCATGGTGGTGCCCACACCGCACGGCGAGAAAAATCCACTGGTGCTGGCGGCGGCCCATCTGGCCGGCGTGCACCGGGTGTTCACCATCGGCGGGGCGCAGGCGGTTGCCGCGCTGGCCTACGGGACCGCCACCATTCCCAAAGTGGACAAAATCACCGGCCCTGGCAATGCCTACGTGGCGGCCGCCAAGCGGCGGGTTTTTGGCACTGTGGGCATCGACATGATTGCTGGCCCCAGCGAGATTCTGGTGCTGGCCGACGGCAGCACGCCGCCTGATTGGGTGGCGATGGACCTGTTCTCGCAGGCCGAACACGATGAGTTGGCGCAAAGCATCCTGCTCTGCCCCGACGCGGCCTACATTACTGCCGTACAGGCCAGCATCACCCGCCTGTTGCCCGAGATGCCCCGCGCCGCCATCATCGCCCGCTCGCTCAATGACCGTGGCGCCCTTATTCTGACCCGCAGCATGGAAGAGGCTTGTGCGCTGAGCAATCGCATCGCGCCCGAGCACTTGGAGGTCAGCAGCCGCGAGCCGCAGCGCTGGGAGCCCTTGCTGAAACATGCGGGCGCCATCTTCCTGGGGGCCTACACCAGCGAAAGTTTGGGCGACTACTGCGCCGGCCCTAACCACGTGCTGCCGACCAGCGGCACCGCCCGCTTCAGCTCACCGCTGGGCGTGTACGATTTCCAGAAGCGCAGCAGCTTGATCGAGGTCAGCCAGGCTGGTGCTCAGGTGCTGGGGCCGATTGCGGCCGAGCTGGCCTATGGCGAGGGACTGCAGGCCCACGCGCGGGCGGCGGAGATGCGGCTCGACACGGTACCGGTACCGAGGGGCAAGCTGTGAATGACATCCTGCAAAAGGTTTTTCGACAAGACGTGCAAGCCATGCACGCCTACGCCATTCAGGACTCGACCGGCGTGGTCAAGCTCGACGCCATGGAAAACCCGTACCAACTGCCGCCCGCCCTGCAGGCCGAGTTGGGTCAACGGTTGGGAGCGCTGGCGATCAACCGCTACCCAGGGGCTCGGGTCGACGAACTGCGGGCCGCGTTGGGTCGCCATGTTGGACTGCCCTCGGGCCACGCCCTGATGCTGGGCAATGGCTCGGACGAACTGATCAGCCTGCTGGCGCTGGCCTGCGCCCTGCCTGGGGCCAGCGTGCTGGCGCCGGTACCGGGTTTTGTGATGTATGCCATGAGCGCTCAGTTGCAGGGGCTCTCTTTTCATGGTGTGCCCTTGACGCCTGATTTTGAGCTGGACGAGGCCGCCATGCTGGCCGCCATTGAACAGCACCGGCCCACCATCACCTACCTGGCTTACCCGAATAACCCCACGGCCAATCTTTGGGAAGACGCGGTGATCGAGCGCATCATCCTGGCTGTGGGCGAGCAGGGCGGCTTGGTGGTGATGGATGAGGCCTACCAACCGTTTTCCAGCAAAAGCTACCTTGACCGCATGGGCCGGCATGGCCATGTTCTGCTGATGCGCACGCTGTCCAAGTTTGGGCTGGCCGGCGTGCGGCTGGGCTACCTGATGGGGCCGCAGGCGCTGATCGAGCAGGTGGACAAGGTGCGCCCACCCTATAACGTGAGTGTGTTGAACTGCGAGTGCGCCCTTTTCGCGCTTGAGCATGAGGCGGTTTTTGCGGCGCAGGCCCTTGCAATACGCGAACAACGTGCTATGCTTTTTGAAGCATTGGCTGATTTGCCTGGCGTTCGTGCTTACCCCAGCGACGCCAACATGATTCTGCTGCGCGTTCCGGACGCACAGCGCAGCTTTAACGGACTGAAACAACGCAAGGTCCTGGTCAAAAATGTATCTTCCCTGCACCCGCTGCTGGCCAATTGCCTGCGTCTGACGGTGGGCACCGCTGACGAAAACCGCTTACTGCTTAGTGCCCTGCAGGAATCCCTATGACCAACACCTTATTGCCAGAAGCCGCCGCACCCCGTACCGCTGTGGTGTCCCGCAGCACGGCCGAGACCAAGATCACGGTAGGGGTCAAACTGGATGGCACGGGCCTTGCGCGCTTGCACACCGGCATTGGTTTTTTTGACCACATGCTTGACCAGATTGCGCGTCACGGCCTGATCGACTTGGACATCCAGGCCGAGGGCGATTTGCACATTGATGGCCATCACACCGTGGAAGATGTGGGCATCACGCTGGGGCAGGCAGTGCACCGGGCCGTGGGGGACAAACGCGGCATCCGCCGCTACGGGCATGCCTACGTGCCGCTGGATGAAGCGCTGTCGCGGGTGGTGGTTGATTTTTCAGGTCGGCCCGGACTGGTGATGAACGTGCCTTTCAAGAGCAGCATGATTGGCACCTTTGACAGCCAGTTGGCGCACGAGTTTTTTCAGGGTTTTGCCAACCACGCTTTTGTGACGTTGCACATTGACAACCTGCGCGGCGAGAACGCGCACCACCAGGCCGAGACCGTTTTCAAGGCCTTTGCCCGTGCCCTGCGCGTGGCGCTTGAGTTCGATCCCCGCGCCCTGGCCACCATTCCGTCGACCAAGGGCAGCCTTTGAGCACAGTCGCGGTGGTCGATTACGGGATGGGCAACCTGCGCTCGGTGTCGCAGGCTGTCAAGGCTGCGGCAGCAGACAGTGGCCACCGGGTGCTGGTGACCAACCGCCCCGACGAGGTGCGAGCCGCCGAGCGCGTGGTCCTGCCAGGCCAAGGCGCCATGCCCGACTGCATGCACGAGCTGCGCGCCTCAGGGCTGCTGGCGGCGGTGCTAGAAGCGGCTGCCAGCAAGCCACTGTTTGGGGTGTGTGTGGGCATGCAGATGCTGCTGGATCACAGTGCCGAGGGTGACACGCCGGGCCTAGGTCTGGTACACGGCCAGGTGAGTAAATTTGAGTTGCGTGGTCAGTTGCAGCCCGACGGCAGCCGCTACAAGGTGCCACAAATGGGCTGGAACCAGGTGGGCCGCGCTGGCACCGCTGGCGAGGGGCACGCCGTATGGGGATCGATCCCCGAGGGCAGTTATTTCTATTTCGTCCACAGTTTTTTCGCCCAACCGTCGGATGCGCGCCACACTGTGGGCGAGACCGAGTACGGTCAGCGCTTTTGCTCAGCCATTGCGCGCGATAATATTTTTGCAACGCAATTTCACCCGGAAAAAAGTGCCACCCACGGTCTGTCTCTGTACCGGAACTTCCTGCACTGGCGTCCCTGATGGCGATTCCAGTGGCTGGTTGGGTGGCGTCATGCCCGTTTTCCCACCCCTCTGAAGCACTATGCTTTTAATCCCCGCAATCGATCTCAAAGACGGCCAGTGTGTTCGCCTCAAGCAGGGCGACATGGCGCAATCGACCACGTTTGGCGAAGACCCCGCTGCGATGGCCCGCAATTGGGTCAGCAAGGGCGCGCGGCGCTTGCACCTGGTTGACCTGAACGGCGCCTTCGCGGGCCATCCCAAAAATGAGATGGCTATTCGCAAAATTCTGCGTGAGGTCGGCAGCGAGGTGGATGTTCAGCTCGGTGGCGGCATCCGTGACCTTGACACCATTGAGCGCTACCTGGATGCAGGCCTGCGCTATGTCATCATCGGCACGGCGGCGGTCAAAAATCCCGGTTTTTTGCAAGATGCTTGCACAGCTTTTGGCGGTCACATCATCGTGGGGCTTGATGCGCGGGAAGGCAAGGTCGCGACCGATGGCTGGAGCAAGCTCACCCGGCATGACGTGGTTGATCTGGGCAAAAAGTTCGAAGACTACGGCGTCGAGTCGATCATTTACACCGACATTGGCCGCGACGGCATGCTGACAGGCATCAACATCGAGGCAACGGTCAAGCTGGCGCAGGCGCTCACGATCCCGGTGATCGCGTCCGGCGGCTTGAGTGGCCTCGCCGACATCGAGGCCCTGTGCGCAGTGGAAGACGAGGGCGTTGAGGCAGTGATTTGCGGCCGAGCCATCTACAGCGGTGACCTGGATTTTGCGGCAGCGCAGGCCCGCGCCGACGAACTCAACGGATGACGGGTGCTCGCTAAGCGCATCATTCCCTGCCTGGATGTGACAGGGGGGCGGGTGGTCAAAGGCGTTAATTTTCTTGAGCTGCGCGATGCCGGCGATCCGGTGGAGATAGCGGCTCGCTACAACGAACAGGGGGCCGATGAGCTCACCTTTCTCGACATCACCGCCACCAGCGACGGCCGCGACCTGATTTTGCACATCATCGAGGCGGTTGCCTCGCAGGTATTTATACCCTTGACCGTGGGCGGTGGCGTCCGCACTGTGGACGATGTGCGCCGTCTGCTTAATGCCGGCGCTGACAAAACCAGCTTCAATTCGGCCGCCCTGGCGCGACCGCAGGTCATCCAGGAGGTCTCGCAACGCTATGGCGTTCAGTGCATCGTGGTGGCGATCGATGCCAAGCGGCGCTTTGGCGAGGACATGCTCGCCCGTGGTGAGGGGTGGGATGTCTACAGCCACGGCGGGCGCAAAAACACGGGGCTCGACGCCGTGGCCTGGGCCCGCCAAATGGCCGAACATGGCGCCGGTGAGATCCTGCTGACCAGCATGGACCGCGACGGCACCAAGGCTGGCTTCGATTTGGCACTGACCCGAGCCGTGAGCGATGCGGTCGACGTGCCAGTCATTGCTTCGGGTGGCGTTGGAACGCTGGACCATTTGGCCGACGGCATCCGGATTGGCGGTGCCGACGCGGTGCTTGCTGCCAGCATCTTCCATTACGGTGAGTTCACAGTCGGCCAAGCCAAGGCCCACCTGGCCAGCTGCGGGATCCCGGTGCGCCTGTAGTCCGTTACGTCTGTCGATACGCCCGACCGATGCCTGGCAATCGGCGACAATTCCAACATGAATTGGCTGGATGAAATCAAGTGGGACTCGCAGGGCCTGGTGCCGGCCATTGCACAGGAGGCTGTCACAGGCGACGTGCTGATGTTTGCCTGGATGAACCGCGAGGCTTTGCAGGCCACGGTCGACACCGGTCGGGCGGTGTATTTCAGCCGCTCACGCGGAAAGCTCTGGTTCAAGGGGGAAGAGTCCGGCCACGTGCAGACCGTGCATGAAATCCGCCGCGATTGCGATCAGGACGTTATTCTGCTGCGGGTTAGCCAATTGGGCCACTCGCCTGGCATTGCCTGCCACACCGGTCGTCACAGCTGCTTTTTCAGTGTCTATGACAATGGCCAGTGGCAAGCCCGGGACCCGGTCTTGAAAGACCCGCAAACCATTTACAAGTAAGCCGCGATGACCCAATCCCATTCGCCACCTGATACCTTGGCACGCTTGGCTGAAGTGATCGAGAGCCGCCTGCCGCAACACGGGGGTGACCCCGACACCAGCTATGTCGCCCGCCTGCTGCATCGTGGGCCGGACGCTTTTCTCAAGAAAATCGGCGAGGAAGCGACCGAGGTGGTGATGGCCGCCAAGGATGCTGATCACGGTGCCGACACCTCAAACATAGTGGCCGAGGTGGCAGACCTCTGGTTTCACTGCCTGATCGCGCTGGCCCACTACGGCCTGCATCCGGGGCAGGTGCTGGCTGAGCTTGAACGACGCGCAGGCACCAGTGGCATTGAAGAAAAAGCATTGCGCAAGGCGTTGGCGCGTGAAGGGGCTGGCTTATGAACCAACCGGTGCCGGATGCGCAGCAATTGCAGTCGCTCAATACCGTTGGCACGATCAGCTATGTGCTGCACCTGATTGTGGCGGTTGGTGCGCTAATTCCAGGCGGGCAACTTGGCCCGGTGTTGCTGATTGCCGCTCTTGTGATCGACTTGGTTAAGCGACCTATGGCCGAGGGTAGTTGGCATGCCTCTCACTTTCGCTGGCGAATTCGTACGGTCTGGATCGCTGCGCTGCTGTATGCGCTGACCGCGCCTTTATGGTTTGCATTCCTCTTTCCTGGGTGGATCGCCTGGGGCTTGATTTCAGTCTGGTTTTTGTACCGCATCGTTACCGGCATGCTGCGTATGAACCAGGGCCAACCCATGGAGAACTCGCCATGAGCGCGTCGATTGAGGCTTCAGACCCGAACTGTCTGTTTTGCCGGATCGTGGCAGGCCAGATTCCATCTCGCTTGGTTTACCAAGACGATGAAATCTATGCCTTTCACGACATCCACCCCTGGGCGCCGGTGCACTTTTTGATGATTCCCAAGTTACATATTCCATCTATGGCGCAACTGCAACCTGAGCATGAGAGCCTACTCGGCCGTATGATGGTTCTGGCGTCCAAGCTGGCCTTTCAGGAAGGATGCAGACCCTACCCGGCGGGTGGGTTTCGGCTGTTGAGCAATACGGGTGCCGATGGGAAGCAGGAGGTACACCACCTGCACATTCATGTGATGGGTGGCCCTCGGCCCTGGCTCAGGGGTTAAATTTGGGCACTGCCGGAGCGTCTGCAGTGCCGACTAAAATGTTTTTATTATTAGGAGAAAGTCATGGGTTCCTTTTCCATTTGGCACTGGCTGATCGTGCTGCTGATCGTGGTGATGGTGTTTGGCACCAAGAAGCTGAAAAACCTTGGGGGTGACCTGGGGGGCGCGGTCAAGGGCTTCAAGGACGGCGTGAAAGACGGCGGAGCCGCTGCGGATGACAAGGCCGCACCAGCGCCATCGCAAGTAACAGCGGCTACTGGCGCTGAAAAAGCAACGATAGACGTTGAAGCCAAGCAAAAGTCCTGATGCTTGACCGATGCCTTTGCTGGCGCCAATATGATTGACCTGGGCGTATCCAAGATTGCCCTGATTGGCGTAGTCGCACTGATCGTGATCGGGCCTGAAAAGTTGCCCCGCGTGGCACGTACCATCGGGACCCTGCTCGGCAAGGCTCAGCGTTATGTGGCGGATGTCAAGGCCGAAGTCAGCCGCTCCATCGAACTTGAAGAATTCAAGAAGATGAAAGAGACGGTGGAGGGCGCATCCAAAGAGGTGGAGAGCGCGATCCAGACCCAGGCTGGCGATTTTGAAAAAACCTGGGCTGAAGTGACCGACTCGGCCAGTGACACGCCCGTTGCTGAAGGCTTGGTTTCGCATCCGGCCTACAGCCACCCTGGCAAGAAATGGCGTGTCAAACAAGGGGCGACGCCGGGTTGGTACAAGGCTCGTTCCGGCATTCGCACCAAGGCCCTGTCCGGCGCCGCCCGTGTGGCGCGTTATCGGCCCCAAAAGTTCAATTAATGACTGATTTCTCCCCCAAAAAAGACGAACTCGAAGGCACCGAACAGCCTTTTGTGCAGCACTTGGTGGAGCTGCGCGACCGTCTGGTCAGAGCGACGGTGGCGATTGTCATTGTGGCCGCAGTGCTGGCTTTGTTCCCAGGGCCCGCAGCCCTGTACGATTTCTTGGCGGCGCCACTGGTGGCGCACCTGCCCAAGGGCAGCACGCTGATCGCGACCTCGGTGATTTCGCCGTTCATGGTGCCGCTCAAGGTGTTGATGATGACCGCGTTCCTACTGGCCTTGCCGGTGGTGCTATGGCAAGTCTGGGCCTTTGTGGCGCCTGGGCTCTATTCCCATGAGAAAAAGCTGGTGATGCCGCTGGTGGTGTCCAGCACGCTGCTGTTTTTTATTGGCGTGGCGTTTTGCTACTATTTTGTTTTTGGGCAGGTGTTCAGCTTCATCCAGAGTTTCGCGCCCAAGAGCATCGCGGCCACGCCAGACATCGAGGCTTATCTGAGCTTTGTGCTCACCATGTTCTTGGCCTTCGGGCTGGCGTTTGAGGTGCCCATCGTGGTGGTCGTGCTGGCGCGTATGGGTATTGTGTCAATCCAAAAGCTCAAGGATTTCCGGGGCTATTTTGTGGTGCTGGCTTTCATCATTGCGGCCATCGTCACACCCCCAGACGTGGTGTCTCAACTGGCGCTGGCCATTCCAATGTGCTTGCTGTATGAAGTCGGCATCTGGGCCGCTCGCATTTTCATCAAGCACACCCAGGCGCCCGTTGACGGCGCTGACTCAACTTAGCTTGGGCCGCTACTGGACCCGTGGCTTCGGTTTAGGTCGCACGCCCGGCGACACCATCAGCTCAAGTTGCTGATCACGGCGCAGCAAGCTGAATGGCGCCGCCTTTGCAGGTTTGAGTGCGGCCACACGCGACAACAACTCCGCCACATTGGCCACCGGCTTGCCGGCCACTGCTGTGACCACGTCCCCGGGACGGATGCCGGCCAAGGCAGCAGGCCCGTTTTGCAACACCCCGGTAATGATCACACCCGTACGTGCTCTTACACCGAAGGTCTCGGCCAATTCGGGCGACAGTTCATTGGGTTCCACTCCAATCCAGCCCCGGGTCACCTGGCCATCCTGCACAATGCCTTCGAGCACCAGTTGAGCTGCCGATACGGGAATAGCAAAACCTATGCCCATATTGCCGCCAGAGCGCGAATAAATGGCGGTATTGATGCCCAGCAGATTGCCCTGGGTGTCGACCAGTGCTCCCCCAGAGTTACCGGGGTTGATAGCGGCGTCGGTCTGGATGAAATTCTCGAACGTGTTGATGCCGAGTTGGTTGCGCCCAAGTGCACTGACAATGCCGCTGGTCACGGTTTGCCCCACGCCGAAGGGGTTGCCAATCGCCAGCACCTGGTCACCGACCTGCAGTGTGTCTGAACTGCCTAGCACGATCACCGGCAGGCGGTCGAGGTCAATCTTGAGCACGGCCAGGTCGGTATCGGGATCCGTGCCAATAACTTTGGCGCGGGCGTGGCGGCCATCGTTCAGAATCACTTCGATTTCGTCGGCACTCTCAACCACATGGTTGTTGGTCAGGATATAGCCGCTGGCGCTGACGATCACGCCGCTGCCCAGGCCGACCTGGGGCTCGTTGCCCTGGTCGCCAAAGAAAAATTTGAACCAGGGGTCGCCGCTGTTGGGGTGTTGGCGGGCTGCCTTGCTGGTGTTGATACTGACCACGGCGGCGGAGGCTTTTTGAGCGGCAAGCCTTAAGCTGCCCTGCGGCACAGCAGCGGGGTCGCCGTCCGGCGCCTGCAACAAGGCCACCCCACCAGAGCGCCAATTGCGCAGGCCACCCCATTCGGGCTTGAGCGTACCGACCACGAAATAGGCCGCTAGCAGTACGGTGACAGTTTGGGAAAACAACAACCAGAAGCGTTTCATGACTGGGCAAGGCGGTCAAGGCCAAGTTTGAGATAGGTGCGCGGGACGGCGTGCACAAATTGTAGGGGGCATGTCGTGGCCGGCAGCCATTGACGAAGTAAAGTCAGCGTGTTCATGTCAAAGCCAAGCTACGTTATTGCTATACAGCCCGCAGCGCCGCCCAAGCCGGCGCTCGGTACGCCCTGCAACGGCTGCGGGGTGTGCTGTCTGTTTGCTCCCTGTCCCTTGGGAATCTTGCTGTCGCGGCGTCGACATGGCGCCTGCGTGGCCTTGCAGTGGCAGGCCGGGACTGGTCACTACCGCTGTGGCGCCCTGAGCGCGCCCGAGCCTGTGCTCGCCAGAGCCCTGCCGCGCCTGCTGCGAGGCCTGGCACCCCGGCTTGCGCCCTGGCTGGCGCGGCTGGCTTGGCGCTGGATAGCCGCGGGCCAAGGCTGTGACAGTAGCCTGTCGGTACAGCGCCAGGCCAGTGCCGACACCACGCCGATAAACGCACCGAAAAACCCGCCGACAATAACAGTTGGTGTGCCGACCCGGGCGCCCAACCCAGACAACCCGCCGCCACCTGAACCATGACCGATCGCCACCAGTTCGTCCTGACCCTGAATGCCCTGCTGCGGCCCGAGCGCTTCAAGGATTACTGCCCCAACGGCCTGCAAGTGGAGGGCGCGGCTCGGGTTCGCCGCCTGGTCTCGGGCGTGACCGCCAGCCGTGCCTTGATCGAAGCGGCCGTGGCGGCGCAGGCCGATACGATTCTGGTGCACCATGGGTTGTTCTGGCAGGGGCAGGACGCTTGTGTGACCGGTTGGATGAAGCAGCGGCTTGCGCTGCTGCTGGCGCATGACATCAACCTGCTGGCCTATCACCTGCCCCTCGACGCCCATCCGGTGTTGGGTAACAACGCGCAACTGGGCCGGCAGTTGGGCCTGGTGGCACAGAGCCAGTTTGGAGAGCAGTCGCTAGTGTGCATCGGTGCGCCCATTGAGATCGGCGGCTTTGCCGACGCCGGTGCCTTGGCACGGCATGTTGAATCCAGACTAAATCGGGCTGTAACCCTTGTCGGAGCTGGCGTTTCAGCTATCACAAACATAGCGTGGTGCACTGGCGGGGCGCAGCGTTATTTTGAAGCGGCCATCGCCGCGGGTGCTCAGGCCTACATTACCGGTGAAATCTCTGAGCCCCAGGCTCACTTGGCACGCGAGTGCGGCGTGGCCTATCTGGCTTGTGGTCACCATGCGAGCGAGCGCTATGGCGTGCAGGCAGTGGGCGAACATCTGGCTGAACAACTCGGTCTGGCGCATCAGTTCATTGACATCGACAACCCAGCCTAAGCCGCAGGCCGACCATGCCACAAGCCGCCAATTTGCCCTTGATCGCCATCACCTTGGGTGACCCCGCCGGCATTGGGCCAGAGATCATCGCCAAGGCCTTTCGTGACGAGCCTGAGCTGACCCGCGCTTGTTTTGTGGCGGGCGACGTCGCTGTGCTGCGGCGCGCGACGCAGCAAATCGCCGCGGGTGAGCCGGTCTTGCCTGCAGCAGTTCTGGCCACGCCAGATGATGCGAGACAGCTGCCGCCGCGCTGCTTGCCCATTTTGCAGGTGGTAGCGCCTGCGTCGCTGGTGACCATGGGTGCCGTGAACGCTGCCGCCGGGCGCATGGCTGCGGAATGTGTGGTCTGGGCGACGCAAGCCGCCTTGCGCGGGCAGATCGGTGCGTTGGTCACGGCGCCGCTGCACAAGGAGGCGCTGGCCTTGGCTGGCGCGCCGCATCATGACTACCCGGGGCACACCGAAATGTTGCAAGCCCTGGCTGCGGCCCATGGGCAGCAAGCCGTGGCGACGCTGCCGGTGCGCATGATGCTCGCCAATGACGAACTGCGGGTGGTGCTGGTCAGTATCCACCTGTCCCTGCGCCAGGCGCTTGACGCGGTCACCTTTGACCAGGTGCTGCAAACGCTGCAGATCACGCACCGGTCACTGCTAGCCATGCTGGGTCGCGCGCCACGCATCGCTGTTGCAGGGCTGAATCCACACGCGGGCGAAGGGGGCCTATTTGGCCGGGAGGAGATCGACATCATCGCGCCTGCTGTGGCGGCGGCGCAGGCGCAGGGATTGCAGGTGCAAGGCCCGTTCGCGCCAGACACGGTGTTCATGCGGGCCAGAGCCAAGGCGGGCCAACCGGCGGCTTTTGATGTTGTGGTGGCTATGTACCACGACCAGGGTTTGATCGCCGTGAAATACCTGGGTGTAGAGAAGGGCGTCAATGTCACGCTGGGCCTACCCTTGGTGCGCACCAGCCCGGACCATGGAACCGCTTTTGACATCGCCGGCAGCGGGCAGGCTGACGCCTCGAGCCTGCTGGCGGCCATTCGCATGGCACGCCGACTGTCGCATCGTCAGTGGACTCAGCCAGAATAAATGGCTCTAGCCCTCGCTGAATAAGGATTCGTTGCTATCTAAAAAATAGCAACTACTTTTTCAGACTGTCCCGGATCTCTCTGAGCAACAAAACGTCTTCCGCCGGCGCTGCGGGCGCCACTGGCGCTGCTTCGGCGGGTGCATTCTTTTTCATTCGGTTGATCTGCTTCACCATCATGAAGATGATGAATGCCAAAATCGTGAAGTTGACCGCCACCGTGATGAAGCTTCCATAGGCAAACACTGGCACACCGGCCTTGCGGATAGCGTCCAGGCTGCTGCCTGTGCCCGCTGGGACTTGTCCCAGCACCACATAAAGGCTGGAAAAATCAAGTTTACCGAACACCATGCCCGCCACCGGCATGATCAGGTCGCCCACCACCGAGTCGACAATTTTGCCAAAGGCGCCGCCAATGATCACGCCGACGGCCAGGTCGATCACATTGCCCTTGACTGCAAACTCCCGGAATTCCTGCAATACGCTCATGTTGGTTTCCCTGACGAGAATTAAGACGTCAATAGTATCCACCACAAGTGTGGGGTGGCGCAACTGTCAGCACCTTAGCACTGCCATAGCGGTCAGTTACAATTCGGGCTTACCCTGTAGTGATGTTTTTCATTGAGGATTCCCATGAGTGAGAGCCTAGTTGAGCCCGGTCAGATGGATGCCAGTAAACGCACCTGGTTGATCGCATCCAGCTGTGTGGGCGCGGTTGGTGGTATTGCCGCTGTCGTGCCTTTTGTCAGTAGTTTCCAGCCCTCCGAGCGGGCAAAAGCGGCTGGTGCCGCAGTAGAAGCCGATATTTCTGCCTTGAAGCCGGGCGAAAAAATGACCGTCGAGTGGCGCGGCAAACCGGTCTGGATTGTGCGCCGCACCCCAGAGCAACTGGCGGCACTGCCTAAATTGAATTCACAGTTGGCCGATCCCAAGTCTGAGCGCAAGCCCGCCGAGCAGGCGCCGTCCTACGCGCGCAATGAGGCGCGCTCCATCAAACCTGAGTACATGGTGGCCGTGGGTATCTGTACCCATCTTGGCTGTTCGCCGTCCGACAAGTTTCAGACGGGCGCCCAGCCCTCGCTTCCCGATGACTGGCAAGGTGGTTTTTTCTGCCCATGCCACGGCTCCACGTTCGACATGGCTGGTCGCGTCTACAAAAACAAGCCCGCGCCAGACAACCTTGAGGTGCCGCCACACATGTACCTCTCAGACACTAAGCTGCTTATCGGCGAAGACAAAAAGGCCTAAGGAGGAACATCATGGCTGAATATCACGAAATTTCCCCCAACGCGCCGGCGGCGGACAAGCTGCTGAACTGGGTTGACAACCGTTTTCCCGCCTCCAAGCTCTTCAAAGAGCATATGAGCGAGTATTACGCGCCGAAAAACTTCAATTTCTTCTACATTTTCGGTGCGCTGGCGGTGCTGGTTCTGGTCATTCAGATCGTGACCGGGATTTTCCTGGTCATGCATTACAAGCCGGACGCAGCGCTGGCCTTTGGCTCGGTCGAGTACATCATGCGCGATGTGCCCTGGGGCTGGTTGATCCGCTACATGCACTCCACCGGAGCCTCGGCCTTCTTTTTGGTGGTCTATATGCACATGTTCCGCGGATTGATCTACGGTAGCTACCGCAAGCCGCGCGAACTGATCTGGTTGTTTGGTTGCGGTATTTTTCTGGTGTTGATGGCTGAAGCCTTCATGGGCTATTTGCTGCCATGGGGTCAGATGAGCTACTGGGGCGCTCAGGTGATCGTCAACCTGTTTTCGGCTATCCCTTTCATCGGTCCTGATCTGGCCTTGCTGATTCGTGGTGATTTCGTGGTGGGAGACGCCACCCTGAACAGATTCTTCAGCTTTCACGTGATAGCGATGCCCCTGGTGTTGCTGGGCTTGGTGGTGGCACACATCATCGCCCTGCACGAGGTAGGCTCCAACAACCCGGACGGCGTCGAGATCAAGGCTAAGCGTGACGCCTCTGGAAAACCACTGGACGGCATCCCGTTCCATCCCTACTACACGGTGCACGACATCTTTGCAGTCAGCGTGTTCCTGATGGTGTTCACGGCGATCGTGTTCTTCGCACCGGAAATGGGTGGTTATTTCTTGGAGTACAACAACTTCATTCCGGCTGACCCGTTCAAGACGCCGCTACACATCGCTCCAGTCTGGTATTTCACGCCGTATTACTCCATGTTGCGGGCCGTGACGGACGAGATGATGTATGCCCTGATCGCTTGCGTGCTGGCAGGCGCGTTTCTGACCGTGACCCGGGTTAGCATGCCGACCGTTTTCAAGGGTGTGCTTGTTGGCGGTGCTGCGGTGATCGTCGCCATGATGCTGTCGATCGACGCCAAGTTCTGGGGCGTGGTGGCCATGGGCGGCGGGGTGATGATCCTGTTCTTCTTGCCTTGGCTTGACAACAGCCCGGTGAAATCGATCCGTTACCGGCCTGATTGGCACAAATACCTGTATGTCGTGTTTGTACTGGATTTCCTGGTTCTGGGCTACCTGGGCATACTGCCGCCGTCTGACATAGGCGGTCGGGTGTCGCAGATCGGCACGCTGTTCTATTTTGGGTTCTTTCTCCTGATGCCCTGGTGGAGTCGTCTGGGAGAACCGAAGAAGGTGCCTGATCGCGTCACCTTCACGGCGCATTGAACTGGGGAAAGAAATGATGAGAACCATGAGTTTTGTAAAGAAAATGGCCACCGTGATCCTGATGGCCGTGGGGTTGGTGGGTTTGGTTCAAGCTGCCGGTGGCGGCATGGCCTGGGACAAGGCCCCGAACAAGACCAATGACATGGCTGCGCTGCAAAACGGCGCCAAAATTTTTGTTAATTACTGCCTGAATTGCCACTCGGCAGCCTACATGCGCTACAACCGGCTGCAAGACATTGGCCTCACCGAAGAGCAGATCAAGAGCAATCTGCTGCTGACTAACGCCAAGATTGGAGAGACCATGAAGGCGGCCATAGACCCGCAGCAGGCTAAGGCTTGGTTCGGCGGTAATCCGCCAGACCTGACCGTTATTGCACGTTCCCGTGCTGGTGCTAATGGCTCTGGGGCAGACTACCTGTACACCTACTTGCGCACGTTTTACCGTGACGCGGACAAACCTACGGGTTGGAACAATCTGGCATTCCCCAATGTCGGAATGCCGCACGTGTTGTGGGAGCTGCAGGGTGACCGCCGTCCGGTCTTCGACACCCGCCAGGAGCACGGTCATGACGTCCAGATCTTCAAGGGCTGGGAACAGGTCAGCCCTGGCACCATGACACCCTTGCAATTCGACCAATCCATCGGTGATCTGGTCAGCTACCTGCATTGGATGGGCGAGCCAATTCAAAATACCCGTGTGCGTATCGGGGTCTGGGTTTTGCTGTTCCTTGGTATCTTTAGCGTCTTTGCCTGGCGCCTCAACGCGGCTTACTGGAAAGACGTCAAGTAGTACTGACCAAGCGCTTCGTCCGCTCCCTGCGGGGTCGGGTCGGGGTATTCTGGAGTGGGCCTGTTAGCGCAGCCCACTCTTTTTGATTTTTAGGAGCCTCCACCATGATGGTGCTTTATTCGGGTACGACCTGTCCTTTTTCCCACCGCTGCCGTTTTGTGCTGTTTGAAAAAGGCATGGATTTTGAAATCCGCGACGTTGATCTTTACAACAAACCCGAAGACATCAACGTCATGAACCCCTATGGGCAGGTGCCCATCTTGGTCGAGCGGGATCTGATCCTGTATGAGTCAAACATCATCAATGAGTACATTGATGAGCGGTTTCCGCACCCGCAATTGATGCCGGGCGACCCGGTTGACCGGGCGAGGGTGCGCTTGTTCCTGCTCAATTTTGAGAAGGAACTGTTTGTTCACGTTTCAATCCTCGAGTCGCGCACCTCCAAGAGCAACGAGAAACTGGTAGATAAGGCTCGTGCTCATATTCGTGACCGCCTGACGCAATTGGCCCCGGTGTTCCTGAAAAACAAATACATGTTGGGCGATGGCTTCTCCATGCTCGATGTGGCCATCGCCCCGTTGTTGTGGCGCCTGGATTATTACGGCATTGAACTGAGCAAAAATGCAGCTCCGCTGCTCAAATACGCTGAGCGTATTTTTTCGCGTCCAGCCTACATTGAGGCGCTGACGCCATCTGAAAAGGTTATGCGTAAATAACACGGGGAGTTTTTGGTCATGATTGAAGCGCCTGACACCACCTCAACCCGTCCCTACCTGATTCGCGCCCTCTACGAGTGGTGTACCGACAACGGGTTCACGCCCTACGTGGCGGTAGCTGTCGACGACAGCGTACAAGTACCCCGCGAGTACGTGAAAGACGGAGAGATTGTGCTGAACGTCAGCTTCGATGCCACCAGCTCGCTCAAGCTGGGTAATGAATTCATCGAGTTCAAGGCTCGTTTTGCCGGTACGCCGCATGAGATCATGGTGCCGGTGGGCCAGGTGTTGGCGATTTTTGCCCGTGAAAATGGCCAGGGTATGGCGTTCCCACGCACTTCGCCCAAGGCCACCAACCTGTTGGCGGGTGGTTCGGTGTCGCCTGCCGCGGCAGCTGCAGAAACGACAACCAACCGTGCTCTGGCGCTCGATGCTGAGCGGCGTGTTGTTCCCTTGTCCAGCATTGATGGTGATCGACGCCAAAGCAGCCCTCAAGATGAACCAGAACCACCACGCTCGCCGCCGGCAGGCCCCCGCCCAGCCCTGAAGCGCGTGAAATAGTTCTTGTCGTTGATCAAGGGTGCTCAGACGGGCAGCTAAAATAGAGGTGTGCCGATTTAGCTCAGTTGGTAGAGCAACCGCCTTGTAAGCGGTAGGTCATCAG
>JBBAPO010000038.1:0-17530 GCA_040400795.1 Rhodoferax sp.
TCCGCCTAGCGGGCAAAAGCCCGCGTCGTTGTCCCGCCTTGCTGAACGCGCCGAGCCGGGCACACTCGGGAGCATCCAACTGCTTTTTCTAGATTAAAAGCGCCGCAGCTGGCCAAAAATGCGGCCGCTCAACCGGCAGCCATTAAACCTAAAAAAGCCCCGCAAGCTTGTGGCCTGCAGGGCTTGGCGTTTTACCCCAGCCTTCATCGAAGTGAAGGCTGTCACTGGGCAAGATCAGGCGATGTAGGTGTGGCTAAAGTTATTGGCAGCCAGCGCCGCCAAGCTGGTTGTCTCGCTTGAATAGCCTTGCTGGACTCCAGCGTCTGCTTCTGGACACCCAATATATTGGCCTTGTCGGCCGCCATCAGCCCACTCTTACTATCCTGACCGCCTCCAGCTTGAATTCCAGTGTGTACCGCACCCGTGGTTTTGATTCGTTCATTTTGTTTCGCTAAAACTGAGTTTTAACCATCAGTTGTTGAGTACGTTTTACGGGGGTGGTCAGTCCGTAGCAAACATAGCCAAAACATCACCGGCGCGGGGTGTTGTGGCTTGCCTTTGGCCACAAGCGGTGCTGCATTGGATGGCTTTTCAACCCACTCATCAAGCCAGCGCTAACTACGCTCATTGCCAGATTGACTCCGTTACAAGTGTTAATCGACCAGGATTTAAGGAAAAATTTAGCACGCAAGCCAAAATAATTTTTCATTTTAGATACAAATAGCCAAAAAATATTTTTTCGTTAGCTATTGATTTATATTGTTTTTTTCAAGTAAATCGCCGAATAAAGGATTTAAATTTTACATGGATACTTTAAATTTGTATCTTTTGTATATTTAATTAGTAACTTAAAGTAAGATAAGAGTTTCTACAGAATAAATTCAACAAGCTTTTACCCATGATGATTTTTGCCGGTTTGACTTGGTGTTCTTTGCAGCTGCGAGCGGTTGTTGTGATGTTCTGGGATGTCCCGGAGAGAGCCAGCGCTGCTGCCGTTCAGGCTGGTGCTGTCCTGCGCCAAGCCTTTTCGCAACATCCCAACATCGCCAACCGCCGCGACCAGCATCAAGGGGCGCTTGACCGGCTGGTGGGGCGGTTTTTGATATCTTGCAGTTCGATTCGCGCCATAAATCCGCCGACGCCAATAAATACGAGCACCTGCGTTTGGTCGAAATCGTCCAACGCCATGTTGTCGCTGAAGTTGGCCTATCTACCGACAAAATTCAGGCCGCTGCGCGCTGGCGAAAAGCCATCATCGAGCGCATCCAGGCGCTGCGAAAAATTGACGATGCCTGGCTTTTGTCAGCGCAGCTGGTGGGCCAACCGGTGGCTTGCCAGCAGACGGGCTTGTGGCGGTTGCCATCACGACTTGAATGCTCGAGCCATCAGCCCTGAAAAATACGTGCAAAACACATTACAACCACTCGTTTTAACGAAGTCTATTTTTTAGCCATTTGGGACTTGTTTAAATAGTTATATCAATTTGGAAAGCTGTTGTGTCTAATAAAAATCGCAAAAATACCACCTCTAAATCGAAGCAATCGTTGCTGGCTGCTGGTCTAGCCCTGATTGTTGCTGATCAGGTACCTGCTGCCTTTGGAAAAAATTCTGGCGTAGCTGCTAAAGGCCAGGTCACGCCGCCGCCCGTTAGGCAGATTCCAGCCGCTGAGGACCAGCAGGCTGATGTGCAAGTCAAAAACCTCATAGCGCAAGCAGATGACGGGGCCATAGCCGTGCGTGTGAGCGCCACTGAACAAGCAGCACCGGGAGATTTTTTAATGGCCTCTGCTGAGGCTGCAGATTTGAGGAAAATCGCTGAGCTGGGCATTGAGTTGACTGACGTGCAATTGGCAGAAATAGCACCCCAAGGCAATGAACTATTGCTGGCGCAGGCTGCGATAGCTCCTGGTGCGGTCGAAGCAGCTGCTAGCGGGGCCGAGGTCTCGACTTCAGCTAGCGCTACAGCAGCCGCTGCTGCAGGCGCTATTTCTCCTCTTGCAATTTTTGGTGCCGTTGCCGGCGTTGGCCTAGTCGCTGGTGCTAGTGGTGGGTCAGCACCTGTACCTGTACCTGCACTAGCACCTGCAGGCTCTGGGGTTGTGGTTGACGGATATCTTGTGGGTTCAACTGTCTCGCGTGTTGACGGTACTGGAAATACTGTCTTGACAGACGCGAATGGTGGGTTTGTAGGCCTAACCGGCACGGGCGCCATTAAGGTTTCGGGAGGCATAGACAAGTCTACAGGTCAACCATTTACAGGCGTGTTGTTTGCGCCCGCCGGCTCTGGTGCGATAACGCCTCTCACCACGTTGGTCAATAGCTTGGTCAATAGTGGCATGTCTGCGGAGGACGCCAAAGCCGCTGTTTTAGCTAAATTAGGTCTGCCAGCTAACTACGATTTATTGAATGCTGACCCATTTGCACAGGCTGCAGCTGGTGATCTGAACGCCTTTGCCGTGCTCAAAGCCGGCTCTGCCATTGCCACTCTATTGCAAACGCTTGGCGGTGGTGATCCAGTTAATTTTGGCAATATTGCCAATGCCTTGGCCAAATTGTTGTCCTCATCTGCCACATTGGATCTAAGCAACCCGGCAGCGCTTGTCTCCGGATTGACAGCGCAAATGGAGGCCGATGGCATAACTTTCAGCTCTTTATCAACAGATGACTTGTCTGCGCTGATAAACGGTTTGACACTCATTGCGACTTCGAGCAGTGTCACGAACATGGCAATGGCGCAAGCAGGCACGCTAGAAAACACCTTAGGGTTAGAAGCCTATAAACCCTTGGACACCGCCGCCAAGATATCGCAGTCTCTTGTCACTTTGGCCGCAATGGAGTCGAACCCTATAGTCGGCGCTGCAGGCGATTCTTTCCTGATTGAAGGCGGCTTGGGCGCCATAGGCACCGACACCCTCGACAGTCTGGGCCTGAGCTTCGGGCAAGACCTAGATGTCACGCTTGACCTGCTAGCGGCTGATGCCACCACGGACGCCATAGACGACGGCACCATCCAGCTCAACACCAGCCTGGCCGGTTTGGCCGGTCTGGGCATTGACCACATCACCAGTGATGCCGGTCAAAATGTAACGATCACCGGCGGCTTGGGCGCCATAGGCTCCGACACCCTCGACAGTCTGGGCCTGAGCTTCGGGCAAGACCTAGATGTCACGCTTGACCTGCTAGCGGCTGATGCCACCACGGACGCCATAGACGACGGCACCATCCAGCTCAACACCAGCCTGGCCGGTTTGGCCGGTCTGGGCATTGACCACATCACCGGCGATGCGGAACAGGATGTCTTTATCAGCGGTGGCTTTGGCAACTTTACCAGCGCCCACTTGGCAACGCTGGCCGCTGGTGGCTTCGCCAACAACCTAGATGTCACTCTCGGCGGATTGAGTTCATCAGACCTGACGAACTATTCAGCCAGTATCAGTGGCATGGCTGGCTGGAGTGGCGCAACGACTGATCTTGTTGCCATCGGAGTTGACATCATCAGCGTTGGTACAGACGACGTCTCGCTGGACGACATCGCTGCTCTCATCAGCAGCGGTCTCGACTTTGCGGCCGCAGACAACATCAGCCTCATCGATGCGGATATTGAAGGCACATTGATGGCGGGCGGTGGTATCAGTCTGGACGACCTGGCAGACCTCGGCATCGACACGGTTGATGCGGATACTGGCGCGGCCGGCAACATCAAACTTGCGGCTGGTGACACAGTGACAGATGAGATGTCCAGCAGTGACCTAGAGAGCGCTCTTGCCGACATTTTGGCCAAGTTCGACGGCGCCGTCTTTGCGGAACAGGACAACGTGTCGCTTGACATTGGTAACAACGCTGTGGCTGTTGCTGATCTCAGTGCTGGTCTGCTCGAGGGGATTGTGCTCCTTGGCATTGACACCTTCAGCAACGGTGAGGTGGAGCTATGGAACAAAAATTCAAGCGCATAACGTCAAAGCAAGACATGGATTGCCGCACCGTGCTCGCAAAGACGCGCATTTTCGTCTCTGCGAGGCCACAGGCCGCTGCAGTCCATGACTTGCTGGATCGCCGCGCTTCGCTCGCAAAGACGAAATAAACCCCAAAACGGCGACCG
The DNA here is from genome assembly GCA_040400795.1 of Rhodoferax sp. Classification (GTDB taxonomy): domain Bacteria; phylum Pseudomonadota; class Gammaproteobacteria; order Burkholderiales; family Burkholderiaceae_C; genus Rhodoferax. Next base: position 4,100 of record JBBAPO010000038.1, read on the forward strand.
TTTAAGGACGCTGTTTTTTAATTTTCTCCCTTTGGCATGTCTAAATCCGTTGATCGCTTCCTAAATACCAACACCACTGGTAAACCGGTCTCCGACCTATTACGTCAATGCAAGCGGTCGTTCATGTTTGTCGCGCTCCTGACGTTTTTTATTGAGCTGCTTTCCATCACCCCGATTATCTTCATGTGGAACATGTTTGACCGGGTCATCTCCAGCCGCAGCGGCGTCACACTGGTTTCCCTCACCGGGCTGGTGTTGCTGGCCTACGGTTTTTGGTCCAGCCTGGAATGGGTGCGCACCCGCCTCATGATTCGCATCTCCCTGCGCATTGACTGGGACATTGCTGCCCGCGTTTTTGACACCTCTTTTCGCCGCTACGTCGCCCGCAAAGATGTGGATGTGCATCAGGTTCTGGACGACGTCGTTCAGCTGCGCCAGTTTTTGACCGGTGCACCCCTGCTAGCCCTCATGAGCGCACCTTACGCCATCATCTTTATTTTTATCGGCTGGGCTTTCCACCCCTACTTGGCCATCTTCATTTTGATCGCCACCCTGATTCAGCTTATAGCCGCCTACGCCACCAGCCGCATCACCACACCGGCCCTGCGCGAGGCCAACAACGCCTCAGCCGAAGCCAAGCGCCTGGCCGCCCAAAGCCTGCGCCAGTCCGACACCGCGCTGGCCCTAGGCATGCAAACCGCCATTCGCCAACGCTGGTTTCAAAAGCACCAAAACTTTCTCGGCCTGCAAGTCAACGCCAGTGAATCGGCTGGCTTGGTGGGCGGCTTCACCACCTACCTGAGCCACGCACTGCCATCCTTGCAAATTGCGCTGGCCTGCTACCTTGCCATCGAAGGCCTCATCACCGGCGGCATGGTCATTGCTGCTACTTTTTTACTGACCCGCGCCATCAGTCCCATCAAACAAGTCATGAGCAGTTGGTCCAACATTCAGTCGGCCAAACAATCGCTAGAGCGGCTCAACGCCATGGTGGCTGAAGACGAAGTGGTGGCCGAGCGTATGCCGCTGCCTGCACCCCTGGGCGTACTCGACGTGCGCGAGCTGGTGGCCCAACCCGGCACCGCCAAACGACCCGTCATTTTTAACCTCAACTTCTCCGCCAAGCCGGGCCAGGTGCTGGCTTTGCTCGGCCCCAGTGCCGCCGGGAAAACCTCGCTCATCAAATTGTTGGTCGGCCTGTGGGAGCCCAATCGCGGCCATGTACGACTGGACGGTGCCGAAATCGCCCCCTGGATTCGTGACGATCTGGGTAAATACGTGGGCTACCTGCCGCAAGATATCGACATGTTTGAAGGCACAGTCGCCGAAAACATTGCCCGCCTCGGCTTGGTTGACCCCGACAAAGTGGTTGCCGCCGCTAAAGCCATTGGCATGCATGAAATCATCCTGAGCTTTCCCAGCGGCTACGAAACCAAACTCTCAGAAACCGGTCACGCCCTCACCGGCGGCCAAAAGCAGCGCCTCGCGATCGCCCGCGCTGTTTACGACGATCCGGTGTACCTTGTTTTTGACGAGCCCAACGCCAATCTGGACGAAGACGGCGAGCGCGCCCTGACCAAGTTGATTCAAGACCTCAAGGCCCGCAAAGCTCTGGTTATTTTCAGCAGCCACCGGCCTAAACTAATCGGCGTGGCCGACCTCGCATTGGTCCTCAAAGACGGCCAGCAAGTCGCCTTCGGCCCGCTCAAAGACGTGCTCGGCCAACTCAACCCCGCCGTCGCCAAACCCGCGGCCTTGCCAGTGCCAGCCCCTGCACCCAAGCCAACGCTGGCCCACACCGCCGCAGCAAATATCACCACCGGGATCCCCACATGAACCCCTTGACCTGGTTCAAAAAGCTGCTTGATGCCGTCTTTGCCCGGCTGGGTAACTGGGCCAAAACCTTCAACCCCTACGTGCCCGAAGACCTGGCCAAAGACGGCATCGAGCCTGTTCGCATTGAAGAATCCCAGGTCAAAAAGCAAGCCGGCAAGGTTGTCTTTTTCACATTTGTCATATTTATAGTCTGGGCCGTTACGGCGCCGATGGACGCCGGCGTTGTCGTCAGCGGTACCGTGGTGGTGCTCGGTAGCCGTAAGGCCGTACAGCACCCTACTGGTGGCGTGGTGGAAGAAATCCTGATTCGCGAGGGCGACCAAGTCAAGCAGGACGACGTGCTAATCCGCATCAACCCCCTGAACATCGACGCCAACCTGCGCCAGGCTGAATACGAGTTCATCAATGCCGCCGCCGTCTACTCGCGCCTGCTGGCCGAACGCTCCGATGCTGCCAATATCACCTGGGACAAAGACCTGAGCGCGTTTGGTCAAAACGAGCAAGTCGCCGAGGCCAAGCGTCTACAAACCGCCTTTTTCATGTCACGCCGTGCCGAGCTCAGTGACCAGCGCGCCATCATGCTGGAGCAAAGCCAGGGCCTGTTACAGCAAATTGCAGCCCAAGAAACGGTGCTGCAATTCCGCCTGACCCAGCTCACTCCCTTGGTTGAAGACGCCAAAAGCATGCGTCAACTTGCGGGTGACGGCTTTGTCCCACGCAGCAAAGCCAACGAGGCCGAGCGCAGCGGCAGCGAAGCCCAGGCCGGTATCGCTAACCTTCGCTCACAAATCGCCAGTATCCGCACATCGCTCGCCTCCAATCAACTGGAGCTAAGCAAGCTCAAGGCAGCCTTTACTAAAGAAGTCGATGCCGAACTCACCGAATCCCAAAAAGTGCGCGAAACCGTGCGCTCCAAAGTTCTCTCGCTGCGCTTCGACCAAAGCTTGACCAACGTCCGCGCCACCGCTGCCGGCACTATCGTTGGCCTCAAGGTCCACACCGTGGGTGGTGTCATCACCGCTGGCCAGATTCTGATGGAAATCGTTCCGCCCGACCTTGGCCTCATCGCTGAAGTCGCCGTGCCACCCCATCTCATTGACAAAGTCCGGGTCGGGTTGCTGGCTGACATGCGCTTTTCTGCCTTTAACAACACCACCACTCCGGTGGTGCCCGGCATCGTACGTCTTATCGGTGCCGACCGATTGCCCCCACTAATGCCCAAGTTTCCCGAGGAGTACTACCTGATGCAGGTAGAAACCACCGATGAGGCGCGCAAAACCTTGTCTGAAAACACCATTTTGGCCGGCATGCCGGTCGAAGTCATCGTCAAGTCCGGCGAGCGCACCTTCATGAGCTACATGATTAAACCACTGGCCGACCGCTTTGCCAGATCTTTCAAGCAGTAACCTCCGCCATGAAAACCTCTCTCAGGCGCACCCTGTCAGCCTTGCTGGCGGGCCTTTTTGCTGCTCACAGCGCAATTGCCAACAACCTGGTGGACGACTACCTGTCCGCCCGTAAAAACGACGCCACCTTTGCCACCTCCTTTGCCGACTATGAGACCGGTCGGATTCAGGCCCGCATGGCAGGCAACGCCTACTTTCCGGAAGCCCGCTTTAGCATTGCGCAGTTGCCGAACGAAAGCAGTGACCGCCAAACCGTCACCATCAACCAGCCCATCGTCAACGCCGACCGCTGGTTTAGCTTGCAAGAAGAAAATCCCCGTAATGCCCTGGCCGACGCAGGCTTACAAAAAAACCAATTCGATCTGGCTCTGCGCCTGTTCGGCGTGGTCAGCGCGCTGTCGACCTCGCGAGAAAAGCTGCTGTTAAACCAGACCAACATCGACGCTCTACAAGCCCAGACCGACTCGGCCCAACGTTTCTACCAACTCGGCATGGGCACCGTCACCGACGTCTATGACGCCAGAGTCCGGCTGGCCCAAGCCCGCTCTCAGAGCCTCACCCTGCGCTCCACCCAACAGGCGGCTACACGGCAATACGAAACCATTGTCGGCATGCTGCCCGCACCGGGCAGCTACACCCTGGTCAACAACATGTCAGAACTGAAGCTGCCCACACTGGACACCTTCATGGTGCAGGCGCGCACAACTAACCCCAACGTTCGCGCCAGCGAGATCAGCACTCTTATTGGCGAACTGACCCGCAAGCGAGCCAGAGCCGTGTTTTTACCCTCGATCAACGCGTCTGTGCAACGCTCCCAGATCGGCGACAAAACCGCCACCAGTAGCGGTATCAGCCTGCGTCTGGACATACCACTGGACATGAGCAGCTACGCACGCATAGAAACCGCTGATCTGGCGCTGCAAAAACTCAAAGACACCGAGCGTGCCGTAAAACAACAAGCCGAACTTGACATCGAACGCCTGCACAGCGACGTCCAAGCCTCTCTGTCAGGTATAGCCATCCTCCTTGAGGCCATCAAGGCCGCCGAACTTAGCGTCAACGCCAACGAGCAAAGCTTCAAAGGCGGCGTCCGGTCTTCGCTCGACGTCCTGAACGCCTTGCAAGCCTTGCATCAAACCAAAAACGACTACGTCAGCGCCTTGCTGCAACTCGGCGAGCGTCTGCTAAGCCTGCAAATTACCGCAGCTGTAGACATCAACCTGGCACTCAAACAAGTCCAGACCCAAATCTTCAAGCCCTGAGTTCGCCGGCAACCCCCATGAACCCCACCGTGCGCACGCTCCTGCAGCAAGCCGACGTTGACCGAAAGGCCATGAACTGGAACGCTGCCTGCAGCGGCTACCAACTGGCCCAGCGACAGGAGCCCGACAGCGCCACCATTGCCCACAACCTTGCGCTGTGTCAATTCGCACTCGATGAGACAAACGAGGCCATCACCCAAAGCCGGCGCGCCCTCAAACTTAATCCGCAGCTCTGGCAATCGGCCCTGGTGCTGGCCAAGGCCCTCATCAAGCGCAACGACAAACCTGCTGCGCTGTTGCTGCTGCAACGCCTGCATGCCCAACTGCCGCAAAGCGCTGACATTCGCGTTGAACTCGCCACACTCAGCTTGCACCTGCTAGGCAACGCGGTAGTTGCACGCCAACTCGTCGCCCCTTTGTTGGGCTCCCTGCAGCATGCCCGCGACGCTCAAATAACTACGCTCGTCACCCAACTCTATGACCGCGACCCCGGTACCACCGCCCAACAAGTCAACCAAGCCTTTCTAGACTTTGGCGCCCAACAACTGCCACTGGCTGACGCTGTACGCGCCCAAGTCCAAAGCATCGCCAGCACCAACGCCAACGCCAACGCCCAGCCTAACAAACGCCTGCGCATCGGCCTCATCTCCCCGCAGTTTTTTGCCTCCCCGGTTTACTTCTTTGGATTTGGCGCCTTGCAGCACCTTGGCATGGCGGTCGACCTCGTCATCTTCAACCGCGGCAGCAAACGCGACTGGGCCAGCGACGCCTTCAGACGCATCGCCGCCGACTGGTTCGATGTCGCCCCGCTCGGCGCCGAACAATTGGCCAAAGAAATCGCCCGCCACAAGCTCGACGCCCTGATCGATTTAGGCGGCTGGATGGACCCCGTCGCCCTCAGCGCCCTGTCCACCAAACCCGCCAAAAAACTCTTTAAATGGGTCGGCGGCCAGTCGGTCACCACCGGCCTCAAAAGCTTTGACGGCTTTTTAACCGACCGCTACCAAACCCCGAAAGGCAGCGACGCCCTTTACAGCGAACCTCTTATTCGCCTCAAAGCCGGCTACGTCACCTACACCCCGCCACCCTACATGCCCGCGCCTCAGTTGCCGGCGGCAAGTGCCACAGCAGACGCAGCGCCTGCCACCACCACACTAGGCGTCATTGCCAACCCCGGCAAAGTATCGCGCGCCTTTTTGGCCGACCTGGCCCAGCGGCATCAAAGCTGGCAAAACAACAGCAACAGCGCCGTCAACCTGTGCTTCATTGATTTCCGCTACAAGCACCAAGAGGTGCGCCAGCGTGTGCAAGCCGCCTTCAAAGGCACAGACATTCAATTCGTCAGCCCCGCCAGCCACCTTGCCTACCTCAGCGCCGTCAGCGTGCTAGACGCCACCATCGACACCTGGCCCTACAGCGGTGGCCTCACCACCATCGAAGCTCTGGCCGTAGGCGTGCCCGCCTACACAAATATTGGCGAACTCTTTTGTGAACGCCACACCCACGCCCACTGCCGCTACGCCGGAATGAGTCTGGCCGACTTCCGCCTAGACCGTTTCAACGGTCAGCCAAGCCCCGGACGCACCGGCCAAACCCTGCTAAAACCCGGCACCCTCCGCACCGACCACGCCCGCCTAGCCGACGAACTCTTGAGCCTTTTCGCATGAGCAACACGCAAACCCAAGGGTCATGGCCTACCGCGTCGTACCTCCTCGCAGAGACGACAGAAACCATGGACTGCCACGCTTGGCTCGCAGAGACGACAAGTATTTCCACATCACTGACACGGCACCACTACCATGACAACTAAACCCACCAAAGTCACGACAGCCAAAGCCAAGTCAGTCAAAGCTGTCAAAGCTGTCAAAGCCACAGTGCCTGTCGGCAAAACTGCACCTGCTAAAACAGCACCACCCAAACCAGCTAAAACATCCAAGCCAGCGATCTCCAAGGCTGTCAATAAAACCCCAGCCAAGCTAATCCCAAAAGCCCTAGTCACACCTCCACCACTGCGCCTGTTCCAGGTCAAGGTCAAAGGCCAGGCGCTGACCGATTCGTTGTGTGAACCCTTCACCCTGCCGGCCATCGGCACCATGCCACTGATCGACGGCATGCGTATGCTCAGCCAAGACCAGGCCCTGCAAAACAGTCCGCTCTGGGGACTGCTCCCGGCCGACTTCTTGAAACGCACTGGCCTTAACAGCAGCACCCTGGGCCAGGCCATTGCGGCGCGCCCCGGCTTTGACATCTACTTTTGTCACGCCCACCCGGAGCTCGAGTCTGTTTACCACAACCCCTGGCTGCAGGCCGAAACCACGCACCCAAACTTTCTGGTCCTCGCCCGCGAGTTCCTTAAAGCCGCTGGCCTGCCTGATGCACCGCTAGACGCCCTCAGCCACTCCTCTCTATTTGCTACCGGCCACCTCATCGTCGCCAGCCCCAGCTTCTGGGCCGACTACCTCGCTTTTATCGAAAAAGCCCTTAGCCAGGCCCTGCTCAACGTCGGCAAAACCGCCCGTGTCGCCCTGTTTGAAGAGCAAACAACCGCCGGCAAATTCAGCTACCTTTACCTCATCGTGGCTCGCCTACTCGGCCACTTTCTGCTCGCCCAAGCCAGCCCCTGGAAAGCCTGCAAACTCTCCTTGCCGCAAAACACAGCAATGAACCCCCATCTGCGCCTGTTGCGCGAGATGAAAGACACCGCCGTCACCCAGCAATCCCGATGGCTCACCGCCTGCTGGGCCAACTACCGAGCCATCTACTTTGCGCAAACCCTTGGCAAAGGCTGGATGGCCAATCACCTACCCGCCATCAGCCCCAAAAATCTCAAATTTGGTCCCGCAGCCACCGGCATCGACTATGCCTACCTGCGCACCACCGAGGGCGCCGCTGTATGAAGTGGCAACTCATGCCCTCCGCACAACTGGCTCAGCCGTTGCCCGCCGAATGGGCGCAGGCCGGAACCGTCATCGTCATGCCCAGCACCGACATCGACCAGGCCTGCCAGTCCGCACAGCTTATGTGCAGCCGCGCCGGCGTCAGCGACGCGCTGCTACTGGTTGTGCTCGACGACGCCCGCCAGGGCTTCATTGACATAAGTAACCAGGTCTTTGCCGCCACTACCAGCAACTGGTTTGGCTACGTTGCCCAAGACGCCTTTGCTGGGCGCCAGTGGCTCGCAACCGGGGTTCAAACCCTGACGCTCGAAGACAAAGGCCTGCTCGCCTTCAATGACGGCAAATGGGGCGGCGCCCTAGCCGCCTTTGGCCTGGGCCGGCGAAGCTGGCTCAGCCAAAACTACAACGGTCAGATCTTCTACCCCGGCTACACCCAGCATTACGCAGACACCGAACTCACCGTCCTCGCCATGGGCAACACCCAATACTGCTACAGCCCCCAAGCCGTGCTGGTCGAGGTCGACTGGGGCAAAGACGCCAAACCCGTCAACGCACTCGACAAAATTCTCTTCGCCCAACGCAAGACCAGCTGGCTCAAAGCCCAAGTTAATAACACCGCCTGTCTGGAAATATTCAAATGACCACCCTCTGCATCACCGGCCATCACGCCCACGCCCTGAACCTTATTGCAGCCCAGTTAGGCCAGGCCGGCATGGCTGTGGCCAGACCCCTTCAGCGCGACCCAAGCGTTACCCTGCAAGTCTGGCACCAGCGTGTCTGCGGCCAATCGGCCGTCGCTTTGCAGACCAGCAGGCTCTGGGAGCAACTCGCCGTCGACCTCATGCTGTCCAACCTGGATGCTCCCGTTTGGGGTTGGGCCAACTCTCAAAGCCACCAACTGCTCGATTTTTGGGCCCAGCTTGACGGCGACATCCGCTTCATCTTGGTCTGCCAAACCCCGCAACAAGCCATCACTCATCTGCTGACCGGCGCTCCGCGTAATGCTGAAAATGATTTCGTCTTTGCGAGCAGGAACGACGCGACAGCCCATGCCCCTGGCACAACAGCACAAGCCCTCGCCGACTGGCACAGCCACCACCAGGCCCTACTGCGCTTTCACCTGCGTCACCCCAGCCAAAGCGTGATGGTCTGGGCCGACCAGGCCCAAATAGTCCCCCAAGCCCTGGTACACCAACTTAATCAACGCTGGAACCTGGCCCTCACTCCACAAGACCTTCGTTATTGCGATGAGGAACGACGCGGCAATCCAGCAGACATAGACTGCCACGCTACGCTCGCAGAGACAAACGACTCTGTCATAGCGGGCGAAGCGCGGCAATCCATGCCCCCCGTCCGTCTTTGCGAGCGCAGCGCGGCAATCCATACCCTCGGCAACCCCAACGCTGTCATCCAACATCTGGTCAGCCACATCGCCGGCCTACACCCTGAACTTGACGAACTTGAACGTGAGCTACACGCCACCGTCACCCAGCTGTTTGACCCTTCCGAGCAAAGACTAGAGCAAAAAGAAGGACAAGGCGACGCCACCGCGCCAGCCTCCAGCATCGACACCCTTATTGACAGCTACCTCCACCTGACTGACCGCCGCGCTGAACAAGCCGCCCTTCAGGCCCAGACCGAAGCCAAAGCACAAGCCACATCCCAACGCGACCAAGAAGCCAAAGAAAAAGGAGAAGCATTTGCCCAGTGTGACGCCGAAGCCAAGGCCAAAACTACCGCCCAGACCCAGTTTAAAGAATCGCAACAAGAAGGCGAGCTGCTGTTGCTGCAACTGCATCAGGTGCAAGAAGAGCTAGAAAAACACTTCCTGCAAAACCAGGATATTCAAAACGAACTCAAAAAATTAGGCGACACCAGCGCCTCGCAGCTAAGCGCCCTCAAGACCCAGCGCGACGCTTTAACTGGCGAGAAAACAAAACTCACGGCCGACAACGCCAGCCTGACCAAAGCCAAAGCTGACTCAGTCGCCGCCCACGCCGCAGAGGCCAAAGCCAAAACAGAGGCCCTGGCCCAACGCGATGTCTTGAACGGCGAGAAAACAAAACTCACCGCCGACAACGCCAGCCTGACAAAAACCAACGCCGACTCAAAAACGGCTCACGCTGAAGAAACCAAAACTCGCGTCGCTGCAGTCACCCAGCGTGACCAAGAGGCCAAGGCCAAGACAGAAGCGCTAACCCAGCGCGACAACGAAGCCAAGGCCAAGTCACAAGCCCAAACCCAGCTCAAAGAATCGCAACAAGAAGGCGAGCTGCTGTTGCTGCAACTGCATCAGGTGCAAGAAGAGCTAGAAAAACACTTCCTGCAAAACCAGGATATTCAAAACGAACTCAAAAAATTAGGCGACACCAGCGCCTCGCAGCTAAGCGCCCTCAAGACCCAGCGCGACGCTTTAACTGGCGAGAAAACAAAACTCACGGCCGACAACGCCAGCCTGACCAAAGCCAAAGCTGACTCAGTCGCCGCCCACGCCGCAGAGGCCAAAGCCAAAACAGAGGCCCTGGCCCAACGCGATGTCTTGAACGGCGAGAAAACAAAACTCACCGCCGACAACGCCAGCCTGACAAAAACCAACGCCGACTCAAAAACGGCTCACGCTGAAGAAACCAAAACTCGCGTGACCGCAGTCGCCCAACGCGACCAAGAGGCCAAAGCCAAAACCGAAGCCCTAACCCAGCGCGACGCCGAAGCCAAAGAAAAAACTACCGCTCAAACCCAGCTCAAAGAATCGCAACAAGAAGGCGAACTGCTGCTGCTGCAACTGCACCAGGTGCAAGAAGAGCTAGAAAAATACTACCTGCAAAACCAGCAAGCCCAACGCGACGTGCAAACCCACAGCGACCGCTGGAACCGCCTGCTCAAAACCCAGCCCGACCTTTGCGACTTTGACGCCGTAGAACTCCTGTCCGACGGCGGCGACGGCCAGCCCCTGCACTGGCGCCTGAACGAAGCTAGCCTGGCCGGGCGCAGCTTCAACCAGCTCGACTTCAGCATGGTCATCGAAGAAGGCGTGGCCGGCCTTGTCGTGCGCCGCACCCCCAACGGTGCCAGCCCCCTGCTGCGCTGGCCGGCCAGTGCCAAAACCGAGTCAGAACTCACCATCATCCCCGTCAACGGCGGCCCTTCGGCCCAACGCCGCGCCGCCCACCTGGTGCAACTCTGCGCCAGCGACTGGGGCCTCATGCTGGCCCTGCCCAACGCACTCATCCAAGCCCTGCAGCGCGGCCAACTCGCCATGACCCCGGCCCGCCAGCAAACCCTGCTCAAAGCGCTTGGCCGCTACAAACACCTCATGGACAGCATGCAAGGCCTGGTGCGCTTTGACCGCGTCAGCCTCACCGGCCAGCAAAGCGCCGGCCAGCGCATCGTACTGGCCATCAAGCTAGACCAAACCCGCTACGCCAGACACAGCTTAGCCAGCTTTGCATTTCAGTTGCAAATCAACAAAACCGCCTCTGGACAGCCCGAGACCGCCCACTTCATCTTCGACGAAAAAACCGCTACTGCCCCCTTTCAGACCTGGGCCAGCAACATGCTTAACACCGCCAACCAGCCCGTCATGGCCGTGCGCCTAGACGCCCGCGGCTGGGTCGACGCACCGCAACCCCAACTCAGCCCCGACGACCAAAGCTTCATGCGCGCGCTTACCGACAGCTTGGCTGTCGTCCTGATAACCCTCCAAAACGATGGCGCACGCGCCGACTACCCCTGGCAAGACTGGCTCAAAGACGCCACCCTGCTGCGCCAGTGGTCCAGACAGCCGCGCCTGCCCATCACCCCCGTCCTGCTGCCCGAGCCTTCAAAAGCCTCCGAACCACCAGTACTACCAACAACTCAAGTCTCACTACCTGCACAGCCAACCCTGCTCGCGCTGACAGCCAAAGCGCCCAATAAAACCAAGCCAGTGCCAAAAGCCAAGCCGCCAGCCCCAAAAGCCAAGCAAGTCCTCAAAGCCAAAGCGCCGGCAGCAGCTAAACCTGTGATCAAAGCCAAAACTCCGCCTCCAAAAACCAAGCCACCGACTGCAGCCAAACCAGCTTTAAAAGCCAAAGCCAAGCCAGCCGCCAAAACCCGCCGCATTCAATGAGCAGGAAATTAAAAGTACCCAAGCCATGGATCGCCACGTCGTACCTCCTCGCAGATACGGGCAGCAGTCATGGACTGCCACGCTTCGCTCGCAGCGACGAGAGCAGAAATCCCTGCACCTAAACAACTAAAACAATGCAAATAACCCCCCCCGTCATCGCGAATACCCAATCCGTCTTTGCGAGCGAAGCGCGGCAATCCATGTCCCCGCCCACCTCCCCGCAAACCCTGCTGGCCGGCCTGCTGCAAGCACTCCACGCGCTTTACCCGCCTGCGCTGGTCGTGCACGTCGGTGCCGGCAGAGGGCAGGGCGATCTACACAGCTGGCGCCACTGGGGCGTGCCCCAGGCCCTGCTCATCGACGCTGACGAAAAACGCCTCGAATGGGCCACCACGCAAACCCTGCCAACCCACTGGCAAGCCATCACCGCCACCCTGTCCGACCAAGCCGCAGCCGCCGACTACCACCTCGCTAGCAACCCCGACGAAGACGGCCTGCTGCCGCCCCAACACCTCAACCCCCTGTGGCCCAACCTGCGAACCATTCAGGTCGAAACCCGCCACACCCGCACCCTTGACGACCTGCTGCAGCAAGCCCAACTGCCAGCCCCCGCGCAGCCCGCCTCCTGGCTCATCATCGACTGCCTGCCCGCCCTGCAAATACTCCAAGGCAGCCACGCCGCCCTGACACAAACCCAAGTCGTCAGCGTGCGCGTCGCCCAACTCGGCGACACCCCTGCCGCGCACCACTTGCACCACGACGCCGTTACCGCCCACCTTGCGCCCCTGGGCCTGGTGCCCGTGGCCCAAGTACAAGGCAACCACCCCGCGCTAAGCCATGTGCTCTACGCCCGCCACCTGGGCAGCCAGCTAACCCAGCTGCAACAACAAACCCACACCCTTATTGCCCACAACGACCGCCTTAACCAAGCCAACGCCAGCGCCGCGGCCACCAGTGCCGCCGCCGCACTTACCGGGCAAATCAAAGCCCGCGTGGCCGCCGTCGCCCAACGCGACCAGGAAGCCAAAGCCAAAACTGTCGCGCTGGCGCAGCGCGACCTAGAGGCCAAAGCCAAAGCCACCGCCCTGTCCCAACGCGACCAAGAAACCAGGTCTAAAGAAGCAGCCATCGCCCAATGCGACACACTCAGCGCCGACAAATCAAAGCTCGAAGCACTCAACGCCAATCTAGCCCAAGCCAACACTGAATTAGTGGCAGACCACGCCGCAGAAACCCAGGCCCGCGTTGCCGCACTTGCCGAACGTGACGCCCAAGAAAAAGCCAAAGTAGAAGCGTTAGCACAGCTTGTCGCCTTAACCGCCGAAAGCGAAAAGCAAAACGTCGACAACGCCACCCTGACAAAAGCGAACACTGAAGCAGCAGCAGCTTACACAGCAGAATCTCAAGCCCTTGTTGAAGCCATCGCCCAGAGTGATGCAATGACGGGCGAGACATCCAAACTCAAAGCCGAAAATGCCACCCTGACAAAGTCGAACGCTGACTCTGTAGCCGCGCACGACGCAGAAATTAAATCCCGCCTCGCAGCAGTAACCCAGCGCGACACCGAAGCTGAAGCTAAGGCACACGCGCTAGCCCAATGCGACCTGCTAAGTGACGAAAAAGCCAAGCTCAAAGCCGACAACGCCACCCTGACGAAAGCGAACGCTGATGCAGCAACAGCTCACGCAGCAGAAACAACAGCTCGCGTTGAAGCAGTAGCCCAACGTGACCAAGAAGCCAAATCTAAAATCGACGCCATCACCCAACGCGACGCAGAAGTAAAAGCCAAAGTTGAAGCGCTCGCGCAACTTGGTCAAGAAGCCAAAGCCAAAACAGAAGCGTTAGCCCAGCGTGATGCCTTGATTGGCGAGAAATCAAAACTCACAGCCGACAACGCCACCCTGACAAAGGCCACCGCCGAT
>JBBAPO010000038.1:17630-37219 GCA_040400795.1 Rhodoferax sp.
CCGAGAAATCAAAACTCACAGCCGACAACGCCACCCTGACCAAAGCCACCGCCGACTCAGCAGCCGCCCACGCAGCAGAAACAACAGCCCGCGTTGCCGCCATAACCCAACGTGATGCCGAGGCCAAGGCCAAAGTAGAAGCCCTGGCCCAACGCGATGCCGAGTCCAAAGCCAAAACAGAAGCCATCACCCAGCTTGACGCCCTCGCCACAGAAAAGACAAACCTCATCGCCCTGCGCGACGAACAAACCGCACTGGCCACCACACACCAAAACGCATCACTGGTGCAGCAACAAGACGCCACCGCCTTGCAACAACGCAACCAGCAACTGGAAACCGACAACCAGCAAAACGCCATACGCCAACAACTTCTGCAAGAAGAACTCATCAAAGCAGAGGCCCAGATCGAGCTCATCAAAGACCTGCTGCTACGCGAGCCGGGCCTGTAAACCATGCGCCATCTCTTTAACCGCCTAAAAGCCTGGCTGCGCACCCCGCCCCATGCCGTCATTGCGAGCGAAGCGCGGCAATCCATGCCCCACCCCGTCATTGCGAGCGAAGCGCGGCAATCCACCTCCCCCTCGCACCTCGTCCCCTTCGACGAAAACCTGCTCGAGCGCAGCCGCACCCAATGGCAGTTTGGCGACTGGGCCAGCCTGGCCAAGCTCGACCGCGACACCCTGCAACACCACCCTGACCGCGCCAAGCTGGCCTTGCTCGCGGCGGCTGGCCATCAAGGTCTGGGCAATGCGAGTGAGGCCAGGGCCCATACCCGGCTGGCAATCGACTGGGGGTGCAGCAAAAAGCTGGTGACACAGATTTTGATAGCCGGCGTGCACAACACGCTGGGGCGCGCAGCGGCCTGTACCGGGCAGGAGCAACGGGCGCTTAAACACTTTCAGGCGTCTATGGAGGCGGGTGCATCTGGCAGCGACATTCGTTTGCTGACCCAAGCCAGGGTGAGCCAGCAGCTTGAGCAGCTGGGGCTGGGCGGGCAGGCCGCAGGCTTGCACCTAGCCAATCCGCCCATGGCTCCACTTGCGCCCATGGCCCGCGCGCCCCAGCTGGAGCAAACGCTACAGACCATGGCAGACGAGATAAAAAAACAAAATGAAGAAATGTCCGCTCAGATCAAGCAGCACCAGGCGGAGCTGATAAGCGTGCGCAAGTTTCTCGGCAACAGCCTGAAGAAAGAATTGGCCAATGCCACCAAGCAGATCGAAGCCGCCGCCGGCCTGCAAAGTTACTTTGCCACCGGGGATCTGCCCAACCTCAATACCGAGCGCCATAGCTGGCCCGTGAGCCCAGACTTTTCTTTGTACCTGGTGGAACTGCTCGAAACCAATGACTACAACCTGATCATTGAATTTGGCAGCGGGATCTCAACCGTGATCATGGCCAAGACGCTGGCGAAAATGGCGAAGCGCCATCCCGAAAAAGCGTTTGCAACACTGGTCTCCTTTGACCACCTTGAGCAGTATTACGAGCAAACCCTGATGCAGCTCAAACAGGCTGGTTTGGCAAATCAGGTGCAACTCGAACTGGCACCGCTGCAGGCCTACGCGGCACCCAACGGCAACAGCTACCCGTATTACAGCTGCCATGAAACGCTGGCCAAGCTGGCGCAAAAGCATGCCCCGGGCAGCACCCGCATGCTGGTGTTGGTTGATGGCCCCCCTGCAGCTACCGGCAAACATGCCCGCTATCCGGCGGCGCCGTCTGTCCTGACGTATTTCAAGGGTGCAAGCATTGATCTGCTTCTGGATGACTATATCCGCGAAGACGAAAAAGAGATCGCCGCGCTGTGGAAAGCCGAGCTCGACGCAGAGCGTATTCAGCACGTATCAAGTGAGCGAAAACTTGAAAAAAATGCGTGCCTGATTTCAATCACCGCATAAGTTATCAGGTAAGGAAGTCGTTTTGAAAGTTCTCACCGTATTCGGCACCCGGCCAGAAGCCATCAAAATGGCGCCGGTCTTCAAAGCCCTGGCTGCCGATCCGGCCTTTGATGCCAAGTTGTGCGTAACGGCCCAGCACCGCCAAATGCTTGACCAGGTACTTGACCTGTTTGCGCTCAAGCCAGACTTTGACCTCAACCTGATGAAGCCGGGGCAAGACCTGAGCGACATCACCAGCAACGTGCTGCTGGGCATGCGCGACGTGTACAGCCAATGGCAGCCGGACATCATTCTGGTCCACGGCGACACGACCACCACACTGGGTGCCAGCCTGTCGGCCTATTACGCAAAAATCAAGGTGGGGCATGTGGAGGCGGGCTTGCGAACCGGCAACAAATATGCCCCATGGCCCGAGGAGATGAACCGGCGAATTACTGGCTGCATCACTGACATCCACTTTGCCCCCACACCCAAAGCCCAGGCCAACCTGCTGCGTGAAGGGATAGCGGCTGATGCCATCCACGTCACTGGCAACACCGTGATTGACGCCTTGCTGGACGTCGTTAAAAGTGTGCGCCACGACAGTCAACTGCGTCAGCAGTTCAATGAACGCTTCAACTTTCTCAATCCGGCCAAACGCATGATCCTGGTCACTGGCCACCGGCGAGAGAACTTTGGCAACGGTTTTGAAAACATCTGCCAGGCCCTAGCCGCAATTGCCAGACGCGGCGATGTGCAAGTGGTGTACCCCGTGCACCTCAACCCCAATGTGCAAGAGCCTGTGCGCCGCATCTTGGCCAACGAGCCCGATGTGATCCTGCTAGAGCCGCAAGACTACCTGCCTTTTGTTTATCTGATGAATCGCAGCACCCTGTTGATAACCGATTCGGGCGGCGTGCAAGAAGAAGCGCCATCGCTAGGCAAGCCCGTGCTGGTGATGCGCGACACCACCGAGCGCCCTGAGGCAGTTGATGCCGGCACCGTCAAGCTGGTGGGAACTGACATGGATCGCATCGTCAGCGAGACCACCCGCTTGCTCGACGATGCAGACGCCTACCAAGCCATGACGCTGGCCCACAACCCCTATGGGGATGGCAAGGCTGCCAACCGTATTACAGCCATCTTGAAAACCATTTAAAGACAAATCTTCAACCGGAAAACAGCAGCAATGTTCAACACTATCTCCATGATCGGCCTTGGCTACATCGGCCTACCGACCGCCACCTTGTTTGCCTCCCGCAAAAAAAAGGTCATTGGCGTCGATATTTCAAAGCACGCGGTGGACACCATTAACCAGGGGAAAATCCACATCGTCGAGCCCGAGCTGGACATACTGGTTCAGGCCGTGGTTTCCCAAGGCTATTTGCGTGCGACCTTGACACCTGAACCGGCCGAAGCTTTTTTGATCGCGGTACCGACGCCGTTCACCGATGGTCACAAGCCCGATTTGAGCTACATCGAGGCCGCCGCAAAATCGATTGCCTCAGTGCTCCAAAAAGGCAATTTGGTCATTCTTGAATCCACCTCGCCGGTCGGTACCACCGAGAAGCTTGCCCAGTGGCTGGCAGAGGCCAGGCCGGACCTCAGCTTTCCTCAGCAGGCTGCAGAAACCGCTGATATTCAGATTGCCTATTGTCCAGAGCGCGTGCTGCCCGGCCGTGTGGTGCACGAGCTTGTCAGCAACGACCGAGTCATAGGCGGGATGACCCGCACCGCCACCTTCATGGCCGCCGCTTTGTATAAAACCTTCGTCCAGGGCGATCTGGTCGCAACCAATGCCCGCACCGCCGAGATGTGCAAGCTAACCGAGAACAGTTTTCGCGATGTCAACATTGCCTTTGCCAATGAGTTGTCAATGATTTGCGGCAAGCTCGACATCGACGTGTGGGAATTGATTTCCCTGGCCAACCGCCACCCACGCGTCAGCATTCTTCAGCCCGGTGCCGGTGTTGGTGGCCATTGCATTGCGGTAGACCCCTGGTTCATCGTGGACCGCTCCCCGGAAGAATCGCGCATCATCCGGACGGCCAGAGAGGTCAACGACTTCAAGCCTGAATGGGTGTTGAACCAGATTAAGGCCGCAATCACAGATGTACTAGCTGCCTCCCCTGGCAAAACCATGGCTGATGTCAAAGTGGCCTGTCTGGGCTTGGCATTCAAACCGGATATTGATGATCTGCGTGAAAGCCCTGCCGTGGCCATTACACAAAAGGTCGCCGCGCTAGGTTGTCAAGTATTGGCGGTTGAGCCCAATGTTGAATCATTGCCAAGCAAGTTGACAATTGAGTCCGTGGTTCTTTCGACCCTGCAGGATGCTTTGAAATTAGCGGACGTGGTTTGCGTACAGGTCAAGCACGGTGTATTCATAGAGGCAAACGTGGCAATTCGTTCCCATAAAGTCATCATTGATGCTGTCGGCCTTTTAGCTTAATTTGTTTGTTGGATGGTGATTGGAAATATGAATACGCTAATAGTCGCGCGTGCTGTAAGTGCCTTCAATCAAGGCGATTATCAAAAAGCGCTAACTTTGTACGAGGACGCAGCAAAAAAACTCGGGGCGAAGTTCTTTCAGTTAAATATTTACCTGTGTAAGCGACGACTTGATCGCGAGCCAGTAAAGCCAATGTTCGGATCCTCTCAGCTTGAAATTCATCAAGCACCAACGTCGATTAAGACAATATGCGAAATTGATCTGTCAAAAACTGTTGTGACTCAAATAGAGGACCTGACTTACATAAATTATTTCCACAACACGGGTGCCACGGGTCTTATCGAAAAGATACGCAATCAGTTTTCAGGAAATACCCGTGATCAGGCTCAGGAACTGTTGCGCGTAGGAAAAATTCTTGATCAGGCCGGCTGTAAAGGGGCGGAGTATCACCTTGCAATAGGAGCACTGGAGGCCGAGCATTCGGAGGCAATACTCAGAGGATTTTTTTGGGTTGCCCAACGCAATAGAGAATTTTCTGCTGCATGTGATGCAATTTTTGAATTAGAGAAAATTACAAATAAAAATCCGACAACAAATAGAACACAAACGCTGGCAAAACTCAAGACTTCTCCTGCGTATTTACTTTCTGCACTTAAGTTGATTAAGCCCAGAGTACAAAGCCCGCACGACTCCGTGTCGAAACGTCTGTGCTATATATTGCACAACAGTCTGCCTTACTCCTCTGGAGGATATGGCACACGTTCGCACGGTGTAGCGTCCGGGTTAAAAGATTCAGGATATGAAGTAATCGTATTGACTCGACCAGGTTTTCCGGTCGATATCAAGCCTGAGTTAATTGAAAGCGAAACGCCTGAGGTTGATGTGTTGGATGGTATTGAGTATGTTCGTACATTTGCACCAAAACGCCCAGGATTGTCAATATTGGAATATGTAAGCAAGGCAGCAGATGCCATCGAACTTAAACTGCAAAAATATAAACCCGAAATTGTAATTGCGGCCTCCAACCATGTAACCGGATTGCCGGCGTTGATTGCAGCGCGGCGGCTCGGCATTCCCTTCATTTATGAAGTACGTGGTCTGTGGGAAATTACCCGTCTGTCCCGTGAGGCTGAGTTTGCTGAAAAACCCGCATTCTTTATTCAGAAACTGTTGGAAGCAGCTGTTGCAAAAGAAGCAGACCATGTGTTCACGCTTACGGAGCCGATGCGTGAGGAGTTGGTAGAACGAGGGGTTACAAGAGCCAAGATCGATCTATTGCCAAATTCTTGCGATCCGTCACGATTTGTTCCGCGCAAACGGGACGAAGATCTTGCCCAACGTCTCGGCTTGCCACTCTCGATTCCCGTCATTGGCTACATCGGTACTTTCGTGGATTATGAGGGGCTTGACGATCTTGCCAGTGCATGTGCGTTATTGAAACTGGATGGGATAGAGTTTCGATTACTTTTAGTGGGTAATGAGAACGCATCAGGACAAGACAGGGGGCCCATCACGGAGCAGATTGCGTCAATTGCAGAGACTGAGGGATTCAGCGATTGGTTGATCATGCCCGGCCGCATTCCCCACGACGAGGTGGAAAGCTACTATTCCTTGCTGGATGTTTGCCCCTTCCCACGCAAGCCCTTGCCTGTCTGTGAAATGGTGTCACCGATGAAGCCTCTTGAGGCGCTTGCAATGGAAAAAGCGGTTGTCGTATCAAGTGTTCGGGCCTTGGTTGAAATGATCGAACATGAGCGAACGGGTCTTGTCTATGAAAAAGGCAACATTCGTTCAATGGCCGATACCCTCGCCCGTTTGATTGGCGATGATGAACTGCGTGCATCGTTGGGCGTCTCTGGCCGCAAGTGGGTCGAGGAGTCGCGGACTTGGAAGCAAATAGGGGCAAAAGCTGCTAGCGTCATCAACGAGCTAGTGCCGAGAGATCAAGCTACCAAGGGAGCAGCGCCCCCGCAATCGCAGGTTGATTTTTTAGCTTCTAGAGACGTAGCTCAAAATATGCTCCCCGTGTGGTGGGAGCAGATGCCGGAGGATTTTCGTGACAAATCCCGCTACATGAGGATAGAAGCGTGGGATCAAAGTGGCGCTATAAAGCAGTTGCGTACCTTATATGTTAATCATTTTGGTGAAGAGCTAGTCAACAAGCGTATTCCTAAGCTGAATTGGGGTAGAGCCGACATTTGTTGCCATCTTGTTTCGTCAGCATCCTCTGTATTAGACATTGGCAGCGGCGTTGGGGAGTTCGTTAATTTATTTGCGACGGTTAACCCTACAACATCAATAGCTTCTGTTGATATCACGGACTATGATCTTTGGTTTGATTCAACAGGAAGGATTGATCGCCTATATTGTTCTATTTTCGATATAAATCCAGGCGAAGCCCGCGATATAGTCACATGCTTTGAAGTAATTGAGCACCTGCCCCCCGCAAGATTAGTGGAAGCAATTTCTATCCTCCGGACATTGGCGAGGAAAAAACTTTTCGTGTCGGTGCCATTTATGGAGCCTTTGCCACTCTATAAAGGTCATTTCACAAGATTCGACAGTGCTCTTTTGAGTAAGCTATTCCCGGACGCACGCTTTACTATCTTTGATAAAGGTGGGAAAGATAAGAGCAAGGTGCTCGCGTGGGTCATGTGTGAAATTGAATTCAACTAGGTGACCGGAATTAGGTCAGTATTGAGGGCTTTATGTGTGCGGGTGATTTTATTTATTGGAGGCCCATTTTTTTTCGCTGCTGATACTGGTGAATATTTATTGAGGAAACTTATGAATAACGTGATTCACAGGCTGTTGGTTTTAGGGGTGTTGATTTTTCTTATCGGCACGGCGAGGGCTGCTGACCTGACCTTGTATGTGAAGCCTACTGGCGATAATCAAGCTAGCGGAATGAGGGAGGATGAGGCGGTCGCCAGCTTGCAAGTCGCTGTTGAGAAGGCGTTTTTACAGACAATACAAGGAATGAGTAAACGTAAAATCGTTATTTTCCCTGGTAATTATTTGGAGCAAACAATCGTCGTTGGAGACATCCCCAATGAGAAACCATTGGTTATTTCCGGTCTAATTCGATCGGGTTTACGCCCGATTTTCGACGGTCATGGTAGCAGCAAGGGCCGGTCTTGGTTGGCCCTGGAAAGTTCCTCGGGTAAGCCTAGTCGCCTGACCATCGAAAATATTGAAGTCGTCAACTATGTGACAGCGATTTCTTTAAATGGGCAGCGCGGGTCAATAAACGCATCGAATTCTGAAAATATCATTCGAAACAATATTTTCAGAAATATCGGACAAATTTCATTTCCGGGGGGTAAACCTTCCACCGCGGCAGTTCGATTGGTGAACTCAAGGGGCAATCAAATCATCAAGAATCAATTCATCAATATTCGAAACAACGTCGGCTGTGGAGCGCTCCATTCGATCTATATTGCCCACTACTCAAGCGATAACCTGATTGAGGGCAATATCTTTGATGGCGGTTGCGGCGCGACAATCAAGACGCGTGATACATCGGGTTCAAACATGATTCGTGGCAACAGGTTTTTGGACCAGAGTGAACCCGTATTTCTCGACAGCTTTTGCGACAAGGATTCACGCGAAGACTGTACCAAGGAGACTAATGAATGTCCGTCTTGGGGTAACGAGTTCAAGGACAACAGCATGGCGGGTCTTGGACCGAAAGCTACGAGAACGCCAGTCCGCGTATCTGGTGCCGGTATTCCCAGTGGTTGCCCACAGCCTCCGACACGCGCCACTCGTGTGATCGAGTCAAACAACCAGGTTGTACGCTGAAGCCGCAGCGAGAGGTTGGGCGCCAATCTCACAGCAAGCATGTCAGGTGCTTGTGGTGACTTGGCTGACACCGGTTTTACCTACCATTTCTCAAGCGATGAAGACGTTCAATTACCTGCCGCACCGGCACCTCACATTCAGAAATTGGTAACTTGTATGGCCACCTGCGTCATTGTCTTATGCATAAGGGGCATCATCGAACTTAACTTCAATGAGCAGATGACGGGCAATTTTTTGGGCAGGCAGCGCACTTTTCACTACGCCGCTGAAATTGGATACACAAGTTGGTTTCAGACAGAGGGAGAGCGGACTTATGTCTAACGAGATTGGCTTGGTCCCTCCCCATACGCGAGTCGCGGTCGTGATGGACGGCTTCACCCAATCCTGTTTTGCGCCGACATGCGATTTGTTGCTGCTCAAGCCTGATCGTGTGATTGAACAGTTGATAGACTTTGTGCCGACCTTATTACTGATTGAGTCTGCCTGGCGTGGTCATGATGACCTTTGGCGCGACAAGTTGGCGAATGGCGGAAAAGAGGTGATTGCCTGTGTTCAGTGGTGTAAAGCGCGCGGCATACCTACCGTGTTCTGGAACAAGGAAGACCCCGTGCATTTCGGTACCTTTCTGTCGCTAGCCCGGCATTTTGACCATGTTTTCACCACAGACATTGACTGCATTCCGCGCTATATGCACGCACTAGGGCATGCCCGGGTTGGCTTATTGCCTTTCGCGGCGCAGCCTACTTTGCACAATCCTTTGGAAACACTGGCGCGCAAAACTGCATTTAGCTTTGCTGGCTCGTGGTACCACCGTTACCCTACTCGCCAACGTGATTTCGGCACGCTGATACGAGCGGTCTCTACACTGGGGCCTGTTGAGATTTTTGACCGAAATTTTGGTCAAGCTCAGCCCGAGAATTGTTTTCCAGATGAATATGCATCAATGATCCGGGGGCGCTTGCCATTTGAGCAGATGGATCAGGCTTACAAGGGCTATCGCTTTGGCTTGAATGTCAATACGGTTAAGAACTCACAAAGCATGTTTGCGCGTCGGGTTTTTGAGTTGATGGCCAGCAACACGGTCGTGGTTAGTAATTTGTCCCGTGGGTTGCGGCTGTTTTTTGGTGATTTGGTATTGGCTGGCGACGATAGCGCTGCACTTGATGCAGGCCTGCGCCCATTGTGGAAAGACGATTCCCGCTACCGAAAGCACCGGCTGATGGCTTTGCGTGCTGTGCTGCGCGAGCATACCTACGCGCACCGACTGGCTTATATATTGGCCCGGCTGCACGGCCGGCACTGGTCGCCAGACACTCCTCAAGTGCTGGTCTTGGCTGTGGCTGACTCAGCCCAGGCTGAACAAAGAATTGTTGCCAACCTGGCTTGCCAGCATTACCCCGCTTGTAGGCTTATGTTGCTGCGCTGCTATGCGCCTTCGCGTATCGCGACGCCTAGCGACCTGTCGACCGTGTACGCCGCCTTTCAAGATGCCTCTGACTGCCTGGTTGCCGTGCATGATGCCCTGCATGAGGTGTCGTGGTTGGCCTTGTTTGCTGCCGAAGATGTATATGGCCCTCATTACCTAACCGACTTGGTGCAGGCGCGGCACTATTCGCATGCCGATGCATTTGGCAAGGTGGCTCATTTTGCGGATCGCGACGGGAGCTGTGTGCTGGTGCAAAACGGTAGCCAATACCAGCCAGCAAAGCGATTGGCTGCGCGCGCTGCCTTGGTCCGTGGCAGCGCCATTACTAAGGCTTGGTTGGCAGCTTGTCTGCAAGACCCAGCGGGTGCCGTGTTGGAATGGCCCAACATGTTGGCTACGGATGAATTTCACTATTGCCGTGACGTGGCTGCGCAGAATGCGGACCAGGTACTGGCGCTCGTGGGCGACTTGCCCTTGGGGTTTACCGGTTTGTCATTGGCGGATGACATCTTGCCTGTTGCCGAAAGCCTGACGGCTGCGCATTATCGCCCGCCTGTGCCTGCTGCTGATGTATTGATCGTGAAAGGATCTGAACTGTATGCGTGGTTACAGCCGAGATTGCCGGCTGGTGTGTCATTGGCGCAAGAAGGTGATGCTTTGGTTATTCGGTCTGACTTGCCGGCGGGTGTTTACGCCAATCTTTACGCCGAGCCCCGTTTTAATCGTAGGCAACTGAACTTGGCACACAACAACCAAATACGACTTTTGGTCGAGCATGATTTACCAGAACTGTTGACCGTATTCGAATACCAGGATGCAAACAAGCGGAAAACAGGCCACAGCATAAATCCGGTCGGAGCCGCATGCACGCTGGATCTGCCTGAAGCTTGCTGTTATTTCCGTTTTGCCCTGCGACTGCAGGGAACGGGTGTGGCCCGTGTTAGTGCGCTGGTGTTCGGCGCGACTGAAGATCCTTCGACGGTAGACCTTCAGGGGCTGGTAGCCATCGCCAAACCAGCATTTTTGCAAACAAAAGGAATCCGTAACGTTTCTTTGGTGAACCGTGCCAAAGCTGCCCTTTACGCTAGAAACTATGCCAGAGCGGTAGATTTATACACCGAGGCATTTGTAAAACAACCCGAGCTGGTGAGCTTGTATTGTTTTAATCTAAACCTTGCACGAAGCAAAATCGCACTACCACCCGTTGGTGCCGATTTTCTCAAACGATCGACGCAATGACATCCTTTTTTAAATCTGCGCAAGAGGCTTTTGGAGCGGGAAACTATCACCGGGCGATTGATCTTTATGAGCAAGCAATTGCCGCAAATCCTGCATTGGCACCGGTCTATGGTTTTAGTTTGGATCGCGCACGGGCACGCTTACTGCCAGTCGATCCAACACCCAACACCCAGATGCCGGCATTGAACCGGTCACCTGTGCCCGGTTCGGTTTATCTTGAAGACCTGTACAAGGAAGTGGCAGCGGCCACCAAAGACAAGCCAAGCTTGCTGCCAGGTGCTCAGCTGCCTTTGGTGAGCGTCATCATGACAGCGCACAACGTCGCGCCATACATAGAGGCGGCGGTGATGTCGGTGCTGCGGCAGACTTACCAAAATATTGAGCTTCTGGTGATTGACGATCAGAGCAGCGATGGCACATGGCCCATTCTTCAACGCCTTGCAAGAACCACGCGTGGTTTGCGTTGCAGGCGTTTGAATGCCAATTTAGGAACGTACTTTGCCAAGAATTACGGTGTCACCCTGGCCGCAGGTCAGTTTGTATTTTTTCAGGATGGTGATGACATTTGCCACCCGGATCGCGTTCGTCTTTGCATGGCTCAATTTAGCAGTCCCGATGTATCGGCTGTGCATTGCTGCTATTCGCGCGTGGTTTTTCCGCAGGGGCGCGTACTGCCCATCAATGGGCAGATCAAGAAGTTGGGGCTGATTACCCTGGGCTTCAGGCGCTCGGTGTTTGACGAGATTGGCTATTTCAACTGCACCACCAAAGCTTCGGATGACGAGTTCTTTTGTCGCCTGAAGATCTATTGCAAAGCCAAGGGGCGCAAGATCAAGGCGCTTGATCTTCCGCTGTACTACAACACGCTGCGCGAAGGCTCGCTTTTTGCTGACATGATCGCCAACGACCCCGCTGTTGATGGCGCGATTGAACAAATACCCTCGCCGTCGCGCTTGGCATATGTGAAGGCATTCACCCAACTGCACCAGACCTTAGGTCTGAATAAATTTCGAGATTTTTTTCGCTACCCCCCCATCCGCGACTTGATTCCTGTGGCGCCAGACATGACGCGCCTCGAGAACCCAGCCTTGCCGGTGGTGGCCTGTTTGTGCTCCATCCCCGAGCGGATTGAGTTGTTAAAGAAAACACTCGCCAGCTTGGCGCCGCAGGTGGACGAACTCAATGTTTATCTGGATCGTTACCCCGAAGTGCCTGAGTTTGTAAAGACTTGCCACCCGCGGATAAAAGTATTTTTGTCAAAAGACTATCCGGGCTTGCGTGACAACGGAAAGTTTTTGCCTTTTACCCGCCTGGCGGGGCCGTGTTACTACCTGACAGCCGACGATGACATTGTGTATCCGCCGGATTACGTCCAAGCGATGGTTCGCAAGGTTGAGTTCTATGGTCGCAAGGCAGTGATAGGCGTGCATGGTGTGCTGATACCGGGCCAGCCCGAAGGCTATTTTTCGAGCTTTCGCCAGGTGTTTAGTTTTACCAACATGCTTGAGCGCGATGCGCTGGTGAGCAACTTGGGGACCGGCACGGTGGCGTTTTACTCGGACTGTTTGCGCGGCCTTGATTACCGGGCGTTTGTTCATCCGGGCATGGCGGACATCTTTTTTTCGGTGTTCTGCAAGCGCAACGGTATTCCGATGGTGGCAACTTCTCGTCCAGACAATTGGCTGGTGGAGCAGGGTGCTGCTGCAAATACTTTGTATCAAGAATTTCACAATGCCGATGAACGCCAGGCGAGTCTGGTTCGTGCCAACATGCCATGGGGGTATGCGGCGATAAGGCAAGTTGTTCATGCCGTCGGCCAAAGTGAAAATGGTGCGCAGGCGGGTAAACATCTGGCCGAACTGGTACCCGATCTTGGCGCTTACTTATGGTGAGGCTGTCGATAAGCGCCGTCTGGTTTGCTTTGTGGCGCCGGGTGCTGGGCCTGCTTGCGGCGGTCTTCGTACTGTGTTTGCAGGTATTCGCCGCCGTTGATCCTCCACAAAACGCAACAATAATTTTTAAAGCCGACTACGAAAATACAGCGCTTAACGCTGGTGTTCGCGGCATATCGGCTGCAAAGCCAATTGCCGTAGATGCGATGTCCATTGACTGCCACACGGCGCGCGCGGGTCGCTGCTCGCTTCTTTCAAAGGTCGCACCGGCGGGTAGCTATGTGACTGCCGACGCATTTCGATCAGAGTCCGATTCGATGGCGATGATCGCAGCAAGATACAGCACGGGGGATGATTTCGGGTATCGCTTTAGCCTGCTAGTCCCGCTCGATTGGCAAACTGACAGCCCCCAATCGATTGATATCGTTTGGCAGTTCAAACGTTTCAGCAGCAGGCCGGATATGTTTGTTGCCATCAAAGGGGATTCTCTTGTGCTGCGGGTGACCGAGAAGCAGCAAATCGTTCTGGTGTCGCCGCTTCCGCGTGGTGAGTGGGTCGATTTTTACTTCAAGGTTCATTGGTCTTCTACTGATGATGGCGTGGTCGATTTGAGCATTGGTGATGCGGGTAGTTCTGTCGCGCGGACGTTTCAATACCGCGGGCCAAATATGTGGAACGCAAAACCCAAGGCAGGCTATTTAAAGTGGGGTTTGTATAAGCCGGGCAAGACGGATGGGTCGATGGCATTCGCTCCGCGCACGGTTCACCACGATGAAATTGAGGTTTACAAATTGGAGCCGACGCGCAAGAAGGCGGTCTCCCATGATTAACAGGCTGCAGAAAGTCGCTGAACTGTTGTAGGAATCCGAATTCGATTGCGTATCCGTGTTGCTACATATTTTGTAGCTGCTAACGCAATAGCAACAAGGGCTAGAGCTCATTTCGAGCATGTATGGCCGCACAAAGGGAAGAAATGAAAATCACCATCGCCGGCACCGGCTACGTAGGCCTTTCCAACGCCGTCTTGCTGGCCCAGCACCATGAGGTGGTGGCGCTGGACATTGACGCTGCCAAGGTGGCGCTGCTCAATGAGCGGCGCTCACCCATTGAAGATGCTGACATTGAGCATTACCTGGCTGAAAAAGAGCTGAACCTGCGCGCCACGCTGGACAAGGCCGAGGCTTACGCCAACGCCGACTTTGTGGTCATTGCCACCCCGACTGATTACGACCCGGTCACCAATTTCTTCAACACCGCGTCGGTGGAGTCGGTGATCAAGGATGTGCGGGCCATCAACCCCAAGGCGACGATGGTGATCAAAAGCACGGTGCCTGTGGGTTTTACCGAGCGCATGCGGCTGAAGTACTTGACGCACGATTTGTTTTTCTCGCCAGAGTTTTTGCGCGAAGGCAAGGCGCTGCATGACAACTTGTACCCCAGCCGCATTGTGGTGGGTGGATTGCCGCGCTTTGCTCGCAATGACGGAGGGGGAGCTCGCAATGACGGAGGGGGTGCTCGCAATGACGGAGGGGGAGCTCGCAATGACGGAGTGTGTGCGCAAAATGACGGAGGGGGTGCTCGCCATGATGGAGGGGGGGGCTCGCAATGACGGGGCTGTGTTTGCTGAGATGCTGCGCAGTGCTTCGCTTAAGCCTGATGTACCGGTGTTGCTGACGTCGCCTACTGAGGCGGAGGCCATCAAGCTGTTTGCCAACACGTTTTTGGCGATGCGGGTGGCTTACTTCAATGAGCTGGACACCTATGCGGCGGTGCTGGGGCTGGACACGCGCCAGATTATTGAGGGCGTGTGCCTGGACTCACGCATTGGCAGCCACTATAACAACCCGAGTTTTGGTTACGGCGGTTATTGCCTGCCCAAAGACACCAAGCAGTTGCGGGCCAACTACGCTGATGTGCCGCAGAACCTGATGCAGGCCATCGTCGAATCCAACAGCAGCCGCAAGGATTTTGTGGCCTTCGACATCATGAAGCGCAACCCCAGGGTGGTGGGCATTCACCGTTTGATCATGAAGTCCGGCAGTGACAACTTTCGCGCCTCGTCAGTTCAAGGCATCATGAAGCGGCTCAAAGCCAAAGGCATAGAGGTCATCGTTTACGAGCCCGCCCTGACCGACCCCGAGTTTTTTAACTCCCGGGTGGTGAATGACTTGGCCGCCTTCAAAGCAGAAGCCGATGTGATAGTGGCCAACCGAATGACCGCCGACCTGAGCGATGTGGTGGGCAAGGTGTATACGCGGGATTTGTTTGGGGGGGATGAGTGACCGTTTTCGTCTCTGCGAGCGAAGCGCGGCAGGCTATGGCCCCGGCTGCATGGATTGCCGCGCTGCGCTCGCAATGACGCAAGGGATATGGATTGCCGCGCTGCGCTCGCAATGACGGAGGGGCGCTCGCAACGACGCGGGCTTCGTCTCTGCGCCCCCGGACTTCGTCTCTGCGAGCGTAGCGCGGCAGCCTGTGACTTCCGACTGCATGGATTGCCGCGCTTTGCTCGCAATGACGCAAGGGATATGGATTGCCGCGCTGCGCTCGCAATGACGGAGGGGCGCTCGCAATGACGGAGGGGCGCTCGCAACGACGCGGACTCCGTCTCTGCGCCCACGGGCTTCGTCTCTGCGAGCGTAGCGCGGCAGCCCATGACTTCGGGCTTCGTCTCTGCGCCCCCGGACTTCGTCTCTGCGAGCGTAGCGCGGCAGCCTATGACTTCCGACTGCATGGATTGCCGCGCTTTGCTCGCAATGACGCAAGGGAGATGGATTGCCGCGCTGCGCTCGCAATGACGGAGGGGGCGCTCGCAATGACGGGAGGGGAGACGTTAACTTGGGAAGCGCAGTTTTGAAAAATTTCGACCATTGAGAATGCCTTTTTTCTCCACTTCTACTGCCGACGCCAGCCAACCTTTTTGCTCCAGAAAAATCAAAAAAGCCCGTGTACTAACTTTGCGGCATTGCGCTGGCAGCAAAAAACTGGCGCGGGCAATTTTGTGATCCTCAAAGAGGAATACACCTGTTGGTGGCGGATCAATCAGCGCAAAATCATTCATGGCCTCCTGGATGGCAAGTTCTCCGAGGTTCGACTTTCGCAGCGGGGCTAGACCGTTCGCCTGCAGGTGCTTGAGGTGTGCCAAAGTTTTGGTAGGCACCACTTGCAAGCTATTCACTTTAGCCCAATCAGCAATGGCTTGACTGGTGGGAGTCTGATTGCGCGTGACCTCTTCCAGCACCATATCGACAATACGCACAGGCCATCCAGGTTTAAACAGCAAATCAAGTGATTGCGCGTAGGCCAGCGTAATCAGCGGTCCAGCATCTGGCAACAAGATGATGTTTGTCATGACCTGTCTGCGCCCGTCCGCTTAAGGCGTCAATTCGTTCAGACTGCCCACCATGGCTTGCGTTGTGGCCTGAGGTAAGCGAGGCATAGGCAAGTGTGCCTGCGCCATCAGCAAAAATAAATCTTCCTGGCTATCAAGCCCTAACGCTGCCAAGGTGTCGTTGCCGTCGGCGCGCCCCAAGGAGAAGTCGAGCAGCGTTTTGAAATTGTGATTGTTCGAAGCCTCTGCGGATTCAAATGTCTCAACGAGATGCCGAAGCTCCGCGTTAAAGAGCGCATTGACTGAAGTATCAGACTTGGCCGCTATGACTTTGGCACGTTTGAGCAGCGCACGGTCGACAGAGCCAGTGAAATTAACAGTTTCGGCCATATTGATCTCCAAGAAAATAACACACAATGCAGTAAATAACTTAATTGTGTGTGGCACTTAATTATGTTCTTTTGATCGAGTGATGACAAATTGGTGAGGCGTGATTCGTCTCTGCGCCCCCGGACTTCGTCTCTGCGAGCGGAGCGCGGCAGGCCATGACTTCGGACTTCGTCTCTGCGAGCGAAGCGCGGCAGCCTATGACCCCGACCGCATGGATTGCCGCGCTGCGCTCGCAATGACGGTGGGGGCACTCGCAATGACGCGGGCTTCGTCTCAGCGAGCGTAGCGCGGCAGGCTAAGCCTACAGCAGGCCTGGGTACAAATCAGCCCAGTGCGGATTCATCGCCTCAATCAAGGTCACTTTTTTAGCCCTTGATCCGGCCTTGAGTTGTTTTTCGCGAGTGATGGCTCCCACCATGGTGGCGTGCAATTCAAAGTAAACCAAAGTGTGCACACCATATTGCTGCGTAAAGCCCGGCGTTAGATGGTTTTTGTGCTGCCAGACGCGTTGAACTAGATCAGACGTCACGCCCACGTAGAGCGTGCCGCGCGCCTGACTGGCCAGAATATAAATGGCGGGTTGCATTCGCCGACTGTAAGTCATGGATTGCCGCGCTGCGCTCGCAAAGACGCGGGGCGTGGTGCGCGCACGGACTTCGTCTATGCCAGCGCGGTTTTCGTCTCAGCGAGCGAAGCGCGGCTGCCCATGACTTTCAGCTACATGGATTGCCGCGCTTCGCTCGCAAAGACGTGGGGTGTGGATTACCACGTCGCTGGCTCTCCTCGCAAAGACGAGAAGGGACATGGATTGCCGCGCTGCGCTGGCAAAGACGCGGTGGCTATGATGTCTAATAAACATGTAAACGCACACAAATGACAGCTATGAACCTACCGACTGGCCGGCACATTGTGTGCTTTTGGAAGCAAAACGATCTGGGCCTGCTAGGGCGTCGGCCAGACCGCTGGATTGCCCATTGGGCGCAAGATCCGACTGTCGAGAGTGTGCTGGTTTTTGAGGCGCCGGTCGCAAATACCTTGTTGCAACAGTGGCTGCACCTGAGTACCACGCTGGACAGCACCAGTGCCAGCGAGTTCAAGCTGATGTTGAACCAGTGGCTGAGTAAGCATTTGGGCCAGTGCGATACGGCCAAGGTGCAGTACAAAACGTATTTTGCCCCGGACGGCGAGAACGCCGCGGGCAGCACTTACTTGCGCTGGGTGCAGCAGCAGGTGCAGGAGGCGCAGTTGGTGGCGCCCACGCTGGTGTTGTGGCCGGCCTGTTTTGTGAATCCGGCTTTGATTCAAGCCATAGGGCCAAGCTCTGTGGTGGTGGACCTGGTGGATGACCAGCGCTTGTTTCCGGGCAACGAGTCACAGGCGGCCAGTATCACGGCGCAGTACCGCAGCTTTATGGGTTTGGCAGACCGGCTGATGTCCAATTCGCCGGGTTTGATTGCGAATTTTGAGGCAGAGTTTGGCCACCCCATTGAGCACCTGCCCAACAGTGCCTTGCCCATGATGCCGAACCTGCAAGTCGCCAGCCCGCCCATATTGGCGAAGGCGCATGCCCTCAAGTTGCGTCCGGTGGTGGGTTATGTGGGCAATATGCGGGGTCGCATGGACACGCCAGCGTTGTTGGCCGCGATGGCCAGGCACCCAGAGTGGGATTTTTGGTTTGTTGGGCAAACCCAAAGCTCTGCTTTTTATCAGGCCGCCAGACTAGTACCCAATTGTCACTTTTGGGGAACTTTGGCGCAAGTCGATGCGCATGCCGTGATGGCGCAATTTGACGTGGCGCTGATCCCATTCAAAAGAGATGCGTTGGTGAACAGCATGAGCCCGATCAAGGCCGACAGCTACCGCAGCGCCAACTTGCCGGTGGTCTCTTTGCTGGAGACGAGCCCTGATCAGTTCGACCAAGCGATGGTGGCAGCATTCAGCAACTCTGACCCAGTTAAATACAGCAAAAGAAAAATATACCGAAATCTAATACCAACGCCTTCTGCTTTTGACGAGCTGGTTTCCGACCAATAAATGTTTGCCTGGCATTCCCCAAAATCAGTAGATAAATAATGATATCGAGAAACTGAAATGGAGAAAAAGAAAATACGGAGAACGAAATACGCGGTCGAGTTCAAAGACGAAGCGGTCAAGCAGGTGGTTGATAAAGGGCATTCGGTCGTTGACGTTGCCAAGCGGTTGGGCATCGCCGATGGCGTGCTTTACACGGCTGAGCAAGTTCAAAAAGGCAGATGATCCCGAAGTCGCTGCTAATCTCAAAGCCATGTAAACGGAGGAGGCGCGCCTCAAGGCAGAGCACTGGCGATCGACCGACGAGCGAGACATCCTAGGCCCTTAGAAGCGCGGATTTATCCTAAAAACAGCCGTTGAATGCGTCCGAAGGAGCTACGCCTGGCGTGTCCAGCAAGGCGTGCCATCAATCAGGCGATTGACTATTTAAACGACTGGAAACAAAGGGGTAAGCCATGAATAAACCGCGCGACGCAAGCTATGACGATTACATGGGTGAAAGTCTGAAGGACCCAACCGAAGCGGCCGCATATATCGATGCCGTTATAGAGCTTGACGACCCAGCTGCGCTACTGGTGGCGCTACGACACGTTGTGAAAGCCCACGGAATGGCAGAGGTGGCACGCCGAGCCGATGTCGGGGACAAGTCCCTATTTAAGGCGCTGAGTGCTGACGGCAACCCAACACTGGCAACTGTTCTCAAGGTGCTGCACGCCGTGGGTCTTCGCCTGAGTGTTGTTCCTGAGAACGCCTAGAACAAGTTGTGACCAGCAGCGCTCGTTTTACATGACACTGAGGCGACCGTACAGAAGCATTATTCTGGTATGCGTAGCGGCGATAGCGCCAAACGCATGGGGGAGCTTCTGGCGTCTTCATTCGCGCGGATGTAATGATGCTAACATCACCTATTTAGGCTACATGAACCCCTTCACATCTCGGTCAAAAAGCCTGCCCGGCGCTCGACTGTGGCCACGACGTTGTGCCTTTGTACAGGCACAACGTCGTTTGGTTGGGGCTTCAGAAACTGCCGGCAATGATTACGGCGCGCCGGACGAGCAATGGCGGACAGAGATGGTGAATCTTTTCCTCTTCGCCCGGAATTTGTCAATGACGATGAGACACCTTGGGACGTTAATTTAATGAGTGT
>JBBAPO010000039.1:0-37143 GCA_040400795.1 Rhodoferax sp.
GCCAACGCGCCCATGGACACGTTCATGGAATCGCGCGGCGACCGCCATCCAACCGATCTGGCAGGACTGCGTGGTGCACGCTTTGTCGGGGCGACCGAGACTGAACAGGGGCGGCGCTGGAACGAGTCCAAGATCAAGGAGATCACGGGTGGCGACCGGGTGTCGGCGCGTTTCATGCGCCAGGACTTCTTCACCTACTTGCCGCAGTTCAAGCTGGTTATCGCGGGCAACCACAAGCCCGCCATTCGCAACATCGATGAGGCCATGCGCAGGCGCTTGCACCTGATCCCGTTCACGATCACTGTGCCGCCAGAAAAGCGTGACAAGCAGCTCCAAGCCAAGCTGCTGATCGAGCGCAACGCCATCTTTGAGTGGGGCGTGCAGGGTTGTCTGGCTTGGCAGCGTGAAGGGCTCATTGCACCCGACAGTGTGGTCAGTGCGACCAAGGAGTATTTCGAATCCGAAGATGCCCTGGGGCGATGGCTGGAAGAACGCTGCGTGCGGGTCAAAACCGCCCGATCACTGACCTCCGAGTTGTTCTCCGACTGGAAACAGTGGGCCGATGCAGCAGGTGAATTCGTGGGCTCGCAAAGGCGTTTCTCTGATCTGTTGCTCACCCGTGGCATGGAGAAATGGCGCAACTCTGCCGGAGTTCGTGGCTATCAAGGCGTGGGTTTGGCAGAGCAATCACGCCCAAATTACACGCCATATGCGGACAACTGACGCAAATGACGCTGCAAAAGATTGGTCAAAACCTACGGCATCAAGCCGTGTTTTGGACATTCGTTTCAGTGTCGTCTGTGTCGGCAGGTCGCCCATCTGACGTATTCGACATACCCCATGGTTAGTTTCTTACGCGGGCGCGTGACGCGCAGGTTATAGAAGTCAATCCTGAGCTGTGTCGATTGCGTCAGTCCAAGCAAAACATTCATTTTTGGACCCAATTCCAATGCAACAAACTACCATTTCACACACCGTTACCCTGGCACTCGACCTTGGTACGACCACCGGCTGGGCTCTCAAATCCCGAGATGACCAGATCGCACACGGCTTTGTCAGCTTCAAGTCACAGCGCTTCGAAGGCGGTGGCATGCGCTTTCTGCGCTTCAAGCATTGGCTGGCCGAAATCAAAACGATGACTGGCGAGATCAACGCCGTCTACTTCGAGGAGGTGCGCCGCCACGTTGGTGTCGATGCAGCCCACGTCTACGGAGGCTTGATGGCCACGCTCACCACTTGGTGCGAGCACCACCGCATCCCATACCAAGGCGTGCCAGTGGGCACGATCAAAAAGCACGTCACAGGCAAAGGCAACGCTGGCAAGGCAGATGTCATTGCTGCCATGCGTGCCCTTGGTCACCCCGTCACTGACGACAACGAAGCCGATGCCCTTGCCATCCTGCACTGGGCACTCGACAACAACAATGACGATACGGAGGTGTGACGTGAAGATCCCAACCCACCACTACCAATGCCCCCTTGGTCGCATGCAGCCAACCGTAACAGACCTGGACAGCGTCAAGCAACGCGGCTGGCGTGACCAGAACATCCTGGTAGTCAATGCTGAGGACAAGCGGCTGGACTACCTCGAGCGGGAGCTGGTGCGACGCATTGGCGAACGTCTGTATGGCACACCAAGGACACGCAATGGCTGAGCGCACCACACCATGGACACCAGATGACGTGGCCAACTGCTTCGAGGATGCTGCGGTCACTGCAAGGCGACTGCCCTCAGCCAATGTGCAGGGCTACTTCAACGCGTGGCCCACCATCGTGCGCTGCCAATGGGAGATGCTGGCAACCGATGAGCGTGTGGTCTGTCGCTTCCCACCGACACCAAAGGACGTGGAGCAGATGCTTGAGGTCATGCTCTGGGTGCAGTGGCTTGAGGTCGAGCAGCGCCACTTGGTCTGGATGCGTGCCAAGCGGTACGGCTGGCGAGAAATCTGTACACGATTCGGTTTTGATCGCACAACCGGATGGCGGCATTGGAACAAAGCCATGCAGACAATGGCTGAAAAGCTCAACGAATCCACGGCAACAAGAAAGTGAATTGGCGTGATTAAGCTGCAATGCACATGCTCATGCGGAAATCAGCGGCGCCAGCCCAAATCTAGTGCTGCAACAGACCGACTGATTTCCCGTACATTTACGGCTATGGATGGAGAAAACCGCTGGTGATCAGTTGGAAATTAGCCACTGCGCCCCAGGTAAAAGGGGTCCTTCTTTCAGAAAATCCTATGCGGGGGGCAACAGCGCAAGACCCGCCCACCGACAGACTGCAAACCAGAGTTTGCAGCGGTTTGCACCAGCAGCAGGTTTGCACCTTGGTACCCAAGGGGGGGGATTCAATTCACACCCTTTGCCGACCTGACATACAGGTTTTCGTTTCCTGACTTTTCCTGAACCCGCCCTCGGAGCATTCTGACGGCGGGTTCTCTCGTTCAACTCCTGCGCTTGGCGACAAGCGATCCTGGCGGCCTGTCATAGGTTTCATAGACCTGTGCGGGCTGCATCTTTTTGGAAGCATCAAACCCGTGAATCATCTCAACGTCGAGTACCGCAAGGTTGACGCGCTGATCCCGTTTGCCCGCAACCCTCGCACCCACAGCGAGGAGCAGGTGGCCAAGATCGCCGCCAGCATCGCTGAGTTTGGCTGGACAAATCCGGTGCTGGTCGACGGTGTCAGCGGCGTGATCGCCGGGCACGGTCGTCTGGCGGCTGCACGCAAGTTGGGCCTGACGGAAGTTCCTGTCATAGAACTGGGGCACCTGTCGCCCACCCAGAAGCGTGCCTACGTCATTGCCGACAACCGCCTGTCACTTGATGCCGGGTGGGACGAAGAGATGCTGGCCCTTGAACTGACCGAGCTGTGTGAGTCCGGTTACGACCTGGCCCTCACCGGCTTTGAGGATGCTGAGATCGAAGCCATGATGGCCGAGCACATCGATGGCCAGACCGGCGACGACCCGGCAGGCGATGACGAACCCGACGATGCCCCAGACGCTGGGGACGAGGTTCCTGACGCGCCGGTCAACCCGGTATCCCGAACCGGTGATGTCTGGCTGCTTGGTGCACACCGTCTGATCTGTGGTGATGCCGGTGACCCGACAGTGATCGCCGCCTTGATGCTGGGTGAACGCGCCGCATTGTGCTTCACCTCGCCGCCCTACGGTACCCAGCGCGATTACACCGATACCATTGTTGATTGGGATGCGCTGATGCGTTCGGTCTTCGCGAGCCTGCCGATGGCTGCCACCGGTCAAGTGCTGGTGAACCTGGGGCTGGTCCACCGCGATCAGGAAGTCATGCCGTACTGAGATGGCTGGCTGTCATGGATGCGCCAGCAGGGGTGGCGGCGATTTGGTTGGTACGTTTGGGACCAGGGCCCGGGCCTGCCAGGCGACTGGAGTGGTCGCTTCGCGCCAGCGTTCGAGTTCGTGTTTCACTTCAATCGCAAGGACTCCGAGGTGCGCAGGCCCAACAAAAACGTGCCCTGCATCTACGCTGGGCGTGACACCCATCTGCGCGGTGACGGTACCAGCGCCGGTGGCATGCGCAACAAAGATGGCAGCAAAACCTCGTGGAACCACGTCGGTACGCTCACCCAAGACACCAAAATTGCTGACTCGGTGATTCGCATCATGCGCCACAAAGGCAAGATCGGTCAGGACATTGATCACCCGGCAGTGTTCCCGGTGGCACTGCCCCAGTTCGTTCTGGAAGCGTATTCGGACACCGGTGACATCGTCTTCGAACCCTTTTGCGGCAGCGGCACAACCATGCTGGCCGCGCAGCGCAGTGGTCGCCAGTGCCGACTGGTGGAGATCGCGCCGCAGTACGTGGACGTGGCCGTCATTCGATTCCAACAAAACTTTCCCGATGTGCCGGTGACGCTCGCAGCGACCGGTCAGAGCTTCAAGGCGGTCGCCTCCGAGCGACACGCGCCAGCAATCCCAACAATTGAATCCGCAGAGGTAAATCCATGACCGCATCCTGGCTGGCCAACAAAATAGAACAGTGGCCAACCGCCAAATTGCTGCCCTACGCCAGAAATGCGCGCACCCATTCGGAAGATCAAGTCGCTCAAATCGCTGCGTCCATCGTGGAGTTTGGCTTTACCAACCCCATTTTGGCTGGCAGTGACGGCATCATCGTGGCGGGCCACGGCAGATTGACTGCGGCGCAAAAGCTCGGTCTCGAAGTCGTACCGGTGGTGGTGCTTGACCATCTGACGCCCACCCAGCGCCGAGCCCTGATCATTGCGGACAACCGCATTGCTGAAAACGCAGGCTGGGACGATGCGATGCTGCGTGTGGAACTCGATGCATTGCGCGATGATGATTTCGATTTGTCACTGACCGGCTTTGATGCCGATGCGCTGGCCGACCTGTTCGATGGCGACGAAGGCGACACGGGCCAAACCGGTGACGATGAGGTACCCGAGTCGCAGGAGGCGGTTATCTCGCGCCCAGGCGACGTGTGGCTGCTCGGTGGCCACCGCGTGTTGTGTGGCGATGCCACCGATACCAAAAGTTACGAGCTGTTGCTGCAAGGAAAGGACGTGGACATGACGGTCACCGACCCGCCGTACAACGTCAACTATGCCAACAGCGCCAAGGACAAAATGCGCGGCAAAGACCGCGCCATCCTCAACGACAACCTGGGCGACGGCTTTTATGACTTCCTGCTCGCAGCCCTCACACCCATCATGGTCAACTGCACCGGTGCGGTGTACGTGGCCATGTCGTCCAGTGAACTGGATGTCCTGCAAGCAGCGTTTCGCGAGGCTGGTGGCAAGTGGTCGACCTTCATCATCTGGGCTAAGAACACCTTCACCATGGGGCGCTCGGACTACCAGCGCCAGTACGAACCGATTCTGTACGGCTGGCCCGAGGGTGGTAAGCACCACTGGTGCGGCGACCGTGACCAGAGTGATGTGTGGCAGATCAAAAAACCCCACAAGAACGATTTGCACCCGACCATGAAGCCGGTCGAATTGGTGGAGCGTGCGATTCGTAACTCCAGCAAGCCCGGCGACGTGGTGCTCGACCCCTTTGGCGGATCCGGCACGACCCTGATCGCCGCAGAAAAGTCAGGCCGCACGGCGCGCCTGATGGAACTCGATCCGAAGTATGTCGACGTGATCGTCCGGCGCTGGCAGGACTGAACCGGGAAAGCTGCCAGCCGCGAATCCGATGGCCTTGGCTTCAACGATTTGGCTGGAGTTGTCGTTGATGATACTGGCGAAGATGGCCAGGAAGATCAGGGTCAGTCGTGATGCAGTCGCGCTGGATGTCTCTGGTGGAGTCGGTGGCCAACGTACTGGTGGGCTACACCGTGGCGGTAGCCACTCAGTATTTGGTGTTTCCGCTGTTTGGGTTGCATGCGACCTTGTCGCAGAACCTGATGATCGGATTGATCTTTACGGGTGTGTCGCTGGTGCGCAGTTACTTGTTGCGCCGGGCGTTTGAAGCCCGGCGTGTGCGTCAAACAAAAAGCTCGTCGTCGATGGCGGCTTGCACCACAAACCCGGTCAAGTAAGCCATGCCGCGAGGGATGCCAGTTTCCTTGGCGGTGATGCGCCCAATCGTCCAGCCCATCCATTTGGCAGTCGCTTGGTCAATCGCGTCCTTGAGGGTGGCTCCGACGTAAAGTGCGTTTTGGACATCGTCTGCAAAGTGGCGCCCAAAGCGGCTGTCCAGGAAGGCTCTGACTTGTTCAGGTTCGCACCCGGTGGCTGCTGCGATTGCTGCGGATGCGATGGGCCAAGCGGTTGTGGCGTGCTCGTTCATGGTTCCCCAAAAGCCCCAGTCTTCGTTGTGAGTGGGGAGGGTTTGTGTTGCGTTGGTCATTTCGATCTCCGGGTGGTTTGTTGCGATGCTTGTAGTAACGCGCTTCTTCGTTGAGAAGCCAAGTCAATTTGGCTTCTTCTTTCAATCTTTTTTTAGCAAAGACGTGCAACGTAGCGCGCGTAATTTCCACCCTCTGGGTTGATGTAGAGATAGGGGCGTCCAGGTGCGCAGACCTCGACGCACAGGGTGCCTTCGCGTGTGGTGCCACCCCGACCATCGAGCCAATCGCGTGAGCGAAGCAGGTTGGCGGCAAACTCATCAAATTCCGTGGTGTTCATGGTCCGGGTTTCGGTGACCAGAATTTTCTCGGGCGACCCGCCGCCGCCAAGTTCGCTCAGGTCGCATGGCTTGCGGGAAAAGGGCAAGCTGATGCTCAGCTCCTCAACTTGGAGGCTGGTGTCGCCGAGTTGGATGGTGCGCGGTGTGCGCTCGATGGTGATGGTCATGGTGGTCATTTGGCTTTCCTTTAGGTTCGTCGTCAATCGCGACACCTCAATGAACGCGCTGTTAAAGAGAGAAGCCAAGCAAATTTGGCTTCTTCTTCAATCTTTTTTTAAGCTGTTGCGTGGTAAGTGCGCACGCCGCCTTGCGTCTTGTCTGATGTGATGGTCAGGCCCAGTTTTTTCTTGAGGGCTCCGGCGAAGGTGCCGCGCACGGTATGGGGTTGCCATCCCGTTGCCTCACAAATCTGGGCGATGGTGGCACCCTCGGTGCGTTGCAGCATGCCGATGATGGTGGCCTGTTTGCTGTGTTCGCGGCTGCGGATGACCTTCGCAAGGGGCTGCTCGGCGGGCGTTGTAGATGGCGCTGAGGCTTGCAAGGGTTGGCCCAGTGTGGCGTCGATTTCAGCTTCGACCGGATCTGCTGGCGCTGGCTCATTGTTTTCAGCGTCGTTGGTGTTCTCACCTGGCGTCCACGTGGCCTCTGCCTGCGCCACGGCAGCGTCCAGTTCCGGGTCAGGCACGAGGATGCAAGCGGCGGGCCTGGCGCAGCCCAGGGCGTCGTAGCCCTCTGCGGCCACGTACAAGTCAGACCCAAGTGGCGTGATCAGGGCGCGATTAAAAAGTCCCTGCAGCACTTTTTGGCGGGCGCCGCCTTTGACGTTTTCTGGAAACCAGTTCACCAGGCCATTGGCATGGTGGACGGCGTGGTTGAGCACAGCGTGCTGGGTAGGGTTGAGGGTGATGGTGCTCATGTGAGGCTCCTTCTGGGTTGGTTGAGACGATGTGATGAACGCGCTGTTTGCAAGACAAGCCAAGCCTTTTATGCTTGGCTTGTGCTTTTTCTTTAGCTGTTGCGCAGTCCTGACTGTTTTTTCGGGGTGCTTGATGCGCCCACCTCGACGCCTGCTTTAAAGGCGGCTTCCAGGGCTTCACGCACGTTCCAGACTGCGACATCGTGGAAGTCCAGGCGGTCTGAGTTGCGAGTCTCCAGGGTCTCGATAAAGAGGTGCTTCTCAGCAATCAGGGCAAAAATTTGGTCGATGGTGCTTTTCATTTCTAAGGCCGTTTGGTTGGTTGCGATGCTTGTAGTAACGCGCTGTGTGCTTGAGAAGCCAAGTCAATTCGCATCTTTTTTTGAATCTTCTTTGGACCTTGATTGGCTTCAAACCAACACCTCACCAGACATGCAAATTTGCATCTCTGCCCGACGCACCTGACGCATCACTTCTGAGATGAAAAGAACTCAACATACCCATGGGACTATCGATTCGCGCCTACGCCCGCCACCGCGGGGTCACCGACACCGCCGTACACAAGGCCATCCGTAGCGGGCGCATTGAGGCGCTGGCTGACGGCACGATTGATCCCGACCAGGCTGATGCTCAGTGGGCGCGCAACACTAGTGCGCCCAAGACCGGCACGCAGCGACCCACCGTCAAAGTCAAGGCGCAGGAGGTCGATGGCGAGGGTGGTGGTGACAGTGGTGGTGCTGGCGCTACAAGCAACTCTGGCTCTGGGGGCGCTGGTGGAACCTCGCTGCTGCAAGCCCGAACCGTCAACGAGGTGGTCAAGGCACAGACCAACAAGGTGCGACTGGCCAGACTCAAGGGCGAACTCATTGATCGGCCGCAGGCCATAGCCCATGTGTTCAAGCTCGCGCGCAGTGAACGCGATGCCTGGCTGAACTGGCCCGCACGGGTTTCTGCCCAGATGGCCGCCAAATTGGAATTGGATGCGCACACCATGCACGTGGCGTTGGAGAACGCGGTGCGCGAGCACTTGCAGGAATTGGGCAACTTGACCGCGAGCGTTGACTGATGAGCACCGAAAACGATACCGATCACTACGACGGCGGAGAAGCAGTTGAGCAAGCCTGGCGCGACGGTCTGACCCCAGACCCGCTGTTGTCGGTGTCCGAGTGGTCAGATCAGCACCGCATGCTCTCCAGCAAGGCATCGGCCGAGCCGGGTCGCTGGCGCACCAGCCGCACGCCGTACCTGAAAGAAATCATGGATTGCCTCTCACCCAACTCGCCAGTGGAGCGGGTGGTGTTCATGAAGGCGGCGCAACTGGGCGCGACTGAAATGGGCAGCAACTGGATTGGCTACGTCATTCACCATGCGCCCGGGCCCATGATGGCGGTCTGGCCGACGGTGGACATGGCCAAACGTAACTCCAAGCAGCGCATTGACCCCTTGATTGAGGAGTCAGCGGCGCTGCGCGAATTGATATCACCTGCCAGGTCACGCGACTCCGGCAACACCATTTTGGCCAAGGAGTTCAGGGGTGGCGTGCTGGTGATGACCGGTGCCAACAGCGCGGTGGGCTTGCGCTCGATGCCGGTGCGCTATTTGTTCCTGGACGAGGTGGACGGGTATCCGTTGGATGTGGAAGGCGAAGGTGATGCGATTTCACTGGCCGAAGCCCGCACGCGCACCTTCACCCGGCGCAAGATTTTCATTGTGTCGACCCCGACCATCTCGGGTGTGTCGGCCATTGAGCGCGAATATGAGGCATCCGATCAGCGTCGCTACTTTGTGCCCTGTCCGCACTGCGACCACCGTCAGTGGTTGCGCTTTGAGAACCTGCGCTGGGAGAAAGCCAAGCCCGAGACCGCAGCCTACGTGTGCGAGTCCTGTGAACAGCAGATTGCTGAGCACCACAAGACGCGAATGCTTGAACTCGGTCAATGGCGCAGCATGATCGCGCAAGAGTCTGCAAAGAGCAGCAAAGGTCGCAAAAAGACAGCCGGATTTCACTTGTCATCGTTGTACAGCCCGGTCGGCTGGCGTAGCTGGCGCGATGTGGCTGCTGCCTGGGAGAGCGCGGTCAGCAAGGAATCCGGTTCCGCCGCTGCCATCAAGACCTTCAAGAACACCGAACTGGGTGAAACCTGGCTCGAAGAAGGCGAGGCACCGGACTGGCAGCGACTGATTGAACGCCGCGAAGATTACCGAATGGGCAGTGTGCCTGCCGGAGGCCTGTTGCTGGTAGCGGGTGCCGACGTGCAGAAAGACCGGATTGAGGTGTCTGTCTGGGCATTCGGTCGGGGCAAGGAGTCCTGGCTGGTGGAGCACCGCGTGCTGATGGGTCGTAACGTGGATGGTGGCGCCCGCGACGCCGCCTGGAAACGTTTGTCAGAGTTGCTGGCCGAGCGCTGGACGCACGCCAGTGGTGTATTGATGCCTTTGACCCGGATGGCGCTGGACACCGGCTTTGCCACCCAGGAGACCTACGCGTTCGCCCGCAGTTGCCATGACCCGCGACTCATGCCCGTCAAAGGGGTGCGCAGCGGTGCAATGGGTGGTGCGGCGTTGATCGGCACGCCCACAGCGGTCGATGTGACCCAGGGTGGCAAG
The DNA here is from genome assembly GCA_040400795.1 of Rhodoferax sp. Taxonomy (GTDB): domain Bacteria; phylum Pseudomonadota; class Gammaproteobacteria; order Burkholderiales; family Burkholderiaceae_C; genus Rhodoferax. The sequence goes on from JBBAPO010000039.1 coordinate 9,658, forward strand.
AAGCTGCGCCGAGGCATCAAGCTCTATTCGGTGGCGGTGGGCATGGCCAAGATGGAGCTTTACAACAACCTGCGCAAAGCGGCTGACGTGGGGTCTGACGGCAGCACACCGCTTTACCCGGCCGGATTTGTTCATTTGCCCAAGGTGGACGCTGAATACGTGCAGCAGTTGTGCGCCGAGAGTTTGATCACCCGCCACGACCGCAATGGCTTTGCCCACCGTGAGTGGCAAAAGATGCGCGAGCGCAACGAGGCGCTTGACTGCTATGTATACGCCCGGGCTGCTGCGTCGAGTGTCGGTCTTGACCGCTTTGAGGAGCGCCACTGGCGCGAATTGGAAAAACAACTAGGTCTCACGCGGCCACCCGACCCAAAGGTGAATGCCACCTCATCAGATTTGTCCACAGACGCAAATGATGCCAGCCCAACCGAATCAGGTCGCGCTGGCATCAATGCTTCTGGACAGCCCAAATTCAGCCGCCGCGTGATCCGCAGCCCCTGGCTTAAACGCTAGGGGTAGTGGTCACTGGTTGGCCGTCTAACCCTGGCACTTCGGTGCCCTTTTTATTGCCTTTTTTGGAGTTTCACCTATGAGTTTGCAAACACGCCTTGAGTCCCTGGTTCTACGCTTGGCAGCCGAGTTCAAGACCATTTACGGTCAGGTCGGCACGCTTGCCAATCTGTCGACCACTGACAAAACCAATCTGGTCAGTTCCATCAATGAGCTGCGCAGCCAGTTTGCCACTTTGGCCGGATTGACAGTCATTGACGATGTCAACGCGGCAGGTACCGCCACCACGTTCTCGGCCTCGAAGATCACCACCTTGCTTGATGCGCTCAAGGCTGACTTGCTGGGCGGTGCCGACGCGGCGTTTGACACCCTCAAAGAGTTGCAAACGGCCATCCAGGATGACCAGACGGGTATCTCGGCCCTGCTCGCGGCCGTTGACAAGCGAGTGCGCTTTGACGCGGTGCAGGCGCTCACCGCCATTGAGCAGGATCAGGCACGCCAGAACATTGGTGCGGTCTCGGCGCTGGACATTGGCAACTTTGACACCGACTTTGTGGCGGCCTTTGAAGCGGCGCTGATTTAACCCGAGCCCCGCAGCGCATGAACCTGGCCCAACACATCACCGACTTGGCGCAGCGCCTGGCGCTTGAATTCAAGACCCGAATCACTGCTGATCACCCGGGCGTCGCCAAAGCCTGGGTGTGCTTTGGCTATGAGGGTTCTGGCAACAGGGCTGGCGTGGTCGTTCGTGCATCTTTTAACGTTAACAGCGTCACCCGCATTTCCGCTGGGCAATACCGGGTGACGTTCATCAACCCGATGTTGGATGCCGGTTACTGCTGGCAGGCTTTGGCCCGCAATGCGGGTAGCCAGTCTTCCATGAAACACGCGGGTGCACGCGCCACAGCTGAAGAAAAAACTGCTGAATTTGTCGATGTCATCTGCACATCCTCAAGCGGATCCTTGGTCGACACCACTGAGATGAATCTGACCGTCTGGCGCTGAAGCGCGAACAGAAAGCAAGCACCATGTCCTTCACACAAACCCAACTCGAAGCCTTGCAGACGGCACTCACACAAGGCGAGCGTCGCGTCTCTTTTGGTGATAAGACCGTTGAATACCGATCGGTGGACGAACTCCGTCAAGCCATTCGCGAGGTCAAGCGAGGGCTGTCCGAGCAAGCCGCATCGACCGGACTGTGGGTTGGCGCGCCGCGACAGATTCGCGTCACCACCTCCAAGGGCTTCTGATGGCTTGGAATACATCACGTACGCCAGCGAGCTGGCTCGGAAAAATCCGAAGCCTGTTTGGTCAAGCTGGTCAGGGGCCTGTACATGAAGCAGCAGGCCGTGGCAGGCGTGCACAGGCCTGGATGCCCGGCAACCCAGGCGCGGTGTCGGCGCTGTTGGCCACCAATAACGAACTGCGCACCAAAAGTCGCGATCTGGTGCGTCGCAACGCCTGGGCGCAGTCCGGCATCGAAGCCTTTGTGGCCAATGCGGTCGGCACCGGCATCAAGCCGCAAAGTCTGGCCGGTGACGACGCATTCAAGACAGCAGTGCAGACGCTGTGGCGCGATTGGGTAGAGGAAGCCGACGCGGCAGGGCAGACTGATTTCTATGGCCTGCAAGCCTTGGCCTGTCGGGCCATGCTGGAGGGCGGTGAATGCCTGATTAGGCTGCGACCGCGCCGACCCGAAGATGGGCTGAGTGTGCCGCTGCAACTCCAGTTGATCGAGCCCGAGCACCTGCCACTGAATCTCAATATCGATCTGGACGCTACCGCAGGGGCACCCGGTGCAGGCAATGTTGTGCGCTCCGGCATCGAATTCGACGGTATGGGCAAGCGCGTGGCGTACCACTTGTACCGTTCCCACCCCGAGGACGGCAGGCTCGCCCCGATGTCGGGCCAGGGTGGCTTGGAGACGGTGCGCATCGATGCCAGTGAAATCATCCACCTGTTCAAGGTCTTGCGCCCGGGACAGATACGGGGCGAGCCGTGGCTCTCACGCGCTCTGGTCAAGCTCAATGAACTTGATCAGTACGACGACGCGGAACTGGTGCGCAAGAAGACCGCCGCCATGTTCGCGGGCTTTGTCACCCGTCAAAGCGTAGAGGACAACTTGCTGGGCGAAGGCCTGCCGGATGGCAACGGTGTGTCGCTGGCTGGTCTTGAGCCCGGCACCATGCAGATTCTGGAGCCTGGCGAAGACATCAAGTTCTCCGACCCGGCCGATGTGGGTGGCTCCTACGGTGAATTCCTGCGCGCCCAGTTTCGGGCGGTTGCAGCGGCCATTGGTATCACCTACGAGCAACTGACCGGTGACCTCTCTGGCGTGAACTATTCCAGCATTCGTGCCGGGATGCTGGAATTCAGACGGCGTTGCGAGATGGTGCAGCACGGCGTGCTGGTGCATCAGATGTGTCGCCCAGTGTGGGCGGCGTGGATGAAGCAAGCAGTGCTCAGTGGCGCATTGCAGGCTCCAGGCTTTGCCCGGGGTGGCAACGCCAAGCGACGGCAATACCTCGCAGCCAAATGGATTCCACAGGGCTGGCAGTGGGTGGACCCAGAGAAAGAGTTCAAAGCCATGCTGCTTGCGATTCGCTCGGGGCTGATGAGCCGGTCTGAGGCGATTTCGGCTTTTGGCTATGACGCAGAGGACGTTGACCGGGAAATCGCGGCTGATAACCAGCGCGCCGATGACCTGGGTCTGATTTTTGACTCTGACCCAAGACGCACGTCCAAAGACGGTGGCAGCGCCGAGCCCAACAGCCAAGCAGTTCGGTCAGCCCAGGACCAAAACACTCAAACCGGCGATCAATCCAGCGATCCGGTCACAACTGGCACTTAAAGGATTTCCATGAACCTGTTACCGCATTTGGCGGCACGCCTGTCTGGTGCGCCGCTGCTTATCCATCGCCCAAAACTTGATGTCATCCTGTCCGTGCTGGGCTCACGTGTCGGGTTGGCAGATTTGTCGGCACCAACTCGCGTTGTCCAATCTGATCGAAACACTGCACTGGCAGATACCGGCGCTGCTCAGTCAGGTATTGCTGTGATCCCCATTTATGGCACGCTGGTGCGGCGCACCCAAGGCCTTGAAGTCCAGTCCGGGCTGACCAGTTACGCCGGTATTGCCACTGCACTGGATACAGCGCTGGCCGACCCGAGCGTTGCTGCCATCCTGCTTGACATTGACTCGCCCGGTGGTGAATCCTCTGGCGTGTTTGATCTGGCGGACCGCATTCGCGCAGCCACGGCCATTAAACCGGTCTGGGCTGTGGCCAACGACATGGCGTTCTCCGCTGCCTATGCGCTGGCAAGTGCAGCGAGCCGCCTGATCGTCTCGCGCACCGGCGGTGTGGGTTCCATTGGCGTGATTGCCATGCACGTTGACCAGTCCGTCAAAGACCAGCAAGACGGTATTGCCTACACCGCCGTGTTTGCTGGTGACCGCAAAAACGATCTCAACCCGCACGCACCCATCTCGGGCGAAGCACACAGCTTTTTGCAGGGTGAGGTCAACCGCATTTATGACCTGTTTGCAACCACGGTGGCCAAACACAGGGGCATGGGCGTGAACACCATCAAAAGCACCCAAGCCGCCCTTTACTTCGGCGCAGATGCGGTTGCTTCTGGTCTGGCTGATGACGTGGGAACGCTTGATGACGCAATTCTGCAGATCAATTCCATGCTGACCCCACCAGTTCCCTCGCTCTCCCGACTGCTTGCCAGTCAAACCCTCCCTGAAACCTCACCTGAAAAGGAAATTCCCATGACGCAATCCGCCCAACCCACTCCTGTGCTCACCCAAACTGGTAGCACTGCCACTGCTTCGGCCACCACAGCACCCTCCGACTCAGCGTTTGCGGTCTCTGATGCGATTGAGATCGCACAAAGCTGCACGTTGGCTGGCCGAACTGACTTGATCGCAGGCTTTCTGGAGGCCAAAGTGGCACCCAGTCAGGTGCGCAGCCAGTTGCTCACGGCCATGGCGCAGCAATCCACGGAAATCGTCAGCCGCATCGACCCGAATGCTGCCGTGCGCCAGGAAATGGCCACTTCCAACCCGGCTTCGCCTGACAACCCGCTGATTGCCGCCGTCAAAGCCCGAATCGGTGCTCGCTAAATCTCACCTGACCCCCTCACTAATAGGAGAACTCCATGGCTGAAATCAAACAAACCCTCAATCTGGGCGACTTGCTCAAGTACGAAGACGAAGGCTTTTACTCACGCGACCGCGCCACCCTGACTGCTGGCCAAACCCTGGTACTGGGCACTGTCCTTGGGCTGGTGGCTGCCACCGGCAAAGTCAAACAACTCGATCCGAGCGCCACCGACGGCAGTCAACTCGCCTGTGGCGTGCTGCTGCAAGACTGCGATGCCTATCTGGTGGACCGGGACGATGCTCTGATGCTGGCGCGTCACGGCACGGTGGCCCAACACGCACTCACCTGGCCTGCGGCCATCACCGTGGCAGAGCGCGATGCAGCAGTCGCCCAACTCAAGGCTCTGGGCATTCTGGTGCGCCAAAGCGCCTGATGTCTCCTTTGATTTGCAAGCCAATTCGCCCCATTCATCCCACTTTTTGAAGGAAAGCCATCATGGCCATCAACAATCCGTTTCTCAATCCCGCCTTTTCCATGGCATCGCTGACAGCCGCGATCAACCTGCTGCCCAACCGTTACGACCGACTCGACCAGTTGGGTCTTTTTTCCGCCAAACCGGTGCGCACCCGCACCATCGTGCTCGAAGAAAAGGCTGGTGTGCTCAATTTGCTGCCCAGCCTGCCTGTGGGCTCACCCGGTACGGTCGGCATTCGGGGAAAACGCACGCTGCGCAGCTTTGTGATCCCACACATCCCGCACGATGACGTGGTGCTGCCCGAAGAAGTCTCTGGCCTGCGCTCGTTTGGCACCGAGAACGAATTTGCCTCTATTGCGGCGGTACTGGCCGAGCACCTGGACAACATGCGCACCAAACATGCCGCCACCCTGGAGTACCTGCGCATGGGCGCTTTGAAAGGCATCGTGCTCGACGCCGATGGCCGGGTTCTGGTTAATCTGTATGACGAATTCAAGATCACACCCAAAACCATCAGCTTCAAACTCAACGTTGACACCACCAACGTGCTGGAAAAGTGTCTCGATCTCAAGCGCTACCTCGGCAAAAGCCTGATGGGTGAGCGCATGAGCAGCGTGCAGTGCTTGGTTTCGCCCGAGTTCTTCACCAAGCTGGTGACCCACCCCAGCGTGGTCGATGCGTACCGTCTGTTCAACGAGAGCCAGATTCTGCGCTCCGACATGCGCTCGGGCTTCCCGTTTGCAGGGGTCACCTTTGAGGAATACGCCGGTGAAGCCAGCGTGCCCGATGGCTCCGGTGGCTGGGTGACCAAACCGTACATCGAAGCTGGCGAAGCGCATGCGTTCCCGCTGGGCACGATTGACACTTTTGCCACCTACTTTGCACCGGCTGACTTCAACGAGACGGTCAACACGCTGGGCCAGCCGATTTATGCCAAGCAGGCACCGCGCCATTTTGAGCGTGGCACGGACTTGCACACCCAAAGCAACCCGCTGCCCCTGTGCCAGCGTCCAGCCCTGCTGGTGCGCCTGACTGCGGCGTGATCGGGCCGGTGATGGTGCAAATTCCATGACCACACTGGTCGAAAAAATCTACCTCGCCGCTGCCAACGTCGGGTTTCTGAAAACCTGCGCCTGGCAGCCTAGCGATGGTGGTGCTGTCCAGTCCTACTCGGTGGGGTTTGTCGCACCTGACAAGGATGTGCTCTCAGGGCTTGGTGTCAGCACCGAATACGAGATGACCTACCCGAACTCCTGCCTTAACGGGCTTAAAACCCGTGAAGTGGTGCAAATTGAGGGTGTCGCGTATCAGGTGCGCGAAGTCACAGCCGTGGGCGACGGCTCCGAGGTGCGCGCCAAACTGATGCGGGTGTGAACACCATGGCAGTCAATTCCATTCGAGAACAAATCCTGCAAGCAATCGTTGCGGTACTGACCCCAGTCGCAACCGATCAGGCAGCCACCGTGTGGCGAACGCCCAGTGTGGCCATCACCCGCGATCAGTGCCCAGCCCTGGTGGTGTTTCCCGAGAGTGAGTCACTGGCTGAGCGCGCCAACGACCGCGTCACCCGCGAGTTGACGGTGCGCATCACCGCGCTGGCGCGCGCCGTGCCGCCCGACATTGCCGAAACCCAGGCTGATGCCTTGCTCTGCGCGGCGCATACCGCCCTGATGAGTGACGTCAACCTGGGCGGTCTGGCGCTCGGCATCCGGGAAGTCGAGTCCGAATGGGAAGTGGATGACGCAGACGGCGTTGCCGCCAGCACGTCTGCGCGCTACCAGATCACCTACCGCACCCTGATTGCTGACATCGCCATCCAAGCCTGAAACCCTTATCCATTTTTTACCTTTCCCAACTTTGAAGGATCCCAAACCATGAGTACCTATGCATCATTCCAAGGCCGTGTTTACCTCGGCAAACGTGACGCGCAAGGCAACCCCACCGAGGTGCGCTCACCTGGCAACGTGGCCGAGTTGAAACTCTCGCTCAAAACCGATGTGCTGGAGCATTACGAGAGCCAGACGGGTCAGCGCACGCTGGACCACCGCATGGTCAAGCAAAAATCTGCCACGGTGAATCTGACCATCGAAGAGTTCACCAAAGAGAACCTGGCACTCGCCCTGTACGGTAACTACGTGGTCGGCACACCTGGCACCGTGGCCGACGAGCCATTGGCGGGCAGCACACCCATGGTCGGTGAGCGCTATTTCCTGGCGCACCCCAAGGTGGCCAGCCTCGTGATTGAGGACAGCAGCGCTACACCGGCCACATTGGTTGAAGGGGTGGACTACACGGCAGACATTGACTTTGGGGCGATTCAGTTCTTGCGACTCAACGATGGTGGCACACCTGTCGTGCCCTACACCGCACCCCTAAAAGCCAGCTACGCCTTTGGTGTCACAACAGATATCGGCATCTTCACGCAGGCGCTGCCCGAGCGCTTCCTTCGGCTGGAGGGCATCAACACCGCCGACGGCAATGCAAAAGTGTTGGTTGAGTTGTACCGGGTGGCGTTTGATCCCTTGAAGGAAATCTCGTTCATCTCCAACGAGTACAACAAGTTCGAGATGGAAGGCTCGCTGCTGGCTGATTCCAGCAAGCCATTCGATGCAACGCTGGGCCAATTTGGCCGAATCCAGCTCATCGGCTAAAAATCAGGAGAATCCTTATGACTGATCTCGAGAAACTCATTCCCCAAGACACCCTGGTGCAAGTGGCAGGAGAAACCATTTCGATCTCACCCCTCAAAGTGGGCCAGTTACCTGCTTTCCTGCGGGTGATCTCACCCGTGATGGCGCAGTTGAGTCAGCCAGAAATCAACTGGCTGGCGCTGTTTGGCGAGCGCGGAGACGATTTGTTAAACGCCATTGGCATCGCGGTCAAAAAACCGCGCGAGTGGGTGGATGACCTGGCGGCAGACGACGCGTTGCTGCTGGCAGCCAACGTGATGGAGGTCAACGCTGATTTTTTTACCCGAACGGTGATTCCCAAACTCGACGGCCTGTTCAGTCTGGGCAAGGGCATTCAAGCAGCCAACACTGGTTCGACCTGACCCAGCGCCTGATCGGGCACGGCCACCGGTTGCCCGACATCCTGGACTACACGCTGGCGCAATTGAAGGGCTTTGCAGAGGCCGTTGTGCGTTTGGACAGTGCGCGCGATGCCCAACTCTTGTCTCTGATCGCCATTGGCAGCCGGGGCGACGCCAAAAACCTCGACAAAACGCTTGAACGCTTGAGCACCGCATCACACCTTTCATGAAAATCTCCATCCGAATCGACAGCGCCGCCGCCCAAGCCCAACTGCGCCGCTGGGGTGGAGAGTTTCGCGACAAGGTCAAAAAAGCGGTGGCCAAGGCCATGGCCAAAGAGGCTATTGCGATCAAGACAGACATGCGCGCCCAGGTGGCCAGCCAACTCACGGTAGTCAAAAAGAACTTCCTGAAGGGCTTCTCCGCCTACGTGATCGACAGGGATAAAGCCCGCTTGCCTGCGCTTTACGTGGGCTCGCGGATTCCTTGGGTGGGTATGCATGAAAAAGGCGGGACCATTTCGGCCAAGATGCTGATTCCCTTGCATGGCCGGGTTGGCCGCAAGCGCTTCAAGGCGCAGATCGCTGAACTCATGCGAGGTGGCAATGCTTACTTCATCAAAAACGCCAAGGGCAACGTGGTGCTGCTGGCCGAGAACATCAAAGAGCACGACCGCCCCTTGGCTGGATTCAAACGCCGGTACCGCAAAGCGGAAGGCATCAAACGCTTGAAACGCGGTGCGGATATTCCGATTGCCGTGCTCGTTCCCCGCGTCATGCTCAAAAAACGCCTTGATATCGAGCGACTGGTGGTGCGGCGCATCCCACGACTGGCCGCAAGCATTGAACAACAAATCCGCACGGTCGGCTAACTCTCAAATCTCGCCTCAAATATTGAACTGACCCATGGCCAATAACCGTATTGCCGTTTTAGTCGCCCTTGAAGGAGCAGATGACGGGCTCAAACGCGCCCTCAATTCTGCCCAGCAAAGCCTGGGTGAGTTGGCCGCCACTGCCAAGACCGCAGGCGACAAGGCTGCGCGCGGCATGGCTGAGGTCAAAGCGGGCATGTCAGCGTTTGGCGACCAGGTGGCGACCGCCAAGACGCAGTTGCTTGCGTTTCTGTCAATCAACTGGGCTGCGGGCAAAGTGCAGGAGATCGTCCAGGTGGCTGATGCCTGGAACATGATGGGCGCGCGCCTGAAACTGGCAACAGCCGGTCAGAATGAGTTTGTCACCGCGCAAAAAGCACTCTTTGACATCGCTCAGCGCATCGGTGTGCCGATTCAGGAAGTCTCGACCCTGTATGGCAAGTTGCAGCAAGCGGTGCGCATGTTGGGTGGCGAACAAAAGGACGCATTGACCATTACCGAGAGCATCTCGCAGGCACTGCGCCTGTCCGGTGCGTCGGCCACGGAAGCCCAGTCGTCCCTGTTGCAGTTCGGTCAGGCCTTGGCATCAGGCGTGCTGCGTGGCGAAGAATTCAACTCCGTGGTGGAGAACAGTCCGCGTCTGGCCCAAGCCCTGGCCGATGGCTTGAACGTGCCGATTGGTCGACTGCGCAAGCTGGCTGAAGAAGGCAGGCTCACCGCTGACGTGGTGGTCAACGCCTTGATGAGCCAAAAAGACAAGCTCGCTGCTGAATATTCCCAGTTGCCAGCGACAGTCAGCCAAGCCTTCCAGCGCCTGCAAAACGCCTTCGGGCAGTGGGTCGCGCAGGTTGATGCCGCCACCGGCATCACCAAGAAACTCGCCGATGGCCTGACTTGGCTCGCCACCAATCTTGATACGGTCATGCAGTGGCTCAAGAAAATCGCCGAGGTGGGGCTCGCGGTGCTCATTTACCGGCTGCTGCCAGCGTTGGTCACCGCTTGGCAAACCGCAGGGGCCGCAGCCATTACGGCTGCCACCGCCACCTCTGCGGCGTGGGTCACTGCCAATTTGTCAGTCACAGCAGCGATTGCCAGCGTTGGCCTGCTTAAAACTGCGTTTGCCGTGTTGAGTGCGTTTGCGGTGGGCTGGGAAATCGGCACCTGGTTGTCCGAGAAATTCGAGATCGTGCGCAAGGCGGGCATCTTCATGGTCGAAATCCTGGTCAAAGCGGTCGAGCAGTTGCAATACCGCTGGGAAGCGTTTGCTGCGATCTTTACCAGTGACACCATCGACGCGGCCACCAAGCGCCATGAAGCCCGGCTGGCTGAGATGAATGTGATCTTCGCCCAGATGTATGCCGATGCCACCAAGGGTTCGGACACCGCCAAAGCGGCCATGACCACTGCGGCCACCACGGCAGAAGATATTGCCAAGAAGCTGGAAGCCGTGCGCCAGGGCACGCAAGAAGCGGTTGGTCGTGGTGTGGAAGCGGTGCACTCTGCAGTGGAAAAGCTCAAATCCCGTCTGGGCGAGGTCGAACAAGCGGTTACCAATGCCAATGGTGTGGTGACCGATGCGACAGCAAAAATGGCTGAGGCGTACAAAGGCCTTACTGCCATGGTCGAAGCAAATCTGCAAAAACAGGTTGATGCCGTCAAAACACGCTATCAGCAGGAGCAGACGGCGCTCGAACTGTCTTCAGCCTCGCAAGCAACCCAGATTGCCAAATCAACCCTGCTGCTCACCGATGCACTGACCCAGCAGACCACCCTGCGGCAAAAGGCCACCACCGACACCTTGAAGCTCATTGATGACGAGTCCAAAGCCAGGGTGGATGCCGCAGCCAAGCAGGGGCTGACCGAGACCGAGCGCAGCGCCAACGTGACACGGGTGGAAAACGAGATTCTGGCGACCAAACGCCAGTCCATGGTCATCGCCACCACGGAATACCGTGCCCACATCGATGCGCTCAATGCTGAGGCCCACCGGCATCTGGCGGAAATCCAGCGTATCGAAGAAGCCAAGCGGCTACTGACGATGACCACGGAGGAAAAAATCCGTGAACTGCGTCGTCAGGGTATGACGGAGTTTGAAGCCACCGAAGACCGCAAGCGTCAGGTTGTCGAATTGCAAAGCAAGGCGCGCGATGCGCTGGCCGCAGGTGAGTTTGAGCAAGCCAAACAGTTTGCGCAAAAGGCCATGGATTTGGCGGTGCAAGTAGGCAGCGCCCAGACTTCTGAGGCCAAAAAGGCCGAAGAAGCCAAGAAGGCATCTGAGCAAGCGCACACACAAGTGGTGGCGCTGGAGGCGCAAGCCCGGCAGGCCTCACGCCAGGGCGAGCACGACAAAGCCACGGATCTGATGCGCCAGGCTGACACCCTGCGCGCAGAACTGGCTCAGAAAACGACCACGGCCGATGCAGCCATCACCCTGGGCAAGCAGGGCATCAACACCGCCATCGGCGATATCCGAACCTCTGAAGAAATCTTGGTCAAGACGCTCGATGCACAGGCGCAGGCCCACCAAAACGCGGCCAAGTCGGCGCTGGCAGCGCGCGACCAGATCAAGCAAACCCTGACCGACACAGAGACGCAAATCGACCAGATCACCGCCAAACTCAAGGATGGCCTCAAAATCACACTCGACGCCGACACCAGCCGGTTTGACAAAGCCATGGCTGATCTGGACAAAGCCATGGCCGAGAAAGAAATGCTCTTGCTCATCAAGGCCGACTTGGAACAGGCCCAGAAAAAGCTCCAGGAATATGAAGCCTTGCTCAAAGAGGGCAAAACGCTGCCAGTGGATGCCGATGTCACCCAGGCCAAAGCGGCGTTGGACAAACTGACCGCTTATGCCAAGCAAAACTCGCTGATCGAACTGCAGGTCACCACGGAAAAAGCCCAGGCATCCATCACCAATGTCGAAGGCATGATCAACGCGTTGAGCCGCATCCGCACCGAGTCGCAGCACAGTGTCAACACCAATGCCGATGCGGCGCGCTCAGAAATCTCCAGCCTCAACGGCATGAACACGTCGAGCACGCACACCATTTATGTGCGCAAAGTCGAAGCCAATGCCACGGGTGGTCTGGTGGGCGCTGTTGTGCCGCACTTTGCACGCGGCGGCTATGCCGACGCTTCCGGTTCTCGTGGGGCGGTCGCACCCATGGGGCAGTCTGCATTTACTCGTATGACCGGTGGCTCCGTGCCAGGCTCTGGTGATCAGGACACAGTGCCGCGCACGCTGGATGCAGGTGCTTTTGTTTTGCGCAAAGCAGCGGTGCGCAAGTACGGTGGCAGTGTGCTGTCCAAGCTTGCCAATGGTGTTGCACGTTTTGCCACCGGCGGTCAGGTCACGCCGACCGGCCCCGCACCCATCAAACGCAACCGCGATGCTACTGAAGCAAAAAAGATGATCGACTTGGGCCTGGAGGCCATGCGCGAGTACACCTTTTGGATGCGCCAGCACTATGGGGCGGCTCTGTCCATTGGCATGGAGTGGGACACCATGCAAGGCTACGGCAAACTCGCCGCCACGGACCGCCAGACGCTTGAGTCCATTCCCAATCGCGCCCAGCTCACAGCCAACGAGAAGCAGAAGATCGACGCCATCAAACAGACCTGGCGTACTGCCATGGCGCAACCGTTGGTGTATGGCAAGGACATCGAACGTGATTTGCTGGACTACATGGAGCAGCACCAAGGTGAGTTTTACCGGGGTGGGGGCGTGGCCAAGTCCGACACGGTACCCGCTATGTTGACCCCGGGTGAGTACGTGGTCAATCGCTCGGTTGTGTCCAAATTCGGCGCTGGATTCTTTGAGTCCCTGAACAACTTGTCGATTCCAGCCCAGACGCTGGCCCGTGGTGTGCAGGGCCAGATCCAAGGTTTTGCCAGTGGTGGGCTGGTTCAGTCGCTGGCATCGCCACTGTCAATCGCAAGACCCGCCTTGGCCGGTGATGCAGCCCCAATGCGCACAGTTCGGGTTGAACTGGCAGCGGGAAACCGAAGTGTGTCAGCCACGGTCGATGCCAGGGACGAGACACGCCTGCTCGACATCTTGAAACAAGCCAAATCACGCGCTTTTTAAGGGTGAATCTTCATGGAACTCAAAAACCTCTTCAGTGGGGCCACGTTGAGCCTGCCTGACGATCTGCTCTGGAGTGACGAACACACCTGGAGCCCGGTGGTTTCCAGCGTGTCCTACCTGATAACCGGCGCGCTTCTGGTGCAGTCGGCCGCCCGGCAGGCCGGGCGTGACATCACCTTGGTGGGTGCCGCTGACATGGCTTGGGTTACGCGGTCGGTCGTCAATCTGCTGCGTGACTGGGCTGCACTGCCTCTGGATTCGGTGACCGGTCGCTTTGAATTGACGCTCATGGATGGTCGCATCTTCACGGTGGCCTTTCGCCATGCCGACGGAGCGATGGAAGCCGAGCCTGTCACAGGTTTCCCCGCCCGAAACGACAGTGATTTTTACCGCATCACCTTGAATCTGATGCAAATCTAAATTCTGGAACCTTCATGCCCATTCTCACTGGCGACATCAAACTGGTCGCATCCCAAGTTATGGACGACGTACCCGAAGGCGGTGGCGCGCCCACGGCCACGGTCATTGTGGATGGCACCAGCAATGCCATCTTCCCCGACATCTCTGAACTCGACCGCGCCGGTGGCCGCGTGAATCTCAGAAAACTCCACGTCGCGGTGCAAACCATGGACACCGACACCTACATGGGCAGCAACATCATCGTGTCGCAACCTCCAGCAGACCCCAATGTGAGTGTCACGTTGTTCAGCACCCGCGACACCTTCGATCGGCGTGTTGCCGCTTCTGCCCGGGTGGAGAGCTACCTCACCAAAGGTCCGATGTGGGGCGGCATGCTGCTGGAGAACCATATTGCGGGCCAGCGTGCCGTGCAAATCTTGCAAAGCATCGATGCCGAACTGCCCCGGATTGGGCAAACCATGGTGCTGGTGCAAAACGAGGGTGCGACCAACGAGCGCAGCCAGTACATCCGCACCACGGAGGTCCGTGCGGTCAAACGCAAGTTCGAAGATAGCCAGGGAAAAATGGTCGACATGAACGTGGTGACCTGCTCCATCAGTGACGCACTGCGCACCGACTTCCAGGGTTCCGAGGGCAATGCCAAGGCTGCACCGGCAGCAGGTGCGACCAAGGTACGCGACACCACCGTGGCCGATGCAGGCTCCTATGTGGGTGTGGTGCCGCTGGCCACTGCTGCCAATCTGGGAACCTTCAGCATTCGCGCCAGCAGTGTGTACACCCAACTGGTGCCCAGTGCCCAGACCGAGACACCGCTGGTCGATCTCAAACCCAATGGCGAGCAGGTGGTTTTATCCGCTGCGGGTGGGCCGGTGACGCTCACCACCTCGGTGGCATTCAATAATTCACACGCCATCAGTGTCGGCCAGGCCATCCTGCCCAATACGTTCAAACTGACCACCGGCAGCTTGACTCTGATTGATGACGGTGGCTTGTTGTCTACGGCTGGCAGCGCCGTGGGTGCGGTGGACTATGCCAATGGCCTGATTTCGATCACGGACCCGTCCGTGAGTTATCCAGCCGCCAAAACTATTCTCTACACACCAGCGGCTGCACCCGTACGCTCACTGCACACCGCCAGTTGGGCGGTCACGGCCGAGTCCCGTTCCAGCACCCTGGTGGCGATCTTTGATCCTGCACCCAAGCCGGGCAGCTTCTCGCTCAGCTACCGGGCGCAGGGGCGCTGGTACACCTTGCGCGATGCGGGCAACGGCCAGTTGCGCAGTGCCTTTGGCTCGGTGGGCGCGGGCACGCTCAATTTCAACACCGGCTCAATGATGGTCACACTGGCTGCCTTGCCCGATGTCGGCACGCAGGTGCTTGCCACCTATGGACTGGCCACTGCCGACACGGCCGTCTATGGCGTGGCGATCGCCGCCCAATCCGTGTTCACGCTGGCCCACCCCGGTGTCGCGCCGAGCACGGTCACGCTCACACGGGTGACGGGTGGTGTGGAAAAAACTGCCTTAGATAACGGCCAGGGCCTGCTTACCGGGGACGCCACCGGCAAAGTGGACTATCTGGATGGCGTGATCACGTTCAAACCGCTGATCCTGCCCAGCTCTGGCGCGCAGGTGAGCATTGCCTATTCCTGGGGACCACCGATGGAAGAGAATTTCCAGGCCCCGGAGCGTTTTGCACCAGATGGCCACATCGAGATTGTGTTGGCCAACCCCAATGTGTTGCCTCACACCGTCAAGGTCGAGTGGAACACCGTGTATGACGAGAAAGACCTGACCATTGAGGGGCAGATCTCAACCCGGTGGTTGTCCCTGACCTACAAGCCCAACCGCGACCCCATCGTCATCGTCCATGACAACGGCGCTAGTGGGTTTCAAACCCGCCCGGAGTGCGCAGCCGTGATCAATTACGCCGCTGGTACTTTGAGCTTTACACCTGACACCACGATTGCACTGCCCAAGCCCAACTGGACCAAGGTCGTTGTCGGCACCCAGGTGATTGACAACACGTGGTTCACCGGCACCCTGGCCACAGAAAAAGTGGTATTCGGTGGTTTTATCTATCAGACCATCGGTGCCATCATGCCCACCGACCTGTCTGCCTATGTCAAGGTCACTTACCGCACCAGCGCAGCGGGCAACAGCAACACCGAGGTGTTTCCCGTTCAGCTGGCTGTCGATCTGACGCAAAGCTCCAGTGAGCCCATTGTGGGCGGTTCCTGCAGTTTCACGCTGGGCGGCACCCGTTACATGGACCGCCAAGGCTCTTTAATTACCAACATCGATCCGGCAACCGGCTCAGGCATCACGTCTGGCAGCATCAACTACTCAAGCGGTCTGGCCAGCCTCACGGTGCTGCCCGTGGGTGCCAGCAATGTGGGTGTGATCAACAGCATGGTGACCAGCCAAAGTGCGATGCCGGTGACCGATGTGCAGTTTCGTACCAGCACGGCACCCATTCGCCCCTCCAGCCTGGCGGTGCAATTTGTGCTGGCGGATGATGATGCGCAGGTCTCACGCATCGTCACATCAGACGCCAACGGCAAAATCGAATCCGCCAACGTGACCGGCAAGGTGGACTACGAGACCGGCATTGTGTCGCTGGCCTTTGGCAAGTGGATGCTGGCCGTTGGCAATGAGACCAAGCCCTGGTATGACGCCTCCAAGATCATCGGTGGGCGTATCTTTTTGGCCTCCGCCGTCATGGCCGACTCCATTCGTTATGCGGCGGTGGCCTACAGCTACTTGCCGCTGGATGCCAATATTCTCGGCATTGACCCGGTGCGCCTGCCCAGTGACGGCCGGGTGCCGATCTTCAGGTCCGGTGGCTTTGCGGTGGTGGGCAACACCCAGTCCATCACCGCCAGTGTGACCAACGGTCAGACCATCAACTGTGCCCGCGTGCGTTTGAGTCTGGTGCGGGTGGTCGGGTTTGATGGGGTGGTCATCCACAGCGGCTACAGCGCAGACCTCGAAGCTGGCCTGGTCACTTTCACATCGGTGGCGGGCTACAACCAGCCAGTAACGATTGAACACCGCATCGAGGACATGGCTGTGGTCAGTGATGTACAGATCAGTGGCGAGATTACTTTTACCCGGGCGCTCACCCATGACTACCCCGTGACCACGCCCGCGAGCAGCTTTGTCTCAAGTGCCCTGGTGGCAGGTGACCTGAAGTCGCGCGTCAGCGTGTTGTTTGATCAGACCTCGTGGAGTGGTGCATGGCTTGATATCTTGTCAGGCAGCACAGCAACGGCCACTTTCAACAACACGCAGTACCCCATCCTGGTGACCAACCGGGGGTGCCTGACCGAGCGCTGGATCGTGCGCTTTACCAACACCACATCGTTTGAGGTCATTGGTGAAAACGTCGGCGTCATCGCCACTGGCAACACCAGCACCGACTGCGCACCCAACAACCCCTCCACCGGTGCGGCGTACTTCCATCTGCCCGCATTGGGGTGGGGCAATGGCTGGGCCACGGGCAACGTGCTGCGCTTTAACACCATTGGCGCGCAGTTCCCGGTCTGGGTGGTGCGCACCGTCCAGCAGGGGCCTGAGACCGTGCCCGATGACGCGTTCACTGTGCTGGTACGTGGTGATGTCGATACACCCTGACGGATCCAATATGACTGATTTAAGCGTCAAATATTTCAACAGCGGCATGGCTGGTGCACCCCAAATCTCCAACAACTGGGGTGATTTGGTGAACATGCTTGATGCCTGCCTGATCAATGGCTTTAACCTCAAGGCGCTGGACAGCCTGACGTTTGCCAATGGCCTGGCCACGGCCACCGTTTCCACCGGGCACGCCTATCTGAAAGACCAGGTGGTGCTGATCGAAGGTGCCAACCAGGCTGCTTACAACGGGCAGTTTCGGGTGGTCGCTGTCACCGCCACCACGTTTAGCTATGCCGTATCCGCCAGTCCCACTGACCCCACCAATCCAGTATCTCCAGCCACCACCAGCACCAATCTGAGCGCCAAGGTGGCACCGCTGGGCTGGGAGATTGCATTCACCGGTGCCAACAAGCGCGCCTACCGCAGCCTAAACCCGATGTCACCGCAGAACCTGCTGCTGATCGATGACGGCATCAAAGCGCCTGACTACAACACAGCTTGGTCCAAGTGGGCCAACGTGGGGGTGGTCGAAGGCATGGCGGACATCAGCACCCTTGTTGGCGCCCAGGCTCCGTTCGATCCGAACAACCCGACGCAAAACTGGCGGCAGGTCCAGGCGGGCCAGTATGGTTGGTACAAGTGGTACCACGCGCGCCAAGGCGGTTATGAAACCTATGGCGACGGTGGTGCGGGCAACCGCAACTGGGTGCTGGTGGGGGACGACTGTCTGTTCTACCTGTTTTGCACCAACGCGCCGGGCTACAACTGGTACGGACGCAGCTTTTACTGCTTTGGTGACATCGAGAGTTTCAAGCCCGGTGACAACTACCACAGCGTGCTCTGCGCGGAAGATTTGTACTGGTCCAACACCAATGGCGGTTACTCGAGCTTTCCTGGGCAGTACAACGGCTATGGCTTGATCCATTCGCTGGATGTGGCGGGCAAAGTCATGCTCAGAAACCACACCCAGGTTGGCAACTATGTGCGCTGGGGCGTGACTTCGCTCAACACCAACAACGGTCAGCAAATCTGTGGGCGCGGCAACCTGCCGTTTCCCAATGGGGCGGATTACAGTCTGTGGTTGATGCCGACCTATGTGCGCCAGGAAGATGGGCACCTGCGCGGGATGATGCCTGGCATGCTGTGGCTGCACCAGGACAGGCCCTACAGCGACCAGACCATTGTGGACAACGTGCTGAACCAGACCAACAAGCGCTTCCTGCTGGTGCGCACGCAGTACAGCTCGGAGACCGAAGGTGCGCAGGTGGCCTTTGACATCACCGGGCCGTGGAGGTAAACCATGAGCCTGCTCATACTGCCGCGCCTGGGCACGGGCAACCCGGTGCCGTTTCTCAACAACTACGCCGTCGTCAAAGACGGTAATCCCTGGAGTGATGGCGGCGCGGACACCTTTGATGGCACCGCGGGCGTCCAAATCACAACGTCTACTGGCTGGGCGCGGCTGGGGGGCAACACCTACACCACGGCAGATGGCTCCATTGACATCAGCAAAGCCCTCGGCGCGGATGGTGTTGATGTCGGGGTCTATTCCGGCTGGGCCGTGGCAGGCATCTGGGCCTGCGAGATCGAGCTTGGGTCTGAGCCTCGGGTGCCGCTGAATCTGCGTTTTTGGTGCAATACGGGCTATGACAACGGCTCGCCCACCGGCATCGTGACCAAGGCCTTCACGCTGGCGGGCAACGACTACGAACTTAAAACGGTATGGACCAGTTACGGTCAGCAAGACAGTTGGGCCAGCACCAACGAGACACAGTTAACCGTCACAGTGGTTCCTTACCTGGCCGCACAAAACCTGGCCGGTGTAAATCCGTTTACCTGGAGCGGCTCGGGCGACGACCGGGATTACCGACTGAACGGTGTCACACGCGGTGCCACGATGTACATCCAGTGGGGCAAGGTCAATGTCGATGAGGTGCAGGACTGGATCGTTGGTGACCTGGCCGAGTCCGAGGAGTTTGCAAGCGCACCGCATGAGCGCACGCTGCTGCTCAACACCGCACCGGGTGCGCGCCTGCAAGCACTGACCCGGTGGATGAGCCCTAATTCAGAACTTTGGAGCCGTGCAGGCGGCTACAGCGCGCAGTTCAGGGCGGCACAACGCGGTTGGCGGGATATTCACTTCGGTGGCAACGGTGTCATCAGTGGCACCGTCAAAGAAAAAGCCACGCCCCTCAATGTTGCTCTGGTTCGGCGCGTGCAATTGATCAGTACCCATACCAACCTGCTGGTGGCACAGACCTGGAGCAGTCCCGACGGCAGTTACCGGTTTGAGCGCATTGACACCCGCCAGCGCTAAGCGGTGATTAGCTTTGACCACGAGCGCCGTTACCGAGCCGTGATCGCGGACGACCTCAGTCCGGCCGTGATGCCGTAAAAACGCCATGACGATCACCATCAGCACCGAGCACCACGCGGCTCGGTTGGAGGGGACGCGCGCGTTTTTGGATGAGGGCGCAAACCCCGCAAGCGTGCGCATCTATAGCGGCTTACGACCAGCGGTCCCAGCGGACACACCCATCAGCGCGATGCTGGTCGAGGTCAAGTTGACCAAACCCTGCGGCAGCGTGATCAATGGACAACTGGTACTCACGCCCCAAGAAAACGCCCTGATTGCCAGATCGGGTGTGGCGACCTGGGCGCGCATCGTGACAGGTGCGGAGCTCACGGCGATGGATCTGGATTGCAGTGATCTGGACGGCACAGGCGAGATCCGCCTGGCACAGACCCAACTTTACGCGGGCGGTTACGCCCAGATGGCCAACGCCACGCTTGGCTAAAAAATTTCTTCACTTCAAACAAGGAGTTCCCCATGGCCAACAGCCTCTACGACAAAGGTCGTCAGCGCTTTCTGGAAGCGCAACTGAACTGGATCACCGACGACATCAAAGTGGTGATGGTCGACACGGCGCTGTACACCTTTGCCGCCAGCCACGAGTTTTTGAGCAGCATTGCACCGGAGTCGCGCGTCACCGCGCCCACCACACTGACCAGCAAGACCAGCACCAATGGTGCAGCCGACGCGCAAGACGTGATCTTTGCCGCTGTGAATGGCCCATCGATTGAGGCGCTGGTGCTTTACAAGCAGGTGCTGGCACTGGATGGCGTCACGCCCGATGATGCCGCCTCTGTCCTGATTGCCTTCATCGACACGGCCACTGGCTTGCCCATCACGCCCAATGGCGGCGACATCATCGTCACCTGGGACAACGGCATCAACAAGATCTTTCGGCTCTGAGTGGGGTGCTTGAATGACAACAGCCGTTAAATACTGGCGGGTTTACTTCCGCAGCGTCAACACCTACAACTACGGCCAGTTGGTGTTTCGCACCCTGCAGCCACGCGACGCCGCAGGAATGCCCCTGACCACAGGCCTGACCGTGACGGCCAGTGGCTTTTTGATGAACGCCACCTCGTACCCGGTCACCAACCTGCTGGATGACGATGTGGCATCTGCCAGCTATTGCGCCATCAACTACCCCGACTACCAAAGCACCACCCAGTGGCGGTACTTCAACTTCACCTACTTAGCTGACACCCAGCCAGATCATTTCCTGGTCAACATCAACGAGGCGGCGATCAACGCCAACTCCGTGATCCCGGCCAACTCGGTGGATTTCTGTGTGGACTCATCGAGCGACGGCGTGACGTGGTACCGCCAAGCGCTGGTGTACCGGCCCTGCACAAGCGCGAACGCAAACCTACGGTTTGCTGCCTCTAACAAGTCAACCCTGTGGCCTATTCCCCCGACCAGCAATATCGAAGGCTCAGGCGGCATTTATGGCATCGTGTCAGAAGACGGTGTGGCGCAGGCTAATCGCCCGGCGGTTTTGTTTGAGCGCGATACGTTCTTCAAAGTGGGCTACACGACCACCGATGAGAACGGCGGCTATGCGTTCAATGGGCTCAACGAGGCCAGGGAGTTTATGGTGATGTCCCATGACCCATCGGGTCCGCCCTTCAAGAACGCCTTGGTGTGGGACCGCATCAACCCGATCAACACCAAAGGCAACCTCACTCCCCAGTCCGCATTCTGGGCGCGGCGTACCAGAGACAGTTCGTTGGGCATGTGTGTCAGTTACGCGGACTACCTAAACGGTGCGGTCTACCGCTTCTTTCGCGCCAACGTCATCGGCTTTGCAGAGAACATGCTGCAATCATCCGACCAGTTCTGGGGGTTTGACTTTTACCCTGAAAGCCGCGTGGGCGGCTCCATTCGCTTCCTCAAGTCTGGCCGCCACCTGACCCCCACGCCCAACAACAATGGCCTGTTTGTGCGCGCCGGGCAGGGCACCTTCAATGGCAGAAACGCTGCAGGCGCGTCGGAGAACTACGCCAATCTGAGCTGGGAGTACATCTTCAAGGCACCCAGCGTTGGCGAGACAGCGCTGATCATGATGTGGGGTGGTCGTCGTGACTCTGATGACGTCTCGCTTTACGGGTATGACTACTACAACGGCTACAACGGCCTTTGCGCCGGGCCATGCCTGGAGGTAAACACCACGGTCATGAACGTGCGCATGGGCTTGAGCGGACGCAACCTGTCCACGGTTCGGGCCTCGGCCCCGGTGACCCCAGGTGAGGTGTACCACGTCATCGTGACCTATGAGCAAGACAGCGCCATCAAGCTGTATGTCAACGGCGCGCTGGTGCAGACCACGGCCATCAGCGGGGGCGGCAGACTATGGGGTTGGTGCCGCACACAAAACGTCACCAACGAGAACTGGGACTATCTGTACGTGTCCCAAAACCCCAATGGCGCAGCACGCCGGTTTGACGTGCTCAGCATTGGAGGGTATGGATCCCCGCCATTCAACACGGCTACCAGTCACGCCTATGCCATGACACCCCCAGCGCACGGTGGCGGTTTTGGCCTGGCCGCCATGTATGGCCGCGTCTTCAGTAACGCTGACGTCAGCAACTTTTATGACTCGTTCATCAATTGGGACACGCATATTGTGCCGACCAGCCAATCCGGCTACATGGCTGAGGTGGAGGCAGATAACCCGGTCATGTATTTCCGCATGAACGAATTGCAGAGCGCTCGCCCTATCAACACGGTTGGCATGCAAGACTTTCTTGGCGGTTATGAGGGCACCCCCGTATTCAACGCCCCCGGTTTCGTGAGCGGATCGACGGCGGTGACGGTGAGCAGTGGTGGCTTGAACATCAACAACTTCAGCGCCTTGTCGACGACGTTCACGGTTGAGCAGTTCATCCGTCCCAGCTCCGTGGCGGGTACACAGCGCATCTGGTTACTGCGGGTCTACAACGAACGCGCGGTGATGTACCTGTCCATGATTGGCGGCTTCATCTCGCTGAGCGTCACCGACCCGAGCAACACCACGACCACCATCGCGTTTGCTCACCCCCTACTGGTGGCGGGCACAGCCTACCATGTGGCAGTCACTTACGACCCGTGGCAAGAGAAAACATCGCGCCTGTACATCAACGGATTACAAGTGAGCCAGCAGCCAGCCAGCGTGTTCCCTGACACGGGGCGCACCGCCACCTGGTTGAGCATCGGTTCGAACGCATCGGGCACTGCCCCGACCTTCGGCGAACGCTTTCAGGGCCAGATGGGTGAGTTTGCGGCCTACAACTACGTGGTACCCGCTGCGCGGCTGCTGGCGCACTTCGACGCACGCAACGCGTAAAGGGGAGGGCTATGTCTGGCGCTTTACCCGTTGCAGGCGTGGGTCTGGGCGAGCAGACCAAGTTTGGCCAGGCGCAGGTCAAAAACACATCCTGGACCATTGCACCCGCTGGGCTGGACAGTGCCCGAGTCAGCATCACCCACTCGGTTTACTACGCCAACCAAAACGGGGCCACCGTCTGGTTTGCGTTTGACCAACCGTACCAAGCGCCCAGTTACGCCAATGTGCCGTTCATCTTTGGTGCGCAGGCTCCGGTGTCTGGTGCCTCTGGTGGGCATCAGGGCAAGTTCGGCACGCCCGCTCTGCGCAATGCCGCCAGAACCATTGCACCTGCTGGTTTCGATGCCTCCAGCGTGGCCAAGGCTCGGGCCTGGCAGTTTGTGCACAACAGCGGTGCGGTAGCTGACTTTGCGTTTGCTGGCGCGTATGCCAAGCCGCTGCTGCAAAACGTTCCGTTTTACTTTGGCGGCAACCCGGTGGCAACAGCCGTCAGCCTGGGTGACACCAGCCGCTTTGGCAGCATTGCGCGCATCAAAAAGCCCCCCCAGCTTTTTGCTGCTGGCATGTACCAGGCGGGCATGGGCAAACCCCGGGTGGGGGCCACAGGCAGTGTGGATTTTGCATTTGGTGCGGGCGGTGTGGAGGATGCGACGTACACCACGCCAAGCCCATTCAACGTACCGATGTACTTTGGCCCAGGCTTGGCGGTGTCAGCCACGGCGGGCGATCAGTCAAAGTTTGGTGGACCAGCCGTCAAGAACACGGCGCAGTCGTTAAGCCCCAAGCCGATTGACCAAGGCAAGGTGGGCAAGCCCAAGGCCTTCGACATCTCGGCCAATGGCGCAAATGTTGACCTGAACTTCGTTCAAGCCTACCTGTACAAGCCGCCTGCGCTCAACACCCCGTTTTACTTTGCCTGGCAGAGCCGGGCTTTTGCAGAGGGCTGGCAGGACACCCGGTTTGGCAATGCACGCAGTTGGCTGTTTCACAGCTTTGTGCGCCCGCCAGGGTTGGACTCCAGCCAGTTCGGCACGACCTTTGTTGAAAACTGGGCCGAGTTTGCAGCTACACCAGTGGGCATTGCACCTGCGGGTTTTGGTGTGCCCGGCGTTCTGATCGCGCCAAAGTATCCGTTCACGCTCATCGCGGTGTTGCCATCGCAGTTGAGTTTCAGCGCCACGGTGAGCTATTCGTCACTGACGGCACGGCCCACGGTGGCGCAGCGGCACGCGCCATGGCGTGTTGCCGGTAAAACAGAAATCGGCTTGCTGCAGGCGCAAAGCGATGGCCAAAAAGCACCTGCCGGGTGGGCGACCTTCTGGCAGCGCTTCTTTGGAGTGCACAGCGGTGTGGCGCATCACCTGCCGCAGACATTTACCGCCATGCCCATTCAGCTCAGGCAGCCGCAGCAGGGTGGCACGCCTGTTCACCTGGAGCGCCCACTGCATCAGCAGGGCGGCACGGCGCTGTGGCGGGGTCTGATAGGGGCGCATGCGCAGGCGATTAAGAGCCCAACTGCCACCCGCCTGTGCCACCAAGACGGTGATCGCACGGTGCGGGCTAGTCGTGCCTCCCATTGGCAGAAGGCAGTGGCTTACGTGCTGGGGTGCGGGTCTGACTATCAGCTGGCCTTGGCTGCGCCCGTCGGTTGGGTCGGTCGCTACCAAGAGGCGCGTGTGCCGCCACCGGGTAAGGCAAGGCAAGCATTGCCACCCATCGCGCCACCACAGGCCTGCTACTCCCACAGCTCGCACCTGGTGTTTTTTGACCGATCAGCCACTGACGGGTTCTTGCTGTTTCAGTGCGACGGATTCACCCCATTGCCGCCACCAGCTGGTGGCACGGTGGTTATTGCCATTCAAAGGGTTTACATCGTGATCAACAACTGCAGTTTGCGCCGTGTCTCAGACAACGCGGTGGTGCCGACCCTCTCGATGGCTTTGAGCCTGGATGCAGGTTCCTGGGTCTGGGGGTTCGACGCATCTTTGCCCGGCACAGCCCAAGCCCTGGTGGAGCCGGGCAGCAGCGGGGTGGTCGAGCTCAGCGCCTGGGTCAACGGAGTCGAGTTTCGGGTGCTTGCGGAGCACCTGTCGCGCGAACGCACCTTTGGCCAGACCACCATCCGGCTCACCGGCCGGGGGCGCCATGCGGTGCTGGATGCACCTTATGCACCCATCATGAACTTCAATAACCCAGAGCAACGCACGCACCAGCAACTGTTTGACGATGTGTTGCAACGCAACGGCATTGCCTTGGGCTGGGCTGTTGACTATGGGCTGCAGGACTGGAGTGTGCCGGCCGGGGTGTTTGCGCACCAGGGCAGCTACATCAGCGCGCTGGCAACTCTTGCCAAGGCGGGCGGCGCTTGCCTGATTCCGCACCCCAGCAACGCGTCGTTCAAGGTGCGCCCCCTGTACCCGGCAGCACCCTGGCACTGGGGCGATGTCGTTCCAGACTTTGTGCTGCCAACTGCCAGCGTCAGCCGGGAGTCGATAGCCTGGTCAGACAAGCCCAACTACAACCGGGTGTTTGTCAGTGGCCAGGAGCAAGGGGTGCTGGGCCAGGTCACGCGCCAGGGCACCGCAGGCGACTGGCTGGCACCCATGGTGACCGACAGCCTGATTACTACGGCGGCAGCGGCACGCCAGCGGGGTTTGGCTGTGTTGTCTGACACCGGGCGGCAGTTAGACATTGGCTTGCGGCTTCCGGTGCTACCTGCCACCGGCATCATCCAACCCGGTGCCTACATCCAGTACGAAGAGTTTGGGGAAGATGGCATTCACACCCGCCTTGGCTTGGTGCGCTCCACCCGCGTCGAGGTGGCCCTGCCAGAGGTGTATCAAAGCCTGGGGGTGGAATGCCATGCGTAATCAGTTTCAACAGTTTCTGGATCTGGTGCCAGACCCCGCGCTGCAGGTTGGCACGGTGCAGTCGGTGGCAGCCAACCTGGCCATCGTGATCCTGCCCGGTGGCGGCTTACTCAAGGCGCGCGGCGGCAGTGCAGACCTGGTTGGCCAAGCCGTCTTTGTGCGCAACGACGTCATAGAAGGCAAGGCTCCCAACCTGCCACTAGAGGTCATAGAAATCTAGCCCCCCATTCCGCCCCCAAATCATCCGTGTCGTCGTTGCTTCGCCTTGTCGTGCTGTAGCACTGCCTGCGGCTTCGCGCCTAGACACAAATGATTTGGAAGCGGAATTTGCACTCAGCGCTCGCACCTCAGCACTTAATCCACCCCGCCCTCCGGCGGGTTTTCTACTTTTGAATCATCACCCATGGAGACTGAAATGGAAACTGGACAACTGGAAAGACGGCAGATGATGACGCTGCCCAAGCAAGACTTTGAAGACATGCTGGAGCGCGCCGCAGAGCGTGGGGCCCGCCATGCCCTGCATGAGGTCGGGCTGGACGGTGCAGACGCGGCCCACGACATCCGTGAATTGCGCAACCTGCTCGATGCCTTCAACGAGGCCAAGAAGACTGCAGGCTTGACCATCGTGAAGATGCTGGTCACGGGTCTGGTGTTGGCCTTAATGACGGGCTCGCTCATCAAACTCAAACTGTTCGGAGGTGCCCAAGGATCGAAACACTGCTGGGTGGATTGTTGGGTGGGGCGTTTCGACTGGCTCCAGAGTTGCTGAAATGGCTGGACCGCAAGGGCGAACGTGGCCACGAGCTGGCCATGCAAGACAAAGCGCTTGAGTTTGAAAAGGTGCGTGGCGCATCGCGCATGGCCGAGATTGGCTCACAAGCCGATGCGGCATGGAACACTGGCGCAATGGAGGCTTTTAAGGAGGCAGTTGCTGGCCAGGGCAGGCCATCGGGTGTGAAGTGGGCCGATGCGCTGTCCACCAGCGTGCGCCCCATCATCACCTATTGGTTTATGGCCCTGTACTGCGCTGCCAAAGTGGCTGCCTTTGTGGCAGCGTTGAATGCTGGTGCGGGTTGGGGTGCTGCTGCACTGGCCGCCTGGTCTGAGGCTGACCAGGCGCTTTGGTCGGGCGTGCTCAACTTTTGGTTTGTGGGCCGGGTTTTTGATCGGGCGCGGCCATGATGCAAGGCGGCATAGCACCAGGAGTCAGGTCGGTGCCGCAAGCGGCTATCAAGCTGGCCAAGCGCTTCGAAGGCTTTCACCGGGTCCCGCAATCAGACCCACTGCGCCGCGCGCACCCCTATGTCTGCCCTGCTGGGTACTGGACGATTGGCTGGGGGCATCTGTGCCCGCCAGACCATCCGCCCGTGACCGAGGCAGACGCTGAAAACTACCTAACTGCCGACCTGGCAGTAGCGCTGGCGGCCACGCTGCGCTACTGCCCGGTGCTGCTCAACCAGCCAGAAAACCGCCTTGCAGCCATAGCGGACTTCACCTTCAACCTGGGTGCCGGACGACTGCAGACTTCAACCCTGCGCCGACGCATCAACCAGATGGATTGGGCCAGTGCTGCGCTGGAGCTGCGCAAATGGGTTCATGGCGGCGGCCGGGTGTTGCCGGGCTTGGTGGCGCGGCGGCAGGCAGAAATTGCTCTGATGGGTCTGTAGATTTGACATCAACCAAATTTACGAATTCATACGATGCGATGAACACTTCCGTGTGTCGCAACCTAAACTTCCCGCCATGCACTCC
Source organism: Rhodoferax sp. (assembly GCA_040400795.1). GTDB lineage: Bacteria > Pseudomonadota > Gammaproteobacteria > Burkholderiales > Burkholderiaceae_C > Rhodoferax. The sequence continues at coordinate 37,099 of JBBAPO010000039.1, forward strand.
TTCATCCCCTCCGCCATTCGCCGCTACCGCAACCAGCGTCGCTTG
>JBBAPO010000040.1:0-36355 GCA_040400795.1 Rhodoferax sp.
AACCGCCTTGTAAGCGGTAGGTCATCAGTTCGAATCCGATAATCGGCACCATTTCACTGTTTCACACGGTGTCAAACACCCCTTAAAACCCGCCTACTGTACTGGAGAGCGGGTTTTTTATCGGCGGCTCTGGCTCTCTGATCGCGCGGCAGGTTCGATCACGGGATGACACCTGAATCCCCCTGTCAATTGACACCGCCAGTCCGTTATGAATAAAGCCTTCACCAAAGAAACTGACGACGCGGACGACGACGATCTGCAATTGCCCGCGCTGCCGCCCAGAGGCAAGAATTACATCACCCCGGCGGGGCATGCGCGTATTCGAGCTGAACTGCTTGACCTGATCGACAACGAGCGGCCCAAGGTGGTGGACATCGTGCATTGGGCGGCCAGCAATGGCGACCGCTCCGAGAATGGCGACTACATCTACGGCAAGAAGCGCCTGCGCGAGATTGACCGGCGCATCCGTTTTCTCACCAAGCGCCTTGAGATTATGGAGATCACCGACCCGGCGCTGCACAACGGCAGCGAGCAGGTGTTTTTTGGCGCCACCGTTTGCTATTCTGATGACGCTGGCGCAGAGCGAACAGTGACAATTTTAGGGATTGACGAGGCCGACAGCGCCCGGGGCGAGGTGAGCTGGGTGTCGCCAATCGCGCGCGCCCTGCTCAAAGCTCAGGTGGGAGATGTATTGCAGCTTTTGACGCCCGCAGGAAAGGTTGAGATTGAAGTGCTCAGCGTTCGCTATCCCGCGCCGGCTCCGCGCTGAGCTGGGTCGTGATCCTGGCGCGCTGGGCCTTTAACACCGACGGTGTGCGCCGCAGGTTGCGCAGCGCAGTGTCAAGGTGGTTGCGGTCACGCACGGCCACCACAAAGCGCAGGTCAGGTGCATCGTTGCCGGCTTCTTCGCCCATGTCGATGTGGGTGATGTCAACCTCGGCACTGGCCAGGGCGCTGGCGACTCGAGCCAACACGCCCTTGCCATTGGTCACTGTGACCAGCAGACCGGTCTCAAAGGTGCGCGCCAATTCGTCAGACCATTCCACCCGAATAAAGCGTTCGCTGTCTTTGTGCATGAGTTTGCGCGCGACGCTGCATTCTTCGGCATGTACGATCAGGCCCTCTCCGCGACCGAGGTAGCCCACAATCTCATCACCCGGCACGGGGCGGCAACAACTGGCAAACCGTACTGAGGCATTCTCACTGCCGTCTAGCAGCACACTGCCTTGCGAGACGGTTTCGCCGGCACCAAAGCGCTCCCGCGTGAGTAGCATCGCATCCGGCTTTTCGCCGGCCTCCAGCAGCAGTATGAAGAGGCGTTTGGCCACGATCCCAGCGATGCGCTTACCTAGGCCGATGTCGGTCAGGAGCTCAGAGCGGCTTCGATTACCGCTGAAGCGCAGTAACTTCTCCCACAGTGCTTGGTAACGCGGGCTGTCATCTGGAATTTTCTCAATACCTTCTGCACGCAGCGCCTGAGCGAGCATCCTCTCCCCCAGGCTTTCAGATTCGACATGAGCCAGCGTTTTCAGGTGTTGCCTGATTTTGGATCGCGCGCGCGCAGTGCGCACAAAGCTCAGCCAGGCCGGATTAGGCGTAGAGGCTGTGTCGGTCTCCACTTCGATCACGTCGCCGTTCTTGAGCTCGGTACGCAAAGGCACCTGATCGCCGTTGATGCGGGCACCCAAAGTACGGTCACCCACGCTGCTGTGGATGGCATAGGCAAAGTCGACAACCGTGGCACCGCGCGGCAAGGCGATGATCTGGCTCTTGGGGGTGAATACATAGACGGCGTCCGGGAATAGGTCTACTTTGACGTGATCCCAAAAATCGGCGGCGTCCCGGGTCTCGTCTTGAATGTCGAGCAGCGACTGCAGCCATTGTGAGCCCATGCGCTCGGTTTGCCCGGCGTCTGCTGGCGCAAGAGACTTGTAGAGCCAATGCGCTGCTACGCCAGACTCTGCCACCACGTGCATGGCTTCGGTTCGCACCTGGAACTCCACATTGATGCCTGATGGGCCGACCAATGTGGTGTGCAGCGACTGGTAGCCATTGAGTTTACTGATGGCTATATGGTCCTTGAAGCGCCCCGGCTGCGGTTTGTAAAGCTGATGCAGTGTGCCCAGGGCTGTGTAGCAGTCCAGCACATTGGGTACCAGCACACGAAAGCCGTAGATGTCATTGACCTGGGCAAAGCTCAGATGTTTGGTGGCCATCTTCTTATAGATGGAGAACAAGGACTTCTCGCGGCCGGCTAGCCGCACCTTCATGCCGTTAGCGGCAAAGGCCCCTTCCACTTCACGGTGGACTTTTTGCAGCAGGTCACGGCGCCGGCTACGTGCTTTGGTGACGGCCTTGTTCAGGACTTCATAACGCCAGGGTCGCAGGTGGCGAAATGCCAGGTTTTGCAGCTCCCGGTAGGTCTGGTTCAGGCCGAGCCGGTGGGCGATTGGGGCGTAAACATCCAAAGTCTCTGTCGCAATGCGGGCCCATTTTTCGCGTGGCGCGTCGGACAGCGTGCGCATGTTGTGGCTGCGGTCGGCCAGCTTGATCAGGATCACGCGTACGTCGCGCGCCATGGCCAGCAGCATCTTGCGAAACGACTCGGCCTGGTTTTCTTCACGGGTGTTGAACTGCAGCTTGTCGAGCTTGGTCAGGCCGTCCACCAGCTCGGCCACCGGGGAGCCAAAGCGCTCGATCAGTTCGATTTTGGTGATGCCGCAGTCTTCCAGTGCGTCGTGCAGCAAGGCGGCCATCAGGGCCTGGGCGTCAAGCTTCCATTCGGCACATTGGGCCGCTACGGCGATAGGGTGGGTGATGTAGGGTTCGCCGCTGTTGCGCAGCTGGCCCAAGTGGGCTTCATCGGCAAAACGGTAGGCCAGCCGCACCTGCTCCAGATCGATCGGTGCCAGGTAGTCCAGGCGCTCTGTCAGGGTGGCAAAACTTGCCGCTGCCGCGTTGGCAGCCGCCGGGCTGCCTTTGGGCGCAGGACGGGCTGGGGCCTGTCTGATGCGCGATGGGGGGCGTGTGGCGGTGTTCACCCCTTGAATATAGCGTGCAGAGGCGGAAATACCAGCCTGAAAAACAAAAGCACCGCAAGCGGTGCTTTCTTGAAGTAGCCAGAGTGGTTCAGAGCGGCACTTTTTTGAGCATCTCGATGCCCACTTTGCCAGCGGCGATCTCGCGCAGTGCGGTGACGCCGGGTTTGTTCTTGCTCTCCACCTTGGGCGCATGGCCCTGGCTCAGCATGCGGGCGCGGTAAGTCGCGGCAAGCACCAACTGGAAACGGTTGGGAATCTGCTCCAGGCAGTCTTCAACAGTGATACGGGCCATGAAATTCTCCGATTAACCAGGGGATGCACTAAATGATGTGCAAGGCTTTGAATGTCTCGTGACGCGCGCGCAATTGTGCGGCGAACTTGAGGCGTTGGGCATGAACAATGGCTTTCAGGTCGAACAGCGCACGCTCGAACACCTCGTTGATTATAACGAAGTCGAATTGTTGCACCTGCGCCACCTCGACCGCTGCGTTGCGCAAGCGCAGGTCAATCACCTCGGGTGAGTCTTCGCCACGCCGCTCCAGTCGGGCCCGCAGCTCGTCCCAACTGGGTGGCAATATGAAGACGCTGATGGCATTGGCGTAGATTTTTTTGATCTGCAGCGCGCCCTGGTAGTCGATCTCCAGCACCACGTCGGCGCCTTGCGCCATGCGGGCTTCGATGGCTTTTTTAGAGGTGCCGTAGCGATGTTGGTGCACATGGGCCCACTCGACGAAGGCGTCGGCCTTGACCATGGCGTCAAACTCCGGCTCGGAGGCAAAGTAGTACTCGCGCCCGTGTTTCTCTTGGCCCCGCGGTGCGCGCGTGGTGTGCGAGACCGAAGGCCGCACATGGGAGTCGAGTTCTAGCAGTGCTTTGACCAGACTGGATTTGCCGGCCCCGCTGGGGGCCGCGACGACAAACAGGTTACCGGGATAGTCCATGGTGCGCGCTTTTGAGAGCTGGTGACGGGCGAGCCCTATTCTATGTTCTGCACCTGCTCGCGCATCTGTTCGATCAGCACCTTCATGTCCACGGAAATATGAGTCAGCTCCAGCGCGGCCGACTTGGAGCCCATGGTGTTCGCCTCGCGGTGCAGTTCCTGAATCAGGAAGTCGAGCCGTTTGCCGATTTCGCCACCCTTGCGGATCAGCCGGTCGAGCTCATCGAGGTGCGAGTTCAGGCGGGTGATCTCTTCGGCCACGTCGATCCGGATGGCAAACGCTGTGGCCTCGGACAAAGCCCGGTCTTGCGCCGCCTCGGGCAGCACGGCGCTGTCGCCCAAGGCCATGGCCTCGGTCCAGCGTTCCATAAAGCGTTGGCGCTGCTGCGTCACCAACTGCGGCACCAGCGGTACCGCCTGTGCGGCCAGCAGCCTGAGCTGTCCGATGCGCTCGAGCAGCATCACAGCCAGACGGTCGCCCTCGCGCTGGCGCGAGGCCAGCAGCGCGCCCAGGGCCTGCTCGGCCAGCGGCAGGATATCGGCCAGGTCCAGTGTGACAAGCGGCGCCTGTTCGCTGGCGGCCAGGCGGATGACGTCGGCCACCGACAGCGCGCCGGCCTGGGGCAGCCAGGCCTTGACGGTGTCCTGCACATTGTTCAGGCGCTGCAGCAGGCGTACGCTGGGCTCTGGCAGGAGGTGCCGTGCACTGGTGTCCAGCGCCATGCGCACCTCGACCTTGCCACGCTTGAGGCGGCCCACCAGCAGCTCACGCAGTGCGGGCTCGCATTGGCGCAGTTCGTCAGGGAGCTTGAACGACAGGTCCAGAAAACGGCTGTTGACAGCGCGGATTTCCAGACCGATTTGATTGGCTGGGCTGCGTTTGGCCTCCAGCGCTGCGCTGCCCGGCGTACTGCCGAACTGGACGCTGGCGTAGCCGGTCATGCTGTAAACTGCCATGCGGCCTCTTTGATCCGTGGAACTCGCTCGAGAATAACTCGGTTCAAGCGCATCAGTCGGCAGCCCGCTCAAAATTATGGCAAAGGTCACCCCCGCTCCGCTCCAGCCCGGCACCATGGTGGGCGCCTACCGCATGGTTCGCAAGCTCGCTGCGGGCGGTTTTGGCGTGGTGTACCTGGCGCTCGATGGCCAAGGCCAGCAGGTCGCCATCAAGGAGTACCTGCCCTCGTCGCTGGTCACCCGCGAAGCGGGTGAACGCGTGCCGCAAGTGCCTGCAGAGATGCAGTCGCTGTACCGCCTGGGGCTCAAGAGCTTTTTTGAAGAAGGACGGTCGCTGGCCCAGATCGCCCACCCCAGCGTGGTGCGGGTGATGGATTTTTTCCCTGAGAACGACACCGTTTACATGGTGATGAATTACCTGGAGGGTGCGTCCTTGCAGGATTTCATCCTGACGGCGCGCCAGCTCAAACAGCCCAAGGTGTTCAGAGAGTCCACCATTCGGTCGCTGACCGAGGAGATTTTGCGCGGTTTGCGCATCGTGCATCAGCACCGCATGCTGCACCTGGACATCAAGCCCGCCAATATTTTGATCACCGATGACAACCGCGCGGTGTTGATTGATTTTGGAGCTGCGCGTGAGGTGCTGACCAAAGAAGGTAACTTCACCCGCCCGATGTACACCCCCGGCTTTGCCGCCCCAGAGATGTACCGTCGCGATGGCCTCATGGGCCCGTGGACCGATTTGTACGCCATGGGCGCCTGCATTTACTCTTGCATGCACGGCTTTCCGCCCCATGAGGCGGCCCTACGGGTTGCCGATGACCGCGCCGCCATCACCATGGCCCGGCTGCGCGGTACCTACTCGGACAACCTGATTGAGGTGGTGAATTGGTGCATGGCCCTAGACCCCTTGGTGCGCCCTCAGTCGGTGTTTGAATTGCAGAAGGTGCTGAGCCGCGAAGGTGAGCGCCGCTACACCCGCCTGAGCATGAGTGAGAAAATCAGGATGCAGATCGACACCTTTGTGGCCGACACGCGCAAGCCAGCCGGCAAACCCCCAGAACCAACGGGCAAAGCTGGCTCGCCCCTCTTCTAAGCCCAACAGGACAAGCACATGAACGAATTTGCCCGAAGCGACGCCCGCGCCGCTGACCAACTGCGACCAGTGCGCATCACGCGCGGCTACACCATTCACGCCGAGGGCTCGGTGCTGATCGAGTTTGGCGACACCAAGGTGCTGTGCACCGCCTCGGTCGAAGAAAAAGTACCTGGCCACAAAAAAGGCAGCGGCGAAGGATGGGTAACGGCCGAATATGGCATGCTGCCGCGCGCCACCCACACCCGCAGCGACCGCGAGGCCGCACGCGGCAAGCAAAGCGGGCGCACCCAGGAAATCCAGCGCCTGATCGGGCGCTCGCTGCGCGCGGTGTTTGACCTGACGCTGCTGGGCGAACGCACCATCCACCTCGATTGCGATGTGCTGCAGGCCGATGGTGGCACCCGCACCGCCGCCATCACCGGCGCCTTTGTGGCGGCGCAGGACGCCGTCAACGGTTTGCTGGCCAAGGGCAAGATCACGCAGTCACCCATTCGCGACCACGTCGCGGCGATTTCGGTGGGCATCGTGCAGGGCATGCCCTTGCTGGACCTGGCCTACACCGAAGATTCGGCCTGCGACACCGACATGAACGTGGTGATGACTGGCGCCGGGCATTTTGTCGAGGTGCAGGGCACGGCCGAGGGTGCCGCCTTCAGCCGCCGCGAGATGGATGCGCTGCTGGTGCTGGCCGAACAGGGCTGCCGCAGCCTGGTTGCTCTGCAAAAGCAATCACTATTAAATAAATAGCAATAAACCTATATGGAACAAGGGCTGGAGCCGTATTTCATGAAAATTGTTCTGGCCTCCAACAACCCCGGCAAGCTCGCTGAGCTGCACGCCATGCTGGCCCCGCTGGGCCTTGAGTTGCTGGCGCAGGATGCGCTGGGCATCCCGGAAGCCGCCGAGCCGTTTCACACCTTTGTTGAGAACGCGCTGGCCAAGGCGCGCCACGCCGCGCGGCACAGCGGCCTGCCGGCGCTGGCCGACGATGCAGGCCTGTGTGTCGATGCTTTTGGCGGCCTGCCCGGGGTGCAGACTGCCTACTACGCCACCCAGTTTGGCTATGCCAAGGGCGACGACAACAATGTGCTGGCCTTGTTAGCGCAGATGCGCGACATCGACAACCGGCGTGCGGCGTTGGTCAGCACCCTGGTGGCGGTGCGCTCACCGGATGACCCGGAGCCGCTGATCGCGGTGGGCCGCGTGGTGGGTGAGATCAGCCGCGCGCCGCGTGGGCACAACGGTTTTGGCTTTGACCCGGTGATGTTCATCCCCGAGTTGGGCAAGACCTTTGCCGAACTGCCGGTCGCGGACAAGAACGCCCGCAGCCACCGCGGCCAAGCGGCGCGCACCATGCTGGCGCTGATGCGTGAGCGCTGGCTTGCGCCGTGACGAGCGCCGCATGATCTCGATCCAGTCGGCAGACGCAGCCGTAGCCGCCGAGACTGAGGCGTCAGCGCCGACCCACGACCTGCAGCACTACCTGCGCCCCGGCACCTTGCAACTGGCGGCGCTGCCACCGTTGTCGCTGTATGTGCACCTGCCCTGGTGCATCCGCAAGTGCCCGTACTGCGACTTCAATTCGCACGAAATGCGCGCCGCCGAGCTGCCCGAGCAGCGCTACCTGGACGCGCTGATGGCCGATCTGGAGGCGGCACTGCCGCTGATCTGGGGCCGTACCGTGCACAGCATTTTTATTGGCGGTGGCACACCCAGCCTGTTTTCGCCAGACGCCATCGACCGGTTGCTGGGTGGCATTCGGGCCAGGCTGCGGCTGGCGGCTGATTGTGAGATCACCCTGGAGGCCAACCCCGGCACCTTTGAGCGGGACCGTTTTCGTGCCTTTCGTGCGGCTGGCGTCACCCGGCTGTCGGTCGGGGTGCAGAGTTTCAACGATGGTTTTCTGAGCGCGCTGGGCCGGGTGCATGACCGGGCCCAGGCACTGGCGGCGGTGGAAGAGGCGGCCCAGGCGTTTGACACCTTCAACCTGGACCTGATGTATGCGCTGCCCGGCCAGACGCTGGCTGATCTGGCCACAGATTTAGGGACCGCGCTGGCTTTGGCCCCACCGCACCTGTCGCTGTATCACCTGACGATCGAGCCCAACACCGTCTTTGCCAAGTACCCGCCCTCGCTGCCCGATGAAGACAGCGCCAGCGACATGCTGGACCTGGTCACTGACCTGACCGGCGCCGCCGGCCTGTACCGCTACGAGGTGTCAGCCTACGCCCGCGACGGCCACCGCTGCTGGCACAACCTGAATTATTGGCAATTTGGCGATTACCTGGGCCTGGGCGCTGGCGCCCACAGCAAGATCAGCTTTGCCCACCGGGTGGTGCGCCAGGTGCGGTTTCGCGAGCCCCGCCTTTATATGGACCGGGCGCTGGCAGGCAATGGGCTGGCCCAAAACACCGAGGTCAGCCGCGCTGAGTTGGCGTTTGAGTACATGCTCAATGCCTTGCGCCTCAAAGACGGTTTTGCCTTGCCCCAGTTCACCGAGCGCACCGGCCTACCCGTGACGGCCATTGCGCAGGCGCTGGAGCAAGCCGAGCGCCGTGGGCTGATTGAGCGCGACCTGGGTCGGGTGAGGTCCAGCGTGCGTGGTTTTGATTTTCTCAACGACCTGCAGGCCATGTTCTTGCCGCCCAGTGGGCCTGGGTCTACTTAGGCTTTTTGCTACTTAATAGATAGCAATAAACACAATGAATACGGGGCCTAGAGGCACTTTTTACTATAAAAATTCGTCGGTACAGGCTAGGCCAGGTCAGGTCAGGTCGGGCCAGGCCTGGTCAGTCTTGACGGCGAGTCAATCAGCCTGAAAGCCCGAGGCCTTGATGGGGGGCCCCCAGAGCGCCTTGTCGTCGGCCAGCTTACGCGTCATGTCGTCGGCCGAGTTGGGGCTGCTGGTCAAACCAAGTTTGTCGAGCCGGTCCACCACATCAGGCAGGCGCAGCGCCGCTTGCAGCGCGGCGTTGATGCGGTTGGTGACGGTACCCGGCATGCCGGCCGGCCCGAACAGGCCAAACCAGGCGCTGGCATCGACCGCAATGCCCTGCTCCTTGAAGGTGGGAACATCTGGAAACTGCGGCGTGCGCTGGCTGCTGGAGACTGCCAGCAACCGCAGCTTGCCGGCCCGGTACTGTTCTGCAAACTCGGCCGGTGTGTCAAAGCCAATGGCGATCTGGCCACCCAGCAGGTTTTGCACCATAGGTGCGCCGCCCTGAAACGGCACATGGGTCAGCGACAGCTTGGCACTGGCGGCCAGCATTTCACCCAAAAAGTGTGGCATGGAGCCGGCGGCTGGCGAGCCGTAGTTGGCCTTGCCCGGGTTGGCCCTAAACCAGTCAATCAGCTCGCGCATGTTTTTGGCTGGGGTAGCAGGCCCGGCGGCCAGCGCCAGCGGAAAGGTGACGGTATTGCCAACAGCCGTGAAGTCTTTGCTGGTGTCGTACTTGATGCTCTTGAACACCAGAGGCTGAACCACCATCACGGCGAAGGGCGCCAGCATCAGGGTGTTGCCGTCAGGCGCCGCGTCTTTGACGGCTTGGGCCGCAATGCGCCCACCGGCGCCGGCCCGGTTTTCCACGAGCACCGGAACGCCCAGGCTGTCTTTCATTTTGTCGGCCAGCACGCGGGCCGTGATGTCAGCCGAGCCACCTGCTGGAAAACCCACCAATATTTTGATAGGTTGGCCTTGCGCCCAAAGTGGCAGCATGGCCAGGCTCAGGCTGGCGGCGGCCAGGCTGTGCAGGAAGTATTTGCGGTTCATGGCAGAGCGCTCCTTGTAAGATGAGTGATCACCTGACCCCTCTACCGCGAAGGATACCTGATGCCCCGTTTGCAACCCCTGAGCCCCGACACCACGCCCGAGCTCAAAAGCCATTTTGATTTTTTTCTGGGCACGCTCGGCTTCACGCCCAACAGCGTGCTGACCATGCAGCGCCGGCCGCGCCTGGTGCAGGCTTTTGCCCAACTCAACGCGGCGGTGATGGACCCGGCCGGCGAGGTGGGTCTGGGGCTGCGCCGCCTGATCGGCCACCTGGCCAGCAAGGCCAGCGGTTGCCTGTACTGTCAGGCCCACACCCTGCTGGGCGCCCACAATTTTGGGGTGACCGACGAGAAACTGGCCGCGGTATGGCACTACGCCAGCAGCCCGCTCTACACAGCCGCTGAGCGCGCTGCGCTGGACTTTGCCCTGGCGGCGGCCAGCCAGCCCAACGCCGTGGACGACGTGATCTTTGCCGAGCTGCAGCGCCACTGGACCGAGGGCCAGATTGTCGAAATCTTGGGGGTGGTGGCGATGTTTGGTTTCTTAAATCGCTGGAACGACAGCATGGCGACCACGCTGGAGGCCGTGCCGACGGCGGTGGCCACTCAGGCTGCACAGACGGCCGGCGTGACCGATTGGGGACCGGGTAAGCATGCGCCCAGTTGAGCCCTGGCCAGCCTGATTGGCCTGTCGATTTGTCTGCTCGGCTCAGGGCATGTTTTTGGCGGAGTAAACCAGGCTGACGGTGGCGTCGGCCGGCACGGCCGGCATGCTGGCGTTCCAGGTTTCCCATTGGCTGCGCATGGCGTTCAACCGCGCCGGCTCGTCGCCAGCGCGGTTGGCGCGCTCGCGCTCGTCAGCCGACAGGTCAAACAGGTACTCATGGCCGTCGACCGACAGGTATTTCCAGTCGCCGTCCCGCAGCGCGCGTTGTTGCCGGTGGCTCATGCGCCAGTGCATGGGCCTCGCCAGTGCGATTGTGGGCTCGTGCAGCAGCGGCAGCAGTGACACCCCGTCCAGCGGGTAATCGGGGTCTGGCAGTACGCCTGCAGCATCGAGCAGCGTGGCCGTCCAGTCCATGGTCATGCAGTGCTGCGTGCTGACCTGGCCCGGGGCAATGCGGCCCGGCCAGTGGGCAATCCAGGGCACCCGTATGCCGCCCTCGGTCAGATCCATCTTGCCGCCCACCAGTGGCCAGTTGTCAGAGAAGCGCTCGCCGCCGTTGTCGCTGGTGAACACCAGCAAGGTGTTGTCGGCCAGGCCGAGCCGCTGCAGCGTGGCCAGCACCCGGCCAATGCCTTCGTCCATGTGGTGGATCATGCGTTGGTAGGTTTGAATGTTGCCGCCGTTGAGGTGCACGATGCCATTGCCCAGTGTCGCGGCCAGGGTTTCGTCGTCGCGCGTCTCCCAAGGCCAGTGCGGCGCGGTGTAGTGCAGGCTCAAAAAAAGCGGCTGACCGCTGGGGCCTACCCGCTCGATACAGTCGACCGCGTGGTCGGTGATCAGGTCGGTCAGGTAGCCGGACTGGCGCTGCTCCTGGTCGCCCAGGTACAGGTCATGCTGGCCCGTGGAGTTGCAGTGTGTGAAATAGTCGATCCCGCCCGACATCGGCCCGAAGAACTCGTTGTAGCCACTTTTCAAGGGGCTGAAGTGAGGCGGGTAGCCCAGATGCCACTTGCCCATCAACGCCGTGTGGTAGCCCGCGTCGCGCAACAGTGAGGGCAGGGTAGGGTGCTCGGGCGGTAGACCCAGCGTGCTGCTGCCCCGGCTTTTGCTGTTGATAGGTTCCTCCGCGGCGCCGCGCAGCCGGTACTGGTAGCGCCCGGTCATCAGGGCAAACCGGGTGGGTGAGCAGACCGGCGAATTGGCGTAACCCTGGGTGAACTTCAGCCCGTTGCCAGCCAGTTGATCGAGCACGGGCGACACAGGCCCAAACCGCGCCGGGCGGCCCCCGTAACAGCCCAGGTCAGCGTAGCCCAGGTCGTCGGCCACGATGTAGATGATGTGGGGGGCTTGCATGCTGGCCGGTCAGATGGGCAGGCGGTCGCGCAGCCGGTAATAGCCGATGGACGGCGCCAGAAACCAGGGGTTACCGCTGTAAAGCGGCCGGGTTTCAAAAGCCAGCCCGTTCAGTGCGGTCTGGCCTTCTTTGAGGCCCAGCACCTGCTGTCCGATGCGCATGCCAAAGTAGCTGGAGGTACCCACGCCGGCACCGCAGTAGCCCATGGCGTAATGCATACCCTCGTGTTTGCCCAGGTGCATCAGTTCATCAAAGGTGTAGGCGACAAAACCGCACCATGAGTGGCTGATGGGCACCTCGGCCAGTTCGGGGAAGATGCCGACCATGTCGGCGTGCAGTTTGGGGCCGCTCACCCGCGGGTCGGTTTCTTGGTGCGAGACTCGGCCGCCAAACAGGATGCGCTGGCGATCTGGCGAGGCGCGGTAATAGAACACTACCTTGCGGGTGTCGCTGACGATGCGGTTTTTAGGAATCAGCCGGTCCATCATGCCCGCAGGCAGGGGATCGGTGGCGATCATATAGCTGCCAATCGGGATCACCCGGCGCTGCAGCCAGGGCGTGAGATTGCCGGTGTAGCCGTTTGTGGCGATCACGACGTCACGCGCCAGCACCACGCCGCGTGCGGTGGTCACCCTGAACTGCGTGCCTTGCTTGTCAATGGCGCTGGCCGGGCAGCGCGGCGCCACCTGCACCCCGGCGGCCAGCGCGCGCTCCAGCAGGCCCTGGTGGTAGCGCGCCGGGTGCACCGAGCAATGCTGCTCGTAGACCACGCCACCCCAGTACACGTCAGAGCCCAGTTCGCGCCGCTGTTCAGCGCGCGGCACCACATGGGCCTTCACCTCCAGCCCTTTGGGCTGCTTGGTCAGTTTGCCGGCCAGGGTCTCGTACTGGGCCGCGTTGTGTGCCGCATGAAAACGCCCAACCTGGCCAAAGTCACAGTCAATGCCCTCGCTGCGCACAAATTCGGCGATCCAGGCCAGCGACTGCTGGCCCTCGCGCAGGATGCCAAAAGCCCGCTCTGGCCCATGCCGCTTGGCCAACTGGTCAAAGCCTGGCTTGATGCTGGTGGAGATCTGCCCGCCGTTGCGTGTGCTGCATCCCCAGCCGGCTTCCTCGGCGTCCACCACCAGGGTGGAGCGGCCGCCGCGCGCGGTTTGCAGGGCCGCGTGCAGGCCGGTGTAGCCGGCGCCGATCACCAGCACATCCACCGTGGCGGGCAGAACTGCATCGGGCAGGCTGGGCCGCTGGGCGGCATCCCACCAGTAGGGGGTGGTTTTGCAGTGGGCCATCAGGTCGTCTTGGGTCATGGGGCGTGTGTCCGTGTTGCGGCCAGCACCAGGTCGGCGCCTTTTTCGGCCAGCATGAGGGTGGGGGCGTTGGTGTTGCCCGAGGTGAGGGTGGGGAAAACCGAGGCGTCAATCACGCGCAGGCCTTTCAGGCCGTGCACCCGCAGTTGGGCGTCCACCACCGCCTGGCGCGGGTCTATTCCCATGCGGCAGGTGCTGACCGGGTGGAACACAGTCGAAGCGCGTTGGGCGATGTCGTCCATGATGTCTGCAGCCGACTGCACGGCCGGGCCCGGCGTGATTTCCTGCTCGATCACAGCCTGGAAGGCCGGCGTGGCGGCCAGCCGGCGCACCAGGCCGGCAGCGGCAAACATGGCGTCCAGGTCATGCTGGGTGGCGAGTGAATTGGGCACGATGCGCGGCGCCTGCAGCGGGTCAGTGCTGCGCAGCGCCAAGTGGCCACGGCTGTCAGGCCGGCAGGGTTGGGCGCTGAGCGAAAAGCCGGCAAAGCCGTCAGGCGCCGTCAGTTCACGCTTGCCGGGTACCGCGCGCAGGTAGCTCAGTGGCGAGAAATACAGCTGCATGTCGGGGTGCGCCAGCCCTTCGTGCGAGCGGCAAAAGCCGCCGCCCTGGTTGACGCTGAGCGCCAGTGGGCCACGTCGGGTGGCCAGGTACTTGAAGCCAGCCCAGAGCTTGGCCGGCCAGGGCCCCAATTCGTTGTTGAGGGTGGGCACGCGTGAGCGGTACACATAGTCAATGCACAGGTGGTCTTGCAGGTGCTGGCCCACCGCCGGGCTGTGCAGCACCAGCGGCAGCTGCAGCGCTGCAAGATCAGCCGCCGGGCCCACCCCGGACAGTTGCAGCAGCTGCGGCGTGTTGATGGCACCCGCCGCCAGGATGATCTCGCAGCGGGCGCGGCTGGTGTGGCGCTGGCCATGCTGCATGTACTCGATGCCGGTGGCACGCCGCTCGTCAAAGGTGATGCGGGTGGCCTGTGCGCCGGTTTCTACACGCAAATTGGGCCGCCCCCGTGCCGGGCGCAGGTAGGCGCTGCTGGCCGAGGCCCGTACCCCCTTTCGGGTGGTGATCTGGTTGATGGCCACGCCCTCGTTGGAGGCGCCGTTGATATCCGGGTTGCGCGCCAGGCCCAGCTGTTCGCCGGCGCGCAGGTAGACCTCGCACAGCGGATGCACCTGGTCTGAGACGTCGCTCACATGAAGGGGGCCACCAGAACCCCGGGTGTCGCTGGGGCCGTGCACGCTGTCTTCGAGTTTTTTGAAGTAGGGCAGCACGTCGGCCCAGCCCCAGCCGCTGTTGCCCAGCGCCGCCCAGTCGTCAAAGTCACGGCGCTGGCCCCGGATAAACACCATGGCGTTGATGCTGCTGGAGCCGCCCAGCACCTTGCCGCGCGGCCAGTAGCCGGTGCGCCCTGCCAACGCTGGGTCGGGCTCGGTGCGATACATCCAGTTGACCTGGGGGTTGTAGAAAGACATGCCGTAGCCGATGGGGGCTTTCAGCCAGAACCGCTGGTCGCTGCCCCCGGCCTCGAGCAGCAGCACGCTGTGCCGCCCGCAGGCCGTGAGCCGGTTGGCCAGGACGCAACCCGCCGAGCCAGCGCCCACCACAATGAAGTCAAATTCGCTCACAAGCTAGCCAAAAGAAAAGGGAACCTAAGCATCCCACGGACATTGGAGGGGTGCACAGGTCCGCTTTGGAGAGAATTACAAACCACGCGCTGGCTCAAGGGCCTTGGCCTTGCGCGCGGCGGCGGGGCTTTGGCGGGCCTCCAACACCTGGGCCAGCACCTCAACCCCTGCGGTGATCAGCTTGGGCGATACCCCGCCATAGCCCAGCACCAACCCGTTGACCGCCACCGGTGCCAAGGCAAAGCGGCCGATGGGCGAGGCCGTGACCTGGCGCTGGTCGGCATCACGGGAGATCGCCATTTCTGATGCGGAGGCCGGCAACAAGGCAATGGTGTGCAGGCCGCCATGGCTGGGCAGCACGTCCAGCAGGCCGGTCAAACGCTGGCGCGAGGCTGCCAGCAGGGTGTCGTGGCGCTCCTGGTAGATCAGGCGCATGCGCCGCACATGCGAGGCAAAATGCCCCTCGTCGATGAACTCGGCCACCATCGCCTGAGTGTGCGACGGTACCCCGGCTAAAAATTTGCTCATGATGGTGCGAAAGGTGTCAACCAGGGCGGGTGGCACCAGCAGGTAGCCCAGGCGCAGCGCGGGAAACAGCGACTTGCTGAAGGTGCCGACGTAAATGACCTGGCCATTGGTGTCCACGCTCTTGAGCGTGGGCGGCGGGCGACCACTGAAGAAAAACTCGCCGTCGTAGTCGTCCTCAATCACCCAGGCGCCGGCGCGTTCAGCGGCATGCAGCAGGGCAAAGCGGCGTTCCAGGCTCATCACGCTGCCCATGGGCTGCTGGTGCGAGGGTGTGACAAAGGCCAGCCGGAACTGCGGGCTCAGGCGCAGGGCCTCGTCCACCCGCAGGCCTTCGGCGTCCACCGGCACCGGCACCAGGTTGGCGCCGCAGGCAATCAGGCTGTTGCGCGCACCAATGGCGCCCGGGTTCTCAAACCACACGTTCTCGCCGGGGTTGAGCAGGGTCGAGCCAATCAGGTGAAAGGCCTGCTGCGCACCGCCCACAATGAAGATCTGCTCGGCGTCGCAGGTGATGCCGCGGTTCACCCGCAGGTGTGAGGCCAGCGCCCGGCGCAGTTGGGGCGAGCCGTCCGGGTCGCCGTAACCCATGATGTCGTCGCGCGAGCCGCGCAGGTACTTGGCTGACAGGCGGGCCCACTGCGCCATAGGGAACACGTCAAACGCCGGCAGCGCGGTGGTGAAGGCGCGCGGCATGTGCGGCAACCGCCGGCGGTCACCAAAGCGGCTCACGGCCTGCGCCATCAGGCCCGAGAGGCGTGGCGCGGTGTGCACGATCGACGGCGCATCCGGCTGCGGCGGCTTGGGCCGGCTGACATTGAGCACAGCACTGACATAGGTGCCAGCGCCGGTGCGCGACTCCACCAGCCCTTCGGCCACCAGCCGGTCGAAGACCTCGATCACCGTGGTGCGCGACAGGCCCAGGTCACGCGCCAGCGTTCGGCTGGCCGGCAGACGCTCACCTGCCAAAAAGCCGCCGGTCAGGATCATCTCGCGCAGGGCAATGCACAGCTGCGTGCTCACCGGTTGATGGGCGTCGCGGTTGATCTTAATAGACAGCAATAATGAACCTCCGGCGCGCTTGACCATGCAACCCCTGTGTGTGAAAAACCAAAATGGTATCAGCCATTGTTCAAAATGGACCTGTGAGCACGGCCAATTGCAGACCATGATGCAAATATGAAGATCCAACGCATTGAAACTTTTAGTGACCCCTTCGTCGGTTTTGTCCGGGTCACCGCCGAGGACGGCAGCCAGGGCTGGGGTCAGGTGTCCACCTACCACGCCGACCTGACGGCCCAAATTGTTCACCGCCAGGTGGCACCCTGGGCCCTGGGCCAGGACGCTACCGACATCCATGGCCTCAGTGCCCTGGTTCCTGAACGGGAGCACAAGTTTCCCGGTTCTCATCTTTACCGTGCCCTGTGCGGCGTCGAGACCGCCCTGTGGGACCGGCTGGGCAAGGCCGAAGGCAAGCCGGTGTGCGAGTTGCTGGGCGGCGCGCCGCGGCGCCTGCGGGCTTATGCCTCATCCATGAAGCGCGACATCACGCCGAAAGACGAGGTGCGCCGCCTGCAGGGCCTGCGAGACCAGTATGGCTTTGATGCCTTTAAGTTTCGGGTGGGCGCCGAATACGGCCACGACAAAGACGAGTGGCCGGGCCGCACCGAAGAAATCGTGCCGGCCATGCGCCAAGGGCTGGGCGATGATGTGGAGTTGCTGGTGGACGCCAACAGCTGCTACTCACCGGCGCGCGCCATCGAGGTGGGCCGGATGCTGGAAGCCAACGGCATCTGCCATTTTGAGGAGCCCTGCCCCTACTGGGAGCTGGAGCAAACCCGCGCCGTGCGTGAGGCTCTGTCGATCGACGTGACCGGTGGTGAGCAAGATTGCTACCTGCCGATGTGGAAGCACATGATTGCCATGCACGCGGTAGACATCGTGCAGCCTGACGTCTGCTACATGGGCGGCATGGTGCGCAGCCAGCAGGTGGCGAAGATGGCGCACGCCGCAGGGCTGCCTTGCACGCCGCACAGTGCCAATTTGTCGCTTGTGACGCTGTTCACCATGCACCTGCTGTGTGCTATTCCCAACCCTGGCAAGTACCTGGAGTTTTCAATTGAAGGGCCCGACTATTACCCCTGGCAAGAAGGCCTGTATGTCGAGTCGCCCTACCAGATCAAGGACGGTCATATCGAGCTGCCGGCCGGCCCCGGCTGGGGCGTGGAGATTCACCCCGATTGGCTGCAACGCGCCAGCTACCAAATGAGTGAGGTGAGCTGAGTGACATCTGATTTGCAACGCTGGGTGCAGGAGGCGCAAGCCACCGGCACGTTGGCCGGCTTGCCTGAGCGGCACTTTATTGGCGGTATTGCCGTGGCCTCAGTTGACGGCGGCACCATGGACACCCTGGACCCTGGCACGGGCCGGGCGTTTGCCCGCTTTGCCGCCGGGCAGGCCGCCGATGTAGACGCCGCCGTGCTGGCAGCCAACCGCGCGCTCAAAGGTCCCTGGCGTGACATGGCGCCGGCCCAGCGCGGCCGCGTGCTGCACCGGGTGGCTGAGCTGATCCGGGCCAATGCGGCCCGCCTGGCGGTGGTGGAAACATTGGATTCTGGCAAGCGGCTGGTGGAGGCACTGGGCGATGTGGCCGGCGCTGCCAACTGTTTTGATTACTACGCCGGCGCCTGTGACAAACACCAGGGCGACAGCCTGCCGCTGGGCCCCGACTACCTGGCCTATACGCTCAACGAGCCTGTTGGCGTGACGGCCCACATCATTCCCTGGAATTACCCGCTGTCTACCGCCGCGCGCGGGCTGGCCCCGGCGCTGGCGGCCGGCTGCACCGTGGTGGCCAAGCCGGCAGAGCAAACGCCGCTGACCGCGCTGATGCTGGCCGAGCTGTGTCACCAAGCCGGTGTGCCGGCCGGTGTGTGCAATGTGGTGACTGGCACCGGGCGTGACGCGGGCGCGGCACTGGTGCGCCACCCCGGCGTGCACCACATCACGTTCACTGGCTCGGTCAACACCGGCATTGATGTGATGCGCTCTGCCGCGCCCAACATCACCCGGCTGGTGCTGGAGCTGGGCGGCAAGTCGCCCCTGCTGGTGCTGGCCGATGCCGACCTGGCCCAAGCGGCCGACAACGTAATGGGTGCCATTTTTGAGAATGCGGGGCAAATCTGCTCGGCGGGTTCACGCCTGCTGGTGGCGCGCGCCGTGCATGAGCAGTTGGTGGCGCAGGTGGCAACGCGGGCCGCCGCCCTGAGCCTCGGCCACGGCCTGCGTGATGTCGGCATGGGCCCGCTCAATTCTGAAGCGCATTTGCACAAGGTGTCGGGCTATGTGGACCGGGCCCGGGCGCGCGGTGTGGCCGTGCGCACCGGCGGGAACGTCCGGCCAGACCCACAGACTGGCCTGGGCTGGTTTTATGAACCCACTGTTTTGGACGACCTGTCGCCCACCGACGAGGCGGTGCAAGAAGAGATCTTTGGCCCGGTGCTCTGCGTGCAGGTGTTTGACGACTTGGAACAGGCTGTGGCGCTGGCCAATGGCACGCCGTTCGGGCTGGTGGCTGGCGTTTTTACCCGCGACCTGAGCGCTGCGCACCGGCTGGCTCGAGACATCGACGCCGGCCAGGTCTACATCAACGAGTACTTTGCCGGTGGCATCTCGGTGCCCTTTGGCGGTAACAAGCGCTCGGGCTTTGGCCGGGAAAAAGGGCTGGAGGCCCTGCGCAGCTACAGCAAAACCAAAAGCGTGGTGGCGCGTCTATGAGGGGTCATGCGGCTGTCATATTGGTATGCTGATCTTTCGAGAATGGCCCTAGTGCGAAGACCACCCGGTTTTTACAGTGGTGTATTCGGAGATAAGTCGGACCCGGGCCGACGATGGCAAGAAGATATATTTTTAACAGGAGTATTGCAATGATGATCAAGCGTTTCAAGAGCCGTTTTGCGGCACTGGCCACTGCGGCAGTAGCGGCCAGTTTTGCTGGCCATGCCGCGGCCCAGCTGACAGTGGTGTCCTTTGGGGGTTCGTACCAGGATGCACAAAGCAAGTCTTTGTTTGTGCCAGCGGCCAAGGCCCTGGGCATCACGATCAAGGAAGAGACCTACACCGGTATCGCGGCCGTGGCCCTTCAGGTGAAGGCCGGTGCGGTGACCTGGGACGTGGTCACCAGTGGTTCCGGCGGAGCAGCCCGCTCTGGCGCCGAGGGCATGCTGGAGCCGCTGGACTACAAGATGATCGACGTGTCCAACTTTGTGCCTGGCTCCGCCCAGCCGTTCTATGTTTGTGGCGATGTGTTTTCCACCGTGCTGGCCTGGAACACCAAGACCTATGGCGACAAGGGCCCGCAGAACTGGGCTGATTTTTGGGACGTGAAGAAATTCCCCGGCAAGCGTTCGTTCCGCAAGGGCGGCGAGGGCGTGTTGGAGCCAGCGCTGATGGCCGACGGTGTGCCCGCCAACAAGGTCTATGAGGTGCTCTCCGCCCCCGGCGGCATTGAGCGTGCGATCAAGAAAATCAAAGAGCTCAAGCCCCATGTGGCCGTGTGGTGGGCGTCCGGCGCTCAGCATGCGCAGCTGATGAAGGACGGCGAGGTCGACATGATCACCGGCTGGAACGGCCGCTTTGACGCGGTGGCCAAAGACGGTGCCAAGGTGGCCTACACCTTCAATCAGGGCCTGGCTGATTACGATTGCTATGCCATTCCCAAGGGCGCGCCCAACAAGGCGAATGCCATGAAGTTTCTCAGCGAGATCAGCAAGCCGCCCTACCAGGCCGAGTTAACCAAGTACATCACCTACGGCCCGACCAACAAAAAGGCCTATGAGGGCAATGCCATCCCCGCCGCTTACGCCAAGCAACTGCCGTCGCACCCGGACAACCAGGTCAAGCAGTTGCCCATTGACCAAAGCTGGTACATCAAAAATGGCGCTCGGGCTTCTGCCCTGTTCCAGGACATGCTGACCGAGTGATGTTTTGATCGACAGGCCCTGTCCCGGGCCTGCGCAACTGTCGACGGCCTGCCCCTCAAGGCGGCCGTCTTTTAATTTGAAAGAGCCCGTCATGGCCCGCAATTCGTCGCTACCGATCACCATCGCGCAAGTGACCAAAACCTACGGTAAGGTCTTTGCACTGGACCACGTTGACCTGCACATCAAAAGTGGCGAGTTTTTGACGCTGCTGGGCCCCTCGGGCTCGGGCAAGACCACGTTGCTGACGGTGCTAGCAGGCTTTACCCGCCCTGATGGCGGCAGCCTCAAGTTTGGTGATGCTGAAATGATCACAGTGCCCCCGCACAAGCGCGATGTCGGCATGGTGTTCCAGAACTACGCGCTGTTCCCGCACATGACGGTGGCCGGCAATGTGGCGTTCCCGCTTAAGTTGCGCGGCGTGGTGGGTGCGGAGTCGGCCCGGCGCGTGGAGCGGGCGCTGGAGATGGTGCGCCTGGGCGGCTACGGTGCCCGCGGCGTGGACCAGCTCTCAGGCGGCCAGCGCCAGCGTGTGGCCCTGGCCCGCGCCATGGTGTTTGAGCCCCGCATCATGCTGATGGACGAGCCGCTGTCGGCCCTGGACAAGCAGCTGCGTGAGCACATGCAGATTGAGCTGCGCCAGCTGCACGAGCAACTGGGCATGACCACGGTCTACGTCACCCATGACCAGCGCGAGGCGCTGACCATGTCAGACCGCATTGCCGTCATCAACGGTGGCCGCATCATGCAGCTTGACACGCCGCGCGCCATTTACGAGCGCCCAGCCAACCGATTTGTGGCCGAGTTCATTGGCGAGTCCACCTTTGTGCCCGTGACGGTGGCGGCCGGGCGGCTGATGCTCGCCGGGCAGCCCTTGCAAACCGCCGAGCCACTGCCGGCGGATGGCCCGCGCCTGCTGATGCTGCGGCCCGAGCGCCTGCGTCTGCTGGCGGACAGCGAAGACCCAGGACCCGGCTTTAATCTGCTGGCCGCCACTCTGGCTGCCACGGTGTACCAGGGCGACAGTTCCCTGCTGCAAGTGGCTTTGCCTGACGGCACCCGGCTGCAGGTGCGCAGCGCCTCTATCGGCGCTGCTGCCCCCACCGAGCCAGGCCGCGCCCTGCGCTTGGCGCTGGCTGTTCAAGACACGGTGCTGCTGCCGCCCGACGGAGCTGCAGCGTGAGCGACCTGCCCAATGCCCTTGCCCTGCAGCGCAACGCGCTGTGGGAGCGGCTAGGGCTGGCCAGCCTGGTGATGCCGGCCCTGCTGCTGATCGTGATCACGATGCTGCTGCCAGTCTGCTGGCTGTTTTACCTGTCGGTGCTGTCAGATGCCGGCGCTTTCAGTCTGGAGCACTACCAGCGCATGTGGGAGCAGCCCTCTTACGGCCGCACCTTTCTCACCACCTTCAGGGTCAGCCTGCTGACCACCGGCATCTGCATCCTGCTGGGTTACCCGCTGGCCTATTTCTTGTCGGAGTTGCCCAAGCGTGCTGCCAATCTTTGCATGGTGGCGGTGCTGCTGCCCTTGTGGACATCGCTGCTGGTGCGCACCTACGCCTGGCTGGTGCTGCTGCAGCGGCGCGGCCTGATCAACAACTGGGGCATCGAGCTGGGCCTTTGGGACGAGCCCTTGACGCTGGTGCACAACCTGGCAGGTACGCTGATCGGCATGGTGCATGTGATGCTGCCATTTTTGGTGTTGCCGCTGTACGCCTCCATGCGGGCCATTGACCGCAATTACCTGCGCGCAGCCGCCAACCTGGGCGCCAGCCCATTGCGCAGTTTTTGGCTGGTGTTTTTCCCGCTGGCCCTGCCTGGGCTGAGTGCGGGCGTGCTGATCGTGTTCATTTTGTGCCTGGGCTTTTATGTGACGCCAGCCGTGCTGGGCGGCGGCAAGGTGATCATGGTGTCGAGTCGCATTGCCAATGACATCGAGATCTTCTTTAACTGGGGTGCGGCCAGCGCGCTGGGCGTGGTGCTGCTGGTGCTGACTGCCCTGCTGATCCTCGGCACCGCGCGGCTGACCCGGCTGGGCAACATCATGCCGTCGGGAGGCCGACCATGAGCTGGCTGAAGCAATCTGCCACAGACACCCAGATCACCCATGGCGCGCGGCTGTGGCTGTATGTGGTGGCGGTGCTGGTGATGGTGTGGTTGGTCATCCCCACGCTGCTGGTCATCCCCATGTCGTTCTCGGCCTCGCAGTACCTGGAGTTTCCGCCACGCGAATGGTCGGTGCGCTGGTACAAGAGTTACTTCAATTCTACGGCGTGGATGCAGGCCACAGTTACATCCCTCAAGGCTGGCGTGCTGACGGCCCTGTTGGCCACACCCCTGGCTACCATGGCGGCCTATGGCCTGCATGTGTCTCGCTTGCGGCACGCCAATTTGCTCTTGATGCTGCTGCTGACCCCCATGGTGGTGCCGGTGATCCTGATCGGCATTGGTGTGTTTTATGCCTATGTCAAGCTCAAGCTGGTCAACAGCATGCTGGGGTTGGTGCTGGCCCACAGCATGCTGGCTATCCCGGTGGTGATGCTGGTGGTGGCCTCGGCCCTTAAGAGCTTTGATCTGGATCAGGAACTGGTGGCGCGCAGCCTAGGCGCCTCGCGCATCAAGGCCTTCTGGATGGTGACGCTGCCGCAAATCAAGTTCTCGGTGGTCACCGGTGCGGTACTGGCGTTTTTGACCTCGTTCGATGAAATCATCGTGTCGCTGTTTGTGTCTGGCGGCGACAACTCCACCCTGACGCGCAATATGTTCAACGCCCTGCGCGACCAGGTTGACCCGACCATTGCCGCCATCTCCACCCTGATCGTGCTGGCCACCACCGTGCTGCTGGTTATCACGCAGTACGTGGGGCGCGACAAGTAAAGAATCTCCCACCAACAACCCTTCACCACCATGAGCATTCAACGCATAGAAATCGGCCCCCGCCTGTCCGAGGCCGTCATCCACCAAAACACCGTGTACCTGACCGGCCAGGTGGCCGACGATGGCTGCGGCCCCGACATCTACACCCAGACCCAGCAGACCCTGGCCAGCATCGACCGCCTGCTGGCGCTCAGCGGCAGCGACAAAAGCCGCGTGCTCTCGGCCACCATCTGGCTCACCAACATGGACACTTTTAGCGAAATGAACCGCGCCTGGCAAGAGTGGGCGGTGCCCGGCCATACGCCTGCCCGCGCCACGGTTCACAGCGCCCGCCTGGCCGGGCCGGAGTATGGGGTAGAGATCAAGGTGATTGCGGCGCAGGGCTGAGAGTTCGGGGAGCTTGCCTTCGGCAGCCGGCTGGCAGGTCTGGGACCTAGCAGACGCCAAGATCTATGCCGGCAACGGCCTGGTCAAGGGTGTGGTCACCTGAACACGGAATTTGAGGTAACGTAAGGATTCCTTACTCTTCACGAGCTGCACCATGCTGGCCAAAATGACCTCCAAAAATCAACTCACCCTACCCAAGAGCGTCACGCAGGCCGTGGCCTCGGCCGAGTACTTTGACGTGGAAGTGCGGGCCGGGCAGATCATCCTCACGCCGGTGCGCATTCAGCGCGGCGATGCCGTGCGGGCCAAACTGGCCGAGCTGGCCTTAACGGAGGCAGACCTGGCACCAGCGGTGGATTGGGCCAGAGCCACGGCTGCCGCGCCGGCCTATGCCGCAGAGCCGACAGCACCCTATGCCCCCACCAAACGGTGAGCAGCCCGCTGCGCGTGGTGCTGGACACCAATGTGGTGCTGTCGGCGCTGGTGTTTGGTGGCGGTCAGGCCGGGCAACTTCGGCAAGCTTGGCAAGCCGGCGCCTTTATACCCCTGGTCAGCGCCGTTACAGTGCAAGAGCTGATGCGGGTGCTGGCGTACCCTAAGTTTTCCCTGTCCAGGGCTGAGCAAGACGAATTGCTGGCCGACTTTTTGCCCTATGCCCAGACGGTGCGCGTTGCCGAGCCGATGCCCCCGGTTCCCGAATGTCGCGACCCGCTGGACGTGCTGTTTTTGCAGCTGGCCGTTGCGGGCCAGGCGCAGCGGCTGGTTTCGGGTGACAAAGACCTGTTGGTCCTGGCAAAGGCTTTCCACCAGGCCTCGGGCTGTCGCGTCACTACCCTATCGGCCTTGCTTTCAGAAATTGCGGCCGGTGAGGTGGCGCCGGGCGGCTAGTCGTGGACCTGAGGAAAGAACGCCCTGCAACAAGCTCAATTGAGATACATAATTCATCCTCAATCAGGAGAAATGTAATGAGCGCAAAAACTTCCATGCTCCACATCCGGGTGGACGATGACATCAAAGACCAGGCAACCCAGGCACTGACTGCCATGGGTTTGTCGATGTCTGACGCAGTGCGACTTTTTTTGCGGCGCGTTGTGGTCGATCAGGCGTTTCCTTTGGAGCTGAAGGTGCCTAACGCTGAAACGCAGGCGGCTATGGCCGAATCGCGAGTGATGATGGCCAAGCGCAAAGCCAGGTTTGACAGCGCGGACGCATTGCTGGCCGATCTTGAAAAAAACAGCCGCCAGTAAAAGGGCATCCCTGCCCAGGGCAGTGGATTACACCAAGACTTTTCTGAAGGACTGGCAGCGCCTCAGCCGCTCCGGCCGTTATGACATGCTGCGCCTGAAGGAAGCCATGCTGCTGCTGATTGCCCATGACGAACCGTTGGGGCCCGAGTGGCTGGACCATGCATTGAAAGGCGAGTGGGCTGATCACAGGGAGTGTCATATCGGTGGTGACTTCCTGCTCATCTACCAAGTGACTGGCAATGCCATCAACTTTGTGCGTGCCGGAACGCATTCAGAACTGTTCAGCGCCTGATGGGCCGCTGCACCATTTCCATAGCCGCCCAAATTAGGACCTCATGAACTCAGCCACCATGGTCCTGGAGCTCTGGAACTACTGCAACGTGCTGCGCGACGACGGCATGAGCTATGGCGACTACGTGGAGCAGCTCACCTACCTGCCGTTCCTCAAGATGGCCGATGAGCGCAGCCAGCCGCCCTGGAACCAGCCCAGCCCGATGGCCCCGGGTTTTGACTGGCCGTCGCTGCTGGCCCGCGATGGCGATGCGTTGTTTGACTATTACCGCCACACCCTGGAAAAGCTGGGCGCCGAGCGCGGCACCATCGGCCTGATTTGTGCCAAGGCGCAAAACAAGTTTCAAGACCCGGCCAAGCTCCGCCGCCTGGTGGTGGACCTGATTGACGGTGAAAATTGGTCGGCCATGGGCGCCGATGTCAAAGCCAATGCCTATCAGGGCCTGCTGGAGAAAAACGCGCAAGACACCAAGAGCGGTGCCGGCCAGTATTTCACGCCGCGCCCGCTGATCCAGGCCATGGTGGATTGCATCGCGCCCAAGCCGGGCGAGGCCGTGTGCGACCCAGCATGTGGCACCGGCGGCTTGTTGATGGCGGAGCACAACCACGTTGCCGAGCAGCACCCCAACCTGACGCGCGAGCAAAAGCGCCACCTGAAAGAAAACGCCCTGCGCGGCTGGGAACTGGTGCAGGGCACGGCGCGCCTGGCCGCCATGAACATGATGCTGCGCGGCATTGGCTCTGACAAATCGGTGCCCATTGTGGTGGGCGATGCGCTGGCCGCAGACCCCGGCGAACGCTTTGACGTGGTGCTGGCCAACCCGCCCTTTGGCAAGAAAAGCAGCACCATGATCACCGGCGTTGAGGGCCGCGTCAGCACCGGAAAAGACGTGATCGAGCGTGAAGATTTTTGGGCCAGCACGTCCAACAAACAGCTCAATTTTGTGCAGCACATCAAGACCCTGCTGCGCCCGGTTGGCTGGGCCGGAGTACGGGGTAGAGATCAAGGTGATTGCGGCGCAGGGCTGAGGCCCTCGGGCGGCTGATCAGCTCCCAAGCTTGATCCGCAGCAAAACAGACGCCGTTCGGACGCATCCAACAGCACCGCCCGAGCTGTCCGTATTTCATTGCCAAAGTGAACCAATCTGTTCAAACAGTTCAAGGAAAGCCGCTTGCTGGGGGACGTGAAGGCGTTAATGTTTGGGTACTGGCTGGCCAAGAGACGTTGGCTGATCGGGCGGGCCGCAGTGGTTTCGCAATGGGCTGATCCCCGGCTCAATAATTTCTGATGGCGTCTCGGCTTTGGCGGGCGGTGGCTGAGTCACCCAGGCCAAATTCGTTTTTCGTAATGCCATTTCACTGAAAAATGGTCCCCAGTGTTCCTCAGTCCAAGCTATCCGCATTTCGAGTGCCGCAGTTTCTTTGGTCGATTCCATCGGTTTTCTCCAGTGACTACGCGAGCGTGTGTCGCACGGTTTTAATTTCAGACTGAGCCTTAACTTGTCCAGTCCAGCCAACCCCATTGGATGAATGGTTTGCGCCTTGGGCATCAAGTCAACGGTAAGCTTTTGAACCAGAAGGCTAGTCGCGCACACCAACAAATCACCTATGCAGAGCCTAGTGCGTAGTAGGAATTTAAGACTTTTGTCCAGGACAAAACAGGGGGGACAAATGTTTCTTTTTTTGTTACGCTGATTGGCCATGCCTAACAAAGCCTTTGTCTTACAGTCGGAAATAGAGCGTTTAACGGGCTTTGGCATTGAACAGCTTCGAAAGTGGCGCCAACGGTTTGGCTTTCCTTCGGCGCAATATGAGGTGGACGGCAGGGCCATTTATTCACGCGAATCCGTCGATAGGCTGCTGGTCATCAAACGCCTGATAGGGGCTGGATTTCGCCCTAGCCAAGTGGTCGCCAATACAGCAGCCGACAATGTGAAAATGGCCGCTGACCTGAGCCGCTTCAAACCCGAAGTACAGCGATCAGAGTCCACAAATACTTTCATCAGCCTGCTCAAGCAGGCCGACAGTGAGGCATTTAATGCCCTGCTGCGCAAAAGCCGTGCTAAGCGAACCATGTTGGACTTTGTCGAGCAGACGATTAGCCCACTGATGGTTGGCATTGGAGATGCATGGCTGAGCGGTGAGATCGATGTGTACCACGAGCACCTTTGCTCCTCCATGGTCCAGCGTTATTTGATTACGCAGACACTTAAATCAAAACCAAAGCCTGCTTTTCCAATTTTCTTATTTGCCTTGCCCCCAGGTGAACACCATCAGCTTGGGTTGCTGATGGCCGAGGCTGTGATGGCAGAAGCTGGTGCCTACATCGTGAACGTTGGGACCGATATGCCATTGGACAGCTTGAAGCTGGCAGCCACAGCGTGCAAAGCCGATGTAGTTACGCTGACATTCAGTTTTTCTTATCCCCTTAGGGATGTCGTGCCAACGCTGACGCATTTGCGGCGTTTGCTGCCACCACGAATGCAGATCTGGGCGGGGGGTGCTGGTTTGTCGCAAGTCAGGAGAGCTCCAGCGGGCGTGCGAATAATGGCTCATTTTGGCGAGGCAATTTCAGCACTGGGTGAACTTATGCGGGCTGGAAATGTGCCTGCCAATAGGCCAGCGCAGCCGGGCTGAAGCGCTTTTTCGCGGAGCCAGCCGCCAGGAGTGTGATCAAGCACAATCACGCCCATGAAAGTTTCGCGCACACAGTGGGTTTTGGTTGCCCTGATCGCCGCCGGTGGGCTAGCTGGGCTGACGCTGTCTGGCCGCGGCAAGCCGGTGGAGGTGGTGGTGGTGACCCAGGGGCCGATGGTGCAGTCTGTGGTGACCAGCGGGCGCATTGTCAGCGTGGGCCGCACCGAGCTGGCCAGCCAGAACACCGCTCGCATTGAGGCTATTTTGGTACGCGAAGGCGATGCCATTCAGGCGCGGCAGGTGCTGGTCCGCCTGCGCGACGACGAGGCCACGGCCAACCTGGCCCAGGCGATGGCGGCTGTAACAGAAGCACGCGGGCGTATTCGCCAGCTCAATTCGGTGCAAGTGCCGGTGAGCGCCCAGCAGCTGGCCCAGGCACGCGCAGCCGACACCCAGGCCCAAAACGAGTTGGCCCGTGTCCGCCAACTGGTGCAACAGGGTTTTGTCTCCTCGTCACGCCTAGACGACGCGATGCGTGCGGCCACGGCCAGTGCGTCTGCCGTGCTGGCCGCCAGCGCTCAGGCGGCCGGCACCGGCGCGGGCGGGGCCGAAGCCGAACTGGCACAGAGCCGCCTCGGGCAGGCACTGGCCGCCGAGCGGGCAGCCCTGGGCCGGCTCGACCAGCTCAGCCTGCGTGCACCAGTGGCGGGGACCGTCATCAGCCGCGCCGCTGATCCGGGCGACACGGCGCAGCCCGGCCGCACCCTCCTGACCCTGGTCAGTGGTGACGAGACGCGCATCCAGGCCAGCGTGGATGAGAAAAACCTGAGCTACCTCAAGCTGGGCCAAACCGCACGCGCCACCGCCGATGCCTACCCGGAGCGGCCTTTCAATGCCACGCTGACCTTCATCGCCCCGGCGGTCGACGCCCAGCGCGGCACGGTCGATCTGAAGTTGCGGGTGGACGCTGGCGTTGAGTACCTGCGCCCTGACATGACGGTCAGTGTCGAAATCGTCACGGCGCAGGCCGCCAACGCCCTGAAGCTGCCCACTGACGCGGTGCGGCGCGACGCGAATGGCGGCGCCTATGCCCTGGTCAACCGCAGCGGTCGCGCAGAAAAGGTCAGGTTGGTGTTGGGGCTGCGGGGCATCGGCACCACCCAGGTGCTGGAGGGCTTGGCCGCCGGCGACCGGGTCATCACACCCACCGCATCGCCCGAAGTGGGCGACCGCGTGCGCGAGCAAGCCGAGCGCGTTCCCAAGGGCAACGCACAGCCTGTGCCCGGACTCACGCAGTAAGCAGCCACTGCTTGCCGCCATGACTGTGCGTTTGCCTTTTGCCTGGATGGTCTGCCTTCGCTACCTGCGCGAGGGGCGCATGCAAACCGTGCTCATTTTGGCCGGGGTCACGGGTGGTGTGGCGGTGATCATTTTCTTGACGACCCTGATCAGCCAGTTGCAGGAGTCCATCATCGACAAGACCCTGGGTAGCCAAGCTCATATCGTGATCCGCCCCCCGCAGGCCGTCAACCGCACCACGCTGTCGCCTGACAGCACGGCCGCCATCATTCAGCCGCGTGCCCAACGCTTGCGCAGTGTGGACCAATGGACCTCAGTGGCACAGTTGGCGACACAGACCCCGGGGGTGCTGGCGGTGTCGCCCATGGTGTCGGGGGCCGGCTTTGCGGTGCGGGCCGACGCCAGCCAATCCATCGCCTTGATGGGCGTGGAGCCGCAGGCCTTCCAGCGCATTGTGCGCATGGCCAAATACCTGCGCCAGGGCCTGTTTGACGTGAGCGGCACCAACGTGGTCATTGGCAGCGAGCTGGCTAAAGACCTGGGCATCTCGGTGGGCGACAAACTGCGCCTGGTCACTGTGGGGGGGCGCAATGACCTGGTCAGCATTGCCGGCATTTTTGACATTGGCAACCGCGATCTGAACCGCCGCTGGGTGTTCACCAGCATCAAGTTAGCGCAAACACTGTTGGATCTGCCCGGGGGCATCACGCAGCTGGACCTGCGGGTGGAGAACCTGTTTGCAGCAGAGACCACGGCGCGCCAACTGCAAGCGCAAACCGGCTTGACCGTGGACAGTTGGATGCAAACCAATGCGCAGTTGTTGTCGGCCCTGAACAGCCAAAGCATGTCCAACAACCTGATCCGCTTCTTTGTGACCATCATTGTGGCGGTGGGCATTGCCAGCGTGCTGGTGGTGTCGGTGGTGCAAAAACAAAAGGAGATCGGTATTTTGCGGGCCATGGGCGCGAGTCCGCAGCGCATCATGTCGGTCTTTTTGCTGCAGGGTGGCCTGTACGGCCTGGTGGGATCGGCCTTGGGCTCGGCACTGTCGCTGGGCCTGCTCAATTTTTTTGCCCGTATCACGCGCAACGCCGATGGCACGGCTTTGCTTAGCGGCGACCTTGATCTGGGGGTGGTGCTGTCGGCCTGCGGGCTAGCCTTGGTGGTGGGTTTGTTGGCCGCCGCGCTGCCAGCACGCCGCGCCGCCCGCCTGGACCCGGTGCAGGCCATCCGGGTTTGATGGCAGGCCCACACCATGACGTCCATCATCGACATGCACCAGATCCGCAAGAGCTACGGCGTGGGCACACCCGTGGTCACCGAGGTGCTGCACGGCATAGATCTGTGCATCCAGGAAGGTGATTTTGCGGCGTTAACGGGCCCATCGGGCTCGGGCAAAAGCACGCTGCTCAACCTGATCGGCTTGCTGGAGCCGCCGACCAGCGGCCAATTGCTGGTGGGTGGCCAGGACACGGCGGGGCTTGGCGATGCCGCCATCACCGCGCTGCGGGGCCGAAGCATCGGGTTCATTTTTCAGTTTCACCACCTGTTGCCTGGCTTTACGGCCTTGGAAAACGTGATGATGCCGGCCATCATTGATACCGGTTGGCCCACGGCCCAAGCCCAGGCCACGGCCTTGCGCCTGCTCGATCAGGTGGGTTTGAAGGATGCCGCGCACAAGCGGCCTTCGCAACTCTCAGGCGGCATGCAGCAGCGGGTGGCGGTGGCGCGGGCGCTTGCACTGTCGCCGCGCCTGATCTTGGCCGACGAGCCCACAGGCAATCTGGACACCCGCAGCGCCAATGATATTTTTGAGCTCTTGCAAAGCATCAACCACACACAGCAGTCGGCTTGCCTCATCGTCACCCATGACCCAGCCCTGGCCAGTCGTTGTGGCCGGCAGATTCAGATGGTGGATGGTCAGCTACTGCCTGCCGTTCGAATCGATCCCTCATCAACCGATCAAAGCGATCAGATGGACGCTTCCGGTCACAGGTGACTAAACAAGCTGGCGCGGCGCCCAATTTGCGCTTTGTTGCCAACAATGCAGCCGCCTCGGCCAGCTTCCTGCGCATCGGCGGCAAGGCGGTCGAGGGCACGCTCATTGGCACCGATGCCTTCCCCGGGATCCGTAACGACGCCTTGGCAAAGACTTTTGTTGCCAACTACCAAAAGAAGTACAACGCCATTCCCGACCAGTGGAATGCGGTGGGTTACACCATTGGCAAGCTCTACGGCCATGCCCTGGCCAATGTCAAAGGGGCCGTGACCCGCCAGAGCCTGAATGACGCGGTGATTGCCACTCGCAATTTCCCTGTGGTGTTGGGCAGCGGCAAAGGCAACTTCAGTTTTGCGGGTTCCGAACGCGAGCCGACCTACGAGCCGATCCTGATCACGGTCAAAGACGGCAAGTTCATCCCCGCCCAGTGACCCTGCCGGCACAGCCGCCGCCACCGAGCCGGGACGCCGTCCTGGTACTGCAGGCAGCGCTGCGCACCCAGGGTGCGGCGGCCGACGCCATGGCCGTAGTCCAGGCGCACATTGCGGCGGTGCGTTGCGGTGACGCGGTGCTGATGTCGGCTGACTACACAGAGGCTGCCTGCATCACGCGGGGCAGGCAGCAGGTGGTGCCGCGCGAGTACTTCCCACTGGCCCTGCAGCGCATGGGCAGCAGCGTGTTGGTGGTGCACAGCCTGACCCGGATCGACGCGGGCGCAAGCGAACTCGGCACTCACATCGCGATGCAATGGGCGCTGCGTGGCGGGCGGGCTGATGGCACCCGCGGCATCGACACCTTCACCGTCGTCGGCGACCGCATCACGCACCAGCAGGTGGACCTGCATACCGCCGACTTCTGAGGACGCCGTGCCGTCAAAGATAAATTTTGGGTAGCATGCACCGATGAAACTATTCCGCGTGTTCCAACCTCGCAATCCCTTGTTTTGGCTGATGCTGGCGCTCAACGCCTTGTCGGCAGCACTGGCTTGGATTGTGCAAAATCGACCGCTCAATACCGTCGCCATGATCGTTGTCGGTGTGTTTGCGCTATGCAACGCGCTGGTTGGCACCTGGCTGCTGTGGCGCCTGGTGCGCGACGAACCGGCGCCGCCCCGCGTCTAGCGCCCGTTCGGCGCGCAGCGGGGCGGTCAAGGTGCGGATCGCGGCAGATGGTGGTCGTACACGCAGCGAAAGCCGATGTAGACCGCATAAAAGTTGCTTGGTTTGAAGGCCTGCACATCGGCCTTCATGTTGAAAGCGCCGTACCACCAGGAGCCGCCCACGGTGCGCCGTTCCGGTCCCATTATGTCGGTGGTCCACTCCCACACATTGGCGCCCATGTCGTAGAGGCCATTGACGCCTTCGCGCGTGGCGCCCGCCGGTGCGGCACGCGGCCAGGGGTCCGCATCGCTGGTGTTGGCTCCCTGTGGGCTGTCGCCCGTGGTCCAGGGGTAGGTCTTGCCCTTGACCCAGGGTGCTGGGGGCGCATCGCGCAATTCAGTAAAGCCGGCCATTTGCCATTCGGCGCCGTTCGGCAGGCGCCCACCAGCCCAGCGGCAGTAGGCCTGCGCCTCGGCAAAGTTCAGATGCACCGCAGGCAAATCGGCGGGAGCGGTCTGCCCATCGGGCTTTCGCCAGGACCAGCCCGGACGGCGTTCCCAGCCGGCGCCGAACTCAAAGCCACCGCCCTCTTTTTCAGCCTGCGTAATGACGCCAGTGGCCTGGCTATAACGCGCAAACTGGCCGATGGTGACCTCGGTTCGGTCAATCGACCAGGGCCCCAAGTGCACTTTGTCGCCTACCTGCGCCGACGCACCGTGCAACGACAACGCCACGCTGACCAGTCCGATCAGGCCGGCGCGCCACGGAAATTTGATTCTTTCAGTCCGCCACACGAGGCCCTCGGACTGAGTAGGCTTTTTCACACAAGGCAAGGTGCTCAAGTGTCGCTGCGCCATGTCGGTTAGACACAAAAAAGCCCCAAAGTTGGGGCTGCTGGCGGAAGCGGTGAGATTCGAACTCACGGACGGTTTCCCGTCGCCGGTTTTCAAGACCGGTGCAATCGACCACTCTGCCACGCTTCCAGTTTCACCTATTCTAGCCGGCCCGCAGCAGGCCCTTAGTCTCGATGAACTCGATCACCTCGGCCAGGCCGGTCTGGGTTTTAAGGTTGGTCATGACAAAGGGTTTCAGGCCTTTGGCGGTGGTGCGCATGCGGGTGGTGTCGGCGGCCATCACGCCCAGGTCGGCGCCGACGTAGGGCGCGAGATCGGTCTTGTTGATGACGAACAGGTCGCTCTTGGTGATGCCGGGCCCCCCCTTGCGCGGGATTTTTTCACCGGCTGCGACGTCAATCACGTAAATCGTCAAGTCTGAGAGCTCGGGGCTGAAGGTGGCGGCCAGGTTGTCGCCGCCGCTCTCCACAAACACAATGTCAGCGTCCGGAAAATCGACCAGCATGCGGTCGATGGCCTCCAGGTTGATCGAGGCGTCTTCGCGGATGGCGGTGTGCGGGCAGCCCCCGGTTTCCACGCCCATGATGCGCTCGGCTGGTAATGCGCCGCTGACAGTGAGCAGGCGCTGGTCTTCTTTGGTGTAGATGTCATTGGTGATGGCCACCAGGTCATAGCGTTCGCGCATGCCTTTGCACAGCATCTCCAGCAGCGTGGTTTTGCCAGAGCCGACCGGGCCGCCAATGCCCACGCGCAGGGGCGGCAGTTTACGGGTGCGGTTGGCGATGTGGTGCAAAGCGGACATGGTGGTGCTTTCAGGAACGGAAGAGGCGGGAGTACTGCACTTCATGCTGGGCCGACAAGATGGCCAGCATGGGCGAAAAAGCCTGGCGGGTCTCGTCGGTGAGCGACAGGGCGTGGTCTACGGCACCAGGAATCTCTTCGGCCAGGCGCGACAGGATGCGCTGGCCGGCGCTTTGGCCCAGGGGTACGGCCTTGACGGCGGCCTGCATCATGTTCTCGGCCCAACCAAAGGCAAAAGCCAGCAGACAGTCGCGCAGCGGTGCGGTGGTGCTGCCAGCGGCTAAGGCAAAGGCCAGAGGGTAGGTGGGTTGCAGCGCGGCCAAGACCTGGATCTGCGTGGTGCTGGCGGTGGTGTGGTTGCGCAGCCATTCCAGCAGCGAGCGTCCCATTTGCTCGGTTTGTGCCCGCAGTTCTGCGCTTTCGCGGGTGTGCAGCACCCAGGCGTTGAGCTCCGCGATACGGCCATGGTCCTGCGCCCGCCAGGCGGGAATGGCCTGCGCCAGCACTGCCAGCTCAGAGCGCGCCAGGCTCAGTTGCAACTGATCCGCCAGCCAATCAGATGCTTCGCTTTCTGTTGCAACAAACCCAGCATCCACGCTACTTTCAAGGCATTCTGAATAAGAAAACCCGCCAATCGGCAAAGCCGGCGAGGCCAGCCACATCAGCTGCAGCAGGCTAGTGTCAGACATGTCCGGCGCGCTCAGTGAGTGTGGCCATGGCCCGCGTGCGGGTCGTGGCCATGCCCATGGCCGCCCGTGGCATAGGCACCGCTTTCGGGTTCAAAGGCTTGCTCGACCGGCTGCAGAAGGTGCATGGCGCGCAGCATGTCCGCCAGCACATGGTCGGGTTCAATCTGCAGGTGTTCGGGCTTGAGCTCAATCGGCACATGGCGGTTACCCAGGTGGTAGGCGGCGCGGATCAGGTCATACGGTGTGCCATGGGCCTGGCAGTGAGTAATGCGCAGCACCTGCTGGGGTGCCGCACTCACCCGCACCAACGAGCCGTCTTCCGCCACCAGCACATCGCCGCCGCGCACCACGGTGCCGCGCGGCAAAAATACGCCCAGGCTGCGGCCGGCCGAGTCGGTGGCGTCAAAGCGGCTTTTCTGGCGCACATCCCAGTCCAGCTCGACCGTGCCAGCTCGTTTGAGCAATGCTGCTGCCAGGCCTTGGCCTTGGGGAATGAGTTTGTTGACGGTCAGCATGGTTATAGTGTTGCGATTATTGGGAGTGCTTTTATGGAGCGATTAGATTTGATCGAGGTGGGTGACGAGATTGGGTTATTTTCCCTGAGGCGCTATGTGCCAAGTTGGGTGTTGTGTTGGGTGACATCCTTCATCTGACGCCGACACCCAATGGTTTTTCGCTCCAATCTGATCGTTCGGAAACCAAAATCTATTTTCAAGCGAACACCGAACGTAACAATCTCTGATCCGAGCGTAAGGCTTGACAGGCGCGCATGCCATTAGCGCTGTGATACCTGGTCGGCCAATAACTTGTTCATGAACACGCTGAACGGGTCCAGTGCATAGTCTGCAAACGGGCCGCAGTTCACAAAACCTTCGCTGGCGTACAAGCGAAGGGCCGCCGCAAAGGGCGCGGTAGAGCCAGTCTCCAGACTGAGGCGCCGGATACCTTCAGCTCGCGCCGCAGATTCAATGTGCCGCAGCAGGGCGCGTGCCACCCCTTTGCGTTGATGCGCATCGGCTGTCCGCATGGACTTGAGTTCGCCGTGGTCCTGGTCAAGCCGCTTGAGCGCACCGCAACCTAGCAACTCGCCATGGGCCCAGGCTGTCCAAAACGTGATGGACGGATTGCGCAGCGCGTTAATGTCCAGTGCATGAACACTCTCGGGTGGAGAGTGCTGGTGCATGGCGTCTAGATGCAATCGCAGCAAGGCCTTGATGGCCTCGCCTTGCAAGTCGTCGACCCGGATGTCAATGGCGTTCAAAACAGAAAATACCGCTGCGCCATCGGCAGGCTGACCGCCGGCTCGCAGGTGAGCAACTGGCCGTCTGCGCGCACGCTGTAGGTCTGGGCGTCGATCTCCATCTTGGGCAGGTAGTTGTTGTGCACCATGTGCTGCTTGCGCACGCCGCGTATGTTTTTCACGGCGACCACCTGCTTGGCCAGGCCAAAGCGCTCTTTAATGCCGGCATTCAGGCCAGCCTGCGAGACAAAGGTCAGCGACCCGCGCTCCAGCGCACCGCCATAGGCGCCGAACATGGGCCGGTAGTGCACCGGCTGCAGCGTGGGGATGGAGGCATTCGGGTCGCCCATGGCGGCCATGGCGATGAAGCCACCTTTGAGGATCAGCGCCGGCTTGACGCCGAAAAACGCCGGCTTCCAGACCACCAGATCAGCCCATTTGCCGACCTCGATGCTGCCGACCTCGTGGCTGATGCCGTGGGCAATAGCCGGGTTGATGGTGTACTTGGCCACGTAGCGTTTGATGCGGAAGTTGTCGTTGCGCGCGCTGTCCTCGGGCAGGGCGCCGCGCTGCAGCTTCATCTTGTGCGCTGTTTGCCAGGTGCGAAGGATCACCTCGCCGACGCGGCCCATGGCCTGGCTGTCGCTGCTCATCATGCTGATGGCGCCCAGGT
>JBBAPO010000041.1:0-33354 GCA_040400795.1 Rhodoferax sp.
AAGGGGTCGAAGGTTCGAATCCTTTCACACCGACCATATGAATCAAGGACTTAGCTTCGATAGGGGCTAAGTCCTTTCTTCATTCTGCCCCTGTCGCACCCCCCGCACTCCCCAAGAAAGCCTTCATGCCCCACCCGGTCCAACCGCCCTTGTCACGCCGCCGAGAACTCTGGCTGTTGTTTACCCTTGCCGGAATCCAGTTCACTAACATTCTGGATTTCATGATCATGATGCCGCTGGGGCCGCAGTTCACCCGTATTTTTGCCATCAGCGACGCCAGTTTCGGCCTGTTGGTATCTGCCTACACCTTGGCGGCTGGCGCCTCTGGCCTGCTGGCTGCCACTTACCTGGACAAATTCGACCGCAAGAAGCTGTTATTGGTGCTCTATGCCCTGTTCGGGGTGGCCACCCTGGCCTGTGGACTGGCACCTGATTACCCGACCCTGATGGGGGCGCGGGTGCTGGCTGGCATCTTTGGCGGCGTGCTCTCGGCGCTGGCACAAACGGTGGTGGCGGACGTGATTCCGTTCGAACGGCGTGGCCGCGCCATGAGCATTGTGATGACCTCATTTTCTGTGGCGACCGTGGCCGGTGTACCGACGGGGCTGTTCCTGGCGGCGCACCTGAGCTGGCATGCGCCGTTTATTGGCATTGCCGGGCTGGTTGGCCTGTTGTGTGTGCTGGCCTTCGTGACCCTGCCACCGCTCAATGCGCACCTGCAAGCATCCCATCGTCCATCGGCGTTTGGTGCCATTCGGCAGGTGTTACAGGACCGCAACAATCTCAAGGCATTCGCCTTTTCTGCCCTGCTGATGTTTGCCGGGTTTACGGTGATCCCCTTCATCACCATTTACCTGCAAACCAACGTTGGCTGGCGTTCGGATCAGGTGTTTTACGTGTACCTGTGCGGCGGTCTTGCCACCCTGCTGAGTGCCCGACTGGTTGGCGTCTTGACCGACCGGCGCGGCAAGGTGGCGCTGTTTCGTGTGATGGCGGTGCTGGTCATCGTGCCCATGGTTGCCACCACATTGACGGAGGGTCTGCCTATGTGGGCGGTGTTGATTGTCTCTACGCTGTTTTTCACTTGCATGAGCGGGCGCATGATCCCGGGCATGGCCATCATTGCCTCCTGCGCCAACCCGGCCCTGCGCGGCACCTTCATGGCGCTCAATTCGTCGGTGCAGTCAGCCGCTATGGGGGTTGCCGCGTTTATTGGCGGCAGCCTGATCAGTCGGGATGCCAATCATCTGGTGCAGAACTACTGGATGGCCGGCCTGGTAGGCGCTTGCGCCAGCCTTGCAGCCATGGCCTTAGCGGGTCGGCTGGACATGCACCAGCGCCCGGGCGGGGCAATTCAGAAGGCGTAAAACGGACCAGTTCCGGCAGGCGATATTTCGTTTTCGATTCCTAAAAACACGCGACGGCCATAGAAAAATGGCAAACCCCAATCAAAACCTCTAGAGTCGCCCAAGGTTCCCGCTAGTGTGGGCAATGCGGCCTTGGTAGGGTTTGCAAATAGTTGAAGGGCATTGTCCACGGCAAAGTTGACAGCTACCGTCGTGCCGTTGGCGCCGATCAGTGATGCCGACCTATTGACGCGGGTAGGCGGACAATAAAAACGAATTGGCTCGTTGCCCGAGCAGGAGAGTATGGAAGTGGCGTCAAAGAAAAGTGCGTTGGAGCCGGTGTCAAGAAAGCTGTTGGTCAACTGCTGACCTGACAGCAAAGTGGTGATCCGACCCGTGGTGCTGGTGCTAAGGAGGCTGACGGGTGCATACTGGTTGTTAGCCTGGGTGCCAATACCGAAAACCAAGGTGCCTTTAAGCCCAACTGCCCCCGATGGGTCAACCGGGGGCAGATCAAAGACAAAGCCGTTGTTGTCACTACTGAAGCGAGAGACCGGGTTGCTGAGTTGCTGGGTCAGGCTAGCTACCGAAGCCTGTGCCGCCCTGCAATTGACCGTGGTGCAACGAAAGTAGTACCCATTGCGCGGGTTGGCTACACAGTTGGCGCCGCAATCCTGTTTGAATAGGCCAACACCCAGCACCCCATTGGCACCCAGGCTGGCGACCGAGTTGAGTGGCAGCCCGATACCGCAGTTGGCACTGAGGGCCGCAGCGGCGGGGTCACCAATCAGCTGTGTGGGTAGGGCGTTGGCCGTTTTGCCACCTAGTTTTAGGTCGAAAGCGGCAATCGGACCCCAGGCAAAGCTGCCGTCAAGGAACTGGATGCAGTTGAGCAGAGGAAATCCTTGCGGACTCAATTGCAGGTTGAGCCTTAAGTCTGGGCGGATCACCGAGGTTAAGAGGCGCAGGCCGGTGGAGCCGCTATCCACCAGCACATCATCGATGGTCTGGCATTGGACGTTGCTGTCCGGTTCACAGATGGTGACGCTGGTGTAGAGCCTGTTGACGCTGTTGCCGTTTGGGCCCCGGTTAACGGCGACGGCGATGGCGTTGTTGCCGGCGGGCACCTCCACTGTCGGTACGTTAGCTGGTAGGCCACTGCCGCCGCCACAAGCAGCCATCCAGACTGGCAGCAGTGTGGCAGCAATACGTTGGCCTAAGCCCTTAAGCGAGCAACTCATTGATATTGACACCGTGGGGCACCAGGGTGGGTACATAGGCGTAGCCAGAAAAGTGACCCATGCGGCCGCTGGAGCGCAAGACCAAACCTTCCTGTGCCAAATTAACCGGTCCGCCGCGCAGGCCGGCTTGGCGCGCTGCGTCGGTGTAACGTTGAAAAATATTCAAGTAATCTCCTAGCAAGGCCCTCAGATCAGGCAGCACCGGACCGCGCCAGATCACTGCAAAGACCAGCCCGGCGGGCGTGACGAACTCCTGCACCCGTGTCCCGTTGTCTAGCAAGCTTTCGGTGATGGTGTAAGCCGTGTTAATAATTTTTGTGCCGTTGTCCGGAGTTGCAGGCGCTGCCCCGAGCGTCGCCAGGCCGGTACGGCCGACACCAGCCAATACCAGCGCGACCAGCAGACTGCGCCAAGGTAAGCCCGGACTGGTGTGTGCTTGGGTTGTCATGTTCATAGGCCCAAATATAGCCTGCCAATGCCGACTTGGCAGGGCCGCTCGCCTTGCAAGTCGCGCGTAAAACGGCCTCGTCAGCGTGGGTCGATGTGATTAGCGGTGTGATTGGCGGTGTAATAGCGGCATGCACATCAAACCCTTGCCTATCCTAGATGACTGCCTTGAACCCGGATGACTTGACCCAGGCGTCCATAGTCGCTTTTGAGCAAGTGCTGTCAGGCACGCCGGGTTTTCGCGTGCGTCCGGGCCAGCAGGCCATGGCCCAGCGAATTGCCAGCTCTATGAGCGTAGTCACCCTGGGCGAACACCCTGACCCGGTCCGGGCGGTCAGTGTGATTCAAGCCGGTACGGGGGTCGGCAAGTCGGCCGCCTACGGGTCGACCATGGTGGCGCTGGCGCTGGCGCTGAAGACCCGGGTGGTCATCTCTACCGCCACGGTGGCCTTGCAGGAGCAGCTGATGAGCAAGGACCTGCCGGCCCTGGCGGCCGTACTCGAGACCCCATTTGTGTTCGCACTGGCCAAGGGCCGTGGCCGCTACGTTTGCAAGTTCAAGCTTGACCGACTGAACGGTGGCGCCACCGGCGGTGCCGAGGACGACTTGTTCGGCCCAGACGACGACGCCCCGCCGCCAAGCGCTGCGTATGGGCGTCAACTCCGAGGCGATGACCCGCAGGTGCGACGAGACACCTTGTACGCCATGCTGGCTACCGCCCTGGCCGATGGCCAATGGGATGGCGATCGGGATAATTTGCCCGATCAACCCGAAGCGCATGACTGGGCGACCGTGGCCGCCGAGCGTCACACCTGTACCGCCCGCCATTGCCCGCGCTACCGGGACTGCAGTTACTACCAGGCGCGCAGCCGCTTGGCCGAGGCGCAGGTGATTGTGGCCAACCACGACCTGGTGTTGGCCTCGGTCGGCATGAAAACCCTGCCCGAACTTGACAACTGTCTGCTGGTGTTTGATGAGGGTCATCACTTGCCGGTCGTCGCCTTGCGTCAGTTTTCGAGTGCCATGGACCTGTCCAACCTGCGCTGGCTTGACAAGCTGCCCAAAGCCCTGCGCGAGGTCAGCGGCAAAATTCAGTTGGTGCTGGCACAGGACGTCGACACACTGGCGCAACAACTCAAGGCCGCGCTGCACGACCTGACGCGTTTGCTGATGGACCGCCTGAGCGCTGATTCAGCCGGGTACAACAGCCGGCACCGCCTGCCGCACGGTGTGTTACCAACCGAACTGCAGGCGCCCCTGGCCCTGGTGCAAGGCCATGCCGCCGGTTTGTCGGCTGCGCTGGAAGAGCTTGCCGGCGAGCTCAAGCGCCTGGTCCGCGAGGACCCGGCCCAGGCGCCTGGTTGCGCTTTGATGTACGCCCGACTGGGTCAGTTGGCGCCGCGCCTGCTGGCAGTAGCCCATACCAGCAGCCTGCTGCTGACCCACGGGGACCAGCCACTGGCCAAGTGGTTCGAGGCGGACACCAGCTCCGGCCTGGTGGTTGTAAGCGCCCATGCCTGCCCGATCGTGCCGGGTGATCTGTTGCGCCAGCACCTCTGGCGGCAGGTTCGGGCCGCAGTGATCACCTCGGCCACCCTGACCAGTTGTGGCAGTTTTGATTATTTCTTGCAGGAGGCTGGTTTAGACGCGCAGCCCCAGGTGACAACACTGGCGGTGGACAGCCCCTTTGATTACCAGGCCCAGGGCCGGCTGGTGGTGGTGGAAACGGTGGCTGATCCCCGCGATGCCCCCGCCTATACCCGCGACATGGTGGCCGCACTGATGGCGGACCTGCGGCAGGTCAACCACGGCGCGCTGGCGCTGTTTACCTCCAGGTTGCAGATGAAAGCAGCTGTCGATGTGCTGGATGCGGGGCTGCTCCCCTGCGTGCTGGTGCAGGGCCAGTTGTCCCGCGGCCGCTTGCTGGCGGCGCATCAGGCTCGCGTTGAGGGTGGGCAGCCGTCGATTATTTTTGGGCTGCAGTCCTTTGGCGAGGGGCTGGACCTGCCGGGGCGGCTGTGTGAGACCGTGTTCATCGCCAAACTGCCATTCAGTCCACCCGCTGACCCGGTGGAAGAAGCCAGGGCCGAATGGCTCAAAACGCTCGGGCGGGATCCCTTCGCCGAGTTGGTGGTGCCGGCCACGGGCATTCGCCTGCTGCAATGGACCGGCCGCGCCATTCGCACCGAGGAGGACCAGGCGACAGTGGTCTGTTACGACCGGCGGCTGCTGCAACAGTCTTATGGGCAGCGTATGCTACGCGGACTGCCGCCCTACACCGTCTCACGCCGCAGTGCGCAGCCACAAGCCTGAAAGTCAAGATGTCGATCATTGAAACGCTGAAGCAATCCGAGCTCTTCAAAGACCTGCAAGACCACGAGCTGTCTGTGGTGGCCGCCATGCTGGTGGAGTTGCAGCTGCCAACCGATTCGGTCCTGCTGACCCAACATGAGCCGGCGCCCGCCGT
The DNA here is from genome assembly GCA_040400795.1 of Rhodoferax sp. Lineage (GTDB taxonomy): Bacteria > Pseudomonadota > Gammaproteobacteria > Burkholderiales > Burkholderiaceae_C > Rhodoferax. The sequence continues at coordinate 5,502 of JBBAPO010000041.1, forward strand.
ATTCATCCTCAAGAGTGGCGCCGTCAAGGTGATGGTCAATGGCGAGATCGTGGCCCAAATCAGCACGGTGCAGTGCTTTGGCGAAATGTCGTGCGTGGTTCCTGACACCGTGGCGACCGCCTCGGTGGTCACACTGGGGAACTGCCAACTGCTCAGCATCAGCAAGCTCGCCTTCTTACAAATGCTGGATGACATTCCCCGGCTGTGGCGTGCTTTGTTCCTGCAATCGAGCGAACGCCTCAAAACGGCAACCCGACGGCAGAGCGAAATTCTGCAGCACACGCCACAGGGTTTCATGAAGCTGGACCGGGCCGCCAGGGTCACCAACGAATACTCGCTCAAGTGTGCCCGCTATTTTGGCAAGGACAACTTGGCCGGCGTGTCCTTCGCCGGGTTGGTGAGTGGGGACAATGCGGCGGAGCAGGCCTCTTGGTTTGAAACCTACGCCATGCTGTTTGAAGATTCTTTCATGGCCTTTGAGGACCTGACTGGCCTGCTTACGCAAGAGCTCAAACTGCCTTCACCCGACGGCGACAGTGAGTACGTGTTTTCTTACCATGCCTCCCGCGGTGCCGACGGCACCGTGGCTGCCGTCGATATCGGGGTGGAAGATGTCACGGCGCAACGCAAGCTCGAACGCGCCAATGAGGCGCTCAAGGCGCAGCAGGACACCTTGGGCAAAATCCATCAGAACCCCGAAATCTTTTTTGAAGCCGCCGCGCTGTTGACGCGTACCTTGGCCGAGGTGACTGCGCTGGCCCAGTCCCTGGCCTCAGTGGCGCCATTGCAGCAGGCGGCGCGACTGGAGGACAGCATGCGCCAGTTGCACAGCCTCAAAGGCTTGGCTGGTATGTTCGCCCTCAAGCCGGTTCAAGCCAGTGCGCACGAGCTGGAGTCCGCAATCCTAGCGTTTGCGCATCAGCCTGCCATCACGGCGGAACAGCAACAGGGGTTCCAGGCCGGCCTTGCCCGCCTGGCCGACGCGCAGCAGAGTGTGCAGGGCTTGATTGACAAAATGGGCAGTGCTTTGCGGCAGCGCCTGACCGGCACCGTGCTGTCTGAACAGGACTTGGCGCGGCTGCGCGGCGCCGTTGCACAGGGTGATCTGGCTGCCGTGGCCAGCATCATGGCCGCGCTGGAGGCGGTTGATGCCAGTCGGCTGTTCTCGGCCTGGGCGTCTGAGGTGGCGCGTCTGGCACCGGAACTTGGCAAACAGGCGCGCTTTGAGCTGTCGGGGGAGGGCGGCAAGCTCGATAAGCCGGTGTTCGACGCGCTGAGCCAGGTTTTCCCCCACCTGCTGTCCAACGCGCTGTGCCACGGCATTGAGCTGCCTGAGGTGCGTGAGGTTGCGGGCAAACCTGGCACGGGCACGCTCCAAGTCGTGCTGGCGGCTGAGGCCGGCATGCTCCGGATCCAAGTGGCGGATGACGGCCGGGGCCTGGATTTTCAAGAGCTTCCCGCCAAGGCGCGACAAAAAACCGGGCTGAACCAAGCCTTGGTCGACGACTGCGAGCGCACCGGTCAGCCCTGGCGCATCCTGTTGCTGCCCGGCTTCAGCACTGCCGCCGAGGTCAGCCTGCTGTCGGGGCGGGGCGTGGGGCTGGACGCCATTGACCACGCTGTGCGCTCGGTGGGAGGGCATATACTGATCGACAGTACGGCCGGCCAGGGGATGACCTTCACCTTGCACGTGCCACTTCCGACCCTACTGGCATCGTAAGCAGGATTCCCCATGTTCCCTCCCAAGACCCGGATTCTCGTTGTTGACGACATGGGGCCCTTGCGCGCCATTGTGAAAGGTCAGCTCAAAGACCTGGGCTTCATCGACATTCTGGAGGCCAGCGATGGCCACCGGGCCATTGAAGTCCTGAAGACCGAATTCTTGAAAGGGCAGCCGGTTGAGCTGATCCTGTCTGACTGGAACATGCCGGTCATGAAGGGCATAGAGTTTCTCAAGCTGGTTCGGGCCGACAAGCGGCTGGGGCCGCTGCCTTTCATCATGATCACCGCCGAGAGCGAGCGCACCCTGGTGATGGACGCGGTCAAGGCTGGTGTCTCCAGCTACATCATGAAGCCATTCACCCCGGCCATGCTGGAAGCCAAGCTGAAAACCGTCTGGGCCAAGCTGCACCCCTGACGCGGGTGGTCTCAACCATGGTCTTAGGCCGCAGTTGGCCAGGTCAGTAGTTGCAACCCAGCGCGGGCTGGTGCCGCCAAGTATTTGACTAGCAGGCGGTAGGTGTCCAGATCAAACGCCAGGCTGGCACGGCTGCCGCCGCTCGAAAGCGCCTCGGCCAAACCCTCATCGTCGTGCGCGGTGCCGAGGTGGGACCATTGGTCAAACAAGTGAATGTCGGTGCGCCCGCGCACCGGGTCTGCCTCGCGCAGGCCAATTGGCCCGCCATAGGGCCAGGCGCGCAGTTTTTGCGCTGCCAAGGCCAGTGCCAGCCGCAGCCGGTGCCGCTCGGGCTTCTCCTGGCCGCAACAGACGCCCTTGCAGCGCCCGATCTGGTTCGCAAAGCAGCGGCCCTGGCCGGATTCCAGGCCGAGCGCCTGCAGGCACAGGCCCTGCGCATCGGCCAAGGCACGCAGATCATCCTGGGCCTGCCGGCGTGAGCGGTAGGCACCGTACAGGCGCTCAAACTGCTGCGGCTCAAAGTCGGCACCGCTGACCAGGGTCAGCAGCGGCCGCGCATTCGGGTTGTCCTCCAGGCGCCAGGCGCACAGGGCGCGTTCGCGCCGCAGTTGCCGGTTGTGGATCGGCTGCAATTCCTTAACCAGTCGGGCTTCCAGCAGCAGTGCGCCGAGTTCGCCCGCGGTTTCGCGCCATTCCACACGGCGGATTTCTTGTGCCATGCGCATCTCGCGCGGCTGGCGCGTGGCCGCCTGAAAATGTGACATCACCCGGCTGCGCATCGTCACACTTTTGCCTACATAAAGCGGCAGTGGCCCCTCGCCATAAAACAGGTAGACGCCCGGTCCCTCGGGGATGTCGGTCACGGCCGTGTCCAGCTGCGGTGGCAGTGCCGCGCTGCCCTGCAACAGGGTGTGCGCCTGTTGGCGCAGTGTGTCGGCGCCCAGCTCGGCCTCAGCCAGGCGCAGCCAAGCCAGCACCATGTCTACATCGCCCATGGCGCGGTGCCGAGCCTGCGTCTGCAGGCCGTGGCGCTGCATGATGGCATCTAGCCCATGGCTGCGGTGCTGCGGGTACAGCAGGCGCGACAGCCGCACCGTGCACAGGGTGCGTGTTTTCAGCGCGATGTCGGCGCGCGCAAACTCGTTGAGCAAAAAGCCGTGGTCAAAGCGCACGTTATGCGCCACTAGCACGGCGCCCTCCAGCAACGCCAGCAGCCGGCGGGCCACCGCCTCAAAGCTTGGCGCGTCGGCCACCATGTCATCGCTGATGCCGGTCAGGCTCTGGATGAAGGTTGGAATGCGGCCGCCCGGGTGCACCAGGGTGCTCCAGCGGGCCACCTCCTGCCCGCCCTCCATGCGCACGGCGGCAATCTCGGTGATGCGATCGCGCACCGGGTTGCCGCCAGTGGTTTCCAGGTCAAGCAGCAGGTAGCAGGGCAGCATCGCGGGCGCAGGCGGCAAGCCGCGGCCAATCAGGTGATGTCGATGGTGTGGATCGTGAAGGCCCCAGCCCGCCGGTCTGCAAAGTAACGCTCCAGCGTTTCCTTCACGGTGCGGAAGGCGATCTCCTCCCAGGGGATTTCATCCTCTGCGAACAGCCGGGCCTCGATTGTTTCAAAACCAGGGTCAAAGCGGTCGCTCAGCAAGCGGGCCCGGTAAAACATGTGCACCTGCCCCACCCGCGCGACGTTCACTAACGAGAACAGGCCTTCCAGCTCAAATTCGGCGCCAGACTCTTCCACCGTCTCGCGTGCCGCGCCTTCGGCCACCGTCTCGTTGAGCTCCATAAAGCCGGCTGGTAGTGTCCACTTGCCCCAGCGGGGCTCAATGTTGCGTTTGCACAGCAGCACTTTGTCTCCCCAGATGGGGACGGTGCCAACCACATTGAGTGGGTTCTCATAATGGACCGTGGCGCAGGCAGTGCAAATGGCGCGTTCCTTGGTGTCGCCGTCGTCCGGGATGCGGTACACCACGCTGGCGCCGCATTTGCGGCAATGTCGTATGGGTTCGCGCAACATGCCCGCCAGGTCTCAGCGCACTTGCAGCGTGATCGGGGTCAGGCCGCTCACCGTGCCGTGAAGTGTGTCACCGGCTACTACGGCGGCCACGCCTTCAGGGGTGCCGGTGTAGATCAGGTCGCCGGGTTGCAGTTCCCAAGCGGCCGACAGGTGCTCAATGGTTTCGGCAATGTTCCAGATCAGCTTGCTGACCTGGCTGCGCTGGCGGTCCTGGCCGTTCACTTGCAGCGCAATCTCGGCGGCAGTCACATCGCCGGCCTGGGCCGCCGGGGTGATGGGGCCAATCGGGGCCGAGTGATCGAAGGCTTTGCCGATGCACCAGGGCCGGCCCTGCTTCTTCATGTCGTTCTGCAGGTCGCGCCGGGTCATGTCCAGCCCGACCGCGTACCCAAAAATGTGCTGGTGGGCGTCGGCGGCCTTGATGTTCTTGCCGCCAGTGCCAATGGCCACCACCAACTCGATCTCATGGTGCAGGTTGACGGTCAGCGTCGGGTAGGGCAGGGGCGCGGTTTCACCGGGGTTGACGACCACGATCGCATCCGTTGGCTTCAGGAAGAAGAACGGTGGCTCGCGACCGGTGAAGCCCATCTCCTTGGCGTGTTCTTCGTAGTTACGGCCCACGCAGTAGATGCGGTGTACGGGGAAGCGGGCCTCGGTGCCTCGGACAGGCACGCTGATCTGCGGCGAGGGGGTGACGACAAAACTCATACAAAGCCTTTCAAGGGCAACGAGGGTAATTGGGGTAATTCGGGATTAGGGCGAATCCGGTCCATGCCAGGCTGCCCAGACAGCAGCTTGGCCCTGGCGGCCAAACTTCAGCTTGACCGAGTCACCAGCTCAAAATGCTCCACCACGGGCGGGCTGGCAAAAAACGGTCCGACGATGGCGCGCCATTGGGCAAACGCCTCCGACTGTCGAAAGCCGACGGTGTGGTCTTCCAGCGTGTCCCAGAAAATCTGCAGGATGTAACGCTCTGCGCTCTCGACACCACGGTTGACCTTGAAGCCAGCAAACCCCTTGGCATGGCTGATCACCGTGCGCAGGCCGCGCTCAATCGCTTCCTCAAACGCCGCATTCTGGCCGGGGGGGATGCGGATGTCGGCAAGTTCAAGAATCATCACAGGGCTCCGATCAGTTCACAACAGAGCCTAGTCTAGCGCCAGACGCGGTCCGTCGCCGCAACGCCTTCATGCCCGACCGCCATCCGTCATGCCCACCGTCACCCGTCATGCCCACCGTCACCCGTCATGCCCGACCAGATCGGGCATCCATGGATTCCCGTGTGCACGGGAATGACGACATGGGGTTTCCGCCGCAACGCTGTCATGCCCGACCGCCACCCGTAATGCCCGACCAGATCGGGCATCCATGGCTTCCTGTTTGCACGGTAATGACGGCTGAGCCTTTCCAGCGTTATCCTTGAGTGCATGAAACTGCACAATTACTTTCGGTCGTCCGCCTCGTTCCGTGTCCGCATTGCGTTGGAGCTCAAAGGGCTGTCCTACGAGTACCTTCCGGTGCATCTGGCGCGTGGCGAGCACAAACAAGAGGCGTACGCCAGCCTGGTGCCGGATGCCCTGGTGCCGATGCTTGAGGTCGATGGCCTGCGCCTGTCGCAGTCCATGACCATCATCGAGTACCTGGACGAGACCCAGCCCGCGCCGCCGCTGTTGCCGGCAGATGCCGCTGGCCGGGCCCGGGTGCGGGCGCTGGCGCAGTCGATCGCCTGCGAAATCCACCCGCTCAACAACCTGCGTGTGCTCAAGTACCTCAGTAAAAACCTGGCGCTGGACGACGAGCGCAAAAACACCTGGTACCGCCACTGGGTACGCCAGGGGCTGGAGAGTTTTGAGCGCCAGTTGGCGCAGGGTCCGGCAGGTCGCTTTTGTTTTGGCGACACCCCCACCTTGGCCGACTGCTGCCTGGTGCCGCAAATCTTCAATGGCCGCCGCTTTGACGTGCCGTTTGATGGCCTGCCGCGCACCATGGCCGCGTTTGACGCTTGCATGGCGCTGCCAGCTTTCGAGAAGGCTCAGCCGGCCAACTGCCCGGACTATGAAGCCTGAGCGCACCAGGCCATGAACCCCGATTGGTTGCAACCCGACTGGCCGGCGCCGGCAAGGGTCAAAGCCCTGTGCACCAGCCGCAGCGGCGGCGCTTCCGGCGGTGCCTACGGCAGCTTCAATCTTGGCGACCATGTGGGCGACGCGCCGGCGGCGGTGGCGGCCAACCGGGCGGCACTGGCGCGTGTGGTGGGCGTGCGGCCGGTCTTCCTGTCCCAGGTGCATGGCACCCAGGTGCATGCGTTAGATGCCGCCAGCCTGGATGGCCAGGCGGCGGATGCCGCCGTCAGCCAGCAGACCGGCGTGGCCTGCACCATCATGGTGGCCGACTGCCTGCCCGTCTTGCTGACTGACCTGCAGGGCCGCCGTGTGGCCGCTGCGCATGCCGGCTGGCGCGGTCTCGCTGGTACGAGTGACCAGGGGGTGCTGGAGACAACTTATAAGGCTTTTAGGGCTCCAGCCCCTGATGGCATTGGGGTGGTAGCTACTGAAATCATAGCGTGGCTCGGGCCCTGTATCGGGCCGCAGGCCTTTGAAGTGGGTGACGAGGTGCGCCAGGCTTTTGTGGCGCATGACCCTGCTGCCGCGGCCATGTTCGCCGCTGGGGCGCCGGACAAGTGGTGGGCTAATCTGGCGGGCCTTGCCCGTCAGCGCCTGGCGGCTTTGGGCGTGCAGCAGGTGTTTGGCAATGATGGCAGCCCGGCGTGGTGCACCGTCAGCCAACCGTCACGGTTCTTTTCGCACCGGCGCGACCGGATCAGCGGCCGCATGGCCGCCTGCATCTGGCTGGTTTGAGGCCGGGGGTTCGGCCCGTTCGGCTGCTTCGCGGGCTTTGATGGCCCGCCGTCGCGCTGGCGTGCCCATCACGTACATCACCAGGGCGATGGGTCCGGCACCATAAAGCAAAAAGGTGATGAATGCACCCAGCAGCGTGCCGCTCGGGCTGTTGGCTTCTGCCACCGCCATCATCACGGTCACGTACAGCCAGGCGATGGGGACAATGTACATTCGAAAAAATAGCGTGAGGGTTGGAAAACTGTCAGTTTCTCGAAGGGCTTGACCTGCGATACTCGGGTTTCTACTGATATGCTAAAAATAAAGAGGACTCAGCATGACGGAGAATACCCAAGCATTATGGGCGCAATCGGCGCAACAGTTCCAGGACGCCCTGGCTGAAAACTGGGCAAAAACCTTCCAGTCGTTTCAGAACATGGACATGGGTGGCTTGACTGCCGGCCTGCCCACATCGCCTGCTTCAGCACCGCAAGTGCACTTCGCCCAAGACAAGCTGGAGGCCCTGCAAGCCCAGTACCTGCAAGACGCCAGCGCCTTGTGGACCAACAGCCTGCAAGGCACCGCGCCACCCAAGGACAAACGCTTTGCCGCCCAGGCCTGGAGCGCCAACCCGGTTGCCGCCTTCTCAGCCTCAGCCTACCTGCTCAATGCCCGCACACTGATGGGTCTGGCTGATGCGGTCGAGGGTGACGCCAAAACCCGCGCCCGCATCCGCTTTGCCGTGGAGCAGTGGATGGCCGCTAGTGCCCCCAGCAACTTTCTGGCTTTCAACGCCGAAGCGCAGCAAAAAGCGATTGAGTCCAAGGGCGAGAGCATTGCCAAGGGCCTGCAAAACATGCTTCATGACCTGCAGCAGGGCCATGTGTCCATGACCGACGAGAGCCTGTTTGAGGTGGGAAAAAACGTCGCCACCACCGAAGGCGCGGTGGTGTTTGAGAACGAGCTGTTCCAGCTGATCGAGTACAAGCCGCTGACCGCCAAGGTGTACGAGAAGCCCTTTTTGCTGGTTCCGCCCTGCATCAACAAGTTCTACATCCTCGACCTGCAACCCGAAAATTCGCTGATTCGTTATGCCGTGGCCCAGGGCCACCGCACCTTTGTCGTCAGCTGGCGCAATCCGGACGCTTCCCTCGCCCACAAGACCTGGGACAACTATGTGGAAGACGCTGCTATAAAAGCAATAGCTGTCACGCAAGAGATCACGGGGGCTGAGACCATCAATGCCCTTGGGTTTTGTGTGGGCGGCACCATTCTCGGCACCGCATTGGCCGTGCTGGCCGCACGCGGTGAAAAGCCAGTGGCCAGCGCCACCTTTTTGACGGCCCTGCTCGATTTCACCGACACCGGCATTCTGGACGTTTTTATTGACGAGGCATTCGTCAAGTACCGCGAGCAGGAGATGGGCAAGGGCGGTCTGCTTAAAGGCCAGGATCTGGCCTCCACCTTCAGCTTTTTGCGCCCCAATGATCTGGTCTGGAACTACGTGGTGGGCAACTACCTCAAGGGTGAAACCCCACCGCCCTTTGACCTGCTGTACTGGAACAGCGACTCCACCAACCTGCCCGGGCCGTTTTACGCCTGGTACCTGCGCAACACCTACCTTGAAAACAAGCTGTGCAAGCCAGGCAAGGCCACGGTCTGCAGGCAAAAAATTGACTTCCGCAAGCTGGATATGCCGGTCTACATCTACGGCTCGCGCGAAGACCATATCGTGCCCATTGGCGGTGCCTACGCATCCACCCAGCACCTGCCCGGCCAAAAGCGTTTTGTCATGGGCGCCTCAGGCCACATTGCCGGCGTGATCAACCCACCGGCCGCCAAGAAACGCAGCCATTGGGTGCGCGAAGACGGCCAGTTCCCGGCCGCTCAAGCTGACTGGCTGGCTGGCGCCACCGAACACGCTGGCAGCTGGTGGACTGATTGGGCCGCCTGGCTGCAAAGCCACGCCGGCAAACAGATCGCCGCGCCCAAGGCCTACGGCAAGGGCAACTACAAAGCCATCGCACCCGCCCCGGGCCGCTACGTCAAGGCCAAAGCGTAGGGCTGATGGGCCAACTTGTGAACACGCCTGTCATTCCCTCAATGATGCCTGTCATTCCCGCGGACGCGGGAATCCATGGATGTCCGGTCAAGCCGAGCATGACGAGACTGTTCGCACAGTGTGCGATGCTCGGCGAATCAATTTTTTTCAACACTAACGTTTGTTTATTCGGAGACAAAAAATGCAAGACATCGTGATCGTGTCAGCCGCCCGCACTGCGGTTGGCAAATTTGGTGGCACCTTGGCCAAGACGCCGGCGCCTGAGCTGGGCGCGGCTGTCATCAAGGCCTTGCTCGAGCGCACTGGCCTGGCGCCGGACCAGGTGGGCGAGGTCATCATGGGCCAGGTGCTGGCAGCAGGTGCCGGCCAGAACCCGGCGCGCCAGGCGCTGCTCAAGAGCGGCATTGCCAAGGAATCGCCCGCGCTCACCATCAATGCGGTGTGCGGCTCCGGCCTCAAAGCCGTGATGCTGGCCGCGCAGGCCGTGGCCTGGGGCGACAGCGAGATCGTCATCGCCGGCGGTCAGGAAAACATGAGCGCCAGCCCGCATGTGCTGCTGGGCAGCCGCGACGGCCAGCGCATGGGCGACTGGAAGATGGTCGACAGCATGATTGTCGACGGCCTGTGGGACGTCTACAACCAGTACCACATGGGCATCACCGCTGAAAACGTGGCCAAGGCCCACGGCATCACCCGCGACATGCAGGACGCACTGGCCCTGGCCAGCCAGCACAAGGCCGCCGCAGCGCAAGACGCCGGCCGGTTCAAAGACGAGATCGTGCCCTTCAGCATCGCCCAGAAAAAGGGCGACCCGCTGGTGTTTGCCGCAGATGAATACCTGAACCGCAAGACCAGTGCAGAAGCGCTGGCCGGCCTGCGGCCCGCCTTTGACAAGGCCGGTGGCGTCACCGCAGGCAATGCCTCAGGCCTGAACGACGGCGCTGCCGCCGTGATGGTGATGACCGCCAAGAAAGCTGCCGCCCTGGGCCTCACGCCACTGGGCCGCATCGCCAGCTTTGCCACCAGCGGCCTGGACCCAGCGCTGATGGGCATGGGCCCAGTGCCCGCCTCGCAAAAAGCCCTGGCCCGTGCCGGCTGGAGCGCGGCCGACCTCGACTTGTTGGAAATCAACGAAGCTTTTGCGGCCCAGGCCTGCGCCGTCAACCAGCAAATGGGCTGGGACACCAGCAAGGTCAACGTCAATGGCGGCGCGATTGCGATTGGCCATCCCATCGGGGCCTCTGGCTGCCGTATTCTCGTCACCCTGTTGCACGAGATGCAGCGGCGCAATGCCAAGAAGGGCATTGCCAGCCTGTGCATTGGCGGCGGCATGGGCGTGGCCCTTACCATCGAGCGTTAAGCGCAACGCAGAACCCAGTTTCAAGTCAGTTCATAACCAAGAGGAGAGCATCATGAGTCAAAAAATCGCCTACGTCACCGGGGGCATGGGTGGCATCGGAACCGCCATTTGTCAGCGCCTGCACAAAGAGGGCTACAAGGTCATTGCCGGTTGCGGCCCCACCCGTGACCACGCCAAGTGGATCGCCGAGCAGGCCGCCCACGGCTACACCTTCTACGCCTCGGTCGGCAATGTCGGCAATTGGGATTCCACGGTCGATGCCTTCACCAAGACCAAGGCCGAGCACGGCAGCATCGACGTGCTGGTCAACAACGCCGGCATCACCAAAGACCGCATGTTCATCAAGATGACGCGCGAAGACTGGGACGCTGTGATCGAAACCAACCTCAACTCCATGTTCAACGTCACCAAACAAGTGGTGGCAGACATGGTGGAAAAGGGCTGGGGCCGCATCATCAACATCTCGTCGGTCAATGGTGAAAAAGGCCAGGCTGGCCAGACCAACTACTCGGCGGCCAAGGCCGGCATGCACGGCTTCTCGATGGCGCTGGCGCAAGAGCTCGCCACCAAGGGCGTCACAGTCAACACCGTCAGCCCGGGCTACATCGGCACCGACATGGTCAAGGCCATCCGCCAAGACGTGCTCGACAAGATTGTGGCCACGGTGCCCGTCAAGCGCCTGGGCGAACCCAGCGAGATCGCATCCATCATCGCCTGGTTGGCCTCGGAAGAAGGCGGCTACGCCACTGGTGCTGATTTCTCGGTGAACGGCGGCCTGCACATGGGCTAAGCCTTGGTGGCATCGCGCTGAACAAGGCCCGCTCACGCGGGCTTTTTTTCGCCTGCTCACTCGGGTAAGGGCTTGGCGCCAACGCTACACTGCAGCCCCTGTGTTCTGACATGATTTTTCTCAACCTATCCGCGCCCAACCCATGACCCGCTACCACCTCTACGCCATCGGCAACGCCCTGGTCGACTCTGAATACGAAGTCTCAGACCAGCAGCTCCAGACTATGGGGGTGGACAAGCGTCACATGACGCTGATTGATGCGCCAAGACGCACAGAACTGCTGGGGCACTTGCACGGTGCCAAAACCCGGCGTACCGGTGGCGGCTCGGCCGGTAACACCGTGGTGGCCCTGTCGCAGCTGGGCGGCAAGGCCTTTTACTCCTGCCGGGTGGCGGATGATGAATTGGGCGCCTTCTACACGCAAGACCTGCTGTCGCACGGCGTGGCCACCAACCTCACACACACCCAGCAGTTGCCGGGCCAGACTGGCAGCTGCATGGTGATGGTGACCCCCGATGCCGAACGCAGCATGAGCACCTTTTTGGGCGCTACCGCCAACTTGGACCACACGTCTCTGCATGAGGCCGACATCGCCCGCTCGCAGGTCTATTACATGGAGGGCTACCTGGCGGCCTCACCCACAGGGCTGGACGCCGCCTTGCAAGGACGGGCCATCGCCAAAGCGGCGGGGGTAGCCCTGGCCAGCACGCTTAGCGATGTGTCGATGATCAATTTTTGCCGCCCCGGTCTGGACGCCATCATCGGTGACGGCCTGGACTTCCTGTTTTGCAATGAAGAAGAAGCCCAAGTCTGGTGTGGCACCCAAGACATGGCGCAGATTTGCCGGCAGATCAGCCAGCTCGCCAGTACGGTGTGTTTGACACGCGGCCCCTTGGGTTGTATCGTGTTGAACTCTGGCGATCAGACCGCTGTGCCAGCGGCAAAAGTGACCGCCGTGGATACCAACGGCGCGGGTGACATGTTTGCCGGTGCCTTTTTGTATGCCGTCACCCACGGCCACAGCCACACCCAAGCCGCCTGGCTGGCCAATCAGGCGGCTGCACAGGTGGTCAGCCAATACGGCAACCGCTTGAGCGCAGGCGCAATGGGCGGCATCAAGGCGCGGTTTGAGCAGTATTTAGGCTAGTTTCTGGCAGAAGTCATGGATCGCCGCGTGCGCGAGGATGACAGATACCCGTCATTCCCGGCAACGACCGGGAATCCATGTTTCCCCGTCAGGACTAGTTTGCCCTGCTGGGCTTTTGCAGCGCCTCACGCGTCAGCAGAAGCACCAAGTCTTCGCCAGCGCTGGTGGCCAGCCAGACCGGCTCCAGTTGGGGGAAGGCAGCTTCAAAGTGCTCGCGTTCGTTACCAATTTCAAGCAGCAGCACGGCTCCGGGCGTCATGTGGGCCGGCGCCTGGGCCAGTAAACCCCGGATGAAATCCATGCCATCTACGCTGCCCGCCTGATTGCCATCGAGCGCCAGCGAGGGCTCGGCCTTGAACTCGGCTGGCAAAGCGGCCATGCTTTGGGCATTGACGTAGGGTGGGTTGCAAATGATCAGGTCATAGGGTCCGCGCACCTGGGCCAGTCCGTCAGACCTCAGCAGCGTGATGCGCTCGTGCAGGCCGTGCTTGTCCACATTGATGAGGGCCACAGCCAGCGCGTCAGCTGACAGGTCGGACGCATCCACCGCCAGCTCAGGCCAGATCATGGCTGCCAGCACCGCCAGGCTGCCGTTGCCGGTGCACAGGTCTAGCGCGCGGTGGGTGTCTGGGCCCAGCCAGAAGTCCAGCGATTCGTCAAAAAGCAACTCGGCAATCAAAGAGCGCGGCACGATGACCCGCTGGTCCACATAAAACGGCACGCCCATCAGCCAGGCCTCGTGCGTCAGGTAAGCGGCGGGTTGGCGGCTGGTGATGCGTGCTTCCAAAAGTGTAGCTACATCGCCTTGCTGTACAAGGCTTACCGGCTGATTTTCCTTGGAATCCGGGTTGGTGTCGGGGTCGTCCAGCGTGGTGTCGAGCGGCAGGCCCAGGCGCCACAGCACCAGCCAAGCGGCCTCGTCAAACGCGTTGTCGGTACCATGGCCAAAGGCCACACCTGCCGCTTCGAGTTGGCGGGCGCTTTGGGTGATCAGCTCGGTCACTGTCATTCCCGCGGACGCGGGAATCCAGGGGGCTATGGATCCCCGGTCGTGGCCGGGGATGACGGGGGAGATGGATCCCCGATCGTGGACGGGGATGGCGGGGGTGGGGCTCAATCCCGCAGCAGGTCGTTCAGGCTGGTCTTGGCGCGGGTTTGCGCGTCGACGCGTTTGACGATGATGGCCGCATACAGGCTGTATTTGCCGCCATCTTTGGGCATGCTGCCGCTGATCACCACCGAGCCGGCGGGCACGCGGCCGTAGCTCACGGTGCCGGTGGCGCGGTCGTAAATCGGGGTGCTCTGGCCGATGTACACACCCATCGAGATCACCGAGTTTTCTTCAATGATCACGCCTTCCACCACTTCGGAGCGGGCGCCGATGAAGCAGTTGTCTTCAATGATGGTGGGGCCGGCCTGCATCGGCTCCAACACGCCGCCAATGCCCACGCCACCGCTCAGGTGCACGTTCTTGCCAATCTGGGCGCAAGAGCCCACGGTGGCCCAGGTGTCGACCATGGTGCCTTCATCCACATAGGCGCCAATGTTCACATATGAGGGCATCAAAATCACGCCCTTGGCCAAATAGCTGCCGCGCCGGGCCACCGCTGGTGGCACCACGCGCACGCCGCTGGCTCTCATGGCGGCCTCGTCCAGGTGCGAGAACTTGGTCGGCACCTTATCAAAAAAGCCCAGGTCACCGGCGCGCATGATGGCGTTGTCTTTGAGCCGGAAGCTCAGCAACACGGCTTTTTTGATCCACTGGTGCGTGGTCCACTGACCCACGCCGTCACGGGTGGCCACGCGCAGGCGTCCGCCATTGAGTTCGGCGATCACGTGCTCCACAGCAGCCACGATCTTGGGCGGCGCCGATTTTGGCGAAAAGTTGGCGCGGTCTTCCCACGCGGCGTCCAGGGTGGCTTGCAGGGCTTGGGTCATGTCGGTTTCTTCTTTCAGGTTCTGGATGTGACAAATTGAACAATGCGCTGGGCCGCTTCCACGCACTCGGCAGTCTCGGCCACCAGGGCCATGCGAATACGCTGCGTCCCTGGGTTACCGCCCTGGCCCTCGCGGGCCAGATAGGAGCCGGGCAAAACCGTCACATTGTAAAGAGCGTGCAGCTCCCGGGCAAAAGCCGCGTCATCGCCCTGCACCCGAGCCCACAGGTAAAAGCCGGCGTCGGGCAGGGCTACGTCCAGAACCTCGGCCAATATCGGCGTGACCTGGGCAAACTTGCTGCGGTATTGCGCCCGGTTGTCCACCACATGCGCCTCGTCGCCCCAGGCGGCAACGCTGGCGCTCTGCACCACCTGGCTCATGGCGCTGCCGTGGTAGGTGCGGTACAGCAAAAAGGGTTTTATAAGCGCTGCATCGCCCGCCACAAAGCCGCTGCGCATGCCCGGCACGTTGCTGCGCTTGGACAGGCTGGTGAAGGCAATCAGGTTTTTGAAATCGGCCCGGCCCAGTTGTGCGGCCGCTTCCAGCCCGCCCAGCGGCGCTTCGTCACGGAAATAAATCTCGCTGTAGCACTCATCGGAGGCAATCACAAAGCCGTACCGGTCGCTCAGGGCAAACAGCTTTTGCCACTCCGCCAGCGGCATCACTGCGCCGGTCGGGTTGCCGGGTGAGCAAACAAACAGCAGCTGGGTGCGGGCCCAAACGGCCTCGGGCACGCTGTCCCAATCGGCGGCAAAGTTGCGGGCCGGGTCGCTGGCCACAAAGTAGGGCTCGGCCCCGGCCAGCAGCGCTGCGCCCTCGTAAATTTGGTAGAAGGGGTTGGGGCAGACCACCAGCGGCGCGGGCTGCCCGGTGGGTGAGGGCGCCACCACGGTCTGCGCCAGCGCAAACAGCGCCTCGCGCGAGCCGTTCACCGGCAGCACCTGGGTGGCCGGGTTCAGGCTGAGGCCATAGCGGCGCTGCAGCCAATGGCAGCAGGCCTCGCGCAATTTGGGCTCGCCCGCGGTAGCCGGGTATGCCGCCAGCCCGCTGGGCGTGCTGTAGATGGCGTCCACCATCGCCTGCTGGATGAAGGGCGGCGTGGCATGTTTGGGTTCCCCCATGCCCAGGCTGATCGGCGCATAAGCCGGGTTGGGGACCGTGCCGGCAAACAGCTGGCGCAGGCGCTCAAAAGGGTAGGGGTGAAGTTTGGCGAGAAGGGGGTTCATGGGGTGTTGGGCGTCAGTAGCCCTGGAACAGGAAATCGAGGGCGGCGGTGATTTGAGTCTGCTCGTGGCGCAAGGATGCCACTGGTGCTTTCAGGATGCGCCTTGGGACTGCCCCCATTTTGGGTGTTTCCAGCAGGTAGTCCTCGTCACCGACTCTCAATACCGGCATCAGACGGCTGGGGAGCTTGACCTTGGCAAACTGCGCCACATGACGCAACGGTATCACCATGCGGCTGTCCAAGCCGTCGAGCAGGTCGCTTTGCACATCCAGAAGGTAGGGCGTCGACCCTGCCGATACACCTGGATTGGCGTGAACATCGAAGCGCGCCATCAAAAGCTTCTCCATTGATCCAGCGGCAGCCCTTCTGCTTCTATGGTTGCGTTGTACGCTGAAATGAAGTCGACATGCTCCTGACGCCACCGCCGCTCTTGTTCTTGCCGTACAACAGCACGCAAGTGGCTGTCGCATACCTGCGATACATTGATCTGCAGATGCTTGGCGGCTTCCAGCACGTCAGCGCTCAAGCTCAGGTTGGTGGCGCGCTTTGTCGCGCGGCCCGTCTTGACGCTTGGCTCTGGTGCGGTTGTGTCAGTGATTGGCATTTTGGATCTCATGCGTACGAGATGATGTGCATAGTTTATACGCACGAAACCAATCCACCAAGGGACTCAGTCAAATACGTCAGCCTGGGCCAGTAACTTGCCAGCCGCGTCTTTGGCGGCCAGTTGGGGGGCGGATTGCAGCGGCCATTGCACGGCTACGGTGGGGTCGTCCCAGCGCAGGCTGCGCTCGTGTTCGGGGTACCAATAGTCGGTGGTTTTGTACAAAAACTCGGCGCTGTCGCTGGTCACCACAAAGCCGTGGGCAAAGCCAGGCGGCATCCACAGTTGGCGGTGGTTGTCGGCGCTCAATGTCAGGCCCACCCACTGGCCAAAGTGCGGTGAGCTGCGACGCAGGTCAACCGCGACGTCAAACACCTCGCCGTGCGTCACCCGCACCAGTTTGCCCTGCGGATGCTGAATCTGGTAGTGCAGCCCGCGCAGCACACCCTGGGCCGATTTGCTGTGGTTGTCTTGCACAAACTGCACATCCAACCCGGTGCATTGGGCAAAGTCGCGCGCGTTGAAACTCTCAAAAAAGAAGCCACGTGCATCGCCTAATACCTTGGGCTCCAAGATCAGCACGCCGGGCAGGGCGGTGGGAGTAACGGTGTAGGGCATGGCTTACTTCAGCAAGCCCAGCAAATACTGCCCGTAGCCATTTTTAGCCAGTGGCGCCGCGAGTGTGTGCAGCTGCTCGGCGTTGATCCACTGCTGCCCATAGGCAATTTCTTCCGGGCAGGCTACCTGCAGGCCTTGGCGCTTTTGCAGGGTGGCGATGAAGCTGGCGGCCTCCAGCAGGCTGTCGTGGGTGCCGGTGTCCAGCCAGGCGTAGCCCCGGCCCATGATCTCCACATCCAGCTGGCCCAGCTCCAGGTAGCGCCGGTTCACGTCAGTGATTTCCAGCTCGCCGCGCGCTGAGGGCTTGATGCTGGCCGCAATGTCGCACACCTGTTGGTCGTAAAAATACAGGCCGGTCACCGCGTAATTGCTCTTTGGCTGCTTGGGCTTTTCTTCGATGCTGATGGCGCGCTGTTGCGCATCAAAGGCCACCACGCCATAGCGTTCCGGGTCATGCACATGGTATGCAAACACGGTGGCGCCATCGGTACGGGCATCGGCACTTTTGAGCTGTTTGACCAGATCATGGCCATAAAAGATGTTGTCACCCAGCACCAGCGCGCTTGGCTGGTCGGCCACGAAGCTGCGCCCGATGATGAAAGCCTGCGCCAGGCCATCCGGGCTGGGCTGCACCGCGTACTCGATGCGCATGCCCCATTGGCTGCCGTCGCCCAGCAGCTCGGCAAAGCGCGGCGTGTCGTGTGGGGTGGAGATCACCAGCACCTCGCGGATGCCGGCCAGCATCATCGTGCTTAAGGGGTAGTAAATCATCGGCTTGTCGTACACCGGCATCAGCTGCTTGCTGACCGCCTGCGTTACCGGGTAGAGCCGCGTGCCGGAGCCGCCGGCCAGGATGATGCCTTTGCGAGGTGTTGTCATGGGGTCCATTTGTGTTGTTCACAGATTGTAGGTAGCTATAGGGCAGGATTTCAGGGCTGCATGGATCCCCGGTCGTTGCCGGGGATGACGAAGAGGCTGGGGATGACAACTACCAGTCATTGCCGGCCACGGCCGGGAATCCAGGACTGCATGGATCCCCGATCACGTCGGGGATGACGGCGGACGTCGGGGATGACAATTCCACGTCATTCCCGGCCGCGACCGGGAATCCATACGTTCTTTGATCTGCCTGAATATCGCCCGTTGACAATCCAGGACGCCTGCCAGATAATTCTAGTCAGTCTGACTAGTTATGGAGAACTCAATGCACACTTGGCAGCTGCAGGAAGCGAAAAGCAGATTCAGTGAGGTGGTTGATCTAACGCTTAAAGAAGGTCCACAACTGGTCACCCGGCATGGGGAAGAGGCCGTTGTCATTCTGGCGGTCAGCGATTTTCGTCGTATGAGTGGCCAGACACCGCGTTTGATGGATTGCCTGCTCAATGCCCCACGGGGCGAACCATTGGCACTGGAGCGGTCCCCAGAAGCCATTCGGGATCTTGCTCTGTGAGGTATTTGCTGGACACTTGTGTGCTCTCTGAGCTGGTCAAGAGCGCGCCCGATAGCCACGTCCTCCATTGGCTAGAGGCTCGCAAAGCCCATGAGCTTTGCACCAGCACCATGACCTGGGGCGAACTGCAGCGTGGCGTGGCCAAGCTGCCTGAATCCAAGCGGCGCTCTGAGTTGTCACTATGGCTCCAGCAACTGCAAATCGGTTTCGAAGATCGAATCCTGGCGTTTGACCAGAACGCCTCGGAGGTCTGGGCACAGATGACGGTGCAGGCCGAAGCAAAAGGTAAATCCATGGCCGCCTTCGATTCGATCATTGCTGCCACGGCCCATGCGCACGAATGTCAATTGGTGACTCGCAATGTCCGCGATTTCGCCCACGCAGGCATTGTCGTCCTCAACCCTTGGCAAGACCAGTGATTGAACCCAATCATCGTCAACCCTGCCAAGTCCCGTCATTCCCGCGCGGAACCCGTCATTCCCGGCCCCGACCGGGAATCCAGGGGCCATGGAGCCAGCGCACTTTGCGCAAACTTCCCGCACCTGGAATCACATCGCCAGCAAGCGCATTCTCAGCAATCCAGTCGATGAACTCTATGCGTTCAGCGTCACCCCAGACCTTGGCCGCCCATTCGATGAATTCTGGGGACTCAGATGAGCTTGCCGAGCTGATTGACAGCCTGGACGCTGGCCGCATCAGCCACGGGGATGACAACCACCCGTCATTCCCGCCCCCGATCAGGTCGAGGGCAGGCTGCAGGCGGGAATCCAGTGGCCATGGATCCCCGATCACGTCGGGGATGACGAAGGGCTGGTCGAGGATGACAAACACCCGTTAAATCCCGCCCGGAACCCGTCATTCCCGCACACGCGGGAATCCAGGGCTGCATAGCTCAGCGCTCTTCGCGTGTGTGCCAAACCCTCAAGATGTACACAGAGAGGTCAAGCAGTTCATTGCTGCGGCGGTTGGGTTTACTTTGGCCAGAAAGTCATAGAGCCGCGCAACATCGGCAACGGCTTCATTGGACCACTTTAGCTTCATTGTTTCGGAACTGGCAAAGGGCTATCAGTTGCCAGGCTGGCCGCCCATGTCTCCACATCAGCCTGGTCCACCACCCGTCCGGCAGTGACATCAGTCATACCTTCCAAGGTCAAGCGATGGCGCTCCTCTTCCTCGCTAACCCAGGCGGCCAAGGCCTGCTTAACGATCCAGGCGCGCGGACGATCCAGTTGTGTAGCCAGGTTGTCAATCTTTTGGGCCAGTGGCAGCGGCACGTGGGCAGTCAGCACTTTTGTTTCCATCGCGGTACTCCAATTCAATCAAATCCAATCGTAGTGATTTAACTTGATGCACGCAAGAACCAAAGTTTGATTGCGGAATGTCCTTTGCATGGGTCCCCGATCACGTGGGGGATGACAAACACCCGTCATTCCAGCGCCCACGGGTTCACTACTGGGATAGCCAAGTCGGCAAAATGTTTGACATTGCGGGTGGCCAGCGTGGCGCGTCGCGCTAGAGCGATCCCAGCAATGAACGTGTCGCGTATGTCCACAGGGCGACCGCGCGCTTTGCGTTGCGAGGCCAACTCAGCGGCCTGGTTGGCTGCCGTCACATCAAAATGAGCGATGCGGCTTTGCAGGTCTTGCACTATCAAAGCTTCAAAGCTTTCTTGCAGCAATGTCTTGCGCCGCCCATCCGGCAGCAGGGCGAGCCCGTAGCGACCTTCGAAGAGTGTGACTGCACTAATCCAGATGGATTCAGAAGGCTGACGATCAAGCCAGTCCACCACCTGCGGATCCGGTTGCTGTTGCATTAATGCCGACACGACATTGGTATCCAAAATAATCATTCGCCAAAACCTACAGGCTCAGTGACTTGCTGGTGCAGTTCTGGCAGATGTTCATTCAGACCGATAACCGCGAAACGCGTTGCAATACGACTGCCAAGTCTTGCCACCGGTTGCCCATCCTGGCAGACTGCGTTACGCAAAATCTGGCGCACTTCTTCCTCCATACTCCAGCCATGCAGTGTGGCCCGCTGCTTGAGCCCAGCCTTGACTTCAGCTTCTATGTTTCGAACTATGACTTGGGCCATGGGTTACCTTTCAACCGGGTTAATTCGATATCACGATATCAAGCATCATTATCACTGTCAATCAGCGATGCAGCCGTCATTCCCGCCGGCGACGTCATTCCCGCGCACGCGGGAATCCAGCCCCCAACGTCATTCCCGGCCGCGACCGGGAATCCATGCCTTTTCAGCCTTCAGCCCACATCCTCATTGCAAAGTTCACTGCAAAAAGCATAGCGGAGCCTGTCCCTGCGGCTGCCTGTCGGGTACCGCCAACGTCCCAAAATTATGGGTATTGCTGGCGTGAGTGCAGCACACGCAAAATATCGATCACTTCGGTGGTGGCCTCGTCAGACCACCGAACGGTTTGCACGGGCTAATCGGCGTTCTTCGAGCATGCCCTGGACTTTAGCCATGGCGGCATCGTGTGACAGGCGCGGTTTTTCACTGTACAAGGCTTCCTCAACCTTGGAACGGAACCACTGGTTGTAGCTGGCCTCAAGTTCTTCAGATTCGAACTCGGAAACGATGGGTGAAATCGCGTTATGCGTGATTTAAGGTTAGCACACTGCGGGTCCGCTGCCAACCGATGTCGGTATCGCCATCAGTGACACCTTCGTTCGCTACCCCGCCCGTCATTCCCGGCGACGGCCGGGAATCCAGGACCGCATGGATCCCCGATCACGTCGGGGATGACAACCGTTCGTCATTCCCGGCTACTACCGGGAATCCAGGAAGTCATGGATCTCCGGTCATGCCGAGGATGACGGGGTGGCTGCCTGGGAAGTAGCCGGAGAAATTGCCTTTTGAAGCAGCTGCAGGCCCAGCGCCTCCTGGCCGGCGCCGCGAGCGGCGCGTAGGCGAAAGCGAGTTTCGGCGTCAAACTCTGCCAACATCGCGGTGGCCATGTCGTCAATCAGGCGGTTCAGCGGCGTGCCGCGACTTTTGGCCAGCAGTTTCAGCCGACGGTGTTTGTCGTCAGAAAGTCTGACTGTCAGTGCGCTCATGTCATAACTCCTTCAAAAAGTCCTCGGGCGAAAGGATGCGCAATGGTTCAAAGCGCAACTCCGCACCCCGCAAATCGCGAAGATTGCGTGTCACGACGACATCAGCGTCGCCCGCAACCGCCAGTTCGATCAAGTGGTTGTCAGATTCGTCTTTCGAATTGGGGCGCCACAAGAAATAAACACGGGTCCACTCACAAAGCGCTAAAAAGGTGTCGAGCAGAACGCTGCGCTCAGCAGCGTCCAGGCGGCTCTTGGCAAACAGCTCGTCGCGGCTGAGTGTGGCCTCGAATTCGGTCAGCAGCGCCACCCCCATCAAGGGTACCAGCTGGTGCTCTAGGCAGGCACGGACCACTGCGTTGGAAGCGCCAACGCCCATGCAGGCGCCCACAAACACATTGGTATCAATAACGACTCGCATGGACTTATGGTATCAAAAATGCCACCCCCGTTAGCGCCAAGGCGGCGAGAAGGCTGTCATGACCGACCCCGGAAAACCGTCATTCCCGGCCACGACCGGTAATCCAGGGGCCGAGGAGCCAGCAAGTGGCCAGTGCAATCAGCGCGGAAGCGTCAGCGACGAGAATCATCAGGCGCTCAGCCCTGCTATTTCTTGGGCAAGTTCGTCTGGGCTGATGTCCATGGTTGGGACTTGGTTGGCTTTGCAGACACTCATAAACTCATAGATCAATCCCGCCAGTTGGGCCGCTTTGGAGAGGGTGACACGCGTTTGCTGGTACAACCACAATGCATAGGAGACACGAATCTCCTTTTGAACCAGGCTCGCCCCGCGGAAGGCCACAAAGTCACTGGGAAGGTCTATGGCGATTTGCATACTTTTTTCCCCTTGGATACGTACACGTCTAGTTTACCAAGCACATCCTTTTTGGCCGGTGCGTTATGGCTAGTTTGGACCAAGTGGCACCTACCCACCCAAGCCCGTCATTCCCGCCCCCGATCAGGTCGAGCGCAGGCTACAGGCGGGAATCCAGGACTGCATGGATCCCCGATCACGTCGGGGATGACGAAGGGCTGGTCGGGGATGACGGAGGGCTGGTCGGGAATGACGGAGGGCTGGTCGGGGATGACGATGCAAACGCGCGTTCAACGGCTTGAACAATCGCCTCCCAGACGTCAGGTTCAGCCAGCAAGGGCATCTCTTTGGCCAAAACCTTCGACAGTTTGCCTTGGTTGGCGTCCACCGACCGAATGACGCGGTCGATTTGCATGTCGGGCATCTCGACGATGTCCTTGATCGCTACCCGAGCTTGGGCGTGCCTCTGCAGGTAGCGCGACTCTTCGCGCATGTCCTCTCGAACCGTGCGCACGAGCACATCGGCCAGATAGACCACGTGGCGCGTCAAATCCAGGTATCGCCACACCGGCCGCGCGTTGGACGCTCCCTTAAAAACAAAGTTTGATCGTATACCGTCGGGATAAGTGGCTGGCACAGCGGCAAACTCGTACGTCCCCGCCAGTATGCCCATCAACGGGCGCGAGATCGTATCCAAGATGCGGTCGTAGGCTCGGCGCTCAGCCGAATCGCTGGTGATCAGCGACGAAATCGGCAGGATCATCGGATCCTTCACGACCCCATCACGGCGCAACACATCGTTCACCAGAAAACGATGTACTCGCCCATTGCCATCGGCCAGCGGGTGAATGTAGACAAAACCAAAGGCCAACACAGCACTGCGCATCACCGCAGATTGCCCCTGGGTGCGCTCCCAAAAGACAGCCAGCCCATCCAACATCGCCTGCACGTCTTCTGCCGGCGGGGCCACGTAGTGAACCACCTCCTGGTAGCGAACCACCTCCCCCACTAACACAGGCGACTGCCGAATGCCGAACTGTTGCAGCGTGGTGCGCCTGCCCAGAATCTCGGATTGCAACTGCGCCAGCGCCGCATCGCCCAGTGGCAATGCCCCCTCGCCGGTACGCCGTGCCAACACATCTGCAAAGCGCTGAATGCGCCCCGATTGATCTGCCTCACCCTCGATCGCAAAGCTCGATTTGCTCTCGCGCAGCGTCATCCAGACCGCTGATCGCATGAGCACATCTTCCCCAAATTCCAGCGCCAGGTCGTTCAGAAGACTTTGCAGATCGACGGCAGCGGCTTCCCCAACTGCACTCGTCTTGCGAATGATGGGGCAAAACGCAGCCGATCCGGGCAGGTTGTCTCGCACACGCCAGCGGCGGATAGGTAGCGATTGATCAGGTGAGGCGGCCACCAGCTTGCGATCATCCAGCACATCGATATAGGGGCCTGCGATGGGCACCTGCATTTCCAGCTGGCGCCCCGTCAACCATTCGTACAGAAAACCGGCCTTTCTGGCATATTGGCTACTCGGCTCATCGTGGATCCAGGCCACCAGTTCGGCCGTATTGATGTCCTCGAACAATCGGCTCAGCATTTCCAGATGCGGCACCTCGTGCTTGAGGTGAAACGTCAGGTGACCACGTAAATTTGCACTGGGCCGCATGCCTTCCACAAAGGTCTCGGTCTGGATGCCGTCAGCCAGCGGCGATGTGCGGCGTCCGCCAATGCGGCTTTGTACGGCCAAAGGCATGACAAGCACTATGCCGTAGCGCGCCACCAACCACGCACCACCGACTGCGTTTTGCGTTTCCATGCCCCATTGTGCTCAAAAAAGTGTCTGCATACTCAAAAACATGCTGATTCTTCAATAATTTCTCAAGAATCTTCCGTGGGCGATGTCGGTCCGCCCGGGACCGTCATTCCCGCCCCCGATCAGGTCGAGGGCAGGCTGCAGCGGGAATCCATGCCTTCTCACCCCCCACCCCACCGCCAACCCCAATGCGTCCGCCAGCAGATCAGCCCATTCCGCCATGCGATCAGGCGTTAACGACTGCAGCACCTCGATCATGCCGCCATACGCCAGCAGGCCGGCCAGCAAAATGGCTGGGCGCTTGGGGTAGGCCATCAGGCCTGTGCAGGCCAGGGCACAAAAAGCCAGCAGGTGGTCGCCATTTCCGCCAAGGGTCGTCATTCCCGCGAACGCGGGAATCCAGGCATTCATGGATCCCCGATCACGTCGGGGGTGACGAGGGGATGATCGGTGACGGACGGCGGGGCGGAGATGATGGCTCTGCGCCTCCTTGCCGGTAGTGGTTCAATGGACTACACTTCCTTCATGAAGTTTGAGTGGGACGAGGCCAAGAGCGATGCATGCTTTCTACAGCGAGGATTTGACTTTGCCTACGCTGCCTTTGCTTTTGCCGATCCAAACCGAATGATTTGGCAAGACACGCGATACAGCTATGGCGAGGATCGATACCGACTGATGGGCAGTATCGCGGCACGTCTTTTTGTGATCGCGTATACGCCACGGAGCGATGTCGTGCGCATCATTTCCGCTCGAAAGGCTAACCAACGCGAGGTAAAGCAGTATGAAAACCGTCCGAATGACGATTGACGTCCATCGCTCTGATTCCCAAGCCGTGGGTCGAATTGATCCCCAACGTGTGGATGCCACGAAGCAAGCCGATATCTCCATGCAAAAGTCTGCGGACGAAGCCGACGCCATGATCGATGCGGCAAAGTTTGCACGCCGTGTTCGGCGGCGGCTTGGCTTTAGCCAGGCCGAGTTTGCGCTCCGCATCGACGTTTCCCTGGATACCATCCGAAACTGGGAGCAGGGTAAACGCTGCCCAACGGGCGCGGCCAAGTCACTGCTAAAAGTGTTGGACAAGGCGCCCGAGGCGGCACTGGCGGCATTGCATTGAGATTGATATGCACCGGTTGAAGCCGGCTCCGGCATGGCGACCACCCGTCAATCCCGCACGGACCCGACATTCCCGGCCCCGACAGGGAATCCATGCCTTTTCAGCCTCCAGCCCATACCCCCATTACAGAGTTCACTGCAAAAAGCATAGCGAAGCCTGTCCCTGCGGCTGCCTATCGGGTACCGCCAACGTCCCAAAATTATGGGTATTGCTGGCGTGAGTGCAGCACACGCAAAATATCGATCACTTCGGTGCCCACCTGATACACAACGATGTAATTCGGGTGGACAACGTGTTCTCGGGTGCCTGCAACACGACCGAGCCGAAACAAATACGGCATCAGCGGCAGATTTTCGGCAGACTTGACGATCTCAGCGTGAAGTTGCCGCGACGCTGTGGCATTGCGCTGCTCAATGAAATCAATAATTTCCACCAGATCGGTGGTGGCCTCGTCAGACCACCGAACGGTTTGCACGGGCTAATCGGCGTTCTTCGAGCATGCCCTGGACTTTAGCCATGGCGGCATCGTGTGACAGGCGCGGTTTTTCACTGTGCAAGGCTTCCTCAACCTTGGAACGGAACCATTGGTTGTAGCTGGCCTCATGTTCTTCGGATTCAAACTCGGAAACGATGGGTGAAATCGCGTTAGGCATGCACAAAGGTTAGCACACTGCGGGTCCGCTGCCAACCGATGTCGGCATCGCCATCTGTGACACCTTCGTTCGCTACCCCGCTCGTCATTCCCGGCGACGGCCGGGAATCCAGGACTGCATGGATCCCCGCTCGCGTCGGGGATGACGAAGGGCGGCTAGGGGGTGACAACCACCCGTCAATCCCGCCCAGAACCCGTCATTCCCGCGAACGCGGGAATCCAGGACTGCATAGCTTAGCGCTCTTCACGTGTGTGCCAAACCCTCAAGATGTACACATAGAGGTCAAGCAGTTCATTGCTGCGGCGGTTGGGTTTACTTTGGCCAGAAAGTCATAGAGCCGCGCAACATCGGCAACGGCTTCATTGGACCACTTTAGCTTCATTGTTTCGGAACTGGCAAAGGGCTATCAGTTGCCAGGCTGGCCGCCCATGTCTCCACATCAGCCTGGTCCACCACCCGTCCGGCAGTGACATCAGTCATACCTTCCAAGGTCAAGCGATGGCGCTCCTCTTCCTCGCTAACCCAGGCGGCCAAGGCCTGCTTAACGATCCAGGCGCGCGGACGATCCAGTTGTGTAGCCAGGTTGTCAATCTTTTGGGCCAGTGGCAGCGGCACGTGGGCAGTCAGCACTTTTGTTTCCATCGCGGTACTCCAATTCAATCAAATCCAATCGTAGTGATTTAACTTGATGCACGCAAGAACCAAAGTTTGGTGGCGGAATGTCCTTTGTATGGATCCCCGATCACGTCGGGGATGATGGTGAGTGGGTGCTTATCGCAGGCAACGGGCTATTGATCAAATTTTCAGCACGTCCCAACTCTCGAAGCAACATGTCAAAACCGGGTGGCTCCGTCATGAACATGGGTCGCATGATCGCGTAATCCCGAGCCAAAGCTGGTTGTCGAGCCTCGGGCGGCACCAGCCGGAATGTGCCATGGCCGGCCAGGTCGTACCGCGCCCAGCTTCGGGCAAAAACGCGGGTTTTCCTGTCTACAACGCGCTCGCATTGCACCTTGTCAGCACACCGGCGCTGCATCTCCAACACGGCGGCATCGCGCTTCACACGGCTTGTCAGGGCATCAAAACCCGCCGCATCGGCGCCCACAAACTCCGGCACCAAGCACAGGTCAATGTCCTCCGAGAACCGGTCAATCACCCCAAAAACCTTGGACAAGGACGTGCCACCCTTGAACACCAAAAATGGTGCCAGCTTTGGCTGTGCGAACAGCAAGCCCAGCAACCACGACACCCAGAGATCCTTCTCCAGAATCACGGCGTGCCCTGCCAAACCTGCGGCAGCCTGCTCAAACACAGGCCCACGCCGCTCGGGTGAGAGATAGAAACTTGGTTG
Source organism: Rhodoferax sp. (assembly GCA_040400795.1). GTDB lineage: Bacteria > Pseudomonadota > Gammaproteobacteria > Burkholderiales > Burkholderiaceae_C > Rhodoferax. The sequence continues at coordinate 32,512 of JBBAPO010000041.1, forward strand.
CCAGTGTCATGGTTCTTGCCTTGCTACTTCACGCAAAAATAGGCGCATCCAGGCAGGCGCAAGCGTAATATCCTGTAGCAGCTGGGCCCGCTCTGTAGCGGGTACCTGCTGCCGCAGGCGCTCAATGCGTGCCGGGGTAATGTGTGGCGCGCCCAAACTCTTGAAAGCCTGAATAAGCAGCCCACTCAGCCGCCCGGCGGCTGCCATCTGGCGCGGCGTCGTGCGTTTGAAACTGATTTGCATGGGTCCAGCTTTGACCGTGCGACTGATGCCGTCGGTGAGCAGCACAACCTTAGCGGGCACTTGGTCTGATAGCCCCAGCATATTGGCTGCGTACACGCCCGCTGGCTGCATGCGCAGTTTGTCCTTGCCTGCGAGCGCCTGAACCACTGCATCCACTGACGGCCAGAGCAGGCCCAGCAATTCGTCATGTCGCGGCTTGTCATACAGCCCACGCGACAGTCGCCGCAACTCTCCGCGTGCCACCAACCGTTGTAATGCCTTGTCAATCGAAGCGCGGCTGCCCAGCAATACAAAGGCATCGGGGGTAAACACCGTGCCAGGGCGACTGTGCTGCACTTGGCGTGCAATTTGTGAGTCAACGCTTTGGGGTGAGGCAGCTCGGGGCATGGGGTATCAGCGACAAAATTTTATTTGTCCGAAATATAGTAAGTTTTTCAGACAAATAGCAGGTGCTTTTTTCAGATGATTACTGCTGGGTAAGTCAGCGACGTTTGAATTCATACGATACGATGAATAATTCTCCACGTCCCACCTAAACTCCCCAACATGCACTCCTTCATCCCCTCCGCCATTCGCCGCTACCGCAACCAGCGTCGCTTG
>JBBAPO010000042.1:0-1378 GCA_040400795.1 Rhodoferax sp.
CCAGCGACGCCCTGACCAGCGGCGGTACTTTTGCGATTGCTGGCGCGGTGCAGCGAATGGTTGACAACGTCACCCGTCACTGCGGGCAAACACCGGAATGCATCATGACCGGCGGCGCGGGCTGGAAGATGGCGCCCAGCATGTCGGTTAACGTCGAGCTGGTGGAAAGCCTGATTTTTGACGGCCTGCTGGAGATTGCCTCGCGGCGCTTTGCCTGCTGAATAATTTACACGCTCCTGATTCAGGAGCTACTATCACTGGTAGTTATTGGCTTTGGGACATAAAATTTATCTAAAAACGCCCCAAGCCCCCCGAAAACGTCGAAAAACCGATTTTCAGTAGCCCAGGGCATCTATCTAGGTATGAAAACTACGTGTTTAAATCCCGTGTCGGCTTGTTCCACCCGCGGTCGAGTCCAAAACGCACGCTGGCGCGAGCCAACTCCAAGGTGCTGTCCACCAGAGTCATCTCTGAATGAACCGCAGGATCGCATCCGATCGCCGCCAGGGGTAATTCAGTGCAAGCCAAAACCGCGGCATTGACTCCCGCATCAGCTAACGTGCGAAGAACCTGTTCCAAGTAACGCGCACCGCCGGCCAAATCGCCTCATTTGACTGCGGCGATGGTCGCATCAACCATTGGTTGCACTGTTTGGGCGTCCGGCACATGGCAAAAGCCACCATGCGCGGCAATTATTCGCTGGTAAAAGCTCGACTGGAGGCAGCCTCTGGTCCCTAAAATGGCAGTTGTGCGAGCGCGTCCAACCGCCGCAACGCAAGCCTCGGCAATGTGCAATACCGGAACGGGTGAATGTTTTGACAAGTCTGTATGCCAATGGTGCGACGTGTTGCAGGGTACGACAATCAGGCCGCAGCCTGCATTGACCAGCAAGTCAATACTCGCGCACATGGCGGGTAACGGATCGGCACCCAAACCCAATATTGCACGGCTACGGTCAGGTACATGGGGCAAATTGGCCACCACCACCGGCAAATGTTCTTGGTCACAGCTGGCCGGCGTGAGTTGAACCAGCTTGGTTAAAAAATCAGCGGTGGCTGCTGGCCCCATGCCGCCGAGAACACCTATTCTGCTCATGATATTGAGTTCCTTGAGTTGATGATGGAAGTGGACGGAAAGGCAAAACCAAAGAGAAAAACAAAGTCCTTTAATTGATATTCAAAACCCCTTGGGAGCCGTACCAGGTGATGCGGGGTCAGCCTGAGCTGCATTGGCAGCTCCTTTAGTGATGGGCTGAGGGGCATCCGGGTCGGTTTCGAATATTTCTTCAGTCGCAGAAACTGGTGCACTCTCGGCTGCGGTCGCGGGGGCAGTGTCAGATGCAGTATCAGAAGCTGATGGAGATTCTGCCGAAGATGAG
>JBBAPO010000042.1:1478-33080 GCA_040400795.1 Rhodoferax sp.
AAGGCCGAGTCCGGGGCGGAGGAGGTTTGCGCTGGACTGTCTTGCTCGGGCGCGGCCACTGGCTCAGTCGACGATGAGAAGGCCGAGTCCGGGGCGGAGGAGGTTTGCGCTGGACTGTCTTGCTCGGGCGCGGACCGTGGCTCAGTCGACGACGAGAAGGCTGAATCCGGGGCCGATGAGGTTTGCGTGTTGGCGCTTGGCGGTTCAGCAGATACTGCCGGGGCTTGAGCGCCCTCGGCGGCCAGCGGTGCGGGCGCGACTTTTGGGGGGGCGGACTTGTCGGGCGACGCGCCACCGGTAGCTTGCAACTGCGCTGCGCTCCCATCTGGAGCCGGCTCCCCCGGAGCCGCGGTCTTGCTAGTGCCAGAGCTTACAGAAGTAGCCGCTGCCTCTTGCCCAGGGGCGCCCGCTAAAGCGCCTGTTGGCTGACTAACTGAAGCAACTTCGGACGGTGCTGCTGCAGTGCCAGCGGCGGGAGCAGCCTGTGGTGAGGATGCAGGCGTGGCTTTACGTTTGGTGCGCCGTCGGGCCATAGGAGTCGAAGCCAATGCGGCGCGAGGGCTGCCAGCTGCAAGGTCAGTTTCGACTGGCTCGCCCGGCGCGGGGCTGATCGCGTTCAGTTGCGCTGGATCAGCGTTTGCCACATCTTCATCGCCCGGCTGGTCGTACGCATCTTCTTCCTCTTCCTCTTCATCATCCAACTCGTCTTGCTTTTGCTCGGATGTTGACGTCGCTTGCGTTGGCTCTTTTTGTTGCGTATTTTCTAGGGATTGCTCTTGTGCAGCGCCGCCCACAAGCGCTTCATCGACCGGTTTGATTGGATCTGTTTCATCGGCTGCAGGTGTGTCGTTACCATCAGTTTGCACAGAAGACTTTCCGGGAGCTTCGGCGGAGGCTGCAGAACCAGTTTTACCCGACAAACCAGCTTTGAGCGCGTCTGCTGCCCCGGCCACATTTTGTGCCGTTTCAGCAGTCTTTGCGATCTCTTCGCCCTTATTGGCTTGAGCCGCCTCATCAGATTCGTCGGCTGCGGCTGAATCGCGTGCAGCAGCAGCAGGGGTATCTTGACCTGCCTTGTCAGACGTGGCTGTGGTGCTGTCTGTTGCTTTAGAAGTGTCACCAGCAGCCCCTTGCCCGGTCTGCGCCGATGCGTCCGTGGCGCCAGCGCCAGCATCGCCAGCCTTTGTTTGGCCAGAGTTCGAATCCGCCTTAACAGTGCCGTCGTCAGCAGCAACGGGAGACGTTTCAGCGGCGGCCTGTGCAGTAGCGGCTTTTTCTGCTTGTTGCGCTTCTGCCTCCTTAGCTGCCGCCGTATTGCGGGCTAGCGGTTCGCCACCGTGCTTGACGACTTCAGCATCGACGATCGCTTCGGCGGCCTGAATGTCGGCTTTCGCAGACTCCACTTGCGCTTGTGCTGCTAGCACGTCCGCCGCTGCCGCGTCTATTTGCGCTTGGCCTTTGTCGCGGTGGCCCTCGACCTCGGTCAAGGTTTGCGCGCACTGCTCACCCATGCTGGCTTGAGCTTCAAGCACCGCCGCCTTCAAATTGGCCATTTCAGCTGCCAAGCCGGCCAGATCGGCTTTAAGATCGTCGTTCACCACCTCGGTCTCGGCCGCGGCGTCGGACATGGCAGCGTCAGCGTCAGCTTGAATACTCTCCAGCGCATTGGTGGCGCTTTTCAGGCTGGCTTGAGCTTCAGCTTCGGCGCTCATGGCATCTGGCACCGCTTGCTCGGCATCGTCACGGCAGGCTTGCAATGCATTGTCCAACGAAGTAGTGGCATCGTCCAAATGGGAGATGCTGGCCGCGTCGTCTTGGGCGCTGGCATGCAGGTCATCATCGGCTTGCGTGAGCTTGTCTTGCTCGGCTTGTGCGGCGGTGGCCGCGCTTTGGGCGTCGTTGAGCGGGGCTTGCAGCGCCGTTTGGGTTTCATCACGCAAGGTTTGCACCTTGGTCTCAAGGCCGTTGACATCCACGCCTGCCTGCTCGGCCATGCCCCGCGCAGTTTGCAGCAACTGCTGGGCCACCGGCGGCAAGCCCGCCAATTGAGCATCCACATGCGTCAAGGCTTGTTGCAGCCCTTCGTTAAGGCGGGTGTTTTGGGTCTCTATCGCTGTCAAGGCCTGAGAGACCATGGCCTCGGCTTGTTGCAAAGCGATTTCAATTTTGGTCTCGGCCTGGTCAAGCACTTTGTCCAGTGCAGCGCGACCTTTGTCCAGCGCCGCGTTGACCTGAACAAGCGCCTGGTCTAGCAGTTCACGCAGGCGCTTGCCGGGAACTTCAATTTGCGCGCGCAGGGTGGCCAAGTGCGCGTCAAGCTCGTCGATCTTGGCTTGCATCGCATCGGCGGGCGGTGTCAGTTGGGCCTTGGCCTTGTCTATCAGTCCATGCGCTTGGCCGCTCGAATCGTCAATTTTGGTCTTGACAGGGGCAAGCGCCTGCTCCGTCAGGCTGAGCACTTTGTCGTGCAGTGCCTGAATTTTTTCCTGTGGCGCAGCTTTTGCCAAGAAGTCGTCGCGCACCGCCACAACTTGGTCAATCATGGCTTCAGGCTTGGGTTTGATTGCATCAAGAGCAGAATGCATTTTTTGAGAAACCAGCACCAACTTATCTTGCGCCGCCACCAGAGCAGCTTGAAGTTGGTCGAGCAAAGCCACCAGTTTGTCAATCGCCAATTGAATCTGAGCCATGACTTGGCTGAGCATATCGCGCAACACGTCCACAGCTGCAAGGGCTTGGTCCAGCAAACCGTCCGCCGTTTTACCCGCCGTTTTGACGGTGGTACGGGCCGTGGCAATGGTGGCCTTGATGCCCGGCAAGCTCGATTTCACGCCCATGAACAGGGTGCGCGCCACCATCAGCGGAGGCGCGCGCATTTGGTAACGGGTGCAAATCGTAATAGCCTCGTCACACAAAGTGCCAGCTTGGTCAAGCTCAGCGCTGGCAGCAACCAAGGCGCGGTCGGCCTGTTGCACAAAGTCGGCAATCTTGACCCGGACGTTCTCAACCAATTCCTGTGCGGCGTCGATTTGGTCGGTGACCACACTGAAACGTTCGGGCAAAGCGGCCAGTTGCGCTTTGATGTTGTCTATTTCCTCGCTCAGCTCTTTGATGGCTTGTTTAAACCCATCCAATGCATGGTCTACGCCCGCCGCCGCTTGGTCCAGGGTATCCAAGATCGCCCGCACCAACTGTCGCACTTGGTCAATCAACTTGTCTATGTTGCCGATCACGCCATCGACAATGACGCCCACCGCCAAAATTTGCTGGGCCACGCCGTCCATGGCTACTTTGACCTTGTCGATCGGCACGTTCAGCGCTTGCGCCAACTCGTCTACATTGCCATGAAAACCGTCGATCAGCGCTTGCATGTTTTGCAACTCAGCTTTTAGCGTGTCAACTGTATCGACCAAGCGGAGCTGTATCGGTTTTAGCAAATCGAACAACTCAGCCACCAAGGCGGTGATGTCCGCCGCCAATTTTTCCACCATCTTGGCCAAACCATCGGCGATTGCGCTGAGATCGACCTGCACCGCACCAGCTTCACTGCGAATGCCTTGGCTGATGTCGTTCACGCCCTGACGCGCTTTGACACCAGCTTTTTCGGCCAGTGCTCGTAAATCTGTCAAAACTTGCTGGCGAGCCACGGGTGAGATTACCTGAGTCGGGTTCTGCAAGGCCAGTAAGCTCCCCTGTAGCGGCTGCAAATCACGGGTCAGCCCCAGCAACAGCGGTTGAACGCCTTGCGCCTGATCAGACAAAGCCTGTATCCGGTCCAGTAAAGCACTGACGCCAGGCATCACGTCAGACAGGTCAGGGCGCAATGCCACCAAACGTGCAGGCAATGCGCCTACGCCCTGCGCGACGGTCTGCAGATCACCGGGTATATCGCCCAAGCTTTTGCCGGCATCGACGAAGCTAGAGCCGACGGATGCCAATTGCCCTGGAATAGCTTGCAGTTTGCTTTGTAAGTTGCTTAGCGCAGGTGCTAAGTCGCCGGCAATCTCGCTGGGACTCAAAGGGCCGGCAAGTGCGCCCAACTCCCGGGTGATCTGGGCAAATTCGGTGCCCATTTGCGAGACGCTTTTCTGCCCTTGGGCTAAAGCGTCTGCTAGCCCTGTGCTAAGAACTTCATTGCCTTGCTTGGCGGCAGCGGCGACTTGGGCCACGCCCTCCGTCAAAGCGGTTTGCGCGGTGGTGACAAACTTCACTGTGTGTGCTTTATAGCTTGTCCAACGACTTGTTGATTTCGGCACTGGTGCTGTCCATAGCCGTTTTCACGTCGGGCACTTTGTTTGGCACTGGTGCCATGGATCCAGATGCGCCTTGAACACTGGCCAAGGTATTACTTATTTGGGCCAGCGACTGTTGGACTTCTGGCAGCACTTCGGCCCCCTCAATTTGAACATCCTCCAGCACGTCCAGTAGCGGCGGCAAGGTCGGCACCACAGGCACATCTGACAAAGCGGGCATGCCAGCCAATGCCGAGTTTGTTGAGGCGGATGCGGGCGGGGCAGTCAAGCGACCCAGCGCAAAGCCATCTGACCCGCTTGCCGGGCGCTCCATTTTGGCCAAGCGTGACTCAATTCGCCCAATGGAATCGACCAGTCGAGTGAACTGATCTAAAAGTTGTACAAACTGATCACGTTCCATGGCTTCAAGGCCTCAAAGTGTAAATTAAATAATTAAACATCGTGCAATCCGAGTTGATAAGAATCTAACTTATTGTTCTCATTATCTTATATATCAACAACATGTCATTTCTATGAATATCAATAATAAAATCAAATTTTATTTCAAATTTTTTACTTTACTTTATCAATTTAATTGATTAAATTAATGTTTCATTTAAAAATGAAAACTTATTTGGCCTACTCATTTGGCCATTCTTACACTCATGAACACAGGAGCTTCGTATGTCAGACAGTCTGCAAAAGTGGGTAGGACGCAACCGCCCCCCGCGTGTCCAAATTACCTATGATGTTGAAATAGGTGATGCGGTAGAGAAGAAGGAATTGCCACTCGTGGTGGGCTTGATGGCAGATCTCAGTGGTCAGCCCTTGCTGCCGCCCGCCAAGATGAAGGACCGTCGGTTCGTAGAAATTGACCGCGATAACTTTAACGAAATCATGGGCAAGATCGCACCCCGCCTGGACCTCTCCGTACCCGATACCTTAAAAGGTGAAGGTAATTTGAAAATCGAACTCAATTTTACCGATTTCGAGCATTTCCACCCTGAATCGATCGTCAAGCAAGTTCCTCGTTTGGCGCGGCTTTTGGAAGCACGTCAACAGCTGCGGGACTTGCTCAGCAAACTTGATGGCAATGACGAACTGGACGCCTTGTTGGGCAACATTGTTCAGAACACAGAAGAACTCAAAGCTTTGCGCGGCACACAAGAGCCAGTCACTGCCGATGAGGCTGAGCCCGCCGCCGAGTAAGCCACGGCTTGCTTTAGCTTCAACCAATCATTAGGTACACAACCATGGCTACTAAACAAAAACCCAACGCTGGCGGCGCCAGCACCACCACGACCACGACCGACGAGCTGAGTTTGCTCGACCGCATTGTTCAAGAAGGCAACATGGCCGTTGAACCATCGCAAGACCAATACGCCAAGAAATTGCTGGGTCAATTTGCCACGCAAATTCTGGATGAGGGCATGAAAACCAGTCCTGACAAGGGCGTTGTCACCATGATCAACGAGCGCGTGGCCGAGATCGATCAAATCTTGTCCGCCCAGCTCAACGCCATCATGCACGATGAGAAATTCCAGTCGCTTGAGGCGTCTTGGCGCGGCCTGCATGACATGGTCTACGGTACCGAAACAGGTCCCCGTCTGAAGTTGCGTTTAATGAACGTAAGCAAAAAAGAGCTGCTCAAAGACTTGGAGACTGCTGTTGATCACGACATGAGTGCGCTCTTCAAGAAAATCTACGAAGAAGAGTACGGTACTTTTGGCGGCAGCCCTTTTTCACTCTTGATTGGCGATTATCAGTTTGGTCGGCATCCACAAGACCAAGCATTGTTGCAGCGCATATCAAAAGTAGCCGCCGCATCTCATGCGCCGTTCATTGCGGCCGCCGCCCCAGCCATGTTCGACATGAAGTCGTTCACCGAACTGGGTGTTCCACGCGACCTTTCCAAGATTTTTGAAAGTGCAGAACTGGCAACATGGCGTGGATTTCGCGAAAGTGAAGACTCACGGTATGTGGCTTTGGTGTTGCCTGCTTATGCCGCCCGCCTGCCGTACGGCGCCAAAACCATTCCAGTGGAAGGTTTTAATTTCGAAGAAGATGTGGACGGTACCGATCACAACAAATATTTGTGGGCCAACTCGGCTTACCAGCTGGGCCTGCGTATCACAGGGGCATTTGCCAACTACGGCTGGACCACGGCAATCCGTGGCGTTGAAGGTGGCGGCAAGGTCGAGGCTCTGACTGCTCATGCATTCAAAACTGACGAAGGCGACGTATTGCTCAAGTGCCCTACTGAAGTCAGCATTACCGACCGTCGCGAAAAAGAACTCAATAATCTGGGCTTTATTTCCATCGTTAACGCCAAGGGCTCGGACTATGCGGCGTTCTTTGGTGGTCAGACCACCAACAAACCCAAGGTTTACAACAAAGACAACGCCAATGCCAACTCTGAGCTTTCAGCGCGACTGCCTTATGTTTTGGCTGCCTCACGTTTTGCGCACTACATCAAGGTGATCATGCGCGACAAAGTAGGCAGTTTCCAAACCCGCGGCGGGGTGGAGGAATACCTCAACAACTGGATCGCCGATTACGTTCTTCTCAACGACGCTGCGCCTCAAGCGATGAAAGCCCGCTTTCCGTTGAGTCAAGCGCGCATTGATGTGACAGACGTCGCTGGCAAGCCCGGCGTTTACAACGCCACGGTATTTCTCAGGCCGCACTTCCAGATGGAGGGCTTGACGGCCTCGATCCGCCTGGTGGCTGAGCTGCCCGCTGCTGCGGCTTAATGATTCTTCACCTATCGAGTAAACCCAGGGCGACCGCCAACGGCGTCGCCTTTCTTTAAATTTTTGAAAGCTATTCATGGATACCATCATTCTTGAAATCAAAGACATCAAAGGCAGCTGCGAGTTGGATGGCAATATTGGCCAAATCAACATTATGTCTTTTAGCCACAGCGCCTCCATCCCCATGCAATCGGACCGCTCCAACACAGAGCGTACGTCAGGTCGTCCGAACTTTTCGGAATTGAACTTTTCAAAATCTTCAGACATTGCAACCCCTGCTCTTTACAGCGCTTGCGTGGCTGGCACCAAATTGGGTGACGCGAAAATCCACATTGGCCGGACTGAAGGCTCGAAGTTCATGTCATTGATCGAGTACGTTTTGACCGACGCCATGGTCTCCAACATCTCGACCAGTGGCGGCGGTGGGCAACCCAGCGACTCTTTCTCGTTGAACTACAGCGCCATTAGTTTGGTGTATTCACAGCAAAACAAGGACTCGACGAAAAAAGGTTCTGCTGGTTTTGGCTGGGATTTGGTCAAAAACATTGCTGCTACACCCAAGTAATCCGACCTGCGTCTAGTAGTTCATGTCTGACCTGTCACGCAGAGCCGCCATCCCCCTGTTTCAGCGATTGTGTGCGCGAGACGGTGAGACGGGTGACGCTGCGGACTTTGATTCGGCAGGGCTACAGGCGTCGATCGCGAATGAACTCGCCAGTTTGCTTAACACCCGCAGTGGTTTGACCATGGCCGAATTTTTGAAATGCCAAGGTACGGTGCTTGACTTTGGCATACCCGATTTTTCTGCCTTATCGTGCCGGTCTACCAGTGATTTGGCCGCGGTGAGTCAAGCCGTCCAGCATGCCATTGCGCTGTTTGAGCCGCGCTTGTCGCACACCCAAGTTGTTGCAATCCATGACGATACTGGCCACCGGGGGCAGGCCAATTTGCAAATATCAGGTGCCGTTCGTTTGGGTCTGACTCTTCGCCGGGTAGATTTTGACATTCCAGTTAACTTGTCCGATGGTGTATCGAGGGCTGTCTGATGCTTGCCGATGATGATCTGATTGAATACTACAAACGCGAGCTGGCCTATTTGCGTCACCAAGGCGCTGACTTTTCAGCCCGTTATCCCAAAGTAGCCTCTCGACTGGCTTTTGGCGGCGCAGAATCACCTGACCCTCATACGGAACGCCTGATCGAAGCTAACGCATTCTTGGCAGCACGGGTGCATCGCGATCTGGACCGTGAATTTCCACAAGTCGCGGCAGCACTGCTGGAAAGCCAGTGCCCGTCGTTGATGCAGCCCGTGCCGTCGATTTCGGTCGCGCAACTGGCGCTGGACCCAACCCAAGGCAAGGTTACCGCAGGCTACGTAGTGCCGCGCCACACCTCCTTGGTAGCGCTCACCGCCAGCGGCGAAACCTGCCGCATGCGTACTGCTTGGGACAATGTGCTGTGGCCGTTAAGCATCACCGACGTTCGTTTGTCCGGCGCGTCCACTTTGTGCCTCCAAGTCAGCTGCTCCGAAGGCTTAACTGCCAATGAGCTGGCGCTTGACACCATGCGCTTGCACTTGCACGGTGATTGGATGAGCACCATGCCGCTGTATGAGTTGTTGGTCAGCTCTGTGGTGGGGGTAGACGTGGTCGATGCCCAGGGCCAACTGCGGCATTTACCCCGCAGTGCTTGGAGGGAAGTGGGCTACGACGAAAACCAGTCCGTGCTGCCCAATCCACCGCATGCTGCATCTGCTTATGGGCTGCTGCAAGAATATTTTTCGTTTCCTGGGAAATTCCATTTTTTTGATGTCGGCGGTCTTCAGGGCCAAATCGGTCACGGTGCGCATTTTGAGTTGCGTTTATTACTGGACCGCAGTGCCCGTGGCCTGCGCGGGCTGGACGCTGACAGCTTCAAACTGGGGTGCGTGCCCATCGTCAACTTGTTCAATCGCACCAGCGAACCGATGTCAATCGATCATCGGCACCACGAGTACTTACTGGTTGGCGACCGGCAGTTTGAAAGTACCACCGAAGTTCATTCCATCTTGTCCGTCGTCGCTTCAGACCCAGATGCTGAGCGACCGCAACGGCTACCTGCCTTTGCTGCTTTGGATGCACAACACGCGCCCGACGCAAGCCCCAGCGGCCAACTAGCCAATCCGGACGCAAGCGCTGACGTATTTTGGTCTTCTAGACGAGAGGCCAGCTTGCGGTCCAACATCACTGGCACTGACATGTTTTTGTCTTTTGTTGACCCCAACAACACCCGCCGCGCACCTTCCGAGCCGGTCGTATTTGCGCAGCTTTTATGTACTAATCGTCGCTTGGCCAGCCAGTTGCGACCACAAACGCGCTTGCGTGCTGAAAACGTGTCTTCGTCCCTGGCCATCGCCTGTTTGTACGAGCCGTCGGAACAGCGAGACCCACCACTGTCAGGGGCCACGCTGTGGCGCTTGGTGAGTTTGTTGCGACTGAACCATCAGTCATTGGTGGGCGGCGCTAACGGGGTGCAGACTTTGCGCGACATGCTCAGCTTGTTTGCTTCCAGCAGCTCCCGAGATTTGGGACAAATCAAAGGTGTACGCTCTCTAGATGCACGCGGTGTCACAGTCCGCCTGGGCAGTGACGCATGGCGAGGCTATTGCCGTGGCACCGAGGTTCAACTCGGCTTTGACGAGACCGCCTTTGTAGGGGGCTCTCCCTTGCTCATGTCGGCCGTGCTGGCTCGCTTTTTTGCGCTTTACACCACCGTGAATTCGTTTGTTCGGTTGACAGCCCGACGAAACGGTGAAGACTGGAAACGATGGGAGCCCATGTGCGGCCGCCAGCTCTTACTTTGATCGAAAGGTTGTACAGCCGTCCAAACGGCTTCAACCTTTTTCAGGCTATCAGTCTTCTTGAACGCCACTCACCCGAGCGAATCGCCGTGGGCACGGGTGTGGGGCTCAACGAGGCTGCGCTTTTGCGCGGTAGCGTCTCACTTGCATTTGCGCCCAGCGACGTGGTCAGCGTGCAGCCTGCAGCCACGCCACAAGAGCGCAGTACCTTGACTTCTGCGGCCATGAGTTTGGCCGGCGCTAACGGCCCGCTACCGCTGCCATTTACGGAGATGCTGCTGCAACGCCGTCCAGCCAAAGACAGGGCGGCACTGGATTTTCTGGATATCTTTCAAGGCAGATGGCTGGCGTTTTTGTACCGCAGCCGCAAAAAGCATCACATCGGGTTGAACTGGCGCGCCAGCCAACAAGACAACCCGCTGGCTCGAACAATAGATGCACTCAGCGGCTTGGGCCGCGCAGAGGGAGCGCGCGGCCCGGTTGGCGAAGTGGCCCGACTAAATCATGCCAGTCTTCAAAACGCTGCCCCTCGTTCCATGCTCAATTTGCTTACCTTGCTGTCTGACAGACTGAGCCTTAAAGTCAAGGGCAGGCAATTTGTAGGGGGTTGGCATGTCTTGGATTTGGCCGACCAGGTCCCGTTGGGTCGCGCTGTGCTGGGTCAGCAAGCCGTATTGGGTCGCCGCGCCTGGGACGCTGCTGCCGGCATAGAACTCACTTTAGTTGCTGTGTCTATGCCACGTTTGCTCAGTTTCTTGCCCGGGGGACAAGATCATGCGCTCATGGGCTGGTTGCTGCGAAGGCACACGCAGTCCGAGCTGCAAGTGTGCTTGGTGTTGCAACCCGAGGCGCAAGTTTCGGCCTTGGTTCCAGGCCTGGGTCAAGCCCGTCTGGGCTGGACCAGTTGGCTAACGCCCTGCAAAAGGCCAAATGGACTCACAACCTTACAACCCATTCGAACGCGGCTCACCCCCGCTCTTCAGGACTGACTGAGCAAAGAAAACCAATGGAAATAGACATCCGCACTCTGCTGGGCAAGCTCAACCCTGAATGCAAGCTGGCAATGAAGCATGCGGCCGAGTTGTGCGGCCGACAAACGCACTTTCATGTGGACATTGAGCATTTGCTGATGCAGTTGATGGAAGAGCGCTCGCCGGACCTTGAAATGATCCTGCCGCAGTTTGACGTTGACGCTGATTTGGTAGTTTCGCAGTTGCAACAAAGCTTAGACCGCTTTAAGCGAGGCAATGGGCGCACCCCGGCTTTGTCGCCGCATTTCGCACCCTGGTTCCAAGAGGCTTGGCTGCTCAGCTCTATGTTGTTGGGCGAGCAACAAGTGCGCTCAGGCACTTTAATACTGGCCTTGCTGGAAGTAGACAGCCTTCGCGGCCTGCTGCTCGAGACAGCCCCAGCTTTGCTTGAAATTACGCGCAAAACCCTTCGCGAGCAACTTCCCGCCTTGCTGGCCAACTCGGCCGAAGACGCAGGCGGCGCAACACGCGCGCGAGCAGCTGGGGGTCAAGCCAACTTGACTGAGGGTGAGGCCCTGCAAAAAATGCCTTCACTTCCCCGAGGCGGCTCCTCTAGCCCATCGCTTGACCAGTTCACCACAGACATCACGGCCCAAGCCCGGGACGGCAAGATGGACCCGATCCGCGGTCGTGATAACGAAATCCGCCAGATCATCGACGTGTTGCTGCGCAGACGACAAAACAACCCCATCCTCACTGGAGAGGCGGGGGTTGGCAAGACGGCCGTGGTTGAGGGCTTTGCCCAGCGCGTCGTGCGCGGCGAAGTGCCTCCAGCTTTGAAGGACGTCTCGGTACGGTCCTTGGATTTGGCATTGCTTCAGGCCGGCGCAGGCGTGAAGGGCGAATTTGAAAACCGGCTCAAGTCGGTCATTGCAGAGGTCAAGTCCTCGGCCACCCCGGTGATTTTGTTCATTGACGAGGCACATCAGCTCATCGGTGCGGGTGGTGCAGAGGGTCAGGGAGACGCTGCCAATTTACTCAAACCGGCGTTGGCTCGCGGAGAGCTGCGCACGATTGCCGCCACCACCTGGGCGGAGTACAAAAAATACGTGGAGCGGGACCCCGCCTTGGCGCGGCGCTTTCAGGTCGTCAAAATTGACGAGCCCGCCCCCGATGTGGCCATTGAAATGCTGCGCGGTATGGTGGCCACGCTTGAAAAACATCACGGCATTGAAATTTTGGACGAAGCCGTTTGTGATGCAGTCAAGCTGTCGCAGCGCTACATCACTGGCAGACAACTGCCCGACAAAGCCATCAGTGTGCTCGACACTGCCTGCGCCCGTGTAGCTGTTGGCCAAAGTGGTTTACCCGAGGGCGTGGAGTCCTTGCAACGGCAACAAGTCAACACCGAGAGCCGCTTGCGTGTGTTGCGCCACGAACAAGCCACCGGAATTGACCGCGTCGAAGCCATTGCCAAGGCTGAACTCAGCTTGAAAGATCTTCAAACACGGTTGGTGGCTTTGCAAGATAAATTGGTCCTAGAAAAAGAAGCTGTGTCTCAAATTGTCGCTCTACGGCGCCGCATTGCCAACGGCACAGCCACGGTTTCAGACAGCGACGACGAGCAAGACCCACAACTCGTGATCATGCAATTGCAGCGCCTGAACAAAGGTCTGGAAGCCTTGCAGGAAGACGATCCATTGGTCACAGTCTGCGTTGACTCGGGCACGGTAGCCTCAGTTATTTCAGATTGGACGGGCATCCCCGTGGGCAAGATGATGGCTGACGAGTTGCACACTGTGCTGCATTTGCAAGATCGCTTGGCCGAACGGCTGGTCGGTCAGCCCCAAGCTCTGGACGCCATTGCAAGGCGCGTGCGTACCTTCCGCGCAGACTTGGACGACCCCGGCAAGCCAGTGGGAGTGTTCATGTTGATCGGTCCCAGTGGCGTGGGCAAGACCGAAACCGCATTTGCCTTGGCCGACCTGCTTTATGGCGGCGAGCGCAACATGGTCACCGTCAACATGTCAGAGTTCCAAGAGGCGCATTCGGTATCCAGCCTCAAGGGTGCGCCGCCGGGCTATGTCGGTCACGGGCGAGGGGGAGTTTTGACCGAGGCTGTGCGTCGGAGACCCTACAGTGTGGTGCTCCTTGACGAAATGGAAAAAGCCCATCCTGATGTGTTGGAGCTGTTTTTTCAGGTCTTCGACAAAGGCGTCATGGATGACGGTGAAGGTGTGCAGATCGACTTTAAAAACACCTTGATTTTACTCACTTCCAATGCAGCACAAGACATCATCACTGAAGCCTGCAGCAACGGCTTTAGACCTTCTGCCGAAGAACTGGTTGAGCGCCTTCGCCCCGTTCTGCTCAAGCAATTCAGTCCGGCATTTTTGGGTCGCTTAGTCATAGTGCCGTATTACCCGCTGGGTGATGAGCAGATCATGGGCATCGTCAAACTCAAGTTGGGCAGACTGGCAGAACGCATCAGCCTTAACCACGGTGCGCAGTTCACTTTTGACGATTCAGTGGTTCGTACCATCACCGAACGTTGCACAGAAGTTGACAGTGGTGCTCGAAACGTTGACTACATCCTCACGCAGTCTGTGCTGCCAGAACTCTCTAGCTTGGTGCTGGAGCGCATGGCCTTGGACCAACCCTTTTGCGCGATTGCCATGACGCTGGACGCAAAAGGCCGTTTTGCCTACCGTTTCAGCACCGACGCCCGGGGCGCCATCCCATGACAGCCGGCTTCGCCCAGAACAACACTTTTTTAAAGGTCAGCACCCCTTTCGGGACTGACGAGTTGGTGCTGGACGCAATCAACGCCACAGAAGGCATCTCGGAAATGTTCAAGCTCACGCTGCATATGCGAAGCTTAAGCAGTGATCTGGACGCTAGCAAAATCATTGGTAATGCTGTGACCGTTACCTTGAAAATTCAAGGCGGCCCGCAACGCTATTTCAATGGCATTGCCACGCGCTTTATTCAAAGCGGCGGCGAGGACGGACTGGCCCATTACTCGGCTGAAGTAGTGCCCAAACTTTGGCTGCTCACGCTTAGCAGTGACCGTGCCGTTTACCAGACCAAGACCATTCCTGACATCATCAAGGCGGTGCTGGGCGACTTCGCCATTACCTTTGAGGCCAAACTGACCGGCACTTACACGGCACTTGATTATTGTGTGCAGCACGATGAAACCGCCTTTGCCTTCATCTCCCGCTTGATGGAGAGTGCAGGCATTTTCTATTTTTTCACATTCAAGGACAGCGCACACACCCTTGTGCTGGCCGATGCATCCACTGCCCACCTGGCCTGCCCTGACGCGGCCACTGTGCGCTTTTTCCCCGAGTCAGGCGCTGACCACATGATCGACACGATCGCGTCCTTCGAGCTTGAAAACCGCTTGGTAACACAAAAGCACAGCCAGGGCGACTACGACCCGAGCAAACCCAGTACGGCGCTGGATGCCAGCGCCAGTGGCTCTTTGGGCAAGGGCGAGATGTTGGACTGGCCGGGAAAGCATGACACCGTGGCTGCAGGCAATGCGCTGGCCAAGTTGCGCGTTGAAGCCAGCCAACTGCAAGCCCAAGAGTTGCGTGGCAACGGTTATGTGTACCCATTCACAGCGGGCACCAAATTCTCGCTGACTGGGCATTTCCGTTCCAGTCTGAACAAGGCCTATGTTTTACGCCGTGTGCAACACATCGCACGCAACAACATGTACCGTAACCGCTTCGAAGCTTTTGTAGCGACCGTGCCGTTTCGCCCGCAGCGGCTCACGCCCCTGCCAAGGGTCGCGGGCAGCCAGACGGCCCAGGTGGTCGGGCCAGCGAACGAGGAAATTTGGACCGACAAGGACGGTCGTGTCAAGGTTCAGTTTTATTGGGACCGTGTGGGGGTGAAAAACGAAAAAAGCTCTTGCTGGGTGCGGGTGGCGCAAAGCGCTGCAGGCAAAGGTTTTGGCACGCTGTTCATGCCCCGGGTGGGACAAGAAGTCGTCATCAGTTACATCGACGGCGACCCTGACCGGCCCCTGATCACTGGCAGCGTTTACAACGGAGAAAACGCGACCCCAGTGACTCTGCCGACCAACCAGACGCAAAGCGTCATCAAAACAAGATCCTCGCCCAAGGGCACGGCTGGTAATGAGATACGACTTGAAGACAAAAAAGATGCTGAAGAGTTTTACCTGCATGCCCAAAAAGACATGAAGGTGGAAATTGAAGATTCGCTGACCACTACGTTGACCAAGGGCGCGGAAATTCACACCCTGACCGAGGGCGACCGCACCGTTGATGTGAAAAAAGGCAAAGAAATTCACAAGGTCAAGGGCACGCGAGCGTTGACAATCACGGGCGACGAAACGCATGAAAACGATGCCGACTTTAAGCATACCGTCAAGGGCGACTTCACGCTCAAAGTCACGGGCGACTTCTTGTTAGATGTGACGGGAGGCATCACGATCAAATCCGCCAAAACCGTGTTGCTTGATGCTGGCACCAGTTTGACCGCCAACGCCGGCACTGCCTTAACCAACGTGGCTGGCACTGCCTTGACGAACAAAGCAGGAACTGCCTTGACCAACCAGGCTGGCACAGCGCTGACCAACAAAGCGTCGCTGGGCTTGGTCAATGAAGCGGGCACCACTCTGGACAACAAAGGCGCCATGATCACTCATAAAGCCTCTGCCATGCAAACCGTCGATGGCGGGGGAATGCTGACCCTCAAGGGCGGTTTGGTCAAGATCAACTGAGCCGTAAAAGCAGATTGCCATGGTCACAGCCACACTCCCCCTTGAGCCATCCATCAGTTCAAACGATGGCTTCACACCTGTGCAGAGCCTGGAACCCGAATGCCTTAATGACCGCGACGAGCATGGCCGGTTGACCGGACGAACCTGGTTGCGACAAGGTCAACTCCATGGCCGTATGGACCGTTTTTGGCCCAACGGCAAAACGCAGCTCAGCGCCAACTACGACGCTGGCCAATTGGACGGCCTGTTGTATCAATTTGACGAGCACGGCCAGCCGCTGCAAGTAGCCGCGTACGTGCAAGGCCGCCAGCATGGCCTTTCCCGCGTGTTTGTACAAGGCCGCTGTGTATCTGAACAAAACTATGTGGATGGAGTGGCGCATGGTCCCGCCGTAGCCTTCCAGAACGACGGCCAACCGAGTGCCAAAATGCACTTTGTCAAGGGCCAAATGGAGGGGCCAAGCCGCTTTTTTCACGAAGGCCGACTGGTGCGCCAAGCGGTTTATCAAGCGGGCTTGCTCGAGGGGGAGGCCAGCGATTTTGACCGTGATGGTGGCCTGATTCAAGTGGCCACCTACCGCGCCAATGTGCTCGAAGGACCGCTGCGCCGTTACTGGCCAGGAGGGGCATTGATGGAAGAGATTGTCTATAGCCAGGGCGTGCCCGTTGGCCCGCCGAGGCGCCTGGACATCAAAGGCCGACAGCTGGACAACGATCAAGCCCAGCCTGGCCTGCTGGCCCGGCTAGAAAAACTGGTGAGGGGTTAAAGCCATGGGCCAACAAGTTTGTACTGGTGCCATGACGCAATGTACCTTTGGGGTAGCTCCCGGGTCGTTGATGGTGATTCCTCTCAGCATGGTCATGGCGGGCGGCCCCCCGGCAGCGAACATCATGGACAACAAACCCATGGCCAATGTGATGCCCTTTGGCATGTGTCAATCTATGGCCAACCCTATGGTAGCCGCCGCGACTGCCGCAGCTCTGGGCGTATTGGTGCCCATGCCTTGCATTCCTATGACGATGGCACCCTGGGTGCCGGGCGCGCCCACCGTGCTGCTAGGCAACATGCCAGCCCTGAACAACAGCTCCAAACTGATGTGCATGTGGGGAGGCGTGATCTCCATCAACTTACCAGGCCAATTCACCGTGATGGTGCCTTGACCCTATTTTTATTGATCACATCCAACCCAACTCTCCAATGGACTACCGCTTCACCATGACCCCCCGCTTGATCGCCATTGCTGTGATCGGTTTTATATTTCTGTTGATCCTCCTTTTTGCCCTGGGTTTCCAGCTTGGCCAGCAATGGGGGGCAGACGATGTCAGGCGACAGGCGGCTGCATCTACCCCGACTCAACGCAACTTTCCCGTTGCCCTGCCCGGCATTCCTGCACCACCGACGGTTGGAATACCAGCTTCACTCATGACCACGGCAGGGCCAACGCCCGCACCCGTAACTGGACCGATTACTACGCCTACGGCCAATCCGTCTGGCCCGATCGGTAGACCTGATTAACGATTCCTTAACTTGACCGACATAAAAATGAACACTCAAATTTTCCGCTCTTTAAAACCTGACCCGCAGCGCAGGCACCAAGTTGGACGGATGACCTGGCTCAAGCCGTTCCTTTCAGCCCCTAGCCTGGCTTTGATATTGGCCATATTCACCGTGTCGACAATCACTTACGCAGCCACGCCCAACGCAGCTGCCCCTAACTCAGCTGCCTCCAAAGCAGCCGCACCCAGCTCAGCCAGCACGGCGGTCAAGGCTTCGGTAACTCCATCAGCCGCACCGATGGTTGACATCTTGCCAGAGGACATTCGCCGCATCAAACAGCAGGGCGAGTTGGTGATCGCCATGTTGGCCAACGACACACCGCCCTTCTTTTATGAAAAAAACGGTGTTTTAGTCGGCATAGAGGTTGACCTGGCCAAGTCAATTGCAAAAGCGCTCAATGTCGAAGTTCGCTTTAATCGCGAAGCCAAAAGCTTCAACGAAGTGGTTGATCTTGTGGCACAGCGGCGTGCCGACCTTGGTATCAGCAAGCTGTCCCGAACGCTGACACGGGCACAAATGGTTCACTTCTCTCAGCCCTACTTGACACTGAATCACTCCTTAGTGATCAACCGTGTAGCCTTTGCGCGTTTGTCTTCAAACATGCGGGTTGAAGACGCTATTCGCAAATACAGCGGAAGTTTGGGTGTGATTTCCCGCTCTTCATTTGCGGACTTTGCTAAGACCAACTTCCCCAAAGCCAAGGTGACTGAGTATCCCAACTGGGGAGAGGTTTTGAAAGCGGTGAGGTCGGGCGAAGTGATGGCTGCTTACCGCGACGAGTTCGAGATCAAGCGCCTTCTCAAAGAGTCGCCTTCAGTAGCCATTACGCTTCGAACGGTCACGCTCAAAGATCTCGAGGACACCTTGGGGATAGCTGTGGGCGTGAACGACCCCACCTTACTCGCCTTTGTCAATCAAATGCTGTCGCAACAGCGCGATAAGTTAGATATCCAAAAAGTTCTTAACGCGCTGGAGACCAAGCTGTGAACGCTCAAAAAATTCAAAAATTCATTCTCAACCCTTGGGTCATCTTGGCCTGCCTTGTGATCGGCTTCTCCTTGGGTTGGGCACTCCCGTCCGTTGGTTTAAAGCTTGCCGTGGTCGGCGACATTTATGTCGATTTACTCAAAATGATCGTCCTCCCTTTCATGGTCTCAGCGATTGTTTTCAGTGTCCAAAAACTTATGCACGAAGGTGGTGCTGGGCCCATCGCGGGTCGTGTGGTCGTTGCCTTCGCGGGCTTTTCAGTGGTGGCAGCCTTCGTCGGAATTCTGACTATAAGCATGACCCAACCAGGCTCGAACTTGTCTGATACCACGCTGGCGACATTTAGCCGCATCGTTGGGGAAGATCTCTCCAGCACGGACACGCCAATGAATCTGTATGGTGTCGATGTAGATGTTAAGAAGGGTAAAACCCTGGAAGAGGTGGTGCTGAGTCTGATACCGTCCAACATTTTTGAAGCCTTGGCTAAAGGTGAAACGCTAAAAGCCTTGATTTTCTCGCTGATGTTTGGCATGGCCTTGAGCTATGTTCCTAACCGCATTGCCGGCGGCTTGTCGCAAACACTGGAGACGGTCTACCAGACATGTCAGACCCTGACCCGATGGCTGAACTTCCCGTTACCTGTGGTGCTGGTGTGTATGGCCGCCTCGCAGATTGCCAAGTCTGGCATTGAGCCTTTGCAAGCCATGGCCAACTTTGTACTGGCCTTCGGCGCAGCCAGCGTGATTTGCCTGATGCTGGCCGTACTCGTCATTTGGAAGCGCGGTAACGCCAGCTTGAGGGAGACCCTGGACGCACTGCGAGAGCCTTTTGCTTTGGCGATTGCCACTAGCAGCAGTGTGACTTGTATGCCTGCCATGATTGAAAGCCTGGTGCAACGTCTAAGCTTTGCCAAAGCCAGAGTCGAGCTATTGGTGCCACTGAGCGTGTCCATGCTGCGCGTGGGACCGATCTTGTATTACGCCTGTGCCACCTTGTTCATTGCCCAACTCTACGGACGCAATCTGGAAGCACACGAGTTGGCTTTGCTTCTGGCCGCATCGGTCTTGGCGGGATTCGCCTCGGCTGGCATGACCGGTTTGGTGACCTTGTCTTTGACCAGCATGGCCTGCGGCTATTTGGGACTGCCCTTCGAGGCAACATTCATTTTGTTTTTAGCCGTTGATCCCGTGTGCGACATCTTACGCACGCTGGTGCTGGTGATCGGCAACACAGCGGCGGTGTCCGTGATCTGTCCTCGTCCGCTGAAGATCTGATCTCAGCTATGAAACTTTTGGCCACCTACGCCTCACACCCCTTGCTGCTGCTGCTGTGCGCTGCAGCAGGGACGGTGCTCGGCTTGGGGCCGCCGGCATGGTCAGTGCCCGCATGGGTCGTGGTGTATGTGAGCACGGCATTGCTCAACTTGGTTTGTCTGCCGCTTTTGGTGGTTGCCACATTGTCTGGTCTGCGCCATTTGTTGGGCTTGCCACAACCAGCGCACCGTTTGCTCATGATTGCCCTTGTGGGCGGCGCATTGATGCTGGTTTGTGCAATGGCCGGCATTTTGATCGCGCAGTGGAGCCAAATGGGAGGGCAACTGAACACAAGCGACCAGCTGACGCTGGGTCGTTTGATCATGGGGCGATCCCCTGCGGGCGAGGTCATGGCGCTGGTGGACGATCAAGGCCCCATTGACAAGCAGGTACGCTGGGCCGTGCCCGACAACGTGTTTGGTGCGCTTGCAAGTGGTGATATGGCAGCTGTCATTTTTTGCACTTTGTTTTTTGGCCTTGCTTTTACGGCGCAAAGAGGCCCGTTGAGTGACTCAACTGTGACCCAGTTGGATGCTATTTCTCGCGCACTCGAAAAATCTATCACCTTGGTCAATTTGGCTTTGCCATTGCTGGTATTGGCTTATGCCGCCCAAATGGCAAGCCAATGGAGCCCGAGCTTGTTGCGCGCCATGAGTGACTTTCTACTGGGCTTTTGGGCCGCGTGCGGCGCGCTGGCTTTACTGATGGTGATGGTGCTGATCAGGTTGGGTAACACACCGTTTGGCCAAGTGCTCCAGGCTCTCAAAGAGCCATCCGTTCTGAGCTTGGTATCGGCCAGCCCGTTGGCTGCCGTGCCAGCAAGCATTGAAGGTTTGAGCAATCGCTTGGGCTTTTCTCGGGGTATTGTGGAAATGCTCATGCCCACCAGCGCAGTTTTTCTTCGCACAGGCGCAGCTTTGCAGTACGCGATGCTGGCGGTTTTTGTAGCGCATTTGTACGGCCATCAAATCTCAGCGCTTGAAATGCTGAGCTTGGCACCAGTGGCGGTGCTTGCGGCATTGGCTTCGGCTGGCAGCAGCGGCTTGGCCAGCTTGGGTTTTGCCGTTACTGTGGTGGCCCATTTGCGATTGCCGTCTGAGGCGGCCCTGCCGCTTTTTGCTGCCATACACATTTTTAGCGAAGGGCCTGCTCGGCTGGTGTCAATGCTGAGCAGTTGCGTGTTGACCGTTTTTGTATGTGGTGGATTGCCGATCGAAAGATCCACATCACCCAAGGCGGTTGATGCTGTGACAGGCCCGGTGCGGTTTTCAATGAAACGTCAATCGGTCATCATCATGGCCAGTTGTGTTTTTCTGTCCGGTCTTCTTAGCATGGTCTTGGGCATCGCACTTGGCCTGCGCCAGCTCGAAATGGTCGCACCAACAGCAACAACGATAACCCTTCCAGCACCGCCCGCCTTCACAGCGGCTCCAAAACGATGAACGCTATTTTGTCGATTGCTTTTAAATTCCGCTTGCTGCGCTGGCAGGCCTGTCTGGCCATGGCTTGGGTGCTCGGGTCTACCAGTGGTTGCGCCATGTTGGGTGGGGTGACCAACGTCGTAGCATCTTCGACTGCCAACTTTTTCAGCGGCCCACCCGCCCCATCCTTTTTAGACTGGAAAGCCATCACTTTGGTGGCTGCGCAAGACGTCAATCAAAACAGCCCCTTGGCACTCGACTTGGTCTTTGTGCGCGACTCTGCTGCCCTTGAAAAATTACTGACCATGCCAGCTGCCAAATGGTTTGCTAGCAAGGAGGAGCTTCTGAAAACCTACCCTAATGCCCTGACGATCAAAAGCTGGGAATTGGTGCCGCAGCAGGTGCTCCAACTGAGCGAGGAAGAACTTGGTTCACCTCGCGTTGCTGGCATGGTGCTGTTCGCTGACTACTTCACACCCGGAGATCACCGGGCTCAACTGCCGATGGGCAGAGTAGCTTTCTTGGTGGACTTGGGTGCGCGCAGTTTCAGCGTGAAAACAAAGCCACGTTGATTTCAGACTAAATAGAAAAGTTCCAGATATGACTTATGCATTCCCACCCATCCCCGAGCGAATTCAGTGGCATGAAGGCATGCTGCTGGAGCCGCAGCACTTTCAGCAAACCCAGGCACGCACCGACGCCATGGCCGGCTGGCACGCGATGGCCGCTGCACCCTTGGCTTGGGGCGTACGGCACTTGGAGGTGGACACCGGCTTGTT
Organism: Rhodoferax sp.; assembly: GCA_040400795.1. GTDB lineage: Bacteria > Pseudomonadota > Gammaproteobacteria > Burkholderiales > Burkholderiaceae_C > Rhodoferax. The sequence goes on from JBBAPO010000042.1 coordinate 23,087, forward strand.
GGCCAATGGGCTTTTGCGGGTTTTGGCACTGGACGCAGTGATGTCAGACGGCACAGCGGTTTGGCATGATGCCAGTTGTGCTGAGCACGGGCTACTTGAGTTAGACCTGGCCGAACACGCTCCAGCCTTGGAGGAGGCACCACAGGAAATTTGGTTGACGCTGCCTCGCGCACGCGTTATGAACAGGCCTGGAGCGCCATCACGCTTTGCCTCGGTGAGCATGCCCCCAATGGAAGATGAAGTTTCCCAGGCCGTGGAGGCCGACTTGCCACGCCTGCGACCTGCGCTGGGTCTCAAAGCGGGTGCTCAGCCGCCCTCGCTGTGGCAACACCTGCGCCTGGGCAGTGTGCAAAAAGAGAACAAGCAAATTCGACTGTCCTCCGAATTGCCACCATTGATGCTGCTGCCCCGAAGCCACCCCTTGTGGGCACGCAGCTGGCAACTGGCCAATGAACTCAGAGGCAAGGCCGCCTTTGTTGCCAGGCAAATGCAAGTACCTTCATCGCGTACCGAAGACCGTATTACCACTTTGGAACAAAAAGATCGCTTGGGCAGCCTGCTGCAAGGCCTAGCTCCGCTAGAAGCAGTGCTGCAAACCCAGCCGCTGCATCCGTACACCTTGTACCAGGCACTTTGTGGTTTGTTGGGGCCCTTGGCCTTGCTGAGGCCGGGTGCATTGTCATTGCTGCCGCCCGCTTACGACCAAGCCCGTCCCGGTGCAGCGTTTGACCCGCTGCTGAACACATTGGAAGAGGCTGTGGCCGACGTCAGTCAAGACTATCTGATGCACTTGTTCGAGTTCGAGGGCAGTCATTTTAAACGGGATCTGCAACTGGAGTGGGTCACGCCGCGTTTGGTGCTTGGCCTGCGGGGCAAACCCGACAAAGATTTGGTGGTGTGGATGGAGGGTGCAGTCATTGGAGCCCAATCGGCATGGGCCTCTTTGCGCGAGCGACGCGTGCTGGGCGCAGCGCGGCAATGCATCGAGGCCGCCCCCGAGTTGGGCTTGCGCGCCAGCAACGGCTATGTTTTGTTCGCCATCGAAACCCCCGAAACCCTGATGCAAGACGGTCAGCAGTTGATCGTGAGTAACAACAACGAAACCTATGCATCCTTACGGCCGCAAGAGATCGTGCTGTTTGTCAAAGGCCAAGCGGTCTAAAGCCTCCGTAACCCACAAACGAATCCACGCATGTCCACCCTAGCCCTTGAAACCGTCAGTGACGACTCGCTTGTCCGCCAGTTCCGCCACTTTTATGAAGAACTTGAACGCATCTGGCAAGCCGCACCGCCGTGCAGCAGCGCGGCCGAGGCTTCTGTGCTGGCGCGCCAAGTCAGTCGGCAACTGGAAAACCTGATTGAAATGCAGTCCCTGGAATACCGCCAAGTTGGTAGCCGCTTTGCCCAGCAAGCAGCCGCAGACGCGCGTTACCTCAAAGCCGCCTTGGCCGATGAGGTGTTGTTGCGACAGGACTGGTCAGGCCGCGACATTTGGAGCCAGCATTTGCTCGAAGCGTCAATGTTTCGCTCTAGTGTGGCTGGCGAAAAGGTGTTTGACGATATCAAGCAGCTGTTGCGAGCCCGCGAGCCCGCGCAGCGTACGCTTGCGCAACTTTATTTATTCACGCTGGCATTGGGCTTTCAAGGCCAGTACCGGGATCAAAACGCGCAGGATTTGTTGGCCGGACTGCGCCGTGAGCTGTTTCAGTTTGTTTTTCAGCGCCAGGCAGATTTGGCTGGCCGTGATCGCGTGTTGTCACCCCAACCGTACGCCAACACCTTGTCGCACATTGCGCCAAAACGCATGGCACCTCTGAGTCGGTGGAAGTTGATTTTATTGGCTAGCGTGATTGGTCTTTTGGTCGTTTCAGAGCTGTTGTGGTTGTGGCCCACTTGGCAACTGCGGCAAATCATCAATAGCAATCCTGCTCGTTCGCAGGAGACCAAGTGATGAACGCGACGCGCATTGACAGTACTTTTTTGGGTTACCTATGTTTCTAAAATCTGATGTTGTGATTTGGATCCTGATCTTGCTGGTGGTGCTGGTACTGTTGGTACTCGGTTTTGTGTTCTGGGTGGCCAGTCGACCGGAGAAAGAAAACCGGGGCGCGGCCCGACAACTCGTCAAAATGCGCAACGACAGCTTGCGCGCTTCATTTCGGCAAGCCATTGAGCTGATTGAAGCCAATATTGCTGACCGGTCTCAGCGACTCACCCTTCCTTGGGTATTGGTGCTCAATGAAGGGCATGAGTCGAAGCCACTGCCCTTGGGCGAGTCGGGCATTGCACAAGCATTGAGCGCCGACAGCACGGCCACGGCCAGCGCCCATGGTATTTCTTGGAACTTCTTCGACAAGGGTATCGTCATCAATATGTTGGGTGCCTACTTGGGCGCATCCGACGGCGAAGACGATGCTGAACGTCCTTGGGAAGAATTCTTGAGCCTGTGCCGCGACTACCGGCCTGAGCGGCCCTTTGATTCATTGGTCGTGACCGTGCCGGTGGATTTGCTGATGAGCAACGACCCGAATGCGCGTTTAGAACTCAACCGCCTGGCCAGTGTGGCCAACCGGCGTTTGTGGAAAGCACAAAACCGTTTTGCCATGCGTTTTTCTGTTTACGTCATGGTCTCTGGTTGTGAGCGCTTGCCTGGTTTTGCGCACTTTGCCCGGGCATTGCCTGAAGCCCTGCGTAAAAGCATGTTGGGCTGGTCTTCGCCTTTCGAAATTACCGCCACCTACCAAGACAACTGGGTTGACCAGGCGGTGGACCACACGGTTCAAACTTTGTCTGACACCTCGGCTGAACTGTTTGTGCTGAACCTTGAAGGAGACAGCTCTTCTTACTTTTTATTACCTAGCCAGATCGACAGTTTGCGTCCACAGTTACAGCTTTATGTCAACGAACTGATGCGTCCAAGCACCTACCACGAACCGTTTTTGATGCGTGGTATTTACTTCACGGGTGATGCAGGTGAAGCAGCCGAACGCCCGCTCAGCGTCAACGACCGCGAAGCTGACGAGGCGTTGCGACTAATCACCAAGGGAGCGAACCCCAGCCCACAAAATACCGAAAGTCCAGCTCCTTCTAAAACGCTTTCTGCTGCAGATTCACCGAGTGGCCCGTCATCAGTAAATAGCCAAGCCCTAGCGCCCAACGTTAAAGAGTTGGAGCCGGCTCGCCAAGTATTTGCCGCGGCGCCTTGGCGAATGGAGCCCGCGCCGGTGTTTTTACGCGATCTGTTTGAGCAGAAAATATTTGCCGAATATGGTTTAGCTCGCCCATCGGGCAGCCAACTTACCAGCCAGCCCATGTTGGGACGCGGGGCACGCTGGGCCACCTGGACCGTGGTTGGCGGATGGAGCCTGGGTCTGTTGGTAGGTTCGGTGATTTTGCACAAGCAAAGCAATGCGGTGTACAGCGTTCTTTCGAGCTTTAAACAAGACAACGAGCAGCGCGCTTTGGCCTTGCGCAACGGACAAACCATCTCCGACGAAGCCCAAAACCGGCGCGCCGTGGATCTTCTGGGCGTGATGGAGCAAATGGACGGTAAGCGCCTTTGGTCTGTCTTCATGCCAGGTTCTTGGCCGATGGTCGACAGCTTACCGGCCGACTTGCGCGAATCCTTGGAACAAGCCTTTGGTGACGTCGCAGCGACCACCCTACAAAGGGCGCTGCGTAACCAGTTGAGCCAAGTCACAGGTGTGCCCCAAGACAAAAACACGGGACTATTGATTCAAGGTGCCGGCTGCACCACTTTGAACAAAGGCGTCGGCGAAATCGGCAGTCCCTTGCGACTTGGATTTCTAGAGTTGCCTGAATTTGAGGCACTCCTGGCGTATGTGAACAAGGTTGAACAAACCGACTTGGCCTACAGTGCCTTGATACGCCTGCAAACACCCGGTTTGCCGCCAAATCCGCTTGACCTGCAAGTTCTGGTGAAGTCGCTGTTTGGCGCCGAGTTAACCACGGTTTCACAACGTAGTTCTGAGCTTTTTAGAAGCAAGGCTGCCAGTGAGCAAAAGGTTCTCATTGCACCTCCACAAGAAGCGTCGCGCTGCGGCTTGCGCCAGCGGACCTTGCGCTTGCAAGAAGCCGCCTTCGACAACAACCCCCTGCTGCTAAGCCAACTTGAGCTGAACGCTAGCTTCAACGCCTTGATCGAGACGGTGGATAACAGCAGTGTTGACAGCGGGCAGTTGGCACTCTTGACCGGGCTGCTGGCCGATATCAAAGCGCATGAGTCTTTGATGGCTGCAGGCGCCAGTAATGCCGCTTGGATGAGGCAGCCCAACTTTGCCCCTGGTGGAACCTGGAACAGATTGTTGTCCCGTTTGAACGCCTCACAGCTCTTGGGCGCCGACTTGGCAGTGGAGATCAAAGAAAAATTTGATTCAGCATACAAAAGCTTTAAAGTCGAACTGAGCGATCAACTCAGCGATAACGTCAACACCGAGGTGGTGTGGGACGACAAAGAAATGCGCTACAAGATGGGCACCGAACTGGCCAGTTTGCGCTCGGGCTTGAGTGCTTTGATTGCCGAGCCCTACATGGCTGCTGCCAACAATATTGCAGCTCCTGAACTGGGCAGCAACTCGGGGGTCAACCAAGGATTGAACTGGGATCTCCCGCGTTTGGATGAAGCCCTGGCGGCACAAGAGCAACGCAAGAAGTACAAAAGCGACATCTTGCCGCGCTTGCCCGTCAACAGTCAGCGAGCCATCACGCAAATCGTCAACAGCCGTTTGAGCAACCAAGTGATGACGCACGTTAATGCGGCGCTGGTGCCCAACGCCAAGCTGACCGGCGCAGCGCTCGACTTGGTTGTTGTGGAAGCCGAACGCACGCGTCTGAACCGCGTTCAGCAATTGTTGACTGACCTGGGTGCACGGCGCGAAGGCGACGCTCTGCGGGTCTTGATCAACCGAGACAGCCTGCGCAAGCTGCAAGCCCTGGACGAGTCACTGTATCGCTCTGAACTTTATGCCGCCAAGGGGCGCAGCTTTGCCTTTTGGCAGGGTGAAAAAAGCCCAGCTTTAGGGGCTTTTGGTTTGTCAGACGCTTCGGCTCTCCAGCCCTATTTGACGCAACAAGTAGCGCGCGTTGAACAACTGAGCAAAGAGGCAGACACAGTGCTCAGTTTGCTCAATGCGGACGCGCTTAACAGCAGCCAAGCCCAGCGTTGGCAGGCTTTGTCAAGAGATCTGGAGCGATATAAGCTGAAAAACCCCAACAGTAACTTGCTGGGATTAGAGCAGTTCCTCATTGCCATGGCGGGAGACGTTAGCTTGCAGAACTGCCAAGAACGACTTCAAGGCAAAGTGCCCAGCGGACGGTCAGCCGATTTCTTTTCCGAACGCCACACCCAGCTCGCCGCCGCACTCAGCCTGCGCTGCAATGAGTTGCGCTCAAAAGAGCAGTGGGCACTGTCGAGTGCGTTTTCAAACGATTTCAACCAAACTCTGGCGGGCCGACCGCCTTTTGCAACGCCTGGCTGGGCCGCAGAGGCACCAATGGCCGAACTGGACGAAATCGCAAGCCTGTTACGAAGCTATGAACGTGCACGTCCTGCCATACAAGGGCTGCTTCAAGCTCAAAAGAGCCCGCCTTCTGATGCCGCCATTCAACGTTTTGTGGAGCAATTTGACCGTAGTCGCAGCTTCTTGGCGCCCTTGGTGCCAGCTGAAGAGAATGTGCCAGCGGGCTATGATGTCTTAGTTGAGTTTCGTGCTAACCAGGGCGCTGAAAGCCAAGGCAATCAAGTGATTGACTGGAGTTTGGAGATTGGCCGCCAGCGCCTGGGCCTGCGCGATACACCCAAGCCGCTGCGCTGGGAGCCTGGTCAGCCTATCACCCTTACTCTCAGGCTTGCCAAGGACGGGCAAGTCAGCCCACTGGCCGACCCACGTCAACCGGCATTGAGCGTGGACGGCAAGACCGTGACCCTGCGTTTTGCTGATGCTTGGTCGTTGTTTAACTTGATTGGCCGCCAGCGCGAGGCTGAAGCCCGCAACGACGGTCGCAGTCAGTTATTGCGTGTGGAATTTCCGTTGCAGATGGACAACTTGGCTGCCTTGGGCATCACATCACCGGCTAAGAACCCAAGCACAACGGCGCCCGCAACAACGGTGGCCGCAGCGCCGGGTGCAAGCGAAAGCCGGGCAAAAGTCTTTTTGCGGTTGACATTGAGCCCGCCAGGCAAACGAAATCCGCTGATCTGGCCCGGGTCATTGCCCACGCGTGCACCGGAACTCATCAAACCCTGAAACAGCTCACGTTCAATTCGCCCATGGAAAACGCCCATCCCCCGCTTTTTGACGTTGTTGATGTCTTGCTCAAGCCTTTGCCGGGGGATGATCCTACTGGCATTTCTGCGCGATACGACCCCGTCATCGCCCAGGTCCGCATTGCACGTGAGGCCGACGACCCCAGTTTGCCTCAAGGCGAGTGGGAGCGGCCTCTGAAAAAAGCCGACTGGTCGCAGGTCGCCTCACTTTGCAGCAAAACCCTGGGCGAGAGAAGCAAAGACCTGCAAATTGCCGCCTGGCTGACCGAGGCTTGGATTCACCTCCACCAAGTTGACGGCTTGCGCGCAGGCGTTCGCCTGATCAGGGGTTTGCTGGACACCTATTGGGACGGCGTGCATCCTCACCAAAGCGAAGACGGTGACTACGATGCCCGCGTGGCCCCCCTGGCCTGGATGAACGAAAGCTTGCCTTTAACCTTGCGCTTGAATGTGGCGCTGTTGCCTTGGCCCGACCGCAAGCCCCCTTACATCAGCTTGGAAGATTGGACCAAGGCCCCGTTATTGGCACCGCCCAAGCCCGACGATGACAAACAACCCAACCCCGCAACACTGCCAAGCCGCGACGAGTTGATGTTGGTCGGCGCAACCACGGCGGCCCCACAGCTGCTGCAACTGCGCGAATCGCTGGCCCTGGCCATGACGGAGTGGAAGGCGTTCGACGCCATGATCGATGAGCGGCTGAACAAAGAGGCGCCCAGCCTGTCACGGGTGACCGAAACCCTGGGCTTGATCGACCGGGCTATCACCAGCCTCTTGTCCACTCGCCAAAATGTCTCAGCCCCAACGGCGCAGACCCCTTCGGAGAAAGCCATGCAAACCGACCAGCCAGCCGACCCCACCGACACTGCGGCCGAGCCCGCGATCGCGCCAGCCGCGCCCGGCGAAGATTTTGTGGACCTGCGCCTGTCCGCCGGCCCCATCCGCTCGCGTGCCGACGCATACCGCCAGCTTGAGGGCATTGCCAATTTTCTGCAAAGCATCGAACCCCACAGCCCCACGCCCTATTTGGTCCGCCGCGCCGTCAGCTGGGGCCGCATGCCCCTGCCTGAACTTATGCAGGAAGTGCTGCGTGAAGAGGGGGATTTGAATCGGCTGTTTACGGTGCTGGGGCTCACACCCCAAAAATCTAATTAATTCTCGTCCAAACCGTATCTGATCAGGAGCTACAAATGCCAAATAACACCACTTAAAATTTTATTAATGAAATCGTGAAAGTCAACTCCGGAGATATCTATGTCTAAACAGTGATATGAAGTCTTCGAAAACAATTTTTGCCTGAGATACTAACTTATAAAATATTATTAAAATATATAATTTTTGTTAATATTATTATTAATAATTTGTTAATTTTTAAATCAAAAGTTAAAAAATTTAAATATGAAATATCCTACTTATAGAATGTATAGAAATATAGCTCAACAAGCTTATGTACTTCACGAAACGCCTCAAGATGTCCCAGGAGCGACTCTTTTAGAACAAAGAATTGATAAGTCTGGAGCTTTCGACTCGACAAATAAAGAGTCACTTCAATGCGGCGCATGGAAAGTAAATGATCAGCCTTTGATAATTATAGGTTTAAAGGGTACAAAAGGCGTACATCAACTGTTTGATGATGCGAGAATTATTGGTGGTGGATTACCAGATGCGTTCAAAACTTTGGTTGATTGGACTAAGAAAATTAGAGACGACTATCCTGAGATTCCCATTCATTTTACTGGTCACTCATTAGGCGGCATGCTCGCTCAGTGCGGCGCTGCAGCATTTGAATGTTTCCATGTTGGTTGGAACGGGCCAGGAATGGCGGTTCAATTTTACCGATACTTCAATTCTTCTATGTGGGGTGGGTTGGGAGCGTCTACACGTCGTTCAAAAAAATATTACCTTAGAACAAGCAAACTTAATAGTTATCTAGATCTTAATAGAGATTCTGGAGTTAATCTTGCTGTGAAAGAGGATAATGTAGGTAATGCATATTTTTTCCGTGCACCTCATAATTATGTCGGGACAAAATTGGAGAGCTCTAATAACACATTCAGTATTAATCCTCTCTGGATTCACGGATTTGATTCTATAGACTCAGCTTTTAAAAATATAATGGATATGCCTGCAAATTATTTTGTTCGTCCAAGATATAAATAAAAGTGCTGTAAAATATCCATCTGATATCTCGAGGCTCGCGCTGTCGCTGTATATGCCGGAAGCAGGTGTGGCGGAGTCTCCGCATTTGTCAGGCTGTAGAAAATCCAGAAAGGACTGGGTGCTGCTGCAGCTCGCTTCATGCCAGCTTGAGAACAAAGCGAAATGTGCATCCACTTAGGTAGCGAATTGAAAAGACAACTTGAAAAAAACCAAGCTAATTGTTAAAGGTTCACATCATGCCGAAGCAATACAAAATCCACGAAGATATCGTTCAGTTTTACACTGCGAAAATCCCCAAATTGCCGGGGGAATCAAATGATCAGTGGCTGGACCGCATCAAGAACAATCCGTCACTCCTGAAGGAACAAATAGCCAAGGCCACCCCCGGCGAGGAGATGAAGCTGTTAGCTATGCGTCGTGCGCTGGCTGTGGCAGGGGGTCAACGAACTGGGGCTGCTGCAGGAGGGCCCAATAACGCTTCCACGATGGCGCGTCGGTATCAGGAGGACATGATGGGCTTCGACGACGCATCGCGGGCGCGGTTCGCCGATGAGCAGATTCGTTTCTTGGACGAGGCATTCAGCTACAGCTCGCCCAAAGATGGCACTATATTCTGGACAGGTGTCGATCCGGACAAGCTTGCCGAGCAGGTCCCGCGATGGAACGCCCAATTTGGGTCAGCGATGTTCGGAGCGCTCGAAGCCACCACGGACGCGCGCTTCATCAACGGCGGATTCGAATACTACGGCAGCGGCGACAAGGGTAAAGTGACTCAGAAGTACTTCACCGCCGTATCCGATACTTTTGGTAGATCCACCACTGGACACGTAACTGCAGTTCAGGTGTGGGGCGTGCGGAAGGACTCGGTGTTCGAGCAAACAGAGCTGCCGTTGATTCTGAATCGAATGAAATCACAGTTGGATCAAGGCAAGACGCCTGACGTCACCGATATCTCGATCATTGTGCTCGATCCTCTTGGGGAAGCAGGAAATACCAAGATCTTCCAGAACCGCGAGATTGGGAAAATCGGACTCATCATCAAGAGTGTTCCTGACTCAGAGAGCAAGTGGATCCGCGGAAAAGACGACTGTGTCTCGGTGGGCAAACTCGAATCCTTGATCCCATCGGTTGTAAACAGGTTCTGGATGGATCGCCGCACGCCTTCGCCTAGCGCGGCCGCACGGAAGATTGAGAGTGACTACCCGCTTATCAAGCGAGGGTAATAAGGCATCGTTAGCGCTATTGGCAATTTCTTGTGATTCATTTTCAGCGGCGTTTTCATGGGCCTGCTGCTGTGGTGGTTGGCGGGCTTGATTGAGGTTGTCGCTATCGCGGGCATTACTAGGTGGCTGGCTGCATGGTGATTGGCAACTTCACGCTTTTCCAGTTTGGTAGTGACGCCATCAATCGTAAGGAGTTGACGATGGAACTCTACCAGGGTAACGATGTCCGTAATGACCTGCCGCATAGGGCAAGCCAATAGTTTTCAGGTGACTGGAGTTGACCCGATTTGACGGACACCGTATCGTTAAGCCAAGAAGGAGTCCA
>JBBAPO010000043.1:0-32818 GCA_040400795.1 Rhodoferax sp.
CACCTGCCAGAAAGTTGGTGCTGATGCTGATGCTGCCACCGGTGATTTGGGTGTCGTCCGCATCGGCGACTGTCAGCGTCGAAAATACGGCGGTAGCGCCCGCATTTTCCGTGTAGGCCAGCGCACCCACTGAAGGGGTGATCACCGGCGCGTCTTGTGCAGGGGTCAGGTTGATGGTCTTGGTGGCTGTCCCGGTGGCCGCGCCTGCGTTGTCGGAGTTGGCGTCGGTGAGGCTGTAGGTCAGCGTACGGTTGGACTTGCTGGCGTTATCAGTCGGGTCATCGCTGCTGCTGCGATAAGTCAACGTACGCAGCAGCGTTCGGTAATTGGCCAGTGGCTGGTTCCCGCTCAGCGTCAGCACACCTGTTGAGCTGTTGTAACTTTGCGTGATCCCGGTGCTGCCCACCGTCACCTCCAGCACATCCCCCGCGAGAAAGTTGGCACTAATGCTGACGCTACCGCTGGCAATATTGGTGTCGTCGACGTCGCTTACCGTGACCGAGGCATCGACCGTGGTAGCGCCCACATTTTCCGTGTAGGCCAGCGCCCCCACTGCGGGTGTAATCACCGGGGCGTCTTGCAGTGCTGTCAGATTGATGGTGCTGGTAACACCAACGCTGGTGGCAGCGCCGACCGAGTCAGAGTTGGCATCTGTCACCGCCCAGGTGATGCTGCGGTTAGTGCGCGTGTTGTTGACGGTGGGGTCGTTCGATGTGCTTCGGTACGTGACCGTGCGCAAAATCTCTTGGTACTGCGCCAACGTGGCGGTACCGCTCAGGGCCAGTACCCCAGTACCTGCGTCGTAACTTCCGCTGATGCCGTGCAGTGTGGCGACACTGAGCGTATCTCCCGTGACCACGCTGGCAATTGTCACTGTGGCGCTGGCCATCTGCGTGTCGTCTGCATCTGACACGACTGATACTGTCGCGTCTAGCGCCTGCGCTGTACCCCCCTCTGTGTAGGCCAAGGTGCCGCCGGCCGTCATCACCGGCTTATCATTCACCGGCACCACCGTTACTGTGGTGGCAGCTGTGAAGGTGCCGGTATCGGCCCCGCCACCGTTGTCTTGCAGGCTGGTGATGGTTACCACACGGGCGCCTGCGGTGGGGTCTTCGCTGATGTTGCGGTACGCCAGGGCATTGATCAGGGCGTTGGTTTGCGCCTCGGTGATGCCGCTGGTAGGCGTGAATGTCACAGTCGCTGTGCCGCTTGCCAGGGCCACAGTAACGCTACCGCTTGGGGTGGCGGTGGTGCCGTTCACCAGCGCCAGTTCAAGCCCATCTATGGTCAGCTTTTCGGCTGCATCATTCACCAAGCCGGTAACAGTCAGTGTCATCTTGATGATGGTCTGGACATGCTCGATCTGGTCGGTGAGCGCGTTGGCGGCGGAGAACAGCAGTGAGGCAGTTGCGTTTTCGGTGTAGGTCCGGGGCGTCGTGTTCACGCTCAGTGTGGGTGGGTCATTGAGTCCGGTGACGGTGATGTTGCCTGACAGTACAGTGCTCGCATCCAACGCCGTGGAGCCGCCGGCTGTGTCAGCCTGCGCGTCCAGGTTGTTTCCATCACTGAGCGTAACGGTGTAGCTGCGCGCGCCAGACGGTGGCGCGTCCGAGGTACTCTCGTACTGGATGGCCTCCAAAATGGCCTTGACCTCCAACAGTGTGGCTGAGCTGCTCAGCTGTATTACGTAGTTGCCGCTGGCTGCGGTGCCGCCGGTACTGGAAGCCACGCCGGCCGTCAAACCGCCAGCCAGGGTAAATTTGTCGCCGGTGGTGCGGCTGGCCAAGCTCACGGTAATGCTGCCAGCGCCAAACACGGTGCTGCCAAGGGTGCTGGTGGTCGCCAGGTCCAAGTCGCTGACGCTGACGCTGGTCAGCAGCACTTGCGTGGGGGTGCCAATCCCAACGGCGGCGGACTCTATGAGCGTGCCTGTGTAGGTGGTGCCGGCCAGCACCGGCGCATCATTTCTTGCCGCAATGCTGGTATTGATAATGACAGCGGTTTCTGCCACGCGTGATTCGACGGTGTCGGCAGTGGTGTTGTAAAACAACGGTGATGCCACAGCCGTGGTGAAACTTATAGCCGGGGCGCCGGTCACCGGCGCGCCGGTCGGCACTGAGCTTTCAACCGCATACACGCTGATGCTGGGCAACGCCGACCCAGTCAGGCCAGCCGTGTTGGCCTCAGCGTTGGCCACAAACTGAATTAGCGTGTCAGCCGCCAGCAACAGGGCGTTGGCCGATGTAATTCCGGAAATGCTACTCAACGCAGTCCAATCCCCTGCGCCAATTTTGATTTGCCACTGGCCCAGGCCCTTGTTATCGTAGGCGCCAACAGCCACCCCGGCCAGCGCATTGCCAGCCACGGCATCCGGGTCGACAAAGTTACTTCCTAGCAGGCTGAGGATGGTGACCGGCACCAGGCCGCCAGCATCTTCCACTGGGCTGGTAAAGCTGGCGCCACTGCTCAAGGTGGGCGCATCGTTAGACGGCGACAAAGTGATACGTACCGTAGCTTTGGCTGATAAGGGATAGCCAGTCCCTTGCGCGGCATTGCTGGCGCTTTCTGTAAAGATGACGTCGATGTCTTTGGTGCTGGCGTCCAGCGCATCCTTGTTGTTGGAGTAGGCCAGGTTGCGCAGAATGGCGTCGACAGCGGCTTTGGTGGCGTTGGCGTTGAATGTCAAAACCAAGGTACCACTGGCACTGTTGTTGGTGATGGTGGCGACTGTTTTGGTGTCCGCACCAACTGTGTAATTCACCGCAGAGCCGTTATTGAACAGCTTCAAGCCCGATGGCTCGGTGAAGCCGCCACTGATCGACACGCCATTGATACCGGTCTGAATCACAAAAAAGTCATTGGTGCCGGCAATGCCGGAATGGTCAATCAGTGTCAGTGTGGCACCCGTAAAAACCGTCTCTGGTGTGATGCTGGTCAGCTCAATATCACCCAGCGATGCCGCGGCAGCGTTGTCGATGTACACGGCTATACCCGCCACATTCACCCCGACAGCCTCGACAAATTGAATTAGATCGCCATCCAGATCACTGATGATGGGCGCATCGTCCACGGCTTTCACACTGGTGCTCAGGCTGACGGTGGCGCTGGTCCAGCCGCCCGTACCGCCAATGCTCGCAGAAATATCTTTTGCGATGCCAGCCACAAACCCATTGCCATCCGATAGCCGCACGGTCAAAGCACCGGGGGTGCCGTTGTAGTTAGCGATAACAGGGTTGAAGCGGATTTTGTCACTGGCCGATACGCCGATGACGATGGCGCTGGCGTTGCTCAAGCCGGTGGTGGGAATCACGTTCCAGGTAACGCCATTATTGGTGGTGTACTCCCACTGCCCCTGGGCAGTGGTGGCGGCATTGCCAATAATGGCGATACCGGTAAATGTCTTGTCAGCAGCAGCCTGGGTATCAACATCGCTGAAGTTACCGCTAAACAGGCTCTGGACGGTGGCGCCCGTCGGCGCCGGGTTTAACGTGACGCCCGGGTAATTGGGAATGGTTCCAGCGCTACCGGCGTCTTCATTGACTGCAGCAAGCGTGGCACTGCCACTGGCCACCGGGGCATCATTGGCGCGAGTGACCGTGAGGGTAATGCCCTGGCTGGCAGTAAGTGCCGTGGTGGTGATGGTGCCATTGTTGCCCAGGTCGCTGAGCACTGCCGTAATCGACTCGGTGGCAGCCGGGTCTACCCCTGCGGTGTAGGTGAATGCGTTGGCCAATACGGCACTAACATCGCTCAGGCTGCCGGTTATGGTGACACTGCCCGAATTGTTGCCGGCTACCACCGCCGCGCCGCTGCTGCCGACCTGGATCACACCGCGCGCATTGGACAGCGTCAACCGAACTTTGCCCTGGTTGCTGCCAGTACCCTCGTTACGGCTCGCTTCCACGTCGGTCAGGGTGAAGACGGCGGTGGTCAGATTCGCCGCCACGCCCTCGGTCACATTAAAGGCTGTGTTGCTGATCGTCAGGGTTGGTGCTTCATTGATAGGCGTAACACTGGTGCCCAGGCTCGCGGTAGCGTTGGTCCAGCCGCTCGTGCCGTCAATGCTGGCAGAAATATTGTTTGCGGTGCCCGCCACAAACCTGCTGCCATCCGATAGCCGTACGGTCAAGGCGCCCGGGGTGCCGTTGTAGTTGGCGACAACGGGATTAAAGCGGATCTTGTCGTTGGCAGAGGCGCCGATCACGATGGCACTGGTGTCGCTCAAGCCGGTGGTAGGACTCACGTTCCAGCTGCTGCCAGCATCGGTCGAATACTCCCACTGTCCCTGGGCAGCGGTAGCGGCATTGCCTACGATGGCCACACCGGCCAGGGCCGTACCGCTGGAGCCACCGCTCACCGTATCAATGGCATCTGAATAGTGACTGCCAAACAAGTCTTGCACCGTGGCCCCGCCGGGCGCGAGGTAGCTGCCCGAGTTGGGCGGATTGGCAGCGCCGGCGTCTTCGTTCACGGCTGCCAGAGTCGCATTGGTGGCGGTGGGTGCGTCATTGACCGGTGTCACCGTGATGCTCACGGTATCGATGTCTGTCAACGCACCACCAGAGCCGGTATTGCCCAGGTCGGAGCTTGTCACGGTCAGGGTATCTGCCCCGTTGTAATTGGCTGTCGGCGCATACACCAAGCCGTTGAGCGCGGCATTCACCTGCGCGCTGGTACCCGTCACGGTGACACTGGCGCTGCTGTTGTTGGTAATGACAGCGCCCCCACCGGCGACGGCTGAGAGTGTGCCGTGCAGCACACTGACGGTCACGCGCAAGCCGTCTGTGCCGCCAACGCTGGTGTCAGTGATATCGGTCACGCTCAGGGCGTTGGACGAAACCACACCAAAGGTCAACGTGCCATCCTCTGCCACCGTCTGTGCCGAAGTCACTGTGTTGACCGGCGCATCGTTGACCGGGTTGACGCTGATGCTGACGGTCTTGGTGTCAAACAGGTTGTCAACACCCGGCGCGCTCGCACTGCCGATGGTTGTCACGCGATCACTGTTGGCATCGCCCGCATAACCCAGGTCGTCGGTGCGCACGGTCAGAGTGTCGGTACCGGTGAAGTTGGCAGCCCCCTGGTAGCTCAAGGTGCTCAGGGCTGCATTGATGGCGCTCAGCGTGCCGGTAAAGGCCACTGTGGCAGCACCATTGCTCGTGCCATTCGCCAACGTCAGGCCGGTGGTACTGCCCAACGTGACGGTACCATGCCCGACCGATAAGGTCACCAGCAGCGGGCCAAAACTGCCATTCACCACATTGAGTCGGCTCAGGCTGTCGGGGTCGGCGACCGAAATGCCGTCAACCACCAACGGCACCTCTTCGACCGCGGTGCGCAAACCGGGCACCGAGATCTGTGGCGCGTCGTTGACTGGAATGATGTCGATGCTGAACGTGCCGGCAGGCTCATTGCCGCCGCCACCGTCCGACAGCTTGAAGTCGAAATAGTCCAGCACGCCCTCTAGCCCGTCATGGCGGTAGCTGACCAAGCCATCCCGGAGTTGCTGAACCGTGAAAGCGCTGTTGACCCCCAGTGGACTGCCACTCAGCAAAACCTGACCATAAAGGGTGTTGGTGGTGATACGGAACTGAACTTCAGCGTCCGCATTGTCAGCATCGGTGCCCAGCAAATCGGCTGCGGTAATGACCTTGGTCTGGCCTTCATTGATTGCTTTGACATCGGTAAATCCGGTGTTGACCGCCAGCACCGGATCGTCGTTGACCGGTATGATTTTGACGGTCAATACGGCGCTGGCCGTGGCATTGGCCGCGCCAGAGTTGTCGTTGACGGTAAAGGTCAAGTTATCACTGGTGAACGCAGTGCCGTTGTTGACGTAACGCAGCTTGCCACCATTGATCTGCGCCAAGCTGATGGCTGTGCTTGTGGTCACCACGGTATAGGTACCCGGGGTGCTGGCGTTGTAGGTCTGGCCAGCCGCTTCCAGATGCAGCACACCGTGCGCAGGCAGGGTGCTGACGGTGTAGCTCAGGGTATTGACATCGGCAAAACCACCAGTCTTGTCGCCGCCGCCATCCACATCTCTTACACCAACCGCATTGCCAGTGGGAACACGGTACGCACCGCCCTGCAAGTCAAGCGCTCCGCCTTGCAATACCAACGAGCCGCCTTCCATAACTTTGACACTGCTTGCCACGGCAATGGCCGGCTGGTCGTTGGTTGGGGTTACGTCAATCAAAGCCGTTTGAGGGGCCGTGACGGTATTGCCATCGGTCACAAAAAACCTGAATTGGTCTGTAAAGTCTTCGTCACCGGCATGGCTGAACTTCAGATTACCCGCCGCCACATCGGCTTGAGTAAAACTGCTGTTCAGAGTCAACGCACTGCCATTCAGGCTCAGTGCGCCACTGGTTGGCGTGCTGAGCAAGACATAGGTCAAGCTGCCCGCTGGTGGGTTGGCATCAGTGGCCAGGAGTGTGCTGGTCGTCACGACCACGTTTTGCTGACCCTCATCCAATGTCAGGGTGCCGGTCGCTACGCTGGGCGCGGCATTGGCACCAGCGGCGGTAGTGCCAGGGGTGTAGCCGCCGCCGGGCGATGGCGGATCACCAAACGTCAATGTAAAGCTTAGTGTGGACAGCGACGACGTGCTGGTGTCGGCATAAATGCCGCCCGGACGTTCAGTGGGCTTGATACGGGTATCGCCATCCGTCACCGTGAAGTTGAATGAATCGGTACGCGCTGTCGTGCTGGCGGTGCGTACATATCGGACCGCGTCAGTGTTGACATCGGTCTGCGTAAAGTTCGCGCCGATGAGCAGCTGAGTCCAGGCGCCGCCCTGATACCTGGCCACATAACCAAGCGAGGGCTGGGTCAGCAATGTGTAGGTCAGGTTAGCGTCAGGGGAGTCGACATCACTGACCAGCAGCATCGATGAGGTCAGCAGCAGGCTGGGGACGCTGGACGCGTTACCCGGGTTAAAGAGCGCTAGGTTCTGGTTTGACGAGTTCCGGGTCAAGGTAGGGTCGTCATCCACCGAGATCACTGTGACACCCAAGGAGTTTGTTGTTGCGGCGATAGCGGTAATGCCACCCCGGGTCGTGGTGTCCAGTGTGACGCGTGCCTCCGTGCCGTTGCTGCTGGATACACCACCTGTGTAGGTATTGTCCAGCGCCCGTATGGTCAGTGACGCAGGCGTGCCATGGTAGTTGAGCACGGGCACGAAACGCACCAAGGTAGACGGCGAGAGCACCAAGGCCGGGGTGGCGTTGCTGTCACCGACGATGCCCACATTCGACCAGTTGGAGCCGTTGGTCGAAGTCGAATACTGCCACGTGCCTTCCGCTGCAATTTGCGGGTTGCCAACGACCGCTACGCCGCCCGCCAAGGCGCCTGGGTCCACATCGGTGAAAACATAACCCGATAGCCCGCTGATGGCGATGCCGTTATTGGCGCCCGACGAGGTCACCGGGTCTTCGTAGAGAGTGATGCTAAGGCTTCCAACACAAGTTGGCGCAGTGTTGGGGGCGCTCAAGCTGATATTGACAGCGCGGGCGGCGACAAAACCACCTGCGCCGTCGCGCAATTCAGTGCTAAATGAGTCCACGCTGGTATTGCTGCCGTCATGGGTGTATACCAACTGGCCAAGGTTGGCATAGCTGAATACGGTGCCTACCGCTACCGCATTGCCGGCCAAGGTCAATTCGCCATGGGTCGGCAATATGGTCAAGCGAAAAACCAGTTGCAGCGTTGTGTTGTCAGGGTCAACCACCGCAATTTGCGCGGCAGAAAACGTCAAAGAGCCGCCAACCGTCGTGACATTGGCCGCTAACAGGGTGCTGTTGAAGGTATCACCCGGCAGGTAGAGCACTGGCACATCGTTAACCGGGCTGACATTGAGCGTCAGCGTGCTGGTGGTACCGGTATTCAGCGTGTAAGTGACCACCGGCACACTGCCGCTCCAGTTCTGCAAAGGGGTAAAGGTGTAGCTGCCGTCAGCCTTGATGACCAACACGCCTTTGCCAGAAACCGTTACCGCGGTGCCAACGGCACCCGCTGGGACGGTGTAGGTGGTCGAACCGCCGGCAAGCGTGAAACTGGCCACACTCAAGGTGTTGTCAATGTCGCTGTCGTTGGCCAATACATTGCCGGCGGCAACGTTGTCCTCCAGCACGGTTTGGGCATCCACCACAGCCACAGTGGCGTCGTCCACCGGGTTAACGACAGTGCCCAGGCTGGCATCGGCGACGGCCAGGTCACTGGCAGCGATGCTCACATCGGCAGTTCTGGTGCTGCCGCTGCTTGAAAACGTGCGACTGCCGCTGTTGTCAATCGCCCGCACGCCCAAACTGGCCGGCGTGCCGTTCCAGTTGGCAAATGGCACAAAGCGCAATTTGGCCGTGGCATCGAGCAGCAGCGCCGAGCTGGTGCTGACGGTGCCAATGGCTTGCCACGAGTTGCCGCCGTTGACCGAATACTGCCAAACCCCCTTGGTGCTGTTGTCGGGGTTGGCGCTGATGGCAATGCCAGCCAGGGTATTGCCGTCGGCATCAACAAACCCGCTGCCCAGCAGATTGGCCACAGTGGCCCCAACTGGGTCTAGTGTGTCTTCATCGATGGCGCTCAAAGTCAAGACGCCGCCGCCCCCGCCGGTCACAGTGGGTGCATCAGCCACCGGGGTGACGGTAATGGCGATGGTTTTGGTGTCGGTTTTGGCCGCGCCGCCCGTGTTGCCCAGGTCAGACACCAGCACCGTGACGGTGTCGCTCGCGGCGCTGGTGGCGTTGGGGTAGTTCAAATCTGGCCTGTAGGTCAGGTTGCCGCCGCCTAGCGCAGTGTTGATCGCAGCCAACGTGCCTTGGACGGTCATGCTGTGGCTGTTGTCTGCGCCTACAGTGACGGTCAAGCCAGTCAGGCTGCTGAAGTCTAGGTTGCCATGCAGCGCGCTCAAGGTGACTTCGACAGTGCCGCTACCGGCATCGGCGTCCGACAGCGAGATGCCCGACAAGACCCTGCTCGTGTCTTCGGCCAGCGTCTGGGCCCCAGGCACCACCAGCACTGGCGCTATGTTCACTGAGTTGACGGTGATGGTGATGGTGCTGGTATTGCTGGTGCCGCCCGCGCCCCCGGTGGCGTCAATCGCCTGAAAAGTAAGCGTGTCTGCGCCGATGTAATTGGTGCTGGGGGTGAACGACATGTTCGTGGCCAGAGCTTTTGACACTATGGTGCCCGCGCTGATGGTCGCGCCGGCGTTGTCCTTGAGCACGCCGTTCGTTGGAATGGTGACGATTCTGAAGCTGAAAATGTCAGACGCACCATCCGCATCGGTGGCGGTCAGTGAGAGCGTCTGGGTGGCGTTTTTATCCACCGCCAGGGTTCCATTCACCGTGACCGGGGCATCATTGAGTGCCGTGACGTGGATGGTCATGGTCTTTGCAACGGTGTCGGTGTTCACCCCACCATTGGCGGTACCACCGTTATCCTGCACCTGGAACGTGAAATTGCCGTAGTTGTTACCGTTGCCATTGGCCACCGGCGTGTAGACCAGGTTAGGGATGTCTGCAACAGCCACAAGCGCGCCACTGGTCAGGGTGGTGCCGCTCACTTTGAGCGTGCCATTGGCTGGCAGGGTGGTGATCTTCACCGCGCTCAAGGTATTGCTGCTGGGTGCATCGGCGGGATCAGTAAAACCAAACTGAGCCGCGCTAAAGGTGTAAGAAGCGTCTTCGTTGATGGTGAGGCTGTTGCTGGTGCCCACCGGGGCATCGTTGACCGGGGTGACCGTGATGTCAAAGGCGGTGGTGCTGGTACCTTCAGGCGTACCCAAATAATTGCCAACATAGGCGTTGACCGTGATGCTGATGTTTGCGGTGCCGTTAAAGTTGGCGCTATCCTGAAACTGCAGGCGGTTCAAAAACGCATTGATAGCCGTCAAGTCACCCTGCGAGGCGAGTGTGGCAGACACCACCGTGCCGTCCACCAGGTTGCCACTGGCCGCGTTGGTCACGGTCACGATGGCTTCCATATTGAGGCCAGTGCCGCTGTAGGTCACGTTGAAGCCTGTGAAGGTGTAGCTGGTGTCTTCGAGTATCGTAGGCGCAGCGGGCGCGGAAACCGAAGGCGATGGATTTGCCGCTGCACCTGAATCGTTGACCGTAATCGTGAGCGTCGCAGTAGAACGGGTGCCGTCGGCATCCTCTATGGTGTAAACGAACACATCGTTTTGAGCGGTGGTGACCGAATTGCTGGTAGCGACATAGCTGTAGCTACCGCTGGCATTAATCGTCAGTTTTCCATATGTCCCGTTGATTTCCGTGCCAATATTGGCCGTTGCGGCAGTTGAAGTGTCGTTGCCGGTCCGAAATCCGATGACACCCCCAACGGGTGACGTTATCTTGGCACCATCGGCGCCAAAGCTATCAGCCGTTCCATCTGTAAGAACATTGCCGGTGATGGTGCTGCCCTCAGTCACAGCCTTGGCATTTGCGGTGGCGGTCGGCCCGTCGTCAGAAATGCTGACTGTGACCGTGTTGCTAACTGAATTGCCATAACTGTCGTTTACAACATAGCTGAAGCTGGTGCTGGTGGCGCTCGATGCGGTAGTGAGGGTGACGCTGAAGGTGCCGTTGGTGTTGACTTGCCAGTTACCTATGACGTTGTTGGCGCCATCGAGAATATTGCCGGTTTGCTGGGTCAGGATGCTCTGACCGCTGGCCAGGGTCAGAGAGCCCGCCGCGGCCTCTGTGGTCAATGCGGCGGTCGAGCCTGTGCTCAAAGCCGGTTCGCTCACAGTCGCCGCGGTGTTTGTGGGGATGTTGATGGCGATGCCGTCGCTGTCCAGGGCACTGGTCCCATCCACACTCATGATGGTCAGGAAATCGGTGCCATAGACATTATTGCCAGGGGTATAGCGCAGTAGAGCCAGGGCGGCGTTCAATTGCGCTTGGGTACCAGCGCTTATTTTGATGCTGGCACCAGTGTTGGCGCTGAGCGTCACACCGCTTGGCGCAGAGGTAAATGACAAAGTTCCCTTTTCGACGGCCAAGGTCATCGAAGTCAAATTGCTGTCACTGTCGGCAACGGTCAGTAGCTTGCTACCCGTAAAGTCAATGGCGGTATTGACGGCGGTGGTCATCGATGTCGTGGTGGACGAACTGATGGCCGAGCCGTTGAATTGGTTGATCGGCGCCTCATTGGCACCGTTTACGGTAATCGTCAGCGTACTGCTGTGTGTCGCGCCATTCGTGTCTTTGACCTCATAGGTGAAAACATCATTGGCGGCAGCATTTTGAGCGAGTGCCTGAACATTGGCGGCAGCGTTGTTCAGGGTGTAGCCGTAGGTTCCGTCGGCGCCCAGCACCAAGGTGCCATAGGTGCCGACAATGGCAAGTCCATCGGACGAGTTTGTACCAACCGTGACGCTGGTGCCCGCTGACGAGGTACCTGCCCTGCTAACGACTTTTGTGTCGCCGCTGTCAACATCGGTGTCGTTGCTGAGTACATTACCTGTGGCAATCAGGGTGCCGTCCTCTTGAACCGCTGCGGTGTCGGCCGCTGCTACTGGTTGGTCGTTGGTGCCGGTGATCGTGATGACGAGGCGCGCGAAGGAGATGCCGCCGGCCGAGTTTGTCGCTTTGTAGATAAAAGTTTCGATTAACGTGCTGCCGGGCAACAGGGCGTTGACGATGCCGCTGGAGTTATCTACGGTGTAGGTAAAGGCGCCGGTCGAAGAAATACTCAATGTTCCATAGCTTGCAGTCAACGCGGCGCCGGCAGCGGTCGAGCTACTGCCGTCGACTTTGGTAAACAGGCTGACCGCCGGCGCATTGGCCGTGCCGTCATTTGTCAGAACATTACCGCTGGCAGTTGCTCCGCTATAGGCAGTATTGCCAGTCGTCAGCGCATTGCCACCATCGCGGCCGACTCCTGATTCATAGGCCGTACCCGTATCGTCGGCGACCACGGTGTCATTCGAGCCCGAACCATAAACGGTGATGTAGAGCTTGGCTGCACTGGTCACACCTGCCGCATCCTGCATGGTGTAGTCGAATACTTCGATGGCAGATTGACCGCTGCCAAGATAGGGGTTGTCAGATGTTGCGGTGTAGGTATAGGTTCCGTTGGCAGCGAGATTCAATACGCCATGCGCTCCACTGATATTGATGCCTACGGAGCCTGTGCTTGAAAATGTAAGCGTTGCGCCACTGACAAAAGATACTTGCTTGTCAAGGCTGATTTGAGTCAGTACACCTCCGGTATATGTCAGCGCCGAAATCTTGGTGTCTGCAGTAAAACTACCACTGCTGGTGGCAGTCAATGCCATTCCGACCGAAAGCGTGCCCGTCGTTGAGCCACTAACGTTGACAGTGGCACCGACCGATGTATTTGAAACAGATGTCGCGGTCTTGGCATTACCACCGGCTGTTGTAGTCTCGGCAGTACCATTGTCGAAAATAACGGCTTTGTTATTGAAGTCTGTAATCAGGACATCGTCCGCAGCGCTTGCGGTGCTGCCGGTACTGTTGTAGTAACTTGGTAGCGCCGAGAGGGGCACTGTCCAGGTACTTCCACTCAAGGATGCGGTACCAGCTGTTACCACCGCACCATCAGCCGCATGAACCAATCGGT
This sequence comes from Rhodoferax sp., assembly GCA_040400795.1. Taxonomy (GTDB): domain Bacteria; phylum Pseudomonadota; class Gammaproteobacteria; order Burkholderiales; family Burkholderiaceae_C; genus Rhodoferax. The sequence goes on from JBBAPO010000043.1 coordinate 12,589, forward strand.
AAGTTGCTCCGACGAGGTAATAAAACGATTTCCCTGAAATCGTGTTGGTGTTAAAGCTGGGTTCTGACGTGGTGAAAGCCAAGTTTGCATTGGGCGTAACGTTGGCAACCGTACCGGCAAGAAATTGCCCAATGATCTGCAAACCCTGTATAGTTTTCGTGTCACCGGTATCCACATCCGCGTCGTTGGTGAGAACGTTACCCGTAGAGCCGTAACCTGTGACGACTGATGGAGTCGTCGTGCTCTCTTTTGCCGAGTTGTAATCATTACTGGCGACCGTCGCATCATTGCTGCCGTTGATTTGCACCGTAAGCGTCGCACTCGCAGCGCCGCCGTTACCATCGCTCACGGTGTAGGTGAACGCCTCTAAGATGTTCCCAGACAGCAGTGCATCGACTGCCACCTTGGCGTTATCGACCGCGTAGCTGTAATTTCCGTTGGCGTAGATGGTCAAGGTGCCATAGCTGCCAGCCACTGTGTAAGCCGCCGCGCCTGAGGGTGAGGCGCTACTGCCGGTGTTTTTGCTGACAATTTTTGAGACTGACAACGAATCTGAATTGCCGTCGGTATCGTTGGTAAGTACATTGCCCGTCGCCGCCACCGTGGCGGTTATGACAGCGCTGGTGTTCGAGTTAGAGCCCTGCTCAAGTGCTGCGCCGCCAGTGGTTCCTGGCGTACCGCTCGCGGCATCGCTGTTGGCAACCGGCGAGACATTGCTAGACAGAAGCGCATTAACTGCCGAATCAACACGGTCAGACGATGAGCCAACATTCTTAATGCCCGTGGCACCAGATCCGGATAGGTACCCCAGATTGGTGAAGTAGGACTGGTCGACCACCAGAATAAAGCCGCGGTTGTCGGTAACGTTGCTATCTCCATCCTGGTTGCCGTCGGCTTGCGACAAGGCAAGCGTCGTAAATTGTGCGTCTGTCCAGAAATAAAACCCTTTGACCACACCACCGACTTTGATGGGGCGACTAATCCAGCCGTTGAAGGTTGTGCCGCCAATGACAATGCTGCTACTGACAGACAGATCATTGCCGCTGAAAGTGGCACTGTTGGTGGCATCAGAGACGTTCACCTGACCCAGACCAGTGAAGACGAAGTCGTGCGTGTTTGACTCTTTGCCCGCCTCATGGCCCAAGGAGGTCGTGACTTCATAGGCATTGACAAAACTGAATGCAGCCAATTCAACGGCGATATCTTCACCGTCAATCGCCAGGGTTGCGTGGTCTTCATTTGCCAGGCTGTGCGTCAGCACACCGTCGCTCGCATAGCCATTAATCACTGTTGCTGCGAAACGCTCGCCTTCATCCCCTGCGGTGTCGGCACTGACGTTAAGTTTGGCATCAATGGCATGGCCCAACTCTTCTATCAGCACACTTTCAACCGAGGCCACATCAGCACCCGACTGCACCCAATCACTGTTCAGGTAAATCACAGGCTGCCCCTCCAGCCCAGTGGTCGCAAAGGCGCCTTTGGCACCCTGCATCTCGGCGCCGCTGCGCAGTTCAACCTGTACAGACAACTCGCCGCTGCGTATTGCTGCCAGGAAAGCATCTGCAGACCGCAACCATTCGGCAGACGGCTCAGTTTGCCCACCATTGAACAGGCTGAACAATTGCGCGCGCGCATCGGGCCGCTGCAAGAATTCACCCACCACCCGCTGCGCCTGTGCTTGTGCGGCTGCCAGCGATGGCGCGTTGGCAATGGCGGCATCGGCAAACCGTAACAGCTCCGCTGCCGGCGCTGCCGTTCTTGCGGCTTCTGCTGCACGCACCCCGGCATGCGCACTGGCATCGGCCAGCGGGCTGGCCAGCAGTTGCACCGCATCCCCCGCGGCCGCCCCATCAAACATGAAGCGCTGCTCCAGCGCCAGCGGGCTGGGACCACGGCGTACCAGCTTTTTGCGGGGCTTGGGCGTCACATCGGTCGCGGCGTCGGTGTCAAAAAGGTTTTTTTGGGTCATGCTCGTGATCCTCGCTATTTGCTATTCGCTTTTTTGGCAGGCTGGCTGCGACCTGAATACTCAACAACTTGCTGGGCCAGACCAGGTCGCTCCCAAGGTGCGACACCCTTAGGGCGACGCCACCTGCACCCGGCCGCTCATGCCAGAGACCAGCTCAGGAAAGCGGCCGTCAATGGCGGCCACCACCTTCACAGACTGGCTCACCGGATCCACCCGCGCGCCGATGCGGATGAACTTGGCTGGGTAGGTCTTGCGGGTTTCGTCAATGGTGACCTTGAAGGCGCCGCCCACCCGCAGCCACATCAGCCAGCGGGAGGGCACCAAAAACTCCAGCTCCAGCACGCTGTCGTCGATCACATCGAGCAGGGCCTGACCGGGCTGCACATACTGCTGCTCCCGCACTTTTTGTTCAGCCACCCGGCCAGCAAAGGGCGCCAAGATGCGGCATTTGGCCAGGACAGCCTGGTTGGCGGCCACTTCGGCGCGCGCCTTGCTAACGGCGGCGCGCGACAGGTCCAGCTCCAGTTGGCCCACCGAGTTGAGCTCGGCCAGCCGTTGGTTGGATTTGAAGGTGAACTCGGTGGCATCCAGCTCAGCCTGGGCTTTTTGCAACTGGGTTTGCTGCAAAGAGCAGTCAAAGCCGATGAGCAATTGGCCCTCGGCAAACGCGCCACTCTCCATCACGGGCAGGGCATTCACTTTGGCGCCAATCTCGGCGGCCAGGGTGGTGTAGCGGCGCGGCAGCAGCTGGGCCCGGATTTCTTGCCGCTCGGTGCCCATGCGCGGCACGCCGGCTTGGGCGGTAACCACACCCGCAGCCACCGTGCTTTGCGCTATAGCCGACAGGGCAGCGTACAGGCCCAGCCACAGAGCGCCAGCCCGAACTAGGCGCATCACGAGCCGGCCTTGGCCTGCAGGCTCACCTGTTCTGGCGCAATGAGTTCTTCTTGTGGCGGCGTCACCGCTAGGATGCGCGACGGGTCAAGTGGCACGTAGCTGAGCTCGTCGGTGCTGATCAGCGCAAGCACTGACTCAGCATCAGGCTCGCTGCGGGCGGCGAGGGTGACGGGGATAGCCGGGATGGCGGGATTCTGGGCGTTTATTGGGGCCGCAACGGCAACAGCTTTGGGGGCCTCGGCGGGTGCGGGTCGAACCGGGGCCACCGGGGCTGGGGCGCTTGAAGCCTCGCCCAAGAGCGCCCGCCAGGGGTTACCGTTGTTTTTGACCTGCTCCGTGAGCTGCTCCAGCGTGAGCTCGCCGGTACTGCCAATTTTGGGCTCCATACCCAGGTTGGCCAGCAGCCGGTTCTCGGCGGCCTGCACCTGAGCCAGTGCTTGGTAGCGCCGCAGCAGGCTCAAAATGGCGGCGGTGGCGTTGCTGACGCTGTCGAGCTTGCTCTGGGCCTGCGCGGTTTCGCGGTTGCGCACCAGCTCTGAGATCTTCACGTCGGTAGCGTAAATGGCATCAGCGCGTTCAAACTGGTTGCGCGCGTTGAGCAACTGCAGGCGCGCCAGGTGCACTTGGCTCAACACGGCCAATTGTGTGGCCACCCGGCGCTGGTCTGCCAGCGCCACACCAGCCTCGGCCAGCTTGATCTGGGTCGGGCCAGTCATCAGGTTGAAGAGGTTGAAGGTGAACTGCAAGCCGGCTTCGTTCCAGTTGCGGTTGACCAGGTAGGTGTCAGAGTCGTACTTGATGCCGTAACTGAATGAGACGTTGGGGAACAGGCGCACCAGGGTGCGGCGGGTTTCCTCGCGGGCAATTCGGGCGTTGTAATGCTGCTCGCGCAGGTCGGCGTTTTGAGCTAGGGCGGCTTCTTCCATGGCCTGCATGGTCACCTTGAGCACGCTAGCATCGGCCAGGTTGGCGTCACTTTCGACGATAGCAATAGGCTGACCGATGGGCGCATTGATCAGGGTGGCCAACTCCACTTGCGCCGATGACAGCTCTTGGTCGATGGACTCCAGCAGGCGCAGGTTTTCCAGCAATTGGCGCTGGTAGCGCAGCGCGTCAATGGGGTTGCGCACGCGCTCGGCTTCAGCCTTGCGTGAGTCCACCAGGGCGTCTTCGGCCAGGGCAATGGTTTTGCTGACATCGTCACGCAGCTTTTGGGCGCTGGCGGCGCGCCAGAAGGCGGTGCGCACGTCTTGCATGAGCACGTGCATGGCCTTGCGCCGGCGCTCCGAGGCGATCAGCACCCGATCAGCTTGCTGGCGCGTGCCGTAGTAGCCCAGGCTGTAGTCAAGCAGGTTCCAGGTAAACCCTAGCTCCAGCATCTCGTGGGCGCGGTCTTGTGACACAAATCGCGACGGCGAGAGGGTGCCGTCTTCGGTGTTGCGGCTTTGGCTGATGCGGTCATTGTTACGAACCGCGTAGCCGGCCTGGGCCACCAGCCGGGGCAGCATGTCGAAGTGGCTGACATCCAACTGGTTAAAGGCCAAGGCCTCTTCCATCATCTTGGCGCGCCGCTCCAGGTTGTATTTGAGGGCCCGGGCCAGGGCCTCGTCCAGGGTCAAGGCGCCGGTGATGGGCTGCACCCCTTTGTGCATGGCGGTGCGGTCGGCCTGGTTCGCTGGCAGCAAGGCCTGGCTGCTCAACGGAACAGGGGCGATGGTGCTGCAGGCCGACAGGGCCAAGGCAGCAAGGGCCATGGCAATGGGCTTCATTTGGAAATGGCGTTTTTCGGCTGGCGTCGTTAAAGTCGAATTCAATTAATCACCCTGTGTGTGTTCCCAACCACTCTAGAAGCCTGTTTATTGACATCGTGGATAGCCTTGGATTTTATGCCCCAAAGGGTAGTCAAAAATCGACATTCGATACCGCAGAAACCTGAAAATGACCTTGTGCAATGGCTTACAAAAGTTGGGGTTATAGGCACTGGCCAGACAGGCACCACTGGCCGCAGCAGCAGTTACAAAACCCGAACGAGTCCATGTGTTAACCTTTTTCGCTGAGCTTGCGAAAAATTTTCACATGTCAACACGTACCCCACCGCTACCGGCTTTGCGCGCATTTGCAGCGTTGGTCCGCCTAGGCTCCATTGGCGCCGCCGCCGAAGAGCTGAGCCTGACCCAAGGGGCAGTTGCTCACCAGATTCGGGCATTGGAGGGTTTTCTTGAAGTGCAGTTGGTAGAACGCACTGGACGACGACTGGTGCTGACAGAACAGGGCCGGATTTACGGCTACCAGGTGCGCCAAGCTCTGGATGACCTTGCCGATGCCACAGAAAACACCAAGCGGCGCAGTAATGCCAAGGGCAGCGACCAGGTGGTACGGGTATCGCTGTTGCCGTCTTTCGCCCAGGGCTGGTTGTTGCCCAGGCTTCAGGATTTTTGCCGCTTGTATCCGCAAGTTCGGTTGGCGTTCCATGGCTCGATGGAGTACGTTGAATTGAACTCGGGCACGGTTGATTGCGCTATCCGCTTTGGGCATGGCAACTGGTCCGATGCAGTCATTCGCCCCTTGATGTCTGACACCTTGCTGCTTGTTGCCGCACCGGGGCTTTTAGGCGAGCAGCAGCCCCAAAAGCTAGATCAGGTCCTGCGGATGCCTCTGCTGCACTCCAGTGAAAATTGGGCCGCCTGGATTTCTTCGATGCCAAGAACCGATGCGCCACTGCACAGACCGCAGTCGCGCATGGAGTTCACCGATTCGACGCACTTGCTGGAGGCGGCAAGACTAGGCATGGGTGTTGCGCTAACACGGCGTTCTATAGCCGACAACTTGCTTCAAAGGGGCGAGTTGGTCCAAGCCTTCAAGCACAGCTGCGTGCATTCGTCAAACTATTACGCGCTGCTGCCCACAGCCGCAGAAGTCAGCTTGCCAACCGAACAATTCCTGGCCTGGTTGCAAGTGGATTGCACACGGTTCACGGAATTCCATTAGCCTAAGGTTGGCCGGAACAACCCGCCAAAACCATGGGCTGCACGCGCCAGATGTCCCGCGCGTACTCGGCAATGGTGCGGTCAGACGAAAACGGGCCCATGCCGGCAATGTTGCGCACCGCCTTCTTGGCCCAGGCCTCGGGAGTGCGGTAAAGGGCATCCACACGATCTTGGGCCGCGATGTAGCTGCTGTAGTCGGCCAGCAGCAGGTATTGGTCACCCCAGTTCACCAGTACGTCGTAAATGGCGGTGTAGCGGGTGGGCTCCTCTGGGCAAAAGCGGCCGTCGCGGATGGCTTCGAGCACGCGTTGCAACTCAGTCTTGCGCTGCAGGATGGCGCGCGGCTGGTAGCCGGCGGCGCGGATGGCGGCTACCTCGGGGGTGGTGTTGCCAAAGATGAAAATATTGTCAGCGCCCACGTTCTGCTGCAGCTCGACGTTGGCGCCGTCGAGCGTGCCGATGGTCAACGCGCCGTTGAGCGCAAACTTCATATTGCCGGTGCCTGAGGCCTCGGTGCCGGCGGTAGAGATTTGCTCTGACAGGTCGGCCGCCGGGATGATGAGCTCGGCCAGGCTGACGCTGTAGTTGGGGATGAACACCACCTTGAGCTGATCCGCCACCCGGCTGTCGGCATTGATGGTTTTGGCCACATCGTTGATGAGCTGGATGATCAATTTGGCCATGTGGTAGGCCGAGGCCGCCTTGCCGGCAAAGATGATCACCCGCGGCACGGTCACGGCGCCGGGCTGCTCCAGCAGGCGCAGGTAGCGGGTCACCACATGCAGCACATTGAGCAACTGCCGTTTGTACTCGTGGATGCGCTTGATCTGCACGTCAAACAGGGCATCGGTAGACACACAGATGGCCATGTGCTGTTGCAGCCAGTCGGCCAGGCGCTGCTTGTTGGCCTGCTTGGCCTGACTGACGGCGGCAATCAGGGTCGGGTCGTCCAGGTGGGGCTGAAGCGCCTGGAGCTGCGACAGGTCGCGGCGCCAGCCGCGGCCGATGCGCGCGTCAAGTACGGCCGAGAGCGCCGGGTTGGCCAGTGCCAGCCAGCGCCGGGGCGTGATGCCATTGGTCTTGTTGTTGAAGCGCTGCGGCCACAACCGGGCAAAGTCGGCAAAGATCGACTGCTGCATCAGCTCGGAATGCAAGGCTGAGACACCATTGACCGAGTGGCTGGCCAGCACCGCCAGGTAGGCCATGCGCACGCGGCGTTCGCCACCCTCGTCGATCAGCGACACGCGCCGCATCAGGGCCATGTCGTGCCCATGCTGTTGTGTCAGCTGCATCAAAAAGTGGGCGTTGATGTCAAAGATGATCTGCAGGTGGCGCGGCAGCACCCGGCCCAGCACCTCCACCGGCCAGGTCTCCAACGCTTCATGCATCAGCGTGTGGTTGGTGTACGAGAACACGCCCTGGCACAGGCGCCAGGCGTCGGCCCAGGGCAGGTGGTGCTCGTCGAGCAGCAGGCGCATCAGCTCGGGGATGGCCAGCACCGGGTGGGTGTCGTTGAGGTGGATGCTGACCTTGGCGCTAAGCTGGTCAAAGGTGCTGTGCTGGCGCAGGTAGCGGCGCAAAAGGTCTTGCACACTGGCGCTGACAAAGAAGTACTCCTGATGCAGGCGCAATTCGCGCCCTGACGGTGTGGAGTCGTCGGGGTACAGCACCCGCGACACGTTTTCCGACTGGTTCTTGCGCTCCACCGCCGCCAGGTAATTGCCGCGGTTAAAGGCATTGAGGTCGATTTCTTCGGTGGCCTTGGCCGACCACAGGCGCAGCGTGTTGGTGGCCTGGGTGCCATAGCCGGGGATGATGGTGTCGTAGGCCATGGCGCGCACGTCGTGGCTGTCCACCCACTCGTGGCGGTCGCCGTGACGCACCACATGGCCGCCGAACTGGATGCGGTAGTTCACCTCGGGCCGGGCAAACTCCCAGGGGTTGGTGGCATTGAGCCAGTAGTCGGGCACCTCCACCTGGCGGCCGTCAACAATGGTCTGCCGGAACATACCGTAGTCGTAGCGGATGCCGTAGCCGTAACCCGGGATGCCGAGCGTGGCCATCGAATCCAGAAAACAAGCCGCTAGCCGGCCCAGGCCGCCGTTGCCCAAAGCGGCATCGGGCTCCAGCTCGGCCACGGCGTCCATGTCCACGCCCAGTTCGGCCAGCGCCTGGCGCACCGTAGCGTGCAGCTCCAGCGCAATCAGGGCGTTGCTGAAGGTGCGCCCCATCAAAAATTCCATCGACAGGTAATAGACGTGCTTCACATCCTGCGCGTTCTTGGCGCGGGTGGTGCTGACCCATCGCTCCACCAACTGATCGCGCACTGCGTAGGCGGCAGCATGCAGCCAGTCCACGGGCTGGGCCGCCTCGGGGTCTTTGCCAACGGTGAACAGCAGCTTGTTGGCAATGGCGCGCTTGAGTGCCGCCAGGTCGTGAGCGGGGGAATCGACATCAAAGGAGGCCGGTGCGGCGGGTGGCAGCGTGGAAACGGTCATGGGTGCGGATAGTTCAAGGGAAAAGAAGTTGCTGGTACATCGCCCGGTAGGCCAGCGCGGCCGGTGCCCAGCTCAGTGGCTGGCGCATGCCGGTCTGGCGCACGCGGGCCCAGGCCGCAGGCTTGCGGTAAAGGGCAAAGGCGCGTCTCAGCGCATGCTGGTAGGCCGCGTCGGTGAAGGGACCGAACACAAAACCGGTGGCGCTGTGGTCATCCAGCGTGGCCAAGTCGGCATCGGTCACTGTGTCGGCCAGGCCGCCCACGCCGCGCACCAGCGGCAGGCTGCCGTATTTCAGGCCGTACATCTGGGTCAGGCCGCAGGGCTCGAACAGCGAGGGCACCAGGGTCACATCGCTGCCGGCAAAAATTCGGTGGGCCAGGGCTTCGTCATAACCCAAGTGCACCGCCACGCGGCCGGGGTGGCGCTGGCACTGGTGCTGTAGGGCCTGCTCCAGGTCGGCCTCGCCGCTGCCCAGCACCAGCAACTGCCCACCGCGCGCCACGATCTCGTCCACCCCGGCCAGCACCAGCGGCAGGCCTTTTTGCCCGGTGATGCGGCTGACCAGCGCAAACAGTGGCTCATCGGCCTGCTCGGCCAGCCCGCTGTGGCGCTGCAGCGCAGCCTTGCACATGGCCTTGCCGGCCAGGCGCTCGGGCCGGAAGCGGTGGGTGATCAGGGCGTCTGTGGCCGGGTTCCACACCGCCTCGTCCACTGCATTCAGGATGCCGCTCAGGTGGTCGCGCCGCGCGCGCAACAGGCCGTCCAGTCCGCAGCCCTGCTCGGGCGTCTGGATTTCGCGGGCGTAACCAGGGCTGACGGTGCTCAGGTGGTCGGCGTAGTAGAGGCCGGCTTTCATGAACGACACCTGGCCGTGAAATTCCAGGCCATCGACCGCAAAGGCGGATGCCGGCAGGCCCATCTCGCCAAAGACCGCGGCATCAAAGACGCCCTGGTAAGCCAGGTTGTGCACGGTGTAGACGCTGGGAACGTGGCCAGTGGCCGGACCCGGCCAGTGCTTAAGGCAGGCGGGCGCCAGCCCGGCATGCCAGTCATGGCAGTGCACCAGCTGCGGCGCCCAGCCGGCATCAAGCCCATGCGCCAGGTGCGCTGCGGCCCAACCCAACGCGGCAAAGCGGCGGTGGTTGTCGGCATAGGGCCGGCGTTGGGCGTCTTCATAGGGGTTGCCCGGCCTGTCATACAGGGCCGGTGCCTCCAGTACGTAGGCGCTCAGCGGCCCGGCGCCGCCGGGCACGCCAGCCAGCTGGCCCAGGCGCACGCCAACCGTTTCACCCCAGGGCGTGTAGAACTGGCCCACCAACACCGAGTCCAGCAGCGCCTGCCGGATGGCGGGAAAGCCGGGCAAGACGGCGCGCACCACGCAGCCGGCGCCGGCCAGCGCCTGGGGCAAAGCGCCGGCAATGTCGGCCAAGCCGCCGGTTTTGAGCAGGGGAAAGATTTCGGCGCTGACTTGCAGAATACGCATCGTGTTTGGTGCAGGCCTCAGGCCGGTGCGTCGGCCAGCCGGCTGAGCATGTTGCGTGTGACCAGCACCACGCCGTTGCTGGTTCGCTCGAAGCGTCGGGCGTCAAGTTCGGGGTCATCCCCTATCACCAGTCCCTCGGGCAGGGTGCAACCGCGGTCCACCACCACCTTGCTGATGCGGCAGCCTCGCCCGATGGTGGTGTTGGGCAGCAGCACGGCCTGTTCGATCTGGCAGAACGAGTGCACCCGCACGCTGGAAAACAGCACCGAGTTGCTGACATTGGAGCCCGAGACAATGCAGCCGCCCGACACCATGGTGTTGATGGTGAGACCGTGCTTGCCCTGAGCGTCCTGCACAAACTTGGCCGGCGGCAGCTGGCGCTGGTTGGTCCAGATCGGCCAGTCGTTGTCGTAGATGTCGAGCTCGGGCGTGACCGATGCCAGGTCGAGGTTGGCCTCCCAGAACGCGTCAATGGTGCCGACATCGCGCCAGTAGGGCTTGGCCTGGGCCGAGGTGGACACGCAGGACATGGAAAACGGGTGCGCCTGGGCCCGGCCTTCGCGCACCGCCACCGGAATCACGTCTTTGCCAAAATCATGGCTGGAGGCGGGGTTGGCCAGGTCTTCGTCTAGCAGCCGGTACAGGTACTGGGCGTTGAAGATGTAGATGCCCATGCTGGCCAACGACAGCGCCTCATTGCCGGGCATGGCCGGCGGCTGGGCCGGCTTTTCGACAAAATCAGTGATCTTGCGCCGGGCGTCGATCGCCATCACGCCAAAGGCCGAGGCCTCGGCGCGGGGCACCTCGATGCAGCCCACCGTGCAGTCGGCGCCGCTGCTCACGTGGTCCTGCAGCATCAGCGAGTAGTCCATCTTGTAAACATGGTCGCCGGCCAGCACCACGATGTACTCCGGGCTGCTGGACTGGATGATGTCCAGGTTCTGGTAGATGGCGTCGGCGGTGCCGCGGTACCAGTGCTCGTCGTCAAGGCGTTGCTGCGCCGGCAGCAGGTCGACCATTTCATTGAGCTCGGCGCGCAGGAAACTCCAGCCGCGCTGCAGGTGGCGCAGCAGCGAGTGCGACTTGTACTGGGTGATGACGCCGATGCGGCGGATGCCGGAGTTGACGCAGTTCGACAACGAAAAATCGATGATGCGGAACTTGCCGCCAAAATACACCGCCGGCTTGGCGCGTCGGTCGGTCAGCTGCTTCAGGCGCGAGCCGCGCCCGCCGGCCAGCACCAGCGCAATGGTGCGCCGCACTAACATGTGTGGCTGCGTATGCCGATCAAAAGGGGCCGGGGCTGGGGTGGTGTCTTGCATGTTTGTCTCCTGGCTGTTGTTGCTTATGGGCTTGTATTTTTGTTAGGGGAATTAGGTCGTGACGCTGGGCTGCGCCATGCCGGTCCAGTGGCGCACGCGCGCCAGCTGCTCGGCCAGCATCACCAGCGGCGCCAGGGCCTGCTGCACCGGCAGGTCATGGCGGGCCGGGTCGGGCTCATGCCGTTCGAGGTAAATGCGCAGGGTGGCGCCCTCGGTGCCGGTGCCCGAGAGTCGAAACACCAGGCGGGAGCCGTCTTGCAAAATCACTCGTACGCCCTGCTGCCGGCTCACACTGCCGTCCACCGGGTCGGTGTAGGCAAAGTCATCGGCCAGGGCCACAGTTTGCCCGACCAGGGTCTGGCCGGCCAGGTGCGGCAAGGCGGCGCGCAGCTCACGCATCAAGGCCTGCGCCCGCTCCGGCGCGATGCCCTCGTAGTCATGGCGCGAATAGACACACCGGCCGTGCCGGAGCCAGAGCTCACGCACCAGCATGTCGACCGGCTGCCCAGTCACCGCCACCAGGTTGAGCCAAAACAGCACGGCCCACAGACCGTCTTTTTCACGCACGTGGTCGGAGCCGGTGCCGTAGCTCTCTTCGCCGCACAGGGTCACCAGACCGGCGTCGAGCAGGTTGCCAAAAAACTTCCAGCCAGTGGGCGTCTCAAAGCAGGGGATGCCCAAGTCCTGCGCCACCCGGTCGACAGCGGTAGAACTGGGCATGGAGCGCGCCACGCCGCGCAGGCCGGCCTGGTAGGCGGGTACCAGCCGCGCGTAGGCGGCCAGCACTGCTAGGCTGTCAGAGGGCGAAACCACGAAACGCCGGCCCACGATCATGTTGCGGTCGGCATCGCCATCGGTGGCGGCCCCCATGTCTGGCGCATCGGCAGCGTACAGGTGGGCGATCAGATCGGCGGCGTTGACCGGGTTCGGGTCCGGGTGCAGCCCGCCGAAGTCTTCGCGCGGCTCGGCGTTGACCACAGTGCCCGGCGGCGCGCCCAGTTCGCCCTCCAGCAGGGCGCGGGCGTAGGGCCCGCCCACCGCCCACATGGCGTCCAGGCGCAAGCGAAAACCCGAAGCCAGCAGGCGCCGGATGGCGTCGAAATCAAACACGCTGCGCATCAGCTCGGCGTAGTCGGCCACCGGGTCAATCACCTCCACCGCCATGCCGTCGAGCGCCAGGGTGCCCAGAGCATCCAGCGGCAGGTCGGGGCTGTCGCTGCTGTGGATCACCTGCAGTTGCAGGCTGCGCTGGTAGACGGCCTCGGTCAGCGCCTCCGGCGCCGGGCCACCGTTGGCCACGTTGTACTTGATGCCGAAGTCGCCCTCCGGCCCGCCGGGGTTGTGGCTGGCCGACAGCACAATGCCGCCGCTGGCGCCATGCCGCCGAATCACCGCGCTGACCGCCGGGGTGGACAGGATGCCGCCCTGCCCCACCAGCACCCGGGCGTAGCCCTTGGCCGCCGCCAGGCGCAGGATGCTCTGGATCGCCACCCGGTTGTGGTAACGGCCATCGCCCCCGAGCACCAGGGTCTGGCCGGTGGCGGCGGGCAGCACGTCAAACAGGGCCTGGACAAAATTTTCTAGGTACAGCGGCTGCTGGAACACCATCACTTTTTTGCGCAGGCCGGAGGTGCCGGGGCGCTGGCCGGCATAGGGTTGGGTGGGCAGGCTGATCAGGCTCATGGTGGGTCGGGCTGGATGGGGTGGGTGAGAGAGTGGGTAGATGAGGTCAGACCAAACCCGACTCTGCCACAGCCAACCACAGGGCACCAGCCGGCAGGGTTTCTGTGGCGCCGAGCAACCGGTCATTTGTGGTGGCGCTGGTGTCGAGCTGCAGCTGCCAGCCGCCGGGCGGCAGGGCGAAGGTCACGGGCTCAGGCTGCGGGTTGAGCAGCAGCAGCACGCCCTGCCCGGCCCCGTGCAGCTGCAGCGCCAGCGCCTGGCTGCGAGGGTCGTCCCAGGCGGCAGCGCTCAAGGGCTGGCCATCCGCGTCGCACCAATCTGCGGCCGGGCCCTGCGCCGAGGCCATGGTCTGCCACCACTGGCCGGCTTGCAGCAACGCCAAGCGCTGGCGCAGTGCCAGCACCTTCTGGACAAAAGTGCACAGCGCCTGGTCGGCCTGCGCCCAGGCTAGCCAGGTGGTGGGGTTGTCTTGGCAGTAGGCGTTGTTGTTGCCGCGCTGGCTGTGCCCGATCTCGTCACCGGCCAGCAGCATGGGCGTGCCCAGCGACAGCAGCAACGTGGCCAACAACACGCGCTGCTGGCGCGCGCGCAGGGCCAGCACGGCCGGCACGTCGGTGTCGCCCTCGATGCCATTGTTGGTGCTGAGGTTGTGGGCATGGCCGTCACGGTTGTCCTCGCCATTGGCCTGGTTGTGGCGCTGGGCGTAGCTGACCAGGTCGCGGAGCGTGAAGCCGTCATGCGCGGTAATGAAATTGACGCTGCTGTGGGCGCCGCGCCGGCCCGGCACAAACACATCGCTGGAGCCGGCCAACCGGCGGGCCATGTCACCCCGGCTGCTCTGGCCATGCAGCCAGAAGCTGCGCTGGGTGTCGCGAAAGCGGTCGTTCCACTCCAGCCAGCCGGGCGGAAAGCCACCGAGCTGGTAGCCACCCGGGCCAATGTCCCAGGGCTCGGCAATCATCAGGCAGGGGCTGAGCACCGGGTCAGCGGCGATGGCCTGCAGCAGGGGCGCGTCGGCCGCAAAAGCGCCCTGCACCGCCTCGCCGCCGCGCGCCAGCACCGGGGCCAGGTCAAAGCGGAAACCGTCCACACCAAATTCGAGCACCCAGCGGCGCAGGCTCTCCAGCACCAGGCGCCGCACCAGCGGCTGGTCAAAGTTGACACAGTTGCCGCAGCCGGTCCAGTTGGCGTAGCGCTGCTGCTGCCCGGGCAGCAGGTGGTAGTAGAGCGCGTTGTCGATGCCGCGCAACGACAGCGTGGGCCCCCACTCATCCAGCTCGGCGGTGTGGTTGTAGACCACGTCGAGCACCACCTCCAGCCCGGCGCCGTGCAACGCGTCGACCATGGCACGAAACTCGGTGCGCGGGTCGCTGGCCGGGTCCTCACTGGCGTAGCGCAACTCGGGCGCACTCCAGGCCACCGGGCTGTAACCCCAGTAGTTGCTCAGCCCAAGCGCCCGCAGCCGCGCCTCGTCGGCACGGTGCGCCACCGGCATCAGGCAAACCGTGGTCACCCCCAGGGACTGCAGGTGGGCCAGCACCGCCGGGTGCGCGAGGCCGGCATAGCGGCCGCGCTGGCTGGCTGGCACCTGCGGGTGCAGCGCAGTGAAGCCCTTGACGTGCAGCTCATAGATCACGCGCCGGGCCGGGTCGGGCTGCGGCCGGAGGGCGCTTGGTTGCGGCAAATCAGCCACGACCCGCGCCTTGAGCGCCGTGGCGGCGTTATCGCGCAGGTCAGGCAGATCGCCCGCCGGACTGCGGGGGTCGTGCCCCAGGTGCAGGTCGTCGCCGGTGTAGTGGCCCAGCACCGCACGAGCGGCAGGGTCGAGCAGCAGTTTGGCGGCGTTGAACCGGTGCCCCTCGTGAGGAGCCCAGGGGCCGTGCACGCGCCAGCCGTACACCAGGCCAGCTCCGATGCCCGGCCCCAGCGGCAGGGCGCCGCTCCAGACGCCGTGCTGCGGTTCAGGCATGCGCAAGCGCGCGGTCTCGCGCTCACCAGCCGCATCAAACAGACACAGTTCCACGGCTTCGGCATGGGGTGCCGCCAACGCAAAATCAATGCGCTCGCGCCCCAGTTCAGCGCCCAAGGTGGCGCCCTGGCCTGGCAGCAGGGCCGGTGCACCAGAGAGGTTCGCGGTGGCAGTCATGCCACCGGCTTCAGCACGATGCATGCCAGCGGCGGCAGGTCCAGGCACAGGGACTGCGGCCTCTGCTGCCAAGGCAGCGCCTCGGTGGCACCGGGCGCGCTGGGCAGGCCGCTGCCGCCATACACCGCCTGATCGGTATTGAGCAGTTCACGCCACGGCCCGGCCTGCGGTACACCGACGCGGTAGCGCAGGCGCGGCACCGGCGTGAGGTTGCACAGCAGCACCAGAGCGCTGCCATCATGGCTGCGCCGCTCAAAGGCCAGCACCGACTGCGCCGCATCATCGTGGCTGAGCCAGGCAAAACCGGCAGCCTCGGTATCAAGCTGGTGCAGCGCAGGGTGGGCGCGGTAGACCAGATTGAGGTCGCGCACCAGGCGTTGCACCCCCATATGGCTGGGCTGCTCCAGCAGGCCCCAGTCCAGGCTCAGGTCATGGTTCCACTCGGTCGGCTGCGCGAACTCGCAGCCCATGAACAGCAGTTTTTTGCCGGGGTGGCAGAACATCAGGCCGTAGCAAGCCCGCAGGTTGGCCAGCTGCTGCCAGCGGTCGCCCGGCATCTTGGCCAGCATGGCGCCCTTGCCATGCACCACCTCGTCGTGTGAGAGCGGCAGCACGAAATTCTCATCAAACGCGTAGACCAGGCTGAAGGTGATCTCGCCGTGGTGGTGCCGGCGGTGCACCGGGTCCAAGGCCATGTAGGCCAAGGTGTCGTGCATCCAGCCCATATTCCACTTGTAATGAAAGCCCAGCCCGCCACCCTGCAGGTCGGCACTGGGTGGGCGGCTCACGCCGGGGAAGGCGGTGGATTCTTCGGCCAGGGTGATGGCGCCGGGCCGCTCCACGCCCACGGTGTGGTTCATCAGCCGCAGAAAGGCGATGGCCTCCAGGTTCTCGCGGCCACCGTGCCGGTTGGGCAGCCATTGGCCCTCGGCACGGCTGTAGTCGCGGTACAGCATGGAGGCCACCGCGTCGACACGCAGCCCGTCGATGCCGAAGTGTTCCAGCCAGTACAGGGCATTGCCCACCAGAAAATTGCGTACCTCGACGCGGCCAAAGTTGTAGATCAGCGTGTTCCAGTCTTGGTGGAAGCCCTCGCGCGGGTCGGCGTACTCGTACAGGGCGGTGCCGTCAAAACGGGCCAGGCCATGGGCATCAGAGGGAAAATGCGCCGGTACCCAGTCCAGGATGACGCCCAGCCCTGCCGCGTGGGCGGCATCGACAAAGTGCCTAAAGTCCTCCGGCGTGCCAAAGCGCGCCGTCGGGGCATACAGGCCCACCGGCTGGTAACCCCAGGAGCCGTCAAACGGGTGTTCGCTGACCGGCATCAGCTCCAGGTGGGTGAAACCCATCTCACGCGCATAGGGCACCAGGGTGTCGGCCAGCTCGCGGTAACTGAGCCAACGCCAGCCCTCGGCCTTGCGCCAGGACCCCAGGTGCACCTCGTAAATGCTGATCGGCTGGTCGAAGCCGTTGGCGCGCGCCCGCTCCGGCCGCATGGGGCGCACCGGCGGCAGGCCCTGCACGATGCTGGCGGTACCGGGCCGCAGCTCGCAAAAAAAGGCAAAGGGGTCGGCCTTGAGCAGCAGTTCGCCCTGCGGCGTACGGACTTCAAACTTGTAGGGTTCGCCCACGCCCAGGCCGGGCACAAACAGCTCCCAGATGCCGCACTCGCGGCGCAGGCGCATCGGGTGACGGCGACCGTCCCAGCCATTGAACGGCCCCACCACCGAGACACGCTGCGCATTCGGGGCCCAGACCGCGAAGCTGACACCCGCCACGCCCTGCAGCTCGCGCGGGTGGGCACCCAGGCACTGGTGCGGGCGGCGGTGTGTGCCCTCGGCCAACAGCCAGGCATCGAGCTCGCCCAGCACCAAACCGAAGCGGTAAGGGTCTTCCATCCGCTGCGGTGCCGGGGGCAGTTGCCCCGGCGCCGCCGGCCACTGCACGCACAGCAGGTAATCAAAGGGCTGGCGCCGCCGGGCGAGCCGGGCGCCAAACACCTCGCTGCCAACCAGCCGCTGCAGGCCAGCAACACAGCGGCCGCTGGCGCGGTCGAGCACATCCACGCGCAGGGCACCCGGCAACAGGGCGTGCACCCACAGGGCGCCCTCGCGCTGCTGCATGCCCAGCACGGCGCAGGGATCGGGATGCCTGGCGCCCATCAGCGCGTCAATATGGTCAGGCTGCAGCATGAGCCTCCCCAGGCGGCTGGGGCAGCCGGTCGCACAGACGCGCCAGGTGGTACAGCCGCTGTGCCGGCTCGGGGCCGACCTGGGACCACTGAAAGCGCCAAACCCAATTGCCTTCGCCCACGCCGGGCTGATTCATGCGGTGGGCGCCGCTCAAGCCGAGTACATCTTGCATCGGGTAGATCGCCATGTCGGCCACGCTGGCACAGGCCGCGCGGATCAGCGCCCAGGCCATGCCCTGCCCGTCCGCACCCAGGTAGTCGCGCACATGTTGGCGCGTCGGGTCTGACAGGGTGTGCCACCAGCCCTCAGTGGTGTCGTTGTCATGGGTGCCGGTGTAGACCACGCTGTCGGCGGTGTGGTGGTGCGGCAGGTAGCGCGAACTGGCGTCTTGGTCGTCGCCGAAGGCAAATTGCAGCACCCGCATGCCGGGCAAGCCATGTCGCTGGCGCAGTGCATCCACCTCTGGCGTGATCACGCCCAGGTCTTCGGCAATGATGGGCAGGGTGCCCAGGGCCTGGGCCACCGCCCGCAGCAAAGCATCCCCCGGGGCTGGCACCCAGCGTCCCAGTTCGGCCGTGGGCGCGCTGGCCGGAATCTCCCAATAACTCTCAAAGCCGCGGAAGTGGTCCAGGCGCACCAGGTCCACCAGGGCACAGGTGCCAGCGATGCGGGCAATCCACCAGCGGTAATTGTCGGCGCCGTGGGCCGACCAGCGGTACAGCGGGTTGCCCCAGCGCTGGCCGGTGGCGCTAAAACCGTCGGGCGGCACGCCAGCGACCACCGTGGGATGACCGGCAGCATCCAGCTCAAACAGGTCCGGTCGGGCCCACACTTCAGCACTCTGGTGGGCGATGAAGATCGGGATGTCGCCAATGATGCGCACGCCACGCCCGTTGGCATAGGCCTTGAAGGCCCGCCACTGGCGAAAAAACACCCACTGGCAAAAGCGCCAGAACAGGCAGGCGCCCGCCAGCGCCACACTGGCTTGCGCGAGGGCCGACGCTTCGCGCTGCGCCAAGGGCTGGGGCCACTGGTTCCAGGGCAGGTTGGGGTGCTGCGCCTGCAGGGCCATGAACAGCGCGTAGTCGTCCAGCCAGGTGGCCTGCGCCAGGCAAAAGGCCTCAAAATCTTGGCGGTCTGCCGCGCTGGCGCGGGCCTCGAAGCCGGCGGCGGCACAGCCCAGCGCCAGCATGCGATAGGCAATCACTGCCTCGAAGTCAATCGACTCATCGTTCAACCGTGTGTCTGCTGGCAGACCGTCGCCATCCAGCCAGCCCTGCCGCTGCAGCTCAGCTAGGTCAATCAACAGCGGGTTGCCGGCAAAGGCCGAACTGCTCATGTAGGGCGAATTGCCCAAGCCGATGCCACCCAACGGCAGCATTTGCCACAGGCTTTGCCCGCCGGCCACCAGCCAGTCGACAAAATGGTAGGCCGATGGACCGAGATCGCCGCTGCCGTGCGGCCCGGGTAAGGCGGTGAGGTGCAGCAGTACACCGCTGGCGCGTGGGAATTGCATGGTGGTCCTGTGAGCTGCCCGGGCGAGTGTAAACGCAGGATTCATGCCAGCTCTGGCCATTCAGCCCCGACCCCACCCGCAACCCCCGACGCCTTGCCACGCCGAAAATCATCGGTACGCTTACACTGCCTGCGCGCACCAACCACCCTACGGGCCCGTCGAGCAGCTGCCCCACCCCCCTACATGTTCACTGTCACAAACACAAGCTCGGCCTGGCTGCTGATCCTGCTGTCAGGTCTGCTGGAAATCGGCTTTTCTGTGAGCTTGATGCTGTCCCAGGGCTTCAGCCGGTTCGCTCCCTCCGTCATTGCCGTGCTGGCGGCCCTGCTCAGCATCTGGCTAATGAGCCTCACGCTCAGCGTCCTGCCGATTGGCACCGCCTATGCGGTCTGGGCCGGCATTGGCGCGGCGGGCACCGCCGTTATCGGCATGCTGTTCTTCGATGAACCAACAAACCTGGCGCGCATCAGCTGCATCGGGCTGGTCATCGTGGGCATCGTCGGGCTGCAGCTTCAGACGAAGGCTTGAAGCGTGGCTCAAGGGTAGTGACGCCACTCGACCGAGTCGATCAGACCGATTGGGTGCGCAGATTGCGGGCATTGGGCAACAGTTTGGCTGTTGGCGACTATTTGACTTTACTGGTTAACCAATTTAAATTCACTATTTTGTACAATATTGCTGTCCAATTAGAGAAGGCCTGCTATGACCATTGAAACCACTTACAGCCAGGCCAGAGAGCAGTTGAAGTCGCTCATGGATCGCGCCGTCGACGACCGTGAGGTCATCATGGTGCGCCGTCGCACCGGGGGCGACGTGGCCATCATTGCTGCCGATGAACTCGAGAGCCTGGTAGAGACCGCGCACCTGCTGCGCTCTGAGAAGAACGCAGAGCGGCTGCTTTCAGCGCTATCGCGTGCACGCTCAAAAAACATTGCACCGACGACCATGGCCCACCTGAAAAAATTGGTGGGCGTAGATGCCTAAAGGGGATCGAATCGCGGTCTGCCACACGGAGTTTTTAGAAGACCTGCAGCACTGGGTTGAGACGGGTCGCCGCACCGCCAAGAGGCTGCTGGAGTTGGTGCAGGCCATCTTGCGCGACCCCTTCGACGGCATCGGCAAGCCCGAACCGTTGAAATACCTCGGGCCCGATGTCTGGTCCAGGCGCATTACGCAGGAGCATCGCTGTGTCTACCTGATCAAGTCCGACCGAGTCGAGTTCTTGCAAGGCCGCTACCACTACTGAGACAGAGCAAGCGTCAAAAAAACGAGCTCGCAGCATGCAATCACACCCACAAGAACGAATCGACTCAAGGCCCGAGCCAAGTCCTATGGCCATCATTGGTGCCATCCTCGCCCAAGGCGCGATCCGCTTTCTCGATCGACAAAAAGGAAACAAAGGGCCGCTGAGAAAAGCGTCAGCACCGCTGAGCCGCTACAAAACTGAGTAACTTTACGTGGGGTTCAAGACTTCAGGAATACCGCGTGCGCCGTGCAATATGCGAACGATGGTGACCTGCTCTGTCGTGGACTCAAA
>JBBAPO010000044.1:0-32024 GCA_040400795.1 Rhodoferax sp.
CCACGACCCCTTGGTTCGTAGCCAAGTACTCTATCCAACTGAGCTACAGCCGCGATAGCGAGAATTGTAGCATGGCGCGTTTGGTCCAAAGATCACTTTAAGGCGCAGTGAGATCGTCAAGATCAAGCTCCACCAACACCGCCGCCAGCACCACCTGCTCACCCAATGCGGTGTGCAGCGACCGCACTCGCCCGGGCGCCCGGGCGGTGAGCCACATGTCCATTTTCATGGCCTCAACGCACACCATGGGCTGGCCGACCACAACCGTGTCGCCCACCGCGATCTGCACCCGGCTCACGCGCCCGGCTACCGGCGCGCGCGCCAGACTCGCGTCCAGAGTGGCATCAGCTTGCGGGTAGGGCGATGCCTCGCTAAAGACAAAGCTGCCTGCGGCCATAGTGATATACAGCTCAAAACCACTCCAGGCCACGTCCAGTCTATGTTTTACGCTATTTAATTCATAGCTAACCGCATCGTCGGTGACGCTGACATGCCGCAGCACAAGCAGGGCGCCGCCCATCGTCAGGTGCAGTTCGCCAGTGGCCAGGCTGTGCACGCGCAGGGCTTGCGTCTGCTCGCCGCAGCGCAGGGTCAGGTCAAAGGCGGCCACGCTGTTCGGTCGCCAGCCACTGCCCTGACGCCGCACCAGCGCGGCTGCCGCCACGCACCAGGCCACGTCGTCAGGCATTGGGCGCCGCAACAGCGGATCACCATCATTCAACCACTGGTCGAGCAAGGCGGTGTGCATTCGGGCTTCGCGAAACGCCGGGTGGTCGAGCAGGTCGCGAAGAAAACCGCCGTTGTGCCGCAGGCCCAGCAAGGGCATGCGGGCCAGGGCGGCACGCAGGCGGCGGATGGCCTCGTCTCGGTCGCGGCCATGGGCAATCACCTTGGCCAGCAGCGGGTCGTACCAGGGGCTCACCGTGCTGCCTTCTACGATGCCGCTGTCCAGGCGCACGCCAGCCGGCAGCGGCTGCGGCGGGCGCCAATGCAGCACAGTGCCAGTCTGCGGCGTAAAGCCGGCATAAGGGTCTTCGGCGTACAGCCGCACCTCGATGGCGTGCCCGCTGTGGCATATATCAGCCTGCGCCAGCGGGAGCGGTTCGCCAGCAGCCACCCGCAGCTGCCAGGCCACCAGGTCCAGCCCGGTCACCAGCTCGGTCACCGGGTGCTCCACCTGCAGGCGGGTGTTCATCTCCAGAAAATAGTGGCGGCCTTCGGCATCCAGCATGAACTCCACAGTGCCGGCGCCGCAGTAGCCCACCGCCCGCGTAGCCGCCACCGCGTCGCGACCCAGGGCCTCGCGCAGATCGGCTGCCACCACCGGCGATGGTGCCTCTTCAATCACCTTCTGGCGGCGGCGCTGGGCGGTGCAGTCGCGCTCGCCCATATGAACCACATGGCCGTGGGCATCGGCAAACACCTGCACTTCTATATGGCGGCCACGCTCTATCAGCCGCTCCAGCATGAGAGTGCCATCGCCAAAGGCGTTGTGCGCCTCGCGCCGGGCGGCGTCCAGCGCAGCGGCCAGCTCGGGCAAGGCATCGACCCGGCGGATACCACGGCCGCCACCGCCGGCCACCGCCTTGACCAGCAGCGGGAACCCCAGCCGGACGGCCTCGGCCGTGAGTGTGGCGTCATCCTGCGCGTCGCCCAGGTAACCGGGCGCACAGGGCACGTCGGCGGCCAGCATGCGGCGCTTGGCCTGCGCCTTGTCACCCATGGCCCGCATGGCGGCGGGTGGCGGGCCGATGAACACCAGGCCGGCATCGAGACAGGCCTGGGCAAAATCGGCGTTCTCGCTCAAAAAACCGTAGCCCGGGTGCACCGCGTCGGCACCGGTCTTGCACGCGGCGGCCAGCAGGGCGTCAATGCTCAGGTACGACTCGGCGGCGGGCGCCGGGCCGATGCGCACTGCTTGGTCGGCCAGCTGCACATGGGGCGCATCGGCATCGGCATCGCTGAACACCGCCACAGTTTCATAACCCAGGTCTTGGGCGCTGCGGATGATGCGGCAGGCAATTTCGCCGCGGTTGGCGATCAGGATTCGCGAAAAGCTCATAGCCGGGCCACGCCAAAGGTGTTGGGGCGCAGTTGTCGCGCCTGTGCCTCGTCCGCCAGCGCCAGGCACAGGCCCAGGTAGCGGCGCGTGTCGCGCGGGTCGATGATGCCGTCGTCCCACAGCCGCGCGGTGCCAAACAGGGCGGTGGATTCGGCGTCCAACCGCTGGCGCAGGCCGTCTGACATGGCCTGCAGGGCGGCCTCATTGGCCGGCGTGCCGGCGCGGCCGAGTTTGGCCCGGTTCACGATGTCCATCACGCCGGCTGCCTGCGCCCCGCCCATCACGGCGGTGCGCGCCGTGGGCCAGGCAAATATGAAGTTGGGGTCAAAGCCCCGGCCGCACATGCCGTAGTTGCCGGCGCCATACGAGCCGCCCAGCACCACAGTGAACTTGGGCACGCGCGCATTGGCCACGGCCTGAATCATCTTGGCGCCGTGCTTGATGGCGCCGGCACGCTCGGCCGCCGCCCCCACCATGTAGCCGGTGGTGTTTTGCAGAAAGACCAGCGGCGTGCCGCTTTGGTCGCACAGCTGGATGAACTGGCCGGCCTTGGTGCTGCCCTGCGGCTGGATCGGGCCGTTGTTGCCCAGCAGGCCCACCAGCCGGCCCTGAAGCCGGGCGTGGCCGCAGATCAGCTCGGGCGCGTAGTCGGCCTTGAACTCCAGCAGGTCCGAGCCATCCACCAGCCGCGCCATCACCTCGCGCACGTCGTAGGGCTCGCGCTCGTCGGCCGGCACCAGCCCCAGCAGTTCCTGCTCGTCGTACAGCGGCTCGGCGCAGGCAGGCTCGGCCGTGGCAGCGTCCCAGCGCAGTTTGTCCAAGACCTCGCGCGCCATGGCAATGGCGTGCGCGTCGTCCTCGCACAGGTACTCCCCCAGGCCGGTCACACTGGCATGGGTTTGAGCGCCGCCCAGTTCCTCTTCGGTGCTGTCCTCGCCCATGGCGGCTTTCACCAGCGGCGGGCCGGCCAGAAAAATGTTGGAGCGCCCGCGCACCAGAATCACGTAGTCCGACAGGCCCGGCAGATAAGCGCCACCCGCCGTGGACGAGCCATGCACCACGGCAATCTGCGGAAGGCCGGCTGCCGACATGCGCGCCTGATTGGCAAAGCTACGCCCGCCCTCGACAAAAATTTCGCTCTGGTACAACAGGTTGGCGCCACCGCTTTCCACCAAGTGCACCATGGGCATTTTGTGTTGCAGGGCAATCTGCTGCGCGCGCAGCGCCTTGCGCAGGCCCATGGGCGCCACCGTGCCACCCTTGACGGCACTGTCATTGGCCGAAATCATGCAGCGCTTGCCCGCCACCGTGCCAATGCCCACGATGGAGCCGCCGCCCATCACGCTCTTGCTGCCGTCGTCGTCGTGCATACCCAGGCCAGCCAGGCGGCTGAGCTCCAGAAACGGCGATCCCCGGTCCAGCAGGCGCGCCACCCGCTCGCGCGGCAACAGCTGGCCGCGCGCCTCGAACTTGCTGCGTTTGGATTCGGACTCGGCAACCACCAAGCCCTCAAGCCGGCGAACTTCCGCCAGCAGCTCGGCCATGCGTTGGGTGTTGGCGGCAAAGGCCGCGCTTTTGTTGACGATGCGGGAGCGGATGACGGGCATGTGGGCGAGCGCTGAGGGACAGTGGCTCGCATTAGAGTGCAGCGCGCCTCAGCCGTCAATCCAGCGCGCGACCCCCCGAGGCCCGACCCTCAGCACGGTCGCGGGTCTTCAGACCCGGGCATCAAGGTCGAACAGCGATTTCATTCTTGATCGACTTCACCCCTTTGACGCCGCGTGCGATGCGCTCCGCCACTTCGCGCTCTGCCGTGTTCTTGGCAAAGCCCGACAGCATGACCGTGCCGTTGAGGGTTTCCACGCTGATCGATGAACCGGCCACGTCCTTGTCCTCAAACAGGCGGGCCTTGACGCTGGTGGTGACGGCGGCGTCGTCAATGTACGACCCCATGGTCTCTTGTCCGCGCGACACGGCACAACCTGGCAAAGTGGCAAATAGGCCAACCAGCATCACGGCTGCGAGTAGATTTTGAAGCGTCATGTTTAAGTCCTTGTCTTTTGAAAGGAACGCGCTGTCGCATTCGAGCCGGCCCTGAGAGCAGCCGGGGCCTGTCAGTCAGATTGAGCCAACCCGACTGACATGCGAGCTCATCGTAGGCGGGGCCTTTGGCCCACGCCATGCGCCAACGCAAAGCAAGAACACATTCCGTAACAAGGCCGGCCGTCGCTACGGGTTCTGCAGCCACTTGTCAGTGGCAAACATCGCCACACACAGCACCGCCCCCAGCAGCCACAGCAGCCAGGTGTCGGACACCGCATAGGGGTAGAGCATCAGTGCCAACCCACCCCAGGTGAAGGCCGAGCGAGCCTGTTTGCGCCCAAAGCGAAACGCGGCGTACCCAAGCAGCCCGAACAGAAGGGCACCCACCAGATAAGGCGCTGACGGCAGTGTCAGCCCCAGGGATGAAAGATTTTGAGCTGGGTCCATACGCCATCCTAACCGCTGCGGCCCACCATCCAGACCGCGTCACACAGCCTTGCTAAACTGTTTCGTCATGGTGCGTGCCCATGACTTAACCCAATGAACCCCAACAGGACCCCCATGGACAAAGAAGACAACAGCTTGACAGCCAGGCTTGAGGAATTTGTTGAGAAGCTCATTTTTGCCAGCCGCTGGGTTCTGGCGCCCTTCTACATTGGCCTGGTACTGGCCTTGGTGCTGCTGGCCTTCAAGTTCATGCAGGAGTTTGTGCATTTCAGCGCCGGCATCGTCGGCATGTCTGAAACCGACACCCTGCTGGGCATCCTGGGCCTGATCGACAAGACCCTGCTGGGCAACCTGCTGATTTTGGTGATCTTCAGCGGCTACGAAAACTTTGTGTCGCTGATCGGTGTTGCGCAGGGCAGCCCCGACCGCCCCCGCTGGATGGGCGATGTCGATTTTGCCGGCCTCAAGCTCAAGCTCATCGGCTCCATCGTGGCCCTGTCAGGCATCAACCTGCTGGGCGCCTTTTTGAATCTGAAAAACTGGACCTCCCAGGAGCTTGGCTGGATGGTGGGCCTGCACCTTACCTTCGTCATCACCGGCGTGCTGTTTGCCCTGTCAGAAAAAATCGGGCACAAGGCTGAACACTGACTTAGGGCGACTGCAAGCGGAAGCAGTCTGCTCAGGGTAATTCCGGCTGTCAAAGGCCACCAACGGCGGTAGCATGGATTTTTTCACTCCAAAGCCGTTTCACCCATGAAGTTTCAAACCACCCTTGCCGCCCTCGCCCTATCCCTGCCACTGGCCATGGCCCCTGTCGCCGCGCAGGCTGCCACCAGCGTGCTGTTTATCGGCAACAGCTTCACATTCGGCTACGGCTCGGCCATGCGTTTTTACCGGTCTGAGACCATTCGTGACCTGAATCAGGAGGGGCAAGGTGGCGTGCCGGCCCTGTTCAAGTCTTTCACCCAGCAGGTCGGGCTGGACTATGACGTCGCCATTGAAACCCGGGGCGGCACCGGCATTGACTGGCACCTGGCCAACCGGCTCAGCGTCATCAACCAGCAGCCCTGGGACATCGTGGTGGCGCACGGCTTCAGCACGCTGGATGCGCAAAAACCCGGCGATGCCACCAAGCTGGTCGAGACCGCCAAACAACTCGCCACCGCCCTGCAAGCGCGCAACCCCAAGGCCGACCTGCGGCTGGAGGCCACGTTCCCCCGGGCCGACCTCACCTACGGCCCCAAGGGCGCCTGGTACGGCAAAACCATCAACGACATGGCCAAAGACGTGCGCGCCGGCTACGACCTGGCTGCCAAAACCAGCCCGGTGATCAAAGGCGTGATCCCGGTGGGCGAGGCCTGGGTGCGCGCCTTCGACACCGGCATTGCCGACAAAAACCCCATGGACGGCGTTGACGCGGGCAAGCTCAACCTGTGGACCTTTGACAACTACCACGCCAGCACCGCCGGCTACTACCTCAAAGGCCTGGTGGTGTTTGGCGCCCTCACCCTGCAAGATCCACGCTCGCTGGGCGGCAACGAATGCTCTGGCTTTGAGCTGGGCCTGTCGGTGCCAGAAGTGAAAGCCCTGCAAAAGGTGGCCTTTGACCAACTGGCCACCAGCCACCCCATCAAGGCTGCGCCGCTGGACAACCTGGACACCGAGTCGCCGCAGCGCTGCCAACGCGGGCGCTGACCACCCGTTGAACGGGATGAAAGTGACGTAATTTTTGAATTGCGTCAAATTATTTGTCGCAATAAAGAAATCAAGTCACTTAAAGTGGCGTGATAATAGGGTTCTTGACACCATGAACCCAAGCCCATGCCACGCGTCACCCCCCAGTCCGAGCTGGATCGGCTGTTTGAGCTGATCTGCGCTCACCCGATGGGCATTGGCGCAGAAGCCATTACCCAACTCCTGGCCGAGGGCTTGCCACGCCGCACATTGCAACGCCGATTGGCCCTGCTTGCGGCACAAGGGCGTATTCAAATGCGGGGCAGCGCCCGGTCAGCACGGTACGCTCGCCTGCCACCGACGGACCCTGCCTGGCCCGCTGACCGCATGACAGAGCCCGTGTCGACTGCGGTCATCTCCGAACTCGATCTGCCGATGTCGCCCGAGGGCAAGGACATCAAGGCGCAGGTGCGACTGCCGCGTGAATTACGTGCGCCGGTAGGCTACAGGCTGGGGTTTCTGGAGCAGTACCACCCCAATCACAGCGCCTACCTGCCGCCGGGCTTGCGCCAGCAATTGCTGGACTTGGGGCGGTCCCCGACCGAGCAAACGCCAGCGGGTACTTTTGCCCGCGACATCCTTCAGCGCCTGCTGATCGACCTGTCGTGGGCGTCTTCTCAGCTGGAGGGCAACACTTACAGCCGTTTGGACACAGCACGTCTGATTGAGTTTGGCCAAGCCGCCGAGGGCAAGGACGCGCTTGAAACACAGATGATCCTGAATCACAAGCAAGCCATCGAATACCTGGTGCTTGACCCCTCGCACGCCCAATTGACGCCTGAGACCATCATCGCGCTGCACGCCTTTTTGTCAGACGGCTTGATGGCTGATCCGGCAGCGGTTGGCCGCATACGCCGGCGTGCGGTAGAGGTGAGTGGCAGCGTTTACCTGCCCATTGCCCTGCCGCAGCGGCTGGACGAACTGTTTGGCATCGTGATCCACA
The DNA here is from genome assembly GCA_040400795.1 of Rhodoferax sp. Classification (GTDB taxonomy): domain Bacteria; phylum Pseudomonadota; class Gammaproteobacteria; order Burkholderiales; family Burkholderiaceae_C; genus Rhodoferax. Next base: position 7,230 of record JBBAPO010000044.1, read on the forward strand.
TGGCGGCGGAGATTCACGATCCCTTCGAACAGGCATTTTTCCTGATGGTGCACTTGCCCTACTTGCAGCCTTTCGAAGACGTGAACAAACGCGTGTCCCGGCTGGCGGCCAACATACCCTTCATCCGCCACAACCTGTGTCCCTTGTCGTTCATCGACGTGCCGCAAAAGGCCTACATCGACGCCATGATCGGCGTGTACGAACTCAATCGCATCGAATTGCTGCGTGACGTCTTTGTGTGGGCCTATGAGCGTTCATGCCAGCACTATGCGGCGGTCAAGCAGAATCTTGTACCGCCGGACATTTTTCGGCTGCGCTACCGGCAAGCCCTGAGCGACCTGGTGGGCGACATCATCCACAGCAACGCAGCCGCGTCTGCTGCCAATGTGGCGGCGCGACTGCCCACCACGGTGGCTGAGACCGACCAAGCCCATTTCATAGAACTGGTGTTGCAAGAGTTTCGCGCCCTGCATGCGGGCAACGCCATACGTTTCGGCATCAGGCCCCTGGCGTTCGCCGCATGGCAGCAACGGCACGGCGCAGCAACTTGACCACTCTACCGCGCCACATCCAGCCGGTCAGCACCTCAGACCATGCAAAAATAGCTTCGATAACCACAGGGGGACAGACTTCATGCTCACGGGCGAACTGCGCAGCCAAATTGACGCCATCTGGAATTCGTTCTGGACTGGTGGCATCTCCAACCCCTTGGAGGTGATGGAGCAAATCACCTACCTGCTGTTTCTGCGCCGCTTGGACGACCTGCACACCCTGGAAGAAAACAAATCGGTGCGTCTGGGCACGCCCATGGCGCGCCGCATCTACCCGCAGGGCGCTGACGCCCGGGGCCGCCCCTTTGAAGACCTGCGCTGGTCGCGCTTCAAAAACTTTGCCCCGGCCGAGATGTACACCGTGGTGGAAGCGCACGTGTTCCCGTTTTTGCGCACCGGCGTGGGCAGCGCTGGCGGCGACGGCTCCACCTACGCGCAGCACATGAAGGACGCCCGCTTCACCATCCCCACCCCGGCCCTGCTGGCCAAGGTGGTGGACATGCTGGACCACGTGCCCATGGAAGACCGCGACACCAAGGGCGACGTGTACGAGTACATGCTGGGCAAAATTGCCAGCGCCGGGCAAAACGGCCAGTTCCGCACCCCGCGCCACCTGATCCAGCTCATGGTCGCGCTGACCGCCCCCACCGCCAAAGACACCATTTGTGACCCCGCCAGCGGCACCTGCGGCTTTTTGGTGGCAGCCGGCGAATACCTGCGCGACAAGCACCCCGAGATCCTGCGCGACAGCGTGGCGCGTGAGCACTTTCACCATGCCATGTTCCACGGCTACGACTTTGACAACACCATGCTGCGCATCGGCAGCATGAACATGGCGCTGCACGGTGTGGACAACCCCAACATCCGTTACCAGGACTCCTTGGCGCAAGACCACGCTGGCGACGCCGAAAAATACTCGCTGATCCTGGCCAACCCGCCCTTTGCCGGCTCGCTGGACTACGAGGGCACCGCCAAAGACTTGCTAGCCATCGTCAAAACCAAAAAGACCGAGCTGCTGTTTCTGGCCCTGTTTCTGCGCCTGCTCAAGCCCGGTGGCCGGGCGGCCGTCATCGTGCCCGACGGCGTGCTGTTTGGCTCCAGCAAGGCGCACAAAGAACTGCGCCGCATGCTGGTGGAAGAGCAAAAGCTCGACGCCGTCATCTCCCTGCCCTCGGGCGTGTTCAAGCCCTACGCTGGCGTGTCCACGGCCATTCTGTTGTTTACCAAAACCAACTCGGGCGGCACCGACACCGTGTGGTTTTACGACATGAAGGCCGACGGCTGGAGCCTGGACGACAAACGCCAGCCCCTGCTGCCTGAAGACAAAATCGGCCTCCAGCCCCTGCAGGACGGGCATAGTTTGCTATCAGAAGCAGAGCACGCCAAAAACAACCTGCCCGACGTGCTGGCGCGCTGGGGCCAGCGCCACGCCAGCGAACTGCAGCGCAGCCGCACCGACCAAAGCTTTTGCGTGCCCAAAGCTGCCATTGCCGGCAACGACTACGACCTGTCCATCAACCGCTACAAAGAGGTGGTGCACGCGGCCAGCGATCACCTGCCGCCCCAAGAAATCTTGGCCAAGCTGGCGGTGCTGGAGGCCGAGATTGCCAGCGGCATGAAAGCGTTGGAGGCCATGCTGAGCCAAGAGGCCTAGGCGTTAAATTTCGTCAAACAACAGTTGTTTGCATAGCTTTCAATTGTTAAGATGCAATAAACGCCATTTTTGATCGCCCCGTGCCCACCCTCACCCGCAAAGGCCCACCATGCACACCCTGAACCTTGAGCAACTCAAAGCCACCACACTGGCCGGCGGTGTGACCGGCATCACCCTGCGCGGTGACGGCGCGGCCTTTGTGGTCAGCGTGCAAACCCTGCGCGACGAGGCCATTTTGGTCACCTCGCGCAAACAACCGCGTCGCTTTGCCGATCCGCGCAAGGCCTTGCAAGTGCTGCGCAGCACTGGCTGGAACGAATGCCACATTGACGCCAGCCAGTGGCGGCCGGAAGACCGAGCCCTAGAGCAGACCACCCGCCCCGACCGGAGCATTGCGCTCAAGGCGGCCCATGAAGCCGCAGAGCACAGGCGCTGGTTTGATGCCAAGGTACAGACGTCTATCGACGGGCTCAAGGACGGCACCAACCGCGCCTACTCACCCGAGCAATGGGCGGCCCGCCGCGCCGAAATCATGGCGCGCTTCAGTGGCAGAAAAACTGCATGAGCCCTTGGCTCACAGTTGTCCGCACGCAGCGCTATGGCGACGACCTGGTCGCCGTGGGCGAATTCATCGAACAAGACAACCCGGATGCCGCCTTGGCACTGCTTCTCCACATTGACGATCAGGTGGATGGCTTGGCCGACCCGAACTTCCCGCGCCGCAAAGGGCGCAAGGCCGGCACGCTGGAGCTGGTGGTCCACCCCAACTACATCGTGGTGTTTGCGCAAACCGACACCACCGTGACCGTGTTCAACCTGCTGCACGTCGCACGCCGATACCCATGAACTTACAAGCCAAATCAGCCGCTAGCCCTTGCTGCATCTATGGCTATAGCTATCAATACAGGAGCAATTTCTTGTTTTCCGCCAGCCATCTGCTTGGCACAGCGGCCTCCTGGACGGTCAGCGGCCAGGCCAAATTGACTGCACAGACAAAAGGCACAAGCCAGCGGCGGGAATTAAATGACTTGAAGGGATGCATCAATGATTATTGATGAAGCTCGGATAGGGGACTTGGCCGAGCAAATTCGCGGCGTTACTTATGGGAAAGATGATGCCTCTAGCGTTTTCCTTGCCGATTACCTTCCGGTGTTGCGAGCTGGGAACATCACCGAATCCGGCCTCACCTATAAGGACCTTGTTTATGTTCCGGCAGCCAGAATTTCTGCCAAGCAAAAAATCAAGCAAGGCGACGTCATCATTGCCGCATCCAGCGGCAGTCTCGATGTGGTCGGAAAAGCCGCACCAGCAAAGAATGACTTTGATGGAGGTTTTGGTGCCTTCTGCAAGGTGTTAAGGCCCAACAAAAAGGTCTACCCGGAATACTTTGCGCAACTTTTCAAAAGGCCCGAGTACCGGCGAACAGTTTCTTCCTTGGCGGCGGGTGCCAACATCAATAACTTACGGAACGAGCATCTCGACGACCTTCGAGTGCCACTGCCTCCCCTCGCCGAACAACGCCGCATCGCCGCCATCCTGGACCAAGCCGATGCGCTCAGAGCCAAGCGCCGGGAAGCCTTGGCGCAACTAGACAGCCTCACTCAGTCGATTTTCATTGAGATGTTTGGGGACCCGGTGAGCAATCCGAAGGGTTGGCCGGATGCACTTTCCTTGGGTGACGTTGCCGACATTACGTCCGGCGTCACCAAAGGACGCGACCTTGCGGGGAAGAACACGCGGATGGTGCCATACCTAGCGGTTGCAAACGTACAAGATAAATTGTTACGACTTGATGGCATAAAAATGCTTGACGCTACAGACGACGAAATCCATCGGTTTCGCCTGCAAAAAGATGATTTATTGTTAACCGAAGGCGGCGACCCGGACAAGCTTGGGCGCGGCACACTTTGGAACGGCGAGTTGCCCGATTGCATTCATCAAAATCATGTTTTTCGCGTTCGTCTCACGTCAGATCATGTCACGCCAATATTTTTGAATTGGCTTGTCGGCAGCCAGCGTGGAAAGCAGTATTTTCTAAAGTCGGCAAAGCAGACAACAGGCATTGCTTCAATAAATATGTCGCAGTTGCGCAGGTTTCCATTGCTGGTGCCCACACGCCACCTGCAACAAACCTTCGCAGCTCGCATCCAATCCGTCGAAGCCCTCAAAGCCAGCCACCGCGCCGCCTTGCAGGCCTTGGATAAACTGTTTGCATCCCTGCAACACCGTGCCTTCGCTGGAGAGCTTTGAATGCTGCCATCTGTCGCCCTGCAAACCCACCGCGAAGCCATTCGCCGCATCGCCCTGAGCCACCGCGTCACCAATGTGCGCGTGTTCGGCTCGGTGGTGCATGGTGGTGACAAGGAAGGCAGCGACTTGGACCTGCTGGTGGAGCCCACCAGCGAGACCACGATGATGGATATTGCCAAGATCCAGTTGGAGCTTTCGCGGTTGCTGCCGGTCACAGTAGATGTGCTCACACCCAATGGTTTGCCCGACACTTTCCGGGCATCCGTCTTGAGCGAAGCGATTAGCGTGTGAACCATCAAAGTACTAGGATAGCAACCAGCTTTGGAGTACCGCTATGACCCCTGAAATCCAACTACCAAAAGTCGTCCAAACCAAAATCAACCGGCTGGCGCTGGCTGCTGGGCGCAGCCCTGCTGACCTGATGCGATTTGTACTGCGTGATGGCTTGGTCTCCGTCGAAGCCAGCATCAAAGAAAACGCTATAGCCGACAAGCAATTTGCAAACGGCCTCTACGTGTCAAACGCACAGGTCAGGCGCGATGCTTTAAAGGCTTTGGGGCAAGCAGCCGCTGGACGCTGAGCACTGGCTTGTCTTACTATTCGTCCATACCGTCCCGCCTGTAGACCACCTACGTTTTTGTCTGGAGCCAGTCATGGGTTACGCTGAACTGATTAGCCGCTTGCAAGTGCTGCCGCAGGCCAAACAAGCTGAAGTGTTCGACTTTGTGGAGTTCTTGGTGGAACGCAACCAAGCGGAGCAACGAGGCCACAAGACCTTGGCCGACTCATCGTTGATGGCATTGATGAAAAACCCCCTTCGGGTCAGTCAATTTACGCCGATGACCCGGGAAGAAGCCAATGCCTGACCGTGGCTGCCGCACTGGACGCGGGTTGCACCACCATGTACAGCGAGGACATGCAGAACGGCCAGATCATTTTGGGCCAACTCACCATCGTGAACCCGTTTTTGGCTTGATTGCATGAGCAATTTCGCCTTCCTCCAGCCCGAATGGGCCGCCCTGCATGGCGCGGCCATCAAGGCAGAGGATCTGGCGAACACCGATGCCCGCACCGCCTGCTTTTATGCCCGGCGCACGCTGGAGCTGGCGGTGGTTTGGCTTTACAAGCACGACAAGGCGCTGCGCCTGCCCTACCAGGACCACCTGAGTGCGCTGATTCACGAGCCCACTTTCAAGGCCACGGCTGGTGACGCCGTGTTCACCAAGGCCAAGCTCATCAAAGACCTGGGCAACCTGGCAGTGCACAGCACCCGCCCTATTTTGCGCACCGATGCCCTCACCGCCACGCGCGAGCTGTTTCATGTGTGCTACTGGCTGGCGCGCACCTACGGCCAGCGCGCCCGCCCGGCGCCAGAACTGCGCTTTGACGCCACGCTGCTGCCGCTGCCGCCCACTTCAACGCCCACCACGCCCGCCGCGCCGCAGCAGTCTGTGGACCAGCTGCACAAGCTCCAGGCGCAGCTGCACGCACGTGACGACAAACTCTCGGCGCTGCTGTCGGCCAACAGCGCGCTGGATGCGGCGCTGCAAGCCCTGCGCGCCGAAGTGGCCGCCGCCAAAAAGGCCAATACCGCCCAGCCCGATACGCACGACTACTCTGAAGCTGAAACCCGCGATTACTTTATAGACCTGCTGCTCAAAGAAGCCGGCTGGCAACTGGGCCCCAGCAACCTGGAGGTTGAAGTGGCCGGCATGCCCAACAACCAGGGCAAGGGCTTTGTGGACTATGTGCTGTGGGGCGACGACGGCAAGCCACTGGCGCTGGTAGAGGCCAAGCGCACGCGGCGCGACGCCACGGTGGGCCAGCAGCAGGCCAAGCTGTATGCCGACTGCCTGCAAGCCCAGTACGGGCAGCGCCCCATCATCTTCTATTCCAACGGCTATGAGCACTGGCTGTGGGACGACGCCAGCTACCCGCCGCGCGCCGTGCAGGGCTTTTTCAAAAAACCAGAGCTGGCGCTGTTGATACAACGCCGCACCAGCCGCAAACGGCTGGCCGATGCGCTCATCAACGACGCCATCATCAACCGCTATTACCAGCACCGGGCGGTGCGCCGCATTGGCGAAACCTTTGAGGCAGAGCACCAGCGCAAGGCCCTGCTGGTGATGGCCACCGGCGGCGGCAAAACGCGTGTGGTGGTGGCGCTGTCAGATGTGCTGATGCACTGCAACTGGGCCAAGCGCATCCTGTTTCTGGCCGACCGGGTGGCCTTGGTAAAGCAGGCGGTAAACGCCTTCAAAACGCACCTGCCGGATTCAGCGCCGGTCAACCTGCTGACCGACAAGGCCGCCGAGGGCCGGGTGTTTGTGTCCACCTACGCCACCATGATGGGGCTGATTGACGACGCGGCAGACGGCCAGCGCCGCTTTGGCGTGGGGCATTTTGACCTGATCATCATCGACGAGGCGCACCGCTCGGTGTACCAAAAGTACCGCGCCATTTTTGAATACTTTGACGCGCTGCTGGTGGGCCTGACGGCCACACCCAAAGACGAGATAGACCACAACACCTACGGCCTGTTTGACCTGGAAAGCGGCATACCCACCGACGTGTACGGCCTGGACGAAGCCGTGGCCGAGGGCTATCTGGTGCCGCCCCAGGCCATGTCGGTGCCGCTGAAATACCAGCGCGAGGGCATCCGCTACCAAGACCTGTCTGAACAAGAAAAAGAGCAGTGGGACGCGCTGGAGTGGGACGAAGAAGGCAATGTGCCCGACGCCGTGGACTCGGCCGCGCTGAACAAATGGCTGTTCAACACCGACACGGTCGACAAGGTGCTGGCGCACCTGATGACGCATGGCGACAAAGTGGCCGGCGGCGACCGGCTGGGCAAAACCGTCGTATTTGCCAAAAACAACGCCCATGCCGACTTTATTGCCCAGCGCTTCGATGCCAATTACCCGCACTACAAGGGCGCGTTTGCCCGCGTGGTGACCTACAAGACCGAGTACGCGCAAAGCCTGATAGACGCCTTTTCTGCCAAAAACGATGCGCCACACATCGCCATTTCGGTGGACATGCTGGACACCGGCATTGACGTGCCCGAGGTGGTCAACCTGGTGTTCTTCAAGGTCATCCGCTCCAAGACCAAGTTTTGGCAAATGATTGGCCGTGGCACCCGTCTGTGCCCCGACCTGTACGGGCCGGGCCAGCACAAGCAGTTTTTTAAGGTGTTTGACTACTGCCAGAACCTGGAGTTTTTCAGCCAGGTGCTGCCACCCGACAACGGCAAGGCCGCAGTGCCGCTGGCCACCCGACTGTTTAGGGCACGGCTGGCCATGATTGCCGAGCTAGACCAGCGCCAGGCATTGGCCCCAAGTGCAGCCAAAGCCCAGGCGGCCGAAGCCCGCGCCGGCTATGCCGCCACGCTGACCGACGCCCAGCTGCGCGCAGACCTGAGCAACCAACTGCACCAGCAGGTGGCCGCCATGAACCTGGACAACTTTGTGGTGCGGCCCCGGCGCAAAACCGTGGCGCACTTTGCCAACCCGGAGGCCTGGCACACGCTGGACGCCGACAGCCTGCAAACCCTGAGCGAACAGGTGGCAGACCTGCCCACGGCCCTGCAAGACAACGACGAAGAGACCAAACGCTTTGACATGCTGGTGCTGCGCACCCAGCTGGCCATCCTGCAGGCGCAGCCGGGCTACACCGCCCTGCGTGACCAACTGCCAGCCATTGCCAGCGCGCTGGAAGCGCAAGCCGCCATACCAGCCATCCAGGCCGAGATGCTGCTGATACAGGCCATGGCCGACGATGAATGGTGGGACGGCGTCACCCTGGCCATGCTGGAGACCGCACGCAAAAAGCTGCGCGCCCTGATCAAGCTGATGGAAAAAAGCCAAAAGAAAGTCGTCTTTACCGACTTTGAGGACGAGCTGGGCGAAGGCACCACGGTGCAGCTGCCCGGCATTACCGTGGGCATGGACCTGGCCCGCTTCAAAGACAAGGCCCGCCAGTTTCTGCGGGCGCATGACACCCACCTGTCGCTGCAGCGCCTGCGCCGCAACCAACCGCTGACCGCGTCTGACCTGACGGCGCTGGAGCAGATGCTGCTGCAGGCCGGCGGCACCAGCCAGCTCATCCAGCAAGCCGCCGAGCAAAGCCAAGGCCTGGGCATCTTCATCCGCTCTCTGGTGGGCCTGGACCGCGAGGCCGCCACACAAGCCTTCAGCCAGTTTGTAAGCGGCACCACCGCCACCGCCAGCCAACTGGAATTCATCACCCTGATCGTGGAATACCTGACCGAAAACGGCGTGATGGAACCAGCAAGGCTCTACGAATCACCCTTTACCGACATCAGCCAACAAGGCCCCGAAGCCGTGTTCAGCGCCAGTAAAGTGACGGCGATGGTGCAGGTGCTGGATGAGATACGTCGGAGGGCGGTGGGGTGAGTCCGCGATCATACAAACAGTCCATGATGGGTTGCAAGCCAAGTCTCGGCAGGTCCACCGATTGCACAACGCTCCGCAGACCAGAAGCGGGGTAAGTTCTCCCGCAGGTCAGACTGAAGTCGCTCAGCAACCAGTCTGGCCACCATTCATCCCTGCATTAGAGGGTGGCTGGCAGCAGGACCTGATATTGCTTAAATTTCCTCAGAGCCGCCCCAGGAGTGTGAGTTGGTGGGCATAGACTCCAAGTTCGGCGCTGCCCGAAAGCCCATGCCGTGCCAGCTCTTGCGGCGCGAGCACAGAATTGATGAGGTTCGAGAAAGAGACTTCGTCCGCCCAACCTTCAACGAGCAGCACGATAGGAGGCACAGCATTGGCAACGCCCCGGGCGCGTTGCTCGGCGTTCACATAGCCACTGGCTGCGCGGTCGGCCACTAACAAGCGGACAGCACAAATGCCCGCGCTTTGGGCAATGGCGGGGACGATGGCTTGTTGAAATTTTTCCAGGTGCGCTGCCTCTTGCGTCTCTTCGACGTCATAGCGCAGGGTGGCGATCAGTCCTGCCTGCCCGATGCCGGACTCGGGCGCCGTATGCTTGACGAGCACTCTGCATAGGGAGCGTGCGACGTTGCGGAAGTGCCTTACCGCCGAGAGCGTTCTTGGGGTGGGGCTGTCGAGGCGGGCTTTGTAACCGGGGCTGCGAACGACCTCCGGCGATTGCGTCTCGTAGAGGTTGAAAAACTGCAGATCGGCTGCTTTAGCGATGAACCGCCGCCCGCTGCGAAAACCTGGAATAGAAACCCGCTCAGGCATGTGCTCCTCGCCATGCCATGCATAGAACTCGGCCAGACCCTCAGGCGCGATGTCGTGCCATATGGCAACAGCGCCACTCAAGGCAGGAGCCAGTTGTCAATCAGCAGGCGCTGAATTTGCATACGCTCAGCATCATCAATGCCCAACTGTGGCTCACGTACTGCCGCGCATTGAATCAAGCCCTGTAGCCGCAAAACCTCTTTCATGCGAGGCCGAAAATCCCGGATCGGTGCCCGCCAGCAGTACCTAGCGATCGGGCCCAGCTTCTTCCAAATGGCGTGCGCCTTGGCGATATCGCCGCCCTGTACGCCCGCGTTCATTTCAACGAGTTCACGGGTAAAGCTGCCAGCAAAACCGATCAGCGCGCCATTGCAGCCCATCATCATCGCCTCAAAGATGAAAGTATCGCTGCCTGTCAGGACGCCGATGCGATGCGGCAACGAGGCTGCAACCTCGATGGTCGACAGCGTTTGCGCCACATCGAAGGAGGCCTCCTTGATCGCGATCACCTCAGGGATTTCGGCCACCCGCCGCACGATGTCAGGCGAATAGTCGGGCCCCCAACCTTTTGGAAACTGAAAGCAGATGATGGGCAGATGTGCCGCATCGGCTATCGCTTTGTGATAACGGTAGATCATCTCGCCGGGAACCGGCGCTCCGGAGAAGGTGGGGAAAGGCGGAAAGACCGGAAAGCCCTCAACCCCCATGCGTGCATAACGTTCGGCCTTCGCGGCGGCGCTGCGCGTGGATCCTGCAACGATGCCCGACAGGAAGGGTACGCGTCCCCGGAGTACGCCAAGGCAGACACGTATCACTTGATCCTGCTCGTCCTCGCTGAGAGCGATCACCTCCGACGCATCCATATTCATGGCGATGCCTGCTGGATTCTGGACGGCAAGCCAATCCATGTAGCGCTCGAGGCCGGGCCAATCGATCTCACCGTCGGAATGCATGGGCAGGAAAGGGGCGGCAATCACACCGTGGAAGGGTCGTTTGAGCATGGCGAGGCCTCAATACTGGATGACACCGTGGCGCATGAAACACTCGGTGATCTCATCGCAATAGTCGGTGAACCGTTGACTGGTAACAACCGCCTTGTGGCGGGGTCGGGGCAGGTCAATCTCGATGATTCGTTCGATGCGGCCCGGCCTGGGCGTCATGACAATCACCCGATCTGCCAGGGCGACGGCCTCGGAGATGCCGTGAGTGATGAAAAACGTGGTCTGGCCGCGTTCTAGCCACAGTTTCTCAAGATCGATCCTCATCTGCTCGCGCGTCAGGGCGTCTAGCGCACCGAACGGTTCGTCCATCATCAGAAGCGGGGGTTGGTGGATCAGCGCCCGCACAATGGCCGCGCGCTGACGCATCCCCCCAGACAGTTCGCGCGGCATGCGGTTTTCGAACCCGCCCAGCCCCACCTTGGCGAGCAAGGCCCGAGCCCTCTCATGGTACGCGGCGACATCGCCGCCGCGCAGGTCAATCTGGACAAGTACGTTATCAAGCACATTGCGCCAGTCCAGCAGAACCGGGCTCTGGAATACGATGCCGAGGTCCGTATGGGGGCCAGAAATGGCCCTACCTGCGATTTCGACGATGCCTTCGCTCGGCTCCAGCAGCCCGGCGATGATCTTGAGAAGAGTGGACTTTCCGCAGCCGGAGGGACCGACCACGGCCACGAACTCGCCGGGCTTGACGGAAAGATCCACACGATCGATCGCCTGGGTCTGCATTTGTGCCCGGCGAAAGACCTTGCTGACGCCCTTGATCTCGACCGGCACTGCCGCCGAGCTGCTTTGCAGGGCGTTTTCTGCCTCAGATGGCGAGAGATGGTTCTGAGGCTTCACGTTGGTGTCTCACTTGGGCAGGAAATCGTTGGTGTGAAATGCCGTCCAGTTCAATTGGGTCTCCAAGCCCCGGTATTTCTTAAGCAGTTCGATGGTCTGTCCCCAATCCTTCTCGTGGCCCAAGCCTACCTGCCCTTTGACATTGGGCGAATCCATCAGTTCGAAATCGACCAGCATTTGGTCCTTGGTGGATTGGCGATTAAGGTCCGGCTTGATTTTCATTGCCACATCAACGGCAGCGTCAGGGTTCTTTTTGGCCTCCTCCCAAGCCCGCTTGGTGGCTCTGACAAAGCGCCGCACCAGTTCAGGGCTTGCCTTGATCGTGTTATTGCCTGTGAAAATCGCCATCCCAACGATATTGGCACCATGGTCGGCGAATCGCAGCGCATGTGGTTCCACACCGCGGTATTTGAGCAGGAAGAACTGGTCATCGGCGCCGCCGAGCAGACCGTCTGCGCGCTTTTCGAGTACGGTGACCACCTTGGCAGCGGGGTCGACCTGCACAAAGTTCACCTTGCTGATGTCGACCTTGTTATACGCCGCCAGGGCTTCGAGCAAGCCACGAATCGGATCGCCGGGCGAGACTGCCAGCGTCTTGCCCTCGATGTCCTTGGGCGTACGAATGCCGGACGAGGCGGCTGACACCACCGAAAAGCCGGTGGAGCTCAGGATATTCATCACAGACTTGATCTCGCCACCTTTGGAGACCAGGCTGATGATGCTGGAACTGTCGGCCAAGCCGAAGGTATCCGTGCCGGCGCCGACAACCTGAACCGTATTGGCCGAGCCGCGACCTTCGTTGATTGTGAGGTTGATGCCCTCTTGCCGATAAAACCCCCGGTCCACGCCGTAATAGAACGGCACATGCAAGCCACCCAAGTACCAGTTCAGGCGCAGCGATACGTTGTCCTGCGCCTGGGCCTGAGCGCCGAGCACGAGTGGCAGGGCAATAGCAAGGCCGAAGATTACTTTTCCAAGATTGCGTCTCATCGTCATGGTTGTCTCCTTTGTTAGCTGCGTTAAAAAATTTCAGATCCCCGTCATTTCGGTGGGACGTTGCGCCACATGCCAGGGGATGACAAGGCGCTCAATGAGTTCGACAAGGTAGTAGATCGCAAGCCCGATAAGGCTCAGCAACACGATGATGGCGAAGACCATGGGTGTCTCCAGTTGCCCGTTGTATTGCTGCAGAAGATAACCAAGGCCACGATCCGAAGCCACAAACTCGGCCACCACCGCGGCAGTCGCAGACAGGGCTGCGCCGATCTTCAGGCCGGTAAAGATTTCAGGCAGTGCTTGTGGCAGGCGGATCTTGAAGAACATCCGTAGCGGGCTGGCACCGGTTGAGCGCGCGAAATCCATCACATCCGGATCGACGGACTTAAAGCCGGCAACGCTGGAGACGACGATGGGGAAAAAGCACAACAGGAAGACGATCAACAACTTGGGTATCAGGCCAAAGCCTAGCCAAATGATGAACAAGGGCGCGATCGCGATCTTTGGAATGATCTGCAGAAATACAACAACCGGATAAATGGTGTTTTCCACGAAACGGGAATAGGCGATAGCCATTGCCAGCGGGATGCTGACAGCGACCGCCAACAGGTAGCCGCCGATGATCTCGACCGTGGTGATCCAGGCTCCGTTCATCACGGTTACTCGCCGCTTGAGAAATTCCGACCAGATCTTGGTCGGTGGCGGCAGGAGGTATTCCTTGATGCCAAACAGCTTCACGGCGAATTCCCAGAGCAGGAGCAGCGCAACGAACATCACCACGACGCCTAACCAACGCCGGGTCGAGCGCTTGAATCTGGACAAATCGCTTGGCTGGGCGCCGTCCCGGATCATGCCTGCACCGCCTTTTTTACATTAGCGGCGGACGGTGTCAAATCAAACGTGCCGAACTGGGCGGGTAGATTGATTTCAATGAGCTCGAGATCATCGGATCGTGCAATCACGTTGTGAGGCACGCCAGCCGGCTGGCTCAGGCAGCCGCCGACATGCACGGTAACGATGTCCGGCACGCCCTTGAAACGAAAGCTGATCCATCCCTTGAGCACGTAGACGAAATGGCCGCTCATGTCGTGCCAGTGCCAGCCTGTCTTCAGCGCCAATGGCTTGATGGCGCGAATATGCTTTGCACCGATGCGCCCGCCAGTGGCCGCGTCGAGCCCGAGGTCGCGGTATTCGGCGTCGGCACGCGGTCCTTCCCGGGTGAAGCCCGAGTCGCTGAACGGCAGCAGCTTGAATTTGGAACGGGCGCTGGACAGTTCCAGCGGACCTTCATAGAGCGGTGGTGAGGCTTGTGACATCTGTGTTTTCCAGTCGGGACTTGCCAGAGTGGCTCGGCGATCCTGATCTCGTCGGCGAAACGCCTCGGTGATTGCGCATGGGCCAGATTTCGCCCAACTCATGCGCCACCTTTCGCAAACGCGCGGCAAAAAACAATCGGCGCTCTTCATCAAAACGCAGCAGCGGACCGGCCAGGCTGAGCGTGCCAACCGCCCCACCGTCACCCGAGGCATCAACAACCGCTACCGCGACTGCCGCAGTACCAGGCTCGCCCTCCTCGATTGCCACCCCGAAGCCTGAAAGCCGGGTCTTTTGCAGCATTTGCCGGAAAGTGTCGAGGTTTTTTGCGGCATTCGGACCGAACCATAGTGGCGTACGCATTTGGGTGGCCGAGACAATGCGTAAAGCTTGTTCTTCAGGCAGCGTCGCAAGCCAAGCTTTGCCGGTTGCAGTGGCATGCAGAACGACATCATGGCCGGTATCGTGGTCCAAACTAGGGTCGTAGCGCAACCCGGAGCGCGCGCCCTGTGCCTTTGCCACCCAGATCAATCGCTCGCCTTCGACCACAGCCAGGCGCGCCAGTTCGCCTGTTTCTGCCGCCACCTGATCAAGGATCGGCTGAGCCAGATCGTCCAGACCGGTTCGCACGTAATGGCGCAGTCCAAGCATGGTGAGTTTCAGAGTCAGTCCGTATCGGCCGCTCTGGCGGTGTTGAACCACGTAACCGGACTCAATCAGCAGGGCAAGCAGTCGGTGGCCGATGCTTTTGGGTAGGGCCAGTGCTTCGCAGATGTCCGTGAGGCCGGCGCCGTCAGTATGGCCGGTTAGATACTCCAGAACGATTAGTACCCGTCTGGATGCCGATTGGATCATGAAAAACCGCTATTTGTGGAACTGAGTTCCTATTTTTAGGTCTGGCGGGCGTGCTGACAATAGGGTTTACCCTTTTTCATCAAGTAAAGCAATCCACTAGAAAGTCCGGTCAGACACTTTGGTGCAAGGCGCCCAGCTCGGTATTGCGAGATAACGCGCCTTCCGGCCAAGTAAGGGTGGCTTCAAAGGCGCGGACCCCGCACGCGCAATCAACGATTTTTTGCGTAAAAATCGCTCGACTTGGTCGATTCCGAAGTAGCAGAAACCACCAAACACCACTGTGCTCGGGCCACTTCAGCAAAGACAAGCAATCTATTTGTAAATGCTTTGATTCAATCTTTGCTGAACGCCGCACAAACAAATTCAGCTACATTTTTTGTAGCTAAAGACCTTTGCGCAGCATAGAAAAAGTGGTAGGGCGTGAGTGACTTGAACACTCGACCAAAGGATTATGAGTCCTCTGCTCTAACCAACTGAGCTAACGCCCCGACCCGATGACGATTGTACGGGGCTACTTGTGGTAGCTCAGCGCGTTGCTGACCAGTCGCGAGGTGATGTCCACAATCTGGATCATGCGGTCATAGGCCATGCGGGTGGGGCCGATCACGCCCAGGGTGCCGACCACCTGGCCGTCCACCTCATAGGGCGCGCTCACCACCGACAGCTCTTCAAACGGCACCACCTGGCTCTCGCCGCCGATGTAGATGCGCACGCCTTCGGCGCGGCCGGCCACGTCGAGCAGGCGCATCAGCTGGGTTTTTTGCTCAAACAGGTCAAAGGCGCGGCGCAGGTGGCCCATGTCGTGCGAAAAATCGGATACCGCCAGTAGGTTGCGCTCGCCCGAGATCACCACATCGCCCTCGGTTTCAGAGATGGCCTCAGAGCTGACCGCCACCGCCGCCTGCATCAGGCTGGCGATTTCAGAGCGCAGGCTTTCCACTTCGTGCTGCAGGCGCTCGCGCACCTGCTCCAGCGCCAGCCCCACATAGTGGCTGTTCAGAAAATTGGCGGCCTCCACCAGCTGCGCCTGCGAGTAGTCCACCTCTGTAAAGATGACGCGGTTTTGTACATCGCCCTCGGGCGAGACAATGATCACCAGCAACCGGCGTTCGGACAGGCGCAAAAACTCGATATGGCGAAACACCGACGAACGGCGCGGCGCAATCACCACACCCACAAAGTGCGACAGACTTGACAGCAGGTTGGCGGCGTTGGAAATCACCTTTTGCGGCTGGTCGGGCGCCAGGCTGTGTGCGCCAAACTGGCTGGGCTGCACGGTGAGCATGGTGTCCACAAACAGGCGGTAGCCGCGCGCGGTGGGGATTCGCCCGGCAGAGGTATGGGGGCTGACAATCAGGCCCAGTTCCTCCAGGTCAGACATGACGTTGCGGATGGTGGCGGGCGACAGCTCCAGCCCCGAGGCTTTGGACAGCGTGCGCGAGCCCACGGGTTGCCCGTCGGCAATATAGCGCTCGACCAGCGCTTTCAACAACAACTTGGCCCGCTCATCCAGCATCGCCTCATTTTAGTGATGTAATTTGCGTATGAAGTCCTTATTCCGCCATGTGGCGCTGATTGGCAAGTACTTGACCGTGGCCTCGGGCGCATCTGGCGCTTCATCGCGCCAGGCCATGGAGGACATTGCGAATTTTTTACATGCGCAGGGCTGCGATGTGGTTTTTGAGCTCGACACGGCACACAACATGGGCATCACCGGTTACCCCATGCTCGATGTCGCGGGCATTGGCGCCCAATGTGACCTCGCGCTGGTGGTGGGCGGCGACGGCACCATGCTGGGCATCGGCCGCCAACTGGCGCACCTGGGCGTGCCACTGATTGGCATCAACCAGGGCAGGCTGGGCTTCATGACTGATATTCCTTATGGCAATTTTGCGGCCACACTGGCGCCGATGCTGCGTGGCGAGTGCGAGGAAGACCACCGCAGCCTGATGTACGGCCGGGTGATGCGCGACGGACGCTGCGTTTTTGATGCATTGGCCATGAATGACGTGGTGGTGAACCGCGGCGCCACCTCGGGCATGGTGGAGCTGAGGGTCGAGGTGGATGGCCATTTTGTGGCCAACCAGCGCGCCGACGGCCTGATCATCGCCACCTCCACCGGCTCCACCGCCTACGCGTTGTCGGCGGGTGGGCCCATGCTGCACCCGTCCGTCGCTGCCTGGGTGCTGGTGCCGATTGCACCTCACACCCTGTCCAACCGGCCCATCGTGCTGGCCAACACCATGGAGATTGCCATTGAGCTGGTGGCTGGCCGGGATGCCAGCGCCAACTTTGACATGCAGTCATTGGCATCGCTTTTGCATGGCGACCGCCTGTTGGTGACGCGCTCCAAGCACCATGTTCGCTTTTTGCACCCCAAAGGCTGGTCTTACTTTGACACCCTGCGGCAAAAACTGCACTGGAATGAAGGAGCGGTCTGAACGTGAGCCTCAAGCGCCTGGCCCTTCGTGATTTTGTGATTGTGAGCGAGCTCGAGCTAGAGCTGGCCTCCGGCTTTAGTGTGTTGACCGGTGAAACCGGCGCCGGCAAGTCGATCCTGATCGACGCGCTGCAGTTGGTCACCGGCGGCCGCGCCGATGTGGGCGCCGTCCGTGAAGGCGCCAGCCGCACCGACGTGAGCGCAGAATTTGACACCAGCGACGCCATTGACGCCTGGCTGGACGAAGCCGGGTTTGACACCCATGGTGGCCTGTTGCTGCGCCGCACCGTGGACACCCAGGGCAAAAGCCGGGCCTGGATCAACGGCAGCGCCGCCACCGCCACCCAGCTGCGTGAGCTGGGCGAGCAATTGCTGGACATCCACGGTCAGCACGCCTGGCAAAGCCTGACCCGACCCGATGCCGTGCGCAGCCTGCTGGACGCCTACGCAGGTCTGGACGCAGCAACCCTGACCCGCCTTTGGCAGGGCTGGCGCCAAGCGCAAGCGGCCTTGACCCAGGCGCAAACCGCGCAAGCCACCCTGCAGACCGAGCGTGAGCGCCTGGCCTGGCAAATCGGTGAGCTCGACAAGCTGGCTCCTGGCGCTGACGAATGGGACGATCTCAACACCGAACACGGCCGCCTGTCCAACGCGCAGGCCCTGCTGGACGCCGCGAGCGGCGCAGTGCAAAGCCTGGACGAAGAAGAACACAGCGCAGTGCAAGGTTTACACCATGCCTGCCAGTTGCTACAACAACAGGAGCATTTAGAGCCCGTATTTAAAGGGCTGACAGAGGTTTTGGCATCTAGCCTGGCCCAGGTGGAAGACACTGTGCACAGCCTGCGTGCCTACCTGCGCCGCACCGAGCTGGACCCGCAGCGCCTGGCCGAGCTCGACGAGCGGCTGTCGCTTTGGATGTCGCTGGCGCGGCGCTACCGGCGCGATCCAGCCGATCTGCCCGCCCTGCTGAGGCAATGGCAACACGAGTTGAAGCAACTGGACGCCGCTGCCGATCTGGCCACGCTGGAGGCAGCAGAGCAACGAGCGCAGCAGCTCTACCAGCAGGAGGCACGCCGCATTTCGCAGGCCCGGGCCAAGGCCGCACCCCAGCTGGCCCGGGCCATCACCCAGGCCATGCAGGGCCTGGGCATGCAGGGCGGCCAGTTTGAGGTGGCGCTAACAGCAGCGGCCCAGGCCATGCAACACGGCCTCGAAGACGTAGGGTTTCTGGTAGCGGGCCATGCCGGCAGCACACCGCGGCCGGTCAACAAGGTGGCCTCGGGCGGCGAGTTGTCGCGTATGGCGCTGGCCATTGCTGTGACCACCAGCCAGCTCGGCACCGCGCAGACCCTGATTTTTGACGAGGTGGACGCCGGCGTGGGCGGCGCCGTGGCTGAGACCGTGGGCCGCCTGATGCAGCAGCTGGGGCAAGACCGGCAGGTGCTCGCGGTGACGCACCTGCCGCAGGTGGCGGCCTGCGCCGACCACCACCTGGTAGTGGCCAAGCAGTTGCAGGCAGGTACCACGCTGAGCTCGGTCAGCCCAGTGCAGGGTGAGCAGCGGGTGGGCGAAGTGGCCCGCATGCTGGGCGGCGAGCGCCTGTCCGACACCACGCTGGCCCATGCCCGCGAAATGCTTCAAGCGAGGGCCTGAGATGATGGAAGCACCCGCCGCCATGCAAATGGTGCTGATCACCGGCATGTCAGGCTCCGGCAAATCCGTGGCGCTGCACGCACTGGAAGACGCCGGGTACTACTGTGTGGACAACCTGCCGCCCGAGCTTTTACTGCCTTTTGTCGATCTGGAGAGAAGCCATCATGCCAACCGCCTGGCGATCGCGGTCGACGTACGCAGCGCGACCTCGCTGCCGCTGTTGCCTCAACAGCTCACAGCCCTGCGCGCTCAGGGTGTGGTGGTGCAACCCCTGTTTTTGGACGCCAGCACCGACACCCTGGTGCGGCGTTACTCTGAGACTCGGCGCCGCCACCCCCTGTCGCAGGCCGGCTCGGTGCCCGCCGCAACAGACCAGCGTCCTGCATTGGTAGAGGCCATTGAGCTTGAACGCGGGCTTCTGGCAAACCTGCGCGAACAGGCGCATGTCATAGACACCAGCATCATCCGGCCCGCGCAGCTGCAGGCCTATGTCAAATCCCTGATCACCGCGCCGGGAGGGCAGCTCACCCTGGTGTTTGAATCTTTTTCCTACAAGCGCGGCATTCCGGCCGACGCCGACTTTGTGTTTGACGTGCGCATGCTGCCCAACCCACACTACGAGCCAGCGCTGCGCCACCAGACCGGGCGCGATGCCGCCGTGGCCGAGTTTTTGCAGCAGCAGCCCGAGGCCATGCTGATGCTCGACCACATCCGGCGGTTTTTGGCGCACTGGCTGGTTGGCTTGGCGCGGGACCACCGAAGCTATGTCACGGTTGCCATTGGGTGCACCGGTGGCCAGCACCGATCGGTATTTCTGGTGGAGCAGTTGGCGCGAGCTTTTGCAAGTGAGTGGGCCACGCTGACTCGGCACCGCGAGCTTGACTCGGCCTGAGCGTGCCGATCAGGCGGGCCCAGCACAGGGTCAACTCCGGCTGAGCCACTTGCGAATGGGCGCCGGCAGGCCCAATGCTGGCCATTGGTCGGCCCCCACCCAAGCCCCTTGCAGGCCCAGCGCCACAGCCTGAGACAAACGCAGCTCAATCGGGTGCAGGTGCAGGTCCTTGTGGGTGAGCACATGGCGCAGCACCGGGCCGGCCTGCAGGGTGCCGCGCTGGGGCTCAGGCAAAACCTGCTCCAGTGCGTCCAAGCTGTCAAACAAGGGCAGGCAGTACAGCCCAGCCCACACGCCTGGCGTTGGACGCTGGCTCAACCAGACCTGACCATCCGAGCTGCTGGCCCAGAGCAGCCAAAGCGACTGTGTGCTGCGCTTGAGCTTGCGAGTTTTGACGGGGTAGCTCAGCGGCTGGCCCTGCGCCTTCGCAACGCATATGCTGGCCAGCGGGCAGTGCTGGCACTGGGGCTGACGGCTGGTGCACAGGGTGGCGCCCAGGTCCATCACGCCCTGGGTGTAGCGCGGCATGGTCTGTTGCAAATCAGACTGTGGGAGCAAGTCTGTGGCCAGGGCCCACAGTGCCCGCTCATTGGTGGCGCTGGCCAGATCGGCCCCGAAGCCCAGCGCCCGGGTGAGTACCCGCTTGACGTTGCCGTCCAAAATAGCCACCCGCTCGCCAAAGCACAACGAGGCCACCGCCGCCGCGGTGGAGCGGCCAATGCCCGGTAGGATCTGCAGTTGCTCAGCCGTACGCGGAAAGACGCCGTCATGCAGGGTCATCACTGCCTGGGCGCAGCGGTGCAGGTTGCGGGCCCGGCTGTAGTAACCCAGGCCACTCCACAGGCCCAGCACATCGTCCAGGGGCGCTGCCGCCAGTGCGGCCACATCGGGAAAGCGGGCCAGGAAGCGGGCAAAGTAATCCAGCACCGTGACCACCTGGGTCTGCTGCAGCATGATTTCTGACAGCCAGACGCGGTAGGGGTCGCGCGTGTTTTGCCAAGGCAGGTCATGCCGGCCATGGGCTTGCTGCCACTGCACCACGCGGCTAGCCAAATCGGCGCTCATGGTTTTTGGCACTGCGGGCAGAAAAAAGTGGCGCGTTGACCTTGGCGCAGCAGCTTGATGGGCGTGCCGCAGACACGGCAGGGCTGACCCGCGCGCCCGTAGACCATGGCCTCGAGCTGAAAATAACCCGTTTCACCGATGGCGCTTGAGAAGTCGCGCAGCGTGCTGCCGCCCTTGGCGACGGCACGCGCCAGCACCTCGCGAATGGCGGTGTACAGCCGTGCGGCACGCGGCCGGCTCAACTTGGCGGCGCGCACGGTGGGCCGGATACCGGCCAGGAACAGCGCCTCGGAGGCATAAATATTTCCTACCCCAACCACCAGATCGCCAGCCAGCAAAACTTGCTTGATGACAGCCTGCCGGCCTTTGAGACCCTGTTGGAAAGCGGCCAGATCGAAGCCACCGGGGCCTTCGCTCAGTGGTTCCATGCCAAGACGACCCAGCAGCTTTTGCGCTACCACATCGTCTTCAGCAGGGGCGTAGACCACAGCCCCAAAACGGCGCGGGTCGTGCAGGCGCAGCGTGCCCTGGGTGGTGACCAGCTCAAAATGATCATGGACGCCGGGCGGCGGCAAGGCGGGGGCAAAGTTGAGACTGCCCGACATGCCCAGATGCAGCAGCAGCAGGCCCTGGTCCAAGTCCAGCAACAGGTACTTGCCGCGCCGGCGCACGCCACGCACTGTACGGCCCGCCAAAGCCGCCACCGGGCAGCCCAGCGGCCAGCGAAGGGGCTTGCCCTGGCGTGCCTCCAACACCCTGGCACCCGCAATACGTGCGGCAAAGCTCAGGCGGGTCACTTCAACTTCGGGTAATTCGGGCATTACAAACAATCAGGGCTGGCATAGATTATTATGGTCTGATGCGTATTGCCCCACGTTTCACACTGTTGGCCCTGCTGCTGGCCGCGCTCGGCGCGAAAGCTCAGACCCCTGGCGTGCCGGCAGCGGCAACCACGTCGCCGGCACAAAGCTCAGCGCTAGATGGTCCGCTGTTTTACCAATTGCTGCTGGGTGAACTCAACGCCGACGGTGACGAGCCGGGGGCCGCTTTCTCACTCATATTGGACGCCGCTCGAAAGACCGGCGACCCAAGGCTGTACCAACGCGCGGTAGAAATCTCACTCAAGGCCCGCTCCGGTGACTCTGCGTTACAGGCAGCACGCGCCTGGCGACAGGCACTGCCCAACTCGCGCGATGCCAACCGGTATACGCTTCAGATTCTGATCGGCATGAACCGACTGACCGAAACTGTGGAGCCGCTTAAGCGCGAGATTGCGAATGCCGAGGCCAAGGACCGGGCGCTCGCGGTCACCGCCATTCCGCGCTACTTCGCCCGTGTCAGCGATAAAAAAGGTGCAGCCCAAGCGGTGGAACAAGCGCTGGCCGAGTACCTCAGCACAGCCGCCATCGGCGTTGCCGCATGGACCACCATTGGTCGTCTGCGCATGGAGGCCGGCGATGGCAGCGCTGCAATGGACGCCGCGCGTAAGGGACAAGCGCTTGACGCCAAAGCGGAGGGGCCCGCCTTACTCGCACTGGCGTTGATGACCGCCAAGCAACCAGCGGCAGAATCTCTGGTGAAAAAATACCTTGACGGCAAGCCACGGCCTGAAGTCCGCATGGACTACGCCCGCACTTTGATTGATGGGCGTCGCTACGCGGAAGCCGCCAGCCAGCTCGACCTGGTCACCACCGAGCGACCTGAACTTGCCGAGGCCTGGCTCATGCGTGGCGCACTGGCGCTGGACGACAACCAATATGAGCTAGCTGAAACCTGCTTCAAGCGCTACGTGGCACTAATACCCGTCCGCCCTGCCGGCACTGCGCCTCGCGCGGCCGACCGCGGGTTGGCGCAAGCCTACCTCTCGCTGGCTCAGATTTCAGAAAAACGCAAGGATATAGCGCAGGCGGAAGCCTGGTTGGCGCGCATTGAAAGCCCGGAAGAACTGCTCAATGCCCAGGTGCGTCGCGCAGGCATGCTGGCGCGCCAAGGCAGAGTTGACGAGGCACGCCAGCTGATTCGCAGCCAGCCTGAAAAAACTGTCGCCGAGGCACGCCTCAAGCTTAACGCTGAGGTGCAGTTTCTGCGCGAAGCCAAGCTGTACCAGGCTGCCTACAACCTGATCTCAGACAGCCTGAACCGCTTTCCAGGCGACCCCGACCTCACCTACGACCTGGCCATGATGGCTGAGAAAATCGGGAAATTCGACGAGATGGAACGCCTGCTGCGTGGTGTCATTGCCAGCAAACCTGACTACCAGCACGCTTACAACGCACTGGGGTACTCGCTGGCGGAGCGCAACGTGCGTCTACCCGAAGCGCGCCAGTTGATCAAAAAGGCCCTAGAGTTCGCCCCGGACGACCCGTTCATCACGGACAGCTTGGGTTGGGTTGAGTTCAAAAGCGGTAACCTGCCCGAGGCCTTGCGGATTCTGCAAGGCGCCTACAAATCCCGACCAGACGCCGAAATTGCTGCCCACCTGGGAGAAGTGATGTGGGTCATGGGGCGACGTGAACAGGCCATGACCGTCTGGCGCGAGGGCTTGGCCCTGAGCCCTGACAACGAGACCCTGCGCGACACCCTCAAACGCCTGCGTGTGAAACTGTGAGGCCATCTCTGCGGTTAACGGCTTTGCTGTTAATTGCTATTTTTTTTATAGCATCATGTGCAGCGCCGACAAAGTCTGGCACCATGAATGGCACTGAACTTTCGCCATGGCGCGGCAGGTTAGCCATTCGGGTCGAATCAGAACCGGTACAGGTCTTCTCCGCCGCCTTTGAGCTCAGTGGCAGCGCCCCTGCTGGGGCGCTAACCCTGTTCACCCCCTTGGGCACCACTGCGGCGGCCTTGAACTGGACGCCTGAGGGCAGCACCCTTCGCACCAATTTGGAAGTGCGTCAGTTCGCAACGCTAGGGGCGCTGATGCGGCAGACCTTGGGCGCCGAACTGCCCATCGCCGCCCTGTTTGACTGGCTGGCGGGCGACACCGCCGCTTCGGCCGGATGGCAGGTTGACTTGTCACAGCGCCCCAACGGCCGCATCACGGTGCGTCGCCAGTCACCCTTGCCAATGGCCGAACTGCGCGTCGTGCTGGACCCATAAAGGCACCAAGACCCGACCAAAACCCATGCAGCGCCTCTACGACCTCAGCGCACCCGCCAAACTGAACCTGTTTTTGCACATCACCGGTCGGCGTGCCGATGGCTACCACTTGCTGCAGTCGGTGTTCATGCTGATCGACTGGTGCGACACGCTGCACATGGATCTTCGGGCCGACGGGCTAATCAGCCGCGAAGACCTGGGCGCCACTCTGCCCGCCGACGATCTGGTGCTGCGAGCCGCACGCGCCTTGCAGCTTGCCAGCGGGAGCCGCCTTGGCGCCCACATCGGCATTGAGAAACGCATTCCGGCCCAGGCCGGCATGGGCGGCGGCTCATCGGACGCGGCGACCACGCTGCTGGCATTAAATCGCCTGTGGCAACTTAACTGGCCGCTGGCCCGGCTATTGCCGATTGGATTGGCCTTGGGGGCCGATGTACCTTTTTTCTTGGGCGGCCACAATGCTTGGGTCGAAGGCATAGGCGACATCATGACCCCGATCACACTTCCGCGCGCGAATTTTTTGGTGGCTAAACCGGCTGCCGGGCTGCCCACGCAAGCGATTTTCTCGGACCCAGCTCTCAAAAGAGACAGTGACACTGCTATACTTTCAGGCTTCTCTGCGAACCCGTTTGGTTTTGGCCGAAACGATTTGCAGGGGGTTGCGCAGAGGCTTTGTCCAGGCGTTACTCAGGCCCTCAGTTGGCTTGCAGCGCTCGGGCTCAGCGGCCGGATGACCGGCTCGGGCAGCGCGGTGTTTGCGCACCTTGACCAACCGTTAACGGTGGCAAGCGAGCCGGCATCGATACAGACGCGGATCTGCAGCAATCTGGGAGTTCACCCGCTCTTCGGTTGGGCACCAGCGTAAAAATTGACGGTGGGTGGTGAACAGCCATCAACCTGTGTAGGGGAGTCGCCAAGTTGGTTAAGGCACTGGATTTTGATTCCAGCATGCGA
>JBBAPO010000045.1:0-30527 GCA_040400795.1 Rhodoferax sp.
CAGCGGCCCTGCCGATCGTCGGCGCCACCGGCAGCCCGCTGACGCCGCTGGCTGTTTTTTAAAACCAAAATTGTAGTAGCTAAAAAATTTCGGACAGCTTGACTTGTAATGCTCAAGTTGTGATCAGGATCAATAATGGCTTTGCTGTTAGCAGATGCGCCCTAATAAGCAAATATTGTAAAGTATTCTCTAGCGTCGGTTGGCTGATTTTGGCTTGTAGTAATGTGGGCGCAGTCGTCTTACAACCCTTACTTTTCAATTGCAGCAGGGTCTTCACGATCGCGAAAACGTTGACATCCGGCGCGCTAGCTCCACCAGCTTTAGCACCGCTACTTGTTTTTCATCGCACCGCCACGCGACAAAAAAAGGTAGGCGTGTGCCAGTATTACCCAACCCCAACCGAACGAGGTCTCCATTCTTCAACTGTTCGGTTACCAATACTTCAGGGAGCATGCCGATGCCAGCACCACCAGTGAGTAAGCCGATCAAAGCGCTGATGTTGTCGCACATGTTGAAGTTGACGTTGGCGCGAACCTCGCTCAGTTCAGTCGCCATGATGGGGTAAACGATCGACGCTTTTGAAAGGGACCAAACCGGATGATGTGTCAAAAATTCACTGAGTGAGCGCGTTTGAGCATCTTTTCCGACAAGCGCCGGTGACCCTACCCACCGGATTCGAATGGATCCGAGTGACGCTGAAGCAAGTGAGCCACTAGAGCCGTCGTCGCCAAGCAGCGCAATGTCAAGCTTGCCATTTTCCAACTCCTGACGAGTGGGAATGTTGAGATTGATCTTGACGTCGAATCTCAGATTAGGCATCAAGCGCATCGCCTCGCTTACAAAGCCGGGAAACCAGGTGCGCGCGATGATTTCGCCGAGGCCGATCCGTATAAGTCCCACCGCTGCCGAAGGATTCTCCAGCGATACCAGAAGCTCACCAAGCATACCCAAAAGCGGCTCGGCTCGGGCAACGATTTGTCGTGCCTCTAGCGACAACTCCATGCGGCGGCCGTAGCGCTGAAATAAAGGACGCTCAATGATTGCTTCAAGGTCTCTCATGCGCGCCGATATCGCGGGCTGGGTGGTGTTGAGCTTGTCCGCGGCCGCCTGAAAAGTGCCGAGGCTGGCAATTGTGCACAGCGTTTCAAGATTCGTAACGGTGATTTTTTTCATAAGATATTTTGATGCAAAAGCATCAAAATATATTTTTTTTGTTAATTGTTTTTAAAACTTAAAATCAAAAAATCCTCCTAAGTCACCAAATGTTTCGCTCACGCTAAATTCACAGGCTTGCCAAGTGGTGATCTCAAACTCCATGTGTCGCAGATTGGGGCTAGTGAAGTGAGCATTAGGAGAGGCGCATCGCTGATGTTTTGAAAACAAGGAAATTGCCACGTGCCACGAATTTCTAAAGGTAAGGAATGAGCGACGTGTTCGACTACGTGGTTGTTGGCGCCGGTCCGGCTGGATGTGTGCTCGCAAACCGCTTGACTGCCGACGGTGCGGCGACGGTGTGCATCCTGGAGGCTGGGCTGTCGGAAAAACACCCGTACATCAGCATTCCTGCAGGCTTCGTAAAGACCTTGTACGGCCAGAAATACTCTTGGCCATTTATGACTGAACCGGGCGCCGGTATCAAAAACCGCTCGATCGCCATTCCGCAGGGAAAAGTGGTGGGTGGGTCCGGTTCAATCAATGGGCTGGCTTACAGCCGTGGACAGCACGAAGACTTTGACGACTGGAAAGCCTTGGGAAATTTGGGTTGGGGTTATGAAGATGTACTGCCGTACTTTCAACGGTCCGAACGCCGTATCGGAGCCGGGAGTGATGCCTATCGCGGACGGAACGGTGAGATGCCTATCACCAATCCCGATTGGACCAGTCGTTTGTGCGATGAGTTCATTAAAGGGGTCGTGCAGTACGGCATTCCGGAAAATGACGATTACAACGGCGCGGCACAAAACGGGGTCGGATATTTCCAGCGCTACATCCACAAGGGGCGGCGCGTCAATGCTGCAACGTCCTTGCTGCGACCCGCGCTAGCGCGTGACAACGCCGAGCTGCGTACTAATGCTCATGCAACCGCTATCGTCTTCGAAGGGAGAAGGGCGGTTGGCGTTAGATACACGCAGGATGGCGTGGAGAAGACCGTGTTGGCCAGGCGGGAGGTGCTGGTCTGCGCTGGCACGATCAACTCCCCCAAGCTGCTGCAGTTGTCAGGAATTGGCCCTAAAGCGCTCTTGCAGTCCTGTGGGGTTGATGTCGTCCAAGACGTCTGTGGTGTAGGGGAAAACCTGCAGGACCACTACACCGTGCGCATTGCCGCAAAAGTCAAGAATGCCAAAAGCATAAATGAATGGTCACGTGGGTGGCGACTTGGCTTGGAGGTTTTGCGTTGGACTTTAGGGCGGCCGAGCATCCTTGCGCTGAGCCCCTCGCTTGTTCATGTGTTCTGGAAAAGTCGCCAAGAGTATGCGCGAGGAGATATTCAAGTTCTTTTTACGCCGGCAAGCTACAAGGAAGGTAAAAATTACGTTCTGGATGACTTTCCCGGTATGTCGTGCGGGGCCAGACAACAACGCCCCGAGAGCCGCGGCTACGTCAGGATTCAGTCAAACAATGCAGCACAACACCCGGCGATCCAACCCAACTACTTGAGCGCCGCCAAAGACCAGGAAGTCATTGTGGCGGCTCTCAAGATTGCGCGGCAACTGATGCATACGCCGGCGATGGCACCTTTCTTCGACGCGGAAACTTTACCTGGGGCTGCCACCAGCACCGACGAGGAATGGTTGGACTTTGCGCGCCGGCGCGGCTCCACCGGTTATCACTTGGTTGGGTCGTGTCGCATGGGGCCGGCCTCGGACGCCGCTGCAGTCGTCAATAGCGAACTCAAGGTACGCGGTGTGCATAGCTTGCGCGTTATTGATGCTTCTGTGATGCCAACATTACCTTCCGCAAACACCGCGGCTGCCACGATGATGATCGCAGAAAAGGCTGCGGACATGATATTGAACCGTGCCACGTCGCGTTGCACGTAAGTCGGAATCTAGTGGCCACTTTCAGCTTAGCAACGATCAGAAAAAACGCTCATGCTTACACACAATTTTTCCATAGAGACTTTAATCGATGGGTGCCGACTAAAAGGGCACAGTACCTTCAGCGTGTTGGACCGTTACACCCAGTCCCAAGTAGCCGAAGTTGCGGTGTCAAGCGCCGAGCAAGTGGCTCAAGCCGTAAGGGTCGCCCGAAAGTGCCTGGAGGTTGTCGTGTCGCCATATGAGCGTGCTCAGATCCTTCATCGCGCTGTAAAAATCATTGAGGAACGCCGAAGTACTTTTGTAAACACGATCGTCGCGGAAGCAGGCTTCACGTTAGTTGATGCACATTCCGAAATTACGCGTGCCCTTGACACTCTGACCTTATCCGCAGAAGAGGCCAAACGGGTACTGGGACAAACCGTGCCGCTCGACGGCAACCCGGGTCAGCAAGATCGTCTCGGATTCACGATCCGCTTGCCTGTCGGCATTGTCTGCGCCATCACGCCTTTCAACTCGCCGCTGAACGCCGTGTTGCACAAGGTCGGGCCCGCGCTTGCCGCCGGCAATGCGCTGATCCTCAAGCCCTCGGGCTACACGCCGATCACCGCGAGTCTACTTTGCGATGCTCTGCTCGATGCTGGCCTGCCGCCGGGGCTGATCTCACTCATTAACGGCGAGGCAGAGGTTGGGCAACACTTGCTGAACCACCCCGATATCGACTTTTATGCCTTCACCGGCAGCACCCGCGTCGGCCGGCTGATTCAGGCCGCTGCGGGCTTGCGACGAACGCAGCTTGAGCTCGGCAGCATTGCTTGCACTATCGTTTGCGCCGATGCAGACCTCGACGCGGCCATCCCGAAAATCGCCCGCGCCAGCTTTCGCAAGGCTGGGCAAGTTTGCACCTCGATCCAGCGTCTGTATGTCGAAGCCTCAATCGCCGAAGAAGTGACGGTGCGGCTGGCAAAAGCCGCGGCAGCGATGCCCTGCGGCGACCCACGCAAAACCGAGACGATGGTCGGCCCGATGATCTCGGTGCGCGAAGCAGAGCGCGCTTTGTCGTGGATTAAGGAGGCTTCAGACCAGCACGCCCGCATCGAACATGGGGGCGACCGCGAAGGCTCAGTGCTGCAGCTAACCGTGCTCGGCAACGTACGGTCAGGTATGGCCGTGATGGACCGCGAGATCTTCGCGCCCGTAGTCTCGGTGCTACCGGTGGCCGATGTGAACGAGGCCATTCGCGGTATCAACGCCATGCCCTTCGGTTTGGCGGCAGGCATCTTTACGCGAGACCTCAACCGGGCCTTCATGGCGGCGCGCACCATCAAGGTGGGCGCGGTACACGTCAACGAAACCTCGAGCTCGCGCATCGATTCGATGCCTTACGGCGGCGTGAAAGACAGCGGCTTCGGCCGCGAAGGCCCGGCCTACGCCGTGCGCGAAATGACCGATGAACGTGTTGTGACAATCAGTTTATGAGCAAAACTACCCCACCCACCACCCCTACCGCTGTGTTGCGGCCCAGACCCGAATGGCTGGCATTGCGTACCGAAGAAGCCCTCGAGCCCGATTTGCCGATCATCGATGCGCACCACCATTTATGGGACGGCCCGCACCCGCGCTATCTGCTGGATGAGATACGGGCCGACATTGCCAGCGGCCACAACATCCGGGCCACCGTGTTCATTGAGGCCGGTGGAATGTGGCGCCAGAGCGGGCCGACGAATCTGAAGCCCGTCGGTGAGGTGGAGTTTGCAAACGGGGTGGCCGCGATGAGCGAGAGTGGTGCGTATGGCAAGACTCGCATCTGCGCCGCCATCGTCGGCTACGCCGACCTTACTTTGGGGGAAAAAGTCGAGCCTGTACTTGATGCACTGATTGCAGCGGGCAATGGGCGATTGCGCGGAATTCGACATAGCGCGGCCCATGATCCAGAAGTCCGCATGCTGGCTCCGTTGGGCCTGCTGGGTTCCGTGAAATTTCTGGATGGTTTCGCTTGTCTGCAACGCAAGTCGCTCGGATTCGAGCTTTGGGTCTATCACACGCAGCTCGACGACGCGGTGCAGCTCCTAAGGGCATTTCCAGAGGCGCCTGTCGTCATCAATCACATCGGTGGGCGCATCGGTATTGGCCAGTATGCCGGGATACAAGCTGAGGTGAACAAGCAATGGATTTTAGGGCTCAAGCAGCTCGCGGAATACCCTAACGTCAGCATCAAGCTCAGTGGCCAGGGGATGCCATTGGCTGGATTCGGCATCACAGAACTTCCTCTGCCGCCAATTTCAGAAGACCTCGCAAACCTATGGTGGCCACGAATGTCGGCATCTATTGACATCTTTGGTGTAGAAAGATGCATGTTCGCTAGCAATTTTCCTGTGGACAAAGTGTCTTGCTCATACATTTCGCTATGGAACGCTTTCAAGCGCATGACAAAGACCATGAGCGATAACGACAGAGCTTGGCTCTTCGCGGACACGGCGGCACGGCAATACTTGCTTCAGCCGTACCTCACTTCAAAATAAGGTAACAGTTTGCTGCCGCGCTCCTCCAGCACAGCCTCATAAGGGACCATGATGACCGATACAGCATTGATTTCCATCGACAACGCGTACGATCTCATTGAAAGAGTGATGACCGCCAGTGGTTTGACTGGGCCTGAGGCGAGAATCATTTCCGAGCATGTGATTGGATGTGAGCTGCGCGGCGTTTTATCAGGCGGCTTCTCGCGCGCGATCTCAATTGTCGAGCGCCTGAAGGTAGGCGGCGTTGCTGAGCCCATGATGGTCAAAAACGAAACACCGGTGTCTGCCTTGATTGATGGCGGTGATCAGGCCGGCTATCTGGTGGCTCATCGGGCGACCCAAATGGCGATTGAGAAAGCCAAGACGGTTGGCATCGCAGTAGTCGCTGCCAACAACACCTGGTACACCGGCATGTATGCACATTACATGGAGATGGTGACCAACGAAGGGCTCGTCGCAATGTGCGTCGGAAGTTCTGCGCCCCGCGTTGCGCCTTTTGGCGCAACTGAAGGTCGATTTGGAACCAACCCGATTGCCTTCGGCTTCCCTGCGCAAGACCATCCAATCATCATTGATCTGGCCACATCGGGCTCAATCATCGGTGATTTGGTTTTGGCAGCCCGCCTCGGGCAAAGCATCCAGGCAGGGGTTGCCTACGATTCAACCGGATCAATGACGACTGACCCTGAAGCGGCCCTCAGTGGAGCGCTCACAGTGTGGGGCGGTCACAGGGGTTCCGCGCTGGCGATTGCTGTGCAGCTGTTCGGCATCCTGGCCGGTGGTGGCGCACTACCAGCCGACTACCGCGATTGCGGATTCGTCGTCATCGCCTTGAAACCAGACCTCTTTATGCCAGAGAAGGAATTTCGCCAGAAAGTCTCTGACTATGCGCAAATGGTGCGAGCCGCACGGCCTATTGACGCGGAAGTCACTGTGCGAATGCCGTTCGATCGTTCTGCGGACCATCGAAGAAAGTGCTTTGCACAAGGCTCGCTTTCAGTGCCCAGCTCCATTCTTGCCAGTCTTACCGCTTTAGCACAACGAACAAAGGGCGACAAAACACTCAATCTCGACTAAAAGCGACGTTAAACACCACATCGGAGGAAAATTGACCAATTCAAATAAGGAGACAACGTGGTAACAATTCAAACGGAAAGCTTCAGGCACATGCAAAGCATGCAGGGGTGGGGTCATGAGTAATCATTTTGTCCTTCTAGAAAATATCTTGCAGGCCCTGGTGACCAG
Source organism: Rhodoferax sp. (assembly GCA_040400795.1). Taxonomy (GTDB): domain Bacteria; phylum Pseudomonadota; class Gammaproteobacteria; order Burkholderiales; family Burkholderiaceae_C; genus Rhodoferax. The sequence goes on from JBBAPO010000045.1 coordinate 6,806, forward strand.
CGTACTGGTCGGCGGTGTTTACGGGCTTTTGTGTGTGGGTCTGGGCTTGATCTTCAGCATCATGCGCGTCATCAACTTCGCGCAGGGCGAATTTATGATGTTAGGCATGTACGCGGCGCTGTTTGCCTTCACTACATTGGGCATGAGCGCCTTCTTGGGAACGTGGAGCGGTATTGTGGTCAGCGCCCTGTTGGGCGGCGTCGCGTTGTACCTGCTGGCCGCGGCCATGCATCCGCTGCTGTTGGCACGTGTCACGGGCGCTCGGGTCAGCGGCACTGAAGGCGATGGCCACTATCCCCAGCTCATCCTCACTCTAGGCATCTCACTGGTGATGGCCAACGGCGGCCTGCTGCTGTTCGGCTCCACCCCTCGCAACGTGCAGACCGAGTTGTCGTCCAGCGCCTGGACGTTCGAGCTGGGCAACATGCTGCTGTTCCTGAACCAGGCTCGCACGCTGAGTCTTGTATTGTCGCTGGTCGTCGTGGCGGCGGTCATCTTCTTTATCACGCGCACACGCACCGGCATCAGGCTGCGTGCCGCGTCGGACAACCCGGTGGCAGCCAGTTATATGGGTATCGACGTCAATCGCGCGCATCGCAATGCCTTTGCGGTCGGTGCAGGTGTCACGGGCATTGCCGGCGGACTGCTGGCGACATCCTACCCCTTTCAGCCCTACGTGGGTGGAGAATTCATCGTCATCATGTACACAGGCGTGGTGCTGGGCGGGATGGGCAGCATCAAGGGCGCTTTCTGGGGCGGTATGCTGATTGGCCTGATCCAGCAGATGGCGGCCTTGTTCCTGCCGCTCCAGTTGCAAAGCACGGCAGTTTTTGTCGTCTTCCTACTGACGCTGCTGATGCGCCCTCAGGGCCTGTTTGGAAGGAGCACCGACCGTGCCTGAAAATACACTTTCATATCAGGGCTTGCGCCAAAAATACATGCTAACGCTAGCGTTGGCGGCCCTGTATCTGGTCGCCACGGCATTCGTCGAGAACACGTATTTCCGGCTGATCCTGGCGCTGATCCCAATCTGGGCCTGCATGGGTGTGTCCTGGAACATCTTTAGCGGCTACTCAGGACTGCTGTCCTTTGGCCATGCCGCTTTCTTCGGCCTGGGTGGCTACGCGGTGGCCATCCTGTTCGTGTTTCTGGGGGTAACGCCCTGGATTGGCATGTTGGTCGGCGCGGGGGCCGGTGGCCTGGCTGGCTTACTGATCGGCGTTCCAACCTTTCGGCTGCGCGGCGTGTATTTCAGCCTGGCCATGCTGGCCTACCCGCTGTCCATGCTTTATGTCTTTGAGTACCTGGGTTTGCATGAACTGGCCATGCCCATGAAGCGTGAGAATGCCTGGGCTTACATGCAGTTCGACGATCAGCGTATTTATGTGTTGCTCGCCACCTTGATGCTCGTGGGTTTCGTGATACTGAACCTGCGCCTGGGTCGCTCGCGCTTCGGTCTGTCTTTGTTAGCCATCAAGCAAAACGAGCTGGCGGCGCAGGCCTCAGGCATCAATCCCTTCCGCTGGAAGCTGCTAGCCCTTGTGATCTCTGGCGCGCTCGCAGGGCTCGCTGGCGCGTTGTATGCGGTGCTGATGGTGATTGTCACCCCGCATTCCGCGTTCGGCATGCTGGTGTCAGCGCAGGCACTGATCTTCTCAATGTTCGGCGGCGTGGGCACCGTGGCCGGCCCCATTGTGGGCGCAGTTATCCTCATTCCGTTGAGCGAGTTACTCTCCAGCACTGTTGGCAAAAACCTGCCAGGCATTCAGGGTGTGATCTACGGCGTAGCCATCATCGCAGTGATCATGCTGGCGCCACAAGGTTTGCTAACCTGGATCGCCGAGCGCCGCTCACCCCGCATGGGTTCGCTAATACCCACGCACAACGCTCCTGACGCAGCTGCGGAGGACTTCCAGCGGGCCCCCGTCAAGACCACCACTCGGAAGACGGGACCGGTGCTACTCAGGGTCAATGGAATCTCCCGCAACTATGGTGGACTGATGGCTGTCGACAACACCAGCTTTGAGGTGTTTCAGGGGGAGATTCTGGGCATCATCGGTCCTAACGGCGCAGGCAAAACCACCTTGTTTAACCTGCTCAACGGTATCGTGGAGCCGTCGGCCGGCACCGTGGAATTCAATGGCAGCCCAATCACCGGACTGCAGCCCTTCAAGGTCTGCCGCCTGGGTATTGGACGCACGTTTCAGGTAGCCCGCCCCTTTTCTCGCCTCAACGTGATGGACAACGTGGTCATTGGCGCGCTGGCGACCGAGCCGAACAACGACAAGGCTTACGAAATCGCCCGGCAAGTGCTGGAGCTGGTGGGCCTGCACGCCAACGCGGCGCAGCTTGCGGGAAACCTGACGGCCGTGCAACTGCGTTTGATGGAAGTCGCTCGCGCCCTCGCCTGCAAGCCCAGATTATTGCTGTTGGACGAAGTGCTGGCAGGCCTGGGTGGCCAAGAGGTAGAGCAGGTGCTCCACGTGCTCTACAAGCTCAGCGGCAGCGGCATCACCATCGTGATCATTGAGCACACCATGCACGCGATGGTCCGACTGGCTGACCGCCTGCTAGTCCTCGATCACGGCCGGGTGCTGACAATCGGCGACCCCCTGGAAGTGACCAGCTCACCGGACGTCATTGAAGCGTACCTTGGAAAGAAGTGGATGAAAAATGTTGCAAATTGAAGACTTAAGTGTTTCCTACGGCGACCTGCAGGCGCTGGTGAATGTGAGCATTCAGGTGGCCGCAGGCTCCTTCGTCGCCATTGTTGGCGCTAACGGCGCCGGCAAGTCCACCTTGTTCAAGGCAATCTCAGGGGCGGTACCCACCAAGTCCGGCCGCATCGTGTTTGATGGCACCGACCTGTCGCAACTTCGTACGTCGGCCGAAAGAGCGCTTCTGGGCATCGCGCATGTCCCCGAAGGCCGCCAGGTGTTCGCCAGCCTGACCGTACGTGAGAACCTAGAGATGGGGGCTCAAAAGCCCGCAGCCTGGAAGATTTTTCCCGAAACCATGAAGCAAATCCACGCCTTGTTCCCGCGCTTGGCCGAGCGCGGGAACCAGCTGGCGGGCACGCTGTCGGGCGGTGAGCAGCAAATGGTGGCAATTGGCCGTGGGTTGGCCTCGCGTCCCAAGCTGCTGATGCTCGACGAGCCCTCTATGGGCCTGGCGCCTGCGGTGGCCGATGCGATCTTCGAGCGCATCGAGCAGGTGCATCGCGACAACGGTGTGACCATTTTGCTGGTCGAGCAGCGCGTCGGCGAGGCGCTGAACGCCTGCGACTACGGCTATGTGCTGGCGTCGGGTAACATCAAACTGCAGGGCACGCCCGATACCCTGAAGCAGAATGCTGAGATCAAGAAAGCCTACTTGGGCATGTAGACACAAGCGCCGGCCGACCGCTTGTCGGCCAATCAACCCGAAGGAGACAAGAGCATGAAAGTACAAGAATCAACACGCAACCGGCGCGGTTTCGCACTGGCCAGCATGGCCACGGCGATGTCCCTGGCCTTTACTGGCAGCGCAGCCCTTGCGCAAGCCCCGAAAGATGTGAAGGTAGCCGTTGTGGTGCCGCTGTCCGGCCCCTGGGCCCGTAACGGCGAACTGCACGTCAAGGGCGCGCAGGCCGCGATAGATGACATAAACGCAGCGGGCGGAGTCAAGGCGCTGGGTGGCGCAAAGCTCCAGCTTGTAACGGTCGATGCTGGCGAAAGCGTTGAGAAGGCCCGTGCAGCAGCCCAGCGTCTAATGGCCGATGAGCCTGACCTGGTGGGTGCCACCGGTGCCTTTTTGAGTTCCTTCACGCTGGCTGTCACCGAAATCACCGAGCGCGCAAAACTTCCATTTCTGACCCTTTCGTATTCCGACCAGATTACCAACCGTGGCTTTAAGTACGTCTTCCAGACCTCGCCTACGGCCAACCAGCAAGCCGCCGACGCTTTACCCATCCTTTTGAAGCTGTCCCAGCAAGCCACTGACAAAAAGGCTACTTCTGTCGGTTTGGTGATGGACAACACCGCTTCGCCCGTGAGCTTCACCAAAGACATGCGCGAGAGTGGGTTTGCCAAGGAAGGCCTTAAACTGACGGTCGACGAAATCTACACGCCACCCATGGTAGACGCTACTTCGGTGGTGCAAAAGCTTCGCAGTCAGCGTCCGAACTTCGTGTTCATGCTGGCCACTAATGTGCCCGATTCAAAGCTGATCCTTGAGAAGATGACCGAGATGCGCATCGGCAAGGGCGTCGTCCCGGTTGTGACCAACGGCGGCGCGCTTGGCGCACCTGAGATGCTCAAGGTCATGAATAAGGAAAATCTTGAAGGCGTCATGGTCGTCATTGCCAACTGGCCCGGCAAGGGTCAGGAGGGTATGGTCGAGAGCTTCAAAAAGAAGTTTAACGAGCCCTGGATGACACAGGACAGCATCTCTTCCTATGGCGACATGTGGATTCTCAAGGATGCGATGGAGAAGGCCAAATCGGCCGACCGCGTCAAGGTGGCCGATGCCATCCGGGCCATGGATACAACCGAAGGCGCTGCAAAGTACTTTCCCGGAGGTCGCATCAAGTTCGACGAAAAGGGTCGACGCGTGGGTGCCGAAACCGTGATCCTCCAATGGCGCAATGGCGAACCCAAGCCTGTGTACCCAGCATCTCTTGCCGCGATAACGCCGCTGTGGCCTAAATAATTCCAGGGGGTGAGAGGGCCACGGCAACGAGGTTCTCAATGGTTTGGCTGAAACGCTGCTGCTAAGTCAGCGCGCGACCTCCCTCAATGTTTAAACAAGTAAAAAATGACACCAATCCAAGACAGTTATGACCTGATCATTGTGGGCGCTGGACTGGCGGGACTGGTCGTTGGGAACCGGGCCGCGGAGCTGGGCCTCAAGCCGCTGGTGCTGGAAAAAAGCGCAGACGAGTTTTATCTGTGCAACAGCCGTTACACCGGCGGCTTTTTTCATCTGTGTTTCGAAAGCCTGCACCGCCCGCCTGAGATGCTGAAAGACGTGTTGCGCCGACGGATGCGGGGCGTGTCGCGAGATGATCTGATCGACGCCGTGGCGGACGATGCTGGCCGCGCGGTTGATTGGCTGCAACACAACGGCGCCAACTTTGTGAAAGCCGGACCAGAGGGATGGAAGAACACGGTGCTGTCTCCGGTGGCCATGCGGGAAACTGGTCTGCACTGGGAGGGCCGCGGTGGCGATATCCTCTTGCAACGGCTAGGTCATTCGCTGACCACGCGTGGCGGTGTGCTTCAACGCGGTGTCTGTGTGAAGCGCCTTCTTATGGAAGAGAGGCGGTGCGTAGGCGTCGAGGTCGATGGTGCAATGTCAGGCCCTCTGCGCGCCAAGGCAGTCGTGCTCGCAGACGGTGGTTTCCAGGCAGATCTAGATTATCTGAAGCGGGGCATTTCCAGCCAGCCTGAACGTCTGGTACAGCGCAATGCCAAGTCGGGCAGCGGAGATGGGGTTCGAATGGCAGAAGCCGTGGGTGCCAAGCTGGTTAATATGGATTCCTTCTATGGTCACCTGCTGCACATTGATGCCATGCAGTCTGACCAGCTTTGGCCCTACCCAATGATCGACTGGATTGCAACTGGTGGCATCCTGGTCGACAGCCAAGGGGAGCGATTTTGCGACGAGGCCGAAGGCGGCGTTTTCATGGCCAACGCAGTGGCAAAGTCTCAGGACCCGCTGGCAAATGTGGTTATCTTCGACGACGCCATTTGGCAGAGTGCCGGTCGTTTGGGCATGCTGTCGTGCAACCCCCACCTCGAGCAAGCCGGCGCTGAAGTCATCACCGCCCCAGACCTGGAGACACTGGCGCATAAACTCGAGATGCCTATCGCCAAGCTTCAAGCCACGGTAAATGCGTTCAACGAGGCGTGTAAAGACGGCTCTTTTGATCAAATGGTTCCGCCACGTTCGGCCAAAAAGGAAGATCAGATCGAAGAGGGTGAACGCGTTCTAGGTAGCTCTGGCGCACTGTTGCCTATTCAGGTAGCACCTTTTCGTGCCATCCGTGTTGCGGCCGGGATCACCTACACCACTGGCGGCATCCTCACGGACAAGGATGGGCACGTTCTTGATCTTCGTGAAAACCAAATTTCGGGTTTGTTTGCTGCCGGGTCAACAACGGGTGGACTTGAAGGTGGAGCACACGCTGGTTATACCGGTGGATTATCCAAAACTGCAGTCTTTGCGCTGCGAGCCGCCGAACAGATCGCAAAAGAACAATAAGCCGATCAAGCGCATGGCCAAGCGGCTGATCGGTAGCGACTGACGCTAGGCTGCGCAAAACGTATATTCAAGGCCGTGAGGCGGCGATGCATCAAAAGCTGAGCCAACAAACGGGATGCTCGTGTGTTGCTGCGATCTGCACAGCCCCCGGCACTGCCCCCTTGTTCGTTAACTACCCGGTAATGAGAACCAAGAAAACCTACCGCGCCATCAGCGCAATCAAATCCGGGTCGCTGCGTGCGTACGAACCATTGCGGCTGACCTGAAGGCCGCAGTCATTGCGTAGGCGAATCATCATTAGCGTATGCCGCCATGCAATCGCAAGACAATCGACCACCGGGGCGCCATCAATTTCCTTTAACTGGTTGGCAATGACCAGCGTGGCCAGCACGGCTTCTGCCGGCACAATGACTTCTGCGCCCAGATGCGCTATTGCATGCCGTGCCGCCTTGGTAAACGATTGCAAAACCGCCTGCGGGTTGCTGGCCGCAGCAGCCACGAGTTCAGCTTCATTCAAGGGCGGGTCTAACGCGACGCAGGGCAACACGCGTGATTGCAATCCGTGCTTTTCTACAGCGCTTTGCACCATCATGGCAACCTGCGGCGCATTGGCAATTGGTGCAATGCGCTGGCCCAGCGAGCAGGCCACCAACATAGTCGATTCGACGATGCCAGTCACCGGAATAGTGACTGCTGAACGAATCTCACGCAGCAGCGGCTCACTGAAAGAACCGACAACAAAGGCGTCAAAGCCTGCGCGCTCGGCGGCAATCGCGTTGTCTATGATCTGGTCAAGCACCCGGTGATAAACAAAGGCGTTACCCAAAGCAGCAGTCGGAGGCCGCCCGTGGTAGCTACCTGCGCGCACACCTTCGACTTGCACCGTGGCCTCGTCACCCAGTACCGTTTTCGAATGCGCGAGCAGGTAATCACGGTAGGTGCCAAGGCCTTCCAGCTCGGTCATGGATTGGTGCCACAGCCGCAACGGTGCGGTAGATGCGCGAGGTGCAGGTTGATTCATGAATGTCTCCTTTATGAGTTGATAACTGGACAATCAGCGGCTCGCATCACCGATGCAAAACTCCAGGCTGAGATCGTTCAAGCGGGCCAATAAGTCTGCATCGAGTACGGATTCAGTGGCACACAGGACATTGGGCAGTTGCTCTACGCGTGAAGCGCCAACGATCAAAATGGTCACAGTGGGCTGCGACAAGACCCAGGCCACAGCGAACCGCACCGGCTCCATGCCGACCTGCACGGCAAGGTCAAGGAACTTCGAAACCGCGAGGAACTCTCGCTCATGCCAATAGCGATCCTTGTACATGGCAGCGCCTTTGCCGCTGCCGAATCTGGAGTCGGCGTCGGCGTCGGGCTTTGCCTTGTAGTTGTGCTTTCCGCTGAGCAGACCCCCGGCCAGTGGGTTATAGCAGATCATGCCTAGGTTTCCCTCACGGCATAGAGGGATCAGGTCGCGCTTAATCTGGCGAAAAAGCAGGTTGTATCTGGGCTGTACAGACACCGGGCTCACCCAGCGATTTGTCTCGCATCGCCCGATGGCACGCGCGAGTCGCCATGGCTGGAAATTGGAAATACCCACATAGCGCGCCCGGCCCGAACGCACGATAGTGTCCAGCGTTGCCAGTGTCTGGTCTATAGGCGTGTTCGCATCGTCGTAATGCAACTGGTACAGATCAACATGGTCAGTGCCTAGTCGCTTCAACGAGGCATCGACTGCATCGAGCAAGTGCGTTCTCGAGTTACCCGACTCCCATGGCAGCGGGCCCATCACACCACCGCCTTGGTAGCAACAATGAAATGATGGCGCTTGCCCTTGAGCAATTGCCCTACGATACGCTCAGAGTTTCCTTTGTCACTCGGCTCGGAGCCCAGCGGATACACGTTGGCGGTGTCGATGAAGTTCACGCCTGAAGCGGCGCATGCATCGAGCATGGCAAATGACGCTGCATCATCGGCCTGACTGCCAAACGTGGCTGTAACCATACACAGCCGGGAAACATGGATACCCGTAGATCCGAGGGGGGCGTATTGCATGGGTTGATTTTGCTGTGAAGTTCAGTCGAGTTTCGCGCCCGAAACCTGCACAGCTTTTTTCCATTTGACTCGTTCACAGGCTCCAAAGGCTTGAGTTTGCGCTAGCATAGAAACGATTAGCTTAGCACCCTTGTCCATGAATTTTTGTTGAAGGTCGGCATCAAGCGCCATTTTATGCACGGCTGCGGATATCTTGTTGACTATGGCAGCCGGCGTCCCCTTGGGCATCACCAGAGCGCCCCAGAATGTCAGGATGAAATCCTTAATTCCGGACTCGACGGTAGTAGGCACGTCTGGCAATGTTGGCCATCGGTCTTTGGAGGTTACCGCCAGTGCGCGAACTTTGCCTGCGCGTATTAGGGTCAGGGAGCTGGCGATGTTGTCGATTGCGAAGTCGGTGTCACCCGCCATCAAAGCAATCAGTGACTGCGCGCCGCCTGAAAAAGGCACAATCGTGGCACAACCGGTGCGGGCCTTGAAAAGCACAGACGCCAGGTAGGGAGAAGAGCCTATGGCGGACGCACCAATGCTTGCACCCTTGGGTTGGATGCGCGACCACGCGATCAACTCTTGCAATGTCTTGGCGGGGTGCAATGGCGACACCATGAACACGTTGCAGTTTTCCCAGATCATCGTTGCATAGGCAAAATCGGTCTCGGGGTCATGGGGCATTTTCCTGTAAAGGAACTGATTGATAGACAAGGTCCCGATGGTCGCGGATGAGATGCTGTAGCCATCGGGCTTGGCGGTCTTGACGGCTTCCATGCCAATCATGCCGTTGGCACCGACCTTGTTTTCAACCACGACCGGCTGGCCAAAATTCGCCTGCAATCTTTCCCCCACCATCTGAGTGAGTAGATCTGACGAGTTGCCAGCGGCAAATGGAACGGTGATTTTGATGGGCGCTTCGGGCCAGTTGACACCTCTGGCCCATATGCTTAGGCTTGTGCAGGACAGGCCGGCGCTAATGCCACCTAAAAGAAAATCGCAGCGTATTGTCATGCAGGAAGCTTCTCGTTAAACGGGGTGGTGTGATGTTGTGACTGTCGTGATGCGGGCTGACCAGCCTTGGTCAACTCGCAGCTGGTCGGCAGGGGGCACCCTCGGCGGTCAGTCGATCAATTTCATCTGCGTCGAAGCCGTACTCGTGCAGAATCTCCGCGCTGTGTTCTCCCAATCGCGGCTGCAATCGGCTGATATCGGTGCGCGCATCGCTCATCTGCACCGGGACGCGCGGAATACGCACCGCGCCTTCTGACGGGTGCTCGTGTATTTCCCAGAAATTGACGCTGTTCAGGTGCGGGTCATTGATCAGATCGTCCAGGTTGTTGACGACGGAGAAAGGGATGTCCTGCGGCGTGAGAATGGCCAGCCATTGTTCATTAGTCTTATAGGCGATCTGCCGCCCGACCTCATCCCAAACCACGCGAAAGTGTTTTTGCCGCGCCTGGAAAGTGGCAAAGCGTTCATCCTTCATAAACTCGGGTGCGCCCGCCAGCTCGAAGAATTTATGCCAGTCCGAATCGTTGTACGGAAGCAAAACCAGGAAGCCATCCAGCGTCCGGTAGGGACGCCTTGATGCGGTACTGACCGGCTCGTAACCCATGGACGCAATGGGCGGCTCGAAGGCATTGCCCCACTGGTGCTCTACCATATTAAAGGCCACCATGGTCTCGAACATCGGGACTTCAATCTTCTGACCCACCCCCGTCTTGCCGCGCTGGATCAAGGCCATGGTGACAGAATAGGTAGTCTGCAAGCCGGTGAGCTTGTCCGCTTGGATGGTGGGCATGAAACGCGGCTGTCCGGCGATGACCGTCTGCAACTGTGCCAGACCCGAGGCGGCTTGAATAGTTTCATCGTAAGCGGCGCGCCCCGCATACGCCCCATCGTCCCCGAAGCCGGCAACAGGGCAGTAAATTAATTGGGGATGCGCTTGTTTCAGGCTGTCGTAATTCAAGCCGAGACGGTTGGCGGCTGACGTTCGCATGGAGTGCACAATCACATCTTACGACGCCAATAACTTTTGCAGGACGGCGATACCTTCGGGCGCTTTCAGATCAACCAAGATGCTGCACTTGTTCCGGTTGTTGGTCATAAAGAACGAACCCATTTGCGGTGAACGCCTTGGCCCCATGACACGAGTGCGATCGCCATCGGGCGGCTCCAGCTTGATAACCTCGGCCCCCATGTCGCCCAGATACTGCCCACATAACAGCCCGACGATGATCGACGCGATTTCGAGAATGCGAATACCTTCCAATGGGCGTTGGATTGGCATCATCGATCGTCAGTAAAGCCAGTGCGGTGGCTGGGCACCGGCAATAGGCGATCTGAAGGTAGCGAGGCTATGGCCCGCCAAATTACCGAGATACACGGTGCGAAGATCGGCACCGCCGAAGGCCACGCTGGAGACGTTGCGTAACGACCGGGTGCCACCTGAGTCCACATCGGCGCGCGTCAAGAAGCCTTGCGCATAATGCGCCTCAGCGTTGGCGATAAGAGCGCGATCGGGGTCTTCGAGCACCACACTCGCTTCGCCGTTCAACTCGATCCTGATCACGCGATTGGAGACCACGCAGGCCACCCAAACGCCGCCCTCCGAATCGAAGTTAAGGCCATCGGGAAAATTACCGTCAGTAAAGGTGTAGACGACTTCCTTGGCACCCAGTCGCCAGTCTTTCTCTCCGATGATTGGAAAACGGGAAATTCTTCTGCCATAGGTCTCGTTCACGTACAACCAGCGTCCGGTGGGGTCTACCCGGCATTCGTTGGTAAAGCCAATGCCGTCGGCCACGATACGCGTGCCCCGCTCATCGGACACAGCAACAAAACCGTCTGCCGTGTCGCGATTAAAAGCATTTTCACGCGGCACCATGCGAGTGCTCATCGAAATCCAGGTGCGGCCGCGGGCATCGATGGTCACGAAGTTGGTGCTGGTCAGCGGCACGCCATCGGCTTCCATGATGATAGGGGTGATGCGATGCTCGCGGTCTATCCGCCAGACGCCGCCGCCACAACTGGTGCCCAAATTAGCCACCAGAAATTCTCGTTGCGGGGTAAGCGCGATACCGTTTGTCAAAAACCCCTCTGGCACGCCTTGTAAAACCTTCTTTGGCTGGCCAAGCTCATGTACGCCGCAGGTGTGATCGGATACGAAAAGTTCGCCCCTGGCGGTGGCGATGACGCTCTCTGGTCTGTTCAGCTCGGTGCCGACGTACGTGATGGATGACAAATCTATTTTCATATCAGCTCTATTGGGTAAGTCCTTACAACCTGTAAACGCGCTGTGCTGTGCCGCTGTACAGCATGGTTTTTTCGGCCATGGAGGCGCCTGCGGTTATGCGCTTGAATGTGTTCCACAAGTTGTTCCAGCTCACGCCGGCTTTTTCAACCGGAAAATTGCTTTCGAACATGCAACGTTGCGGGCCGAACAATTCGATGCAGGTTTCGATATACGGCCCCCAAAGGCGCGCAAGTTCCGCAGATGACGGCGGCGTCGGCAGGTTTAAGAAGTCCACTGCAGCCAGGCGAATCATCATGCCGCCCAGCTTCATCGAGACATTGGGGCAGCTCGCCAACTCGGCGAGTGACTGTCTTAGTTGCCCAAAAACTTCATCACGCTTGCCCGCGTAAGGGCCGTACCCCAAGGGGCCCCCGCAGTGTCCCATGACGATATTGACGTTCGGGAACTGACGTGCGAGCTCGGTTACCTCGTCAAGCTGGGTGTGAAAGACCCAGGCATCTAGCGATAAACCCATCTCTCCCAGCACAGCGACTCCCGCACGAAAATCGTCTCGCCTGTACAGGCCCGGTGAATCAATGGTGTTACCAATGATGGGATCCGGGTCATAGGCGGCGGAGGCGCGAACTCCTCGAAAACGCCCCTGGCCCGCCTGCAAATGAGCTTCCAGCACAGGCCTTAAACGCCCGCCCAGCGTTAGGTCTGCCGCACCAATAATTCCCTGGCAAATGCGTGCCTTGCCATGTTGCCCCAAATCGCTGACCAGTCCTACCTGCACAGCAAACTCTGTCTCGCCAACGGGCTTCATCTCCTCGGGCCCGTCGAGGCGGTATTTGGCGTGGCATTGCAAATACACCGTACCAATAATATTGTGTCCGCTATTGAAGTCCTGAGCAAATTCATCCAGCAGATACACACTGCTTTCCTCGCCTGGCTCTTGCGGCAAAGCTGCAGGCAACTGATCCCACAAGTGATGATGCGTATCGATGATGGGCATCATCGGCTCCAGTATTTCCTCAGGGGCTGACTTGGCGAGCCACGCCTTGTCAGGAAGTGAGACTTTACCGAAGGGTGTTGCTGTGATCATCTTGTTTTCCATGCTGCGCTGTGAAGGCTTAAAATTTTATTTCCATATGGAAATGCAATTTTGTTGCTAATTAAGTTTCCAGCACGCTATTGTTTTCGGTTGCTTGTTTATTCAAGAGATAGTTTGAGTTTATTGATGACCTCGCGCCAGCGCTGCACATCTTGTTTTAATAAATCAGCAGTTTTTACGCTGTCCAGATATGCAGGCTCAAGGCCACGCTCCTTGAGTTTTGACAGTAGATCGGGATCAGTCAACACCCGCGCCAAGTCGTCACTAATTTTTTTAACGATGGCTTGGGGCGTCTTGGCCGGTGCCAGCAGGCCGTACCAGATGTCAACATTGAAATCAGGGATGCCACTTTCTGCCACTGTAGGTATATTTGGGAGCCGCGGAAAACGCGTTGCAGTTGTGACGGCTAATGGTTTTAAGCGTCCTTGCTGAACCATCCCATCAAAGGCTGACATGGCGCCAAATGACACTTGTACTTCGTCAGCTACCAGCGCTGTGACTGACGGGCCCGATCCCTTGTACGGAATGTGGGTCATCGCGATGCCGGAGCGAAACGCAAATAGCTCACCCGCTAAATGTGGGGCACTGCCGGATCCTGCCGAGCCGTAGTTGATTTTTCCAGGGTTGGCTTTGGCGTAGGTTACAAACTCTGAAAACTTTTGAACGGGAACCTTGTCGTTGACCACCATGACTAACGGTGATGTGGCATAACGTCCGATCGGCGCAAAGTCACGCACCAAATCCCAAGACAAGTTTCGGTACAACGATGTGTTGATGGTGTAAGAATTTACAAAAAGCAAGATGGTGTGACCGTCCGGAACTGCTTTGGCAACCATGTCTGCGCCAATATTGCCTGCAGCTCCTGGTCGGTTGTCGATGATCACCGGCTGCCCCCACAAATCCGACAACTTTTGTGCGACTAGGCGGCCAGAGATATCGGAGCCTCCGGGCGCAAAGCCAACGACCAAGCGTACAGGCCGGTCTGGAAATGCATGAGCTGCTACGGTAAGCAGCAACGTCAGCAATAAAGTTGCGGTGGTTTTAAAGTAGTTTGTCATCAAGTCTCCTGTTATTCACGCCTCATACAGTGGCAACAGCTGAAGGTGCGAAATTTTAATTTAAGTAAATTCCTCTATGGAAACAACATTCTGTATATGGTTATTTTCACATTCCTAGGCGCTGCGATGTATCGGGTTTTCCCGGAATTCCTGAAACTCCTGAAATTCGACGAAAGTGCGTGGGACAGAACCCGGCGTGGACACTACTTTTTGCAAAATAAACCCGACAACGGTACAGCCATTTCCCGCACAATGACCCGAACCCGCTTCGGCGCGTAGTCGATGGGGGCGTACCTGGCTGACAAAAGCGGGCCCTGACTACTTCCAGAGTTTGCAGGTGGACTCGGCCCGCTTCGTGAATGCCTCTTCGGCTGGCACTGTCCGCAGCAGTTTGTAGTAATCCCACGCTGATTTCGACTCTACCGGCGTCTTGACCTGGTAGAGGTATTGCGGTTGCATCATGCGGCCATCGTCGCGAATATAACCGTTTTTCGCATACATGTCATTGAGCTTTTGCTTGCGCATGTAGGCCAGCACTTTTTCAGAATCGTCAGTCCCGGTGGCCTTCACGGCATTGAGATATTGCAGCGTCGCGGAGTAATTAGCCGCCTGTAAGCTGGACGGCATTTTTTTCATTTTCTCGAAATAGCGCCGAGCCCATTTGCGCGAGGCATCGTCCTGATCCCAGTACCAGCTTTCCGTCAGGTACATGTCTTTGGTCTGTGCTAGCGTCAACCCATGCACATCATGAATAAACATTGTTAGGCCTGCCAAGACCATCTGCTTGCTGACGCCAAATTCGTTCGCTGCACGAATGGAGTTCTTGGTATCGTCGCCCGAAGTCGCCAGCGCGAGAATCTTCGCCTTCGAAGTCTGCGCCTGAATCAGGAAGGATGAAAAATCGGATGTCGAAAGGGGAAATCGTGAACTTCCGAGAATCTTGCCACCGAGCTGCGTCACCACTTTTGAAGTGTCCGCCTCCAGCGATTTTCCGAACGCATAGTCGGCGGTTAAAAAGTACCAGTTGTTGCCTCCCACCTTGACGATCTCGGTACCCATCACGGTGGCGGTAGACACGGTGTCGTAGGCGTAGTGGACCGTAAAGGGTGAGCAATCTTCATTGGTGATCCGTGAGGCGCCAGCGGCGATCACAAACAAGGGCTTCTTTTTCTCCACCGCTATCTTTGAAATCGCCAGCGCCGCTGACGAGTTTGTGCCGGCAATGAGCATGTTCAGGCCCTGCCGGTCAAACCATTCACGCGCCATGGTGGCCGCAATATCGGCCTTGTTTTGGTGGTCACCCGACATCAGCTCGATCTTCTTGCCGTTGACCACACCTCCGAAATCCGCGATGGCCATTCGCGCAGCCTCGACTCCACCGGGCCCGTCGGTATCTGAAAGCAAGCCGGTCATGTCGGTGATGAAGCCGATCCGGACCACGCTAGACGACATCTGCGCGTGCGTCGGGACGGCCAGGGCTGCGACCAGAGCAGCGGCCAGTGAAAGAGCGGTCTTTTTAATAATGATGTGCATGTTGTGTCTCCAGTATTTTGAATGTTGATGCCAGGGAATACGTTGGTTGTGCGGTGCTTAGCCTTGTTGCTGCGCAGGCTAACAATCAATTTTTGGATGGGCTAGAGAGGCTTTGAAGCGCGTACCATGGCGGCGTTATAGCCTGTCAAAGGGGCGCTTGCGTTGGCTGCGGCGCGTGTAGGTCGTCCAGCAGTTCCCGAGCGCTGAAGCCTACATCTCCGGAGGCTGCGCCCAGTACCCGGGCCGCCACCCGCGCACCGGTGCCTTTGGCATAACCGCTGCGCAAGAGGCGATCTTCGAACAGCGCCAGCGCTGTGGGGGCATCATGAAACAGTCGCGACAAGCCGGCCTCACTGGCTTCTTTCGTGATGACGCTGCCGTCGTCGAAGGTTACGGTCACGGTGGCGTCGTAGGGTGTGCCGTGGTCGTCGGGCTCCAGCTCGACCAGCGGCACTAGACGCAGGATGTCTGCATCTTCGCGGTGGTTCAGCGAGATACTGTATTCGAGCTCGCCGTGCACCAGCATGGCTGCGGTTGCAAAGGCCATGCTGGCCAGCGCCTGGGTCACGTGGTCAAAGGGGCCGCGGTAGGAAGTGCCCGGGTACTCGGTGAAGTGGCGCCAGATACGGACCTTGATCTTGCTGATCTTCGCGTGTGTGTTGCGCTGTTCGCGAACCAGCGCGGCAGCCATCACGGCCGACATGTTGTCGCCCAGCGTGGCCCAGGGTTTGGCCGACACGCCCAGGATGGCGTCGATGCGTGGGGCTTCTTTCCAGGCCGCAGGAATAACGCTCAAACCGGCCAGTGAACGCAACAGGCCTTTCGGTCCTTCCAGGCCCTGCGCTGCGCCCGTCATGCCTGCACCCGCAAGCTGCGCAGCCATCAGCCCGCCGCGCGCTGCATGGGCGTTCTGGATGCGCCATTCGTCGGACCCGCAGCGTACGGGCTCCAGTACGCCGCCGGTGATGCTCGATGCGATGCCGATGGCGTTCTGCACATCATCGGCGCCCAAGCCCAAAAGGGCACTCGCAGAAGCCGCCGCAGCCACAGTTCCCAGCGCCGGGCTACAGCGTATACCGCGGCTGATCATGCCGCGTGCGACCTCGTCCCGCGCGCCAAGCCACTCGATGGAGTCATACCCAATCGCGACGGCACGCAGCACACTGGCCATCGGACTATCGAGGCTTTCGCCGAGCGACAAAGCAACGGACACGATCAGCGAGCCAGGATGTGTCCAGGAGGAATAATCGGTATCGTCATGAAACTGCGCATGCACCGCGACTGCGTTCCCGGTGACTGCATCAGACACCGAGACCCAGGCGCCAGATGTCCACAAACGCGCCAAGCCGGTTTGGTGCGCACCGGTCGGCAATGGGTTGACCAACGAAGGCATCAGCGAGTTGACGGCCAGCACCGTCTTCTCGTTTTTCGCCAGGATAGCAAGACCCAGCGCATCTAGAAAACAGAAGGCGGCCTTGTTGGCCACTGGCAATGGCAGCGGCAGCTGCGCCGAGACAGCCACAAATTCCGCCAGCTTGGCGGTCGCACCCTGGGTACTAGGTATTACATTCGTCATACTCTTTTGTATTCCTTTAATGGAATGACATTCCGTTTTAGATTTATTTTGCCAGTTGTGCATCAACGTGGGTTACCGGGTTTTCCCGGCAATATCCGTCGGCGCGACACATTGCGTTGAAAATTTAGTCCACTCCCTGACGCGAGACTTTTGGCCGAAGAAGCAGGCGCGCCAGGGGTATGACTCGATCTGTGGCACCGGCTTTTGAGAAGTTCGCAAGGCGCGTATACAAGGCTCTGCCGACGCGTCCAGAATGGCTGGTACTGCGAACCCCTTCAAACATCAAAAAAATGGACAAGGCAAGTCCCGCACCATCGGTGCGACTGTCCACTGCCCGCTGCTTACGCCGCAGGCGCGGGTCTTGCCAGCGTCAAACGCCGTAGCGCGTGTCGAGCTCGTCGTACATGTCTTTACGCACCAGTCTTTGCCTGACGGAGAAAGGGCTTACAAGCCCGCTGTCCTCGTCCAGGCGCCCGCTGTCGCGCAGTTGCGTCAGCGCGGCCGTCATACCCATCAGCGAGCCCTGTAACGCCGCATTGGCATACAGGACCAGGCCGAAGCCCATGCGTTTGAACTCTGCTGCGTCCAGGGTTGGCGTCTTGCCGCCGATCACCACATTGACCAGTTGCGGCACTGACAGCGCGCCTGGAATACGGCTAAGTTCGTCGATGCTTTCAGGCGCCTCGACGAAGGTCATGTCTGCGCCCGCTTCGATGAACAGCATGGCGCGTTCGATGGCGCTGTCAAAACCCTCAACCGCGCGGGCATCGGTGCGCGCGATGATGAGGAAGTCTTCGCTCATGCGGGCATCGACCGCTGCCTTGATCTTGGACGCCGCTTCGGCCGCGGGTATCACAGCCTTGCCGCTGAAGTGACCGCACTTCTTAGGCATCAACTGGTCTTCCAGCTGGATAGCGTTGGCACCTGCACGCTCCAGCGAGCGCACCGTGTGCCGCACATTCAACGCACTGCCAAAACCAGTATCAGCGTCCACAATGATGGGCAACTCGACCGCATCGCGTGCGGCAGAGGTGTGCTGCACCAAGTCCGCCAGGCTGACAAAACCGAGGTCTGGCATGCCGTAGAAGGTATTGGTGATACCGGCCCCGGTGAGGTAAACCGCTTCAAAGCCAAGTTCCTGAATAAGGCGCGCACTTAGTGCGTTGGCTGCCCCGGCCACCATCAACCCGCGGCGTTCATTGATTTTGTTCCGAAGTACTGTGCCGGGGCGAAGTGTGCTCATCTGGATAGACCTTTACCTTTTAAATTACGATTACAAAAAGTCCTTCGCGATATTGACGCCGTCGTGGCGCTAAAAATCAGAGCGGTGGATAGACACCGCTATAACCCAGCAGCCGGGACACTTCTCCGCCAGCCTGAGTCAGGAGCTGTGCAAGCTTTTCTTGCTGGCGAATGCCGCGCGTGCTCGGCGCCGATATTGATAAGCCTGAGCGCACTATTCCCATGGCGTCGACAACCGGCGCAGCGATCGAAAAAACTCCCTCAAACATGCCATCGATGCTTACAGCGATACCCCGGGTTCGGATTTCCTTGATCCTGCGTTTCAGCGCAGTAACGCTGGAGATCGTGCCAGGTGCGTAACGCACGAACGTCACCTCTGCAAGATAAGCCGCCAACTCCGCCGCTTGCATGTAGGCCAGAATGGCCAGACCACTGGCAGAGGTGTAAAGGGGGCGAATAGTGCCTATTTTGATCATGAAACGCAGCGGATTGGTGGCGTCGATAACATCTGAATACACAACTTGCATACCGGAATCATCCAAGCTGCCAAGGATGATGGTTTCGCTGGACGCTTTGGAGAGTCGCTCCATTGCAGGACGCGCAGTGTTGGAAAACTCCCTGTTTCGCATGATGGCCGTACCCAATTTGACGGCTTCGGGTCCTACCTGATGCACGCCGTTGGCGGAAGTAACGTAACCACCACTTTCCAGTGAACGCAGGAGCCGGAACAGGCTGGTCTTGGGCAAGTCAAGCCGCTCAGCCAAAACAGCCAACGGGACGCCCGCGGCGCTAACCGCCAGTTCTTGCAATACCTGCACCGTGCGCAAAGGCGATCGCGGCCCGACGTCCCTGTTATCGTCGGGCTGTTGGCTCTCCAGTTCAAGTGGCTTCGTTTGAAATTTACGTGAATTCATAACGGGATCCAGTATAGGTTTTTGCATCCTCGAGTCAGGGGCGGCCCGGCGCGCGCTGCGTACGAGAAACCCGCCTGCTTTAGCAAACCCCGGTCCAGCGCCTGCTGAAAGTTAAACATCGCTAAGCCGGGCGTCGAGTCCGCCACGATCTGCCGGTTGCTGGCCTAAGCATCAGCCAAACACGGAACGGGTTGAGCTCACCGTGGCAAACAAGGGCAGAATATTTTCCGTCGAGAACGCATGCCAAGCCGGATTTGGCGCAGCACAGCAGTCTTCCAGCACGATCAGGGCGAAGCCAGCGTCGTCAGCAGCGCGTGCGGTCATTTCGACTACCAAATTGGTCACGACGCCGCCGAATACCAAGTTTTGTATGTTTCGGTGCAGCAACCAGGTCATCAGCCCAGTGTTGAAGAACGGATTCACACATTGCTTGGTAATGATGAGTTCATCATCGTGCGGGGCGACAACCGACGGGAATTCAGTGCCCCAGGTTCCAGTGATTGCCGCCTTGTTTTCTTTCATCTTTGTGACACGTGGGGCAACGCTCAAGGCGTCCAAGTAGTCGGGCCGGAAGCCTAGACGCACATGCACCACGTCCATGTCACTGTCGCGCGCTGCGGCCAGCGCCCGTGCTGCATTTTCAAGCACCTGACGATCGGCAACGACCTTGGCCAGCCCGCCAGCGCCGACTTTCCCATTTGCATCGACCATTTCGTTTTGTAGGTCCAGAAGGAGCAATGCGGATTTTTGTTGGTGTGCAGGCATATTTTTCTTTCTGTCGATAATTAAAAAGAGAACAGGTTTTTCTGGGTACAGGCACGGAGATGTCTAGTCAGGCCACATACCGCCATTGACGTCGAGAATTTCGCCGGTGATGAATGACGCTGACGGGCCCGATAGAAACAGTACTGCAGCAGCCACCTCGTCGGCAGTACCCAGGCGATTCAGTGGAATCGCCTGTTTAAGAGCTTCAGGGAAAGTCGCTGTCATCGCCGACGCAATCGGGCCAGGAGCAACGGCATTGACGGTGATCGCAGAAGCAGCCAGCTCGCGCGCCAGGTAAAGCGTCATCGCGTGCACGCCGGCCTTGGACACACCGTAGGCCACACTGCCCGAACGCATCTGCTCTTCCGGGGCGATCCAGGGCCTGGCGTTACCGCCGTTTTTGGCTAAAACGGAACCAATATTGACAATTCGCCCGCTGCCACGCCGTCGCATCGGCTCGATAACGGCCTGACATGTCAGGAAGACGCCCTTGAGATTGATATTCATGATGCGGTCCCATTCATCGGTGGCCAGTGTCGCAGCGGTGCCAAAGCCGGTCACACCAGCCGCTGTCACAAGGATATCGATGCCGCCAAAGCTAGCTTCGGCATGCTTCACCATAGCCTTGATGCTAGCGGGGTCCGTCACGTCAAGGTGTACGCCGATGGTTTTGACGCCGATTGCTCGCAATGCATCTAGGGTAAGGCCCGCGCTACTTTTGTCAGCCGCGACAACATTCGCGCCCGAGACAGCAAAAGCCTGCGCCACGGCTGAGCCGATACCGCCTGCAGCGCCGGTGATCAGTACCGTCTTGCCCTTGAATTGCATGTTGCCGCCTTTGGATATTTGATGCGCCTGAAAATTGCCGTGTGCAGTGCGTTCTTAAATGTAGTAGTTGCTCACTAGGTCGGCATAGTCTGTACCAAGTTCAGCCGGTACACAAGAGTTGACGATTTCGCCATCGCACATGATTCGCGCAATTTACCGTACAAATCCTGGACCCAGCCCGCAAGACGGTTCGTCTGACAGCAGCATTCTTGGTAAGCCCGTGAACGCGCGTCCTACAAACATCAGTCGTTTCGCTGACTCGCGACCGACGACGCTAGCGCTGCGTGCTGGCCTGCCAACCGCCCAAACACCATGCCGCGCAGCACCGAAGTCGCGCCGGTGTAGGTGCCGAAGTAAAGCCCTGTCATCTCGCCGGCGGCATAAAGATTTTTTATGGCGTCGCCGTCCTGGTCAACCACGCGGCCAGTGGTATCAGTCTTCAGCCCGCCGAAGGTGAACACGTTGGCGGAGATGATCGGGTAGGCGTAAAAGGGCTCTTTGTCGATGGGCAAGGCCCAGTTCGACTTGGGTGGCGAGAGGCCTCCGGTAGCCACGCCGTCAAGCTGCAGCGGCCGGTAGTGGCCCGGTTTGCAGGCCGCGTTGTAGTTGGCCACGGTGGCGACAAGTGTGTGGCTCGGGAGGTTGAGTTTTTGTGCCAGTGCCTCGATGTCCGGGGCTTCTATGGCGGGCTGGTCGGTGCGGATGCCGAGGCGATAGTTGGGAATGTCCCGATGCCGCGCATCCAAAATGACCCAGGCCGTTCCGCCATCCTGTTCAAAGATTCGGCGCGTGATGCTTTCATAGTACGCGTCCACTGTGCCGGGGGCTTCATCGGTGAAACGCTGCGCCTTTTGGTTCACCAAAATGCCATAGGGAAAAATAAATACTGCCGGCTCGGAGATGCCGGAGCGCGGGTCCACCGGCTCGGCGTGATAGCTGCCAAAATCTCCAGCCGTCGCAGCGCCGGCGGCCAGACCCATGCGAATACCGTCACCCCGGTTGTAATAACCGCCGCGGCAGATCGGCCTTAAATAGACTGAGCGCGGGCCGATGTAACGTGACATCATTTCGCTGTTGCCTTCGAACCCACCGCAGGCCAGGATGACCTTTCCGGTGAACTTGTGCGGCGTCCCGCCACGTGTCTTAGCCCAAACGCCTTCAACGCTACGGCTTGCACTGAAAGCGAGCTCTTGCGCGGCCGTGTCATAGCAGAAGTTCACTGACAAGGCCTCAGCCCGCGTTGCCAGCGCCTCAATCATGGCCTCGCCACCACCTACCGGCAGCAAACGGGGCTGTGTTGCGGTCAGGAACTGGGTCGGCAAGAAGTCAAAGCGTACACCGTGGGTTTTCATCCATGCAACCGTGGGCCCGGCAGAGGCCGCGAGCACATCGATCACTTCTGGATCCGCCATGCTTAGCGTGTTGATGAGCGGCGTCCGGCCGGCAATGCCCATGGCCGACTCTTCAATCAATGCCGGGCTGATCGCCGCCGACCCATTTTCAGCGATGTGCGTTTCAAAATCATCAGTTACTTCTGTCTCGCTCTTCATTCGCAGATAAGCTTCGGTGTATCGACTTTGCCCACCGCGCTCCTCGCGCGGTGCCCGCTCAAGAACCGTAACACGCGCACCATTTTCAGCGGCTGACACGGCAGCCGACAGCCCTGCGATACCGCACCCCACCACCACCACATCTTGTTTTTCGCGCTGCTTAATTATCATTGATCAACACCTCTGATTTAAATTCCATTATTGGAATTATGTTCCTATAATGACAAAGTTTAGGAGGTGAAAATACTTATCACATCCGGGATTTCCCTAATTTTCACGGTCTCTGGACGGTCGAATGGTCAGGTGTTGTGGCGTCGGCATCACGCTTACGGACATTTAATACGCTTCCATTCACGACCGTTTCACTCTCACTGGGCTGATGTAACGGAGGTTGCTTAGTCGCTGACTGCAACTAGATCGCTGGCGTGAGCAGGCTGCCCATCAACACTGATGGCTGCGGACTTTGCAACAACCATCCCGCCAACCGCGGCTGCATCACGAAGGTTATCGATGACGTGCGGTAGCTACGCAGCACGGCGCATCTGGCGGTGCAGGTAGAAAACTGCGCGCTCGCTCTGACATAAGGCATGAGTGGTCAATACGGCTCTCGACTTGCCAGCTCCACCATGGTGGTGGAAAGGCAGTGACGACATGACAACAGCCTGTTATGAAACGCACCGTCGCCGATTAGCTGCGATACCCGATAACGCGACTTTCATACAGGCCGCTAGCGTAGAAGTACACTGGTCTCAATACCCGACCAGTCCCATCTGCGAAAGCGACCGTACCGAATGAGTTCCCGCCTACGGGAAAGACACCGTCTGTTCGGCCAAGTGACCCGCGAGTCTGTGCCAGTCGCTTATGCACAAGCTAAAGAGCGCGCTTATCCGGCGCCCTATGTTTGGCTAGCTAAGAACTCAACATTCTGCTGCCTGCTCAGAGGTGAAGGCGTTTTGATTGTGAGACAGAATGCCTGCTGATTAACTCGCCAGGCTAGGCCGGCGAGAACGATAAAGTTCATGAACGAACACTGACTTGAAATACCCCTGCATCAATAGGATAGAAGCATTTGCCTTTGAAGCTTGGATAAAGTCGTATGCTCTTAGCGATTGCCCAGAAAGTGTAGACAAAGTATATGAAGCTCAAAGTTGCATATTTTCCCAAGGCGCCATTGACCAATGTAAAGCGGATCCGCTCAGGCGCTAAAACCACTGCCCAGGTGCAGCATGGCGTATCGTTCGAGAGGAGGATGCAGAAGAGGGAAGCGACGAGTCGTCATCTAATAATTCACCTCCCGCCGATAGGGTGTGGTTAATTTAGCGCTTACTGTATAAGAAGCGCTTCACGCATACCGCATAGTCTGAAAGTTGTCGCTACCAGACTTCTACCGGGGCTCGGGGCTCAAATTAGTTAGGGCAGTTTGTTTGACTCCATACGAAGACACTGAACTCGACATAAGAAATAGCCCGAGAGTTGAAAACTGTGTCATGCCTCGTGCGTTCGGTTTGTAGTTGGTAGGAAATTTTTAGGCGAACTTGAAGATGATGTTTATCTCAGAATTAGCTACTTAAAACTTGCCATATTGCAGGTAGGCATCGACCGGGTCCATGCCTGAACGAAT